>NZ_JBVIDR010000003.1:0-558967 GCF_055572275.1 Streptomyces sp. NPDC030798 | reverse complement strand
CCCCCCCCCCCCCCCCCCCCCCCCCCCCCCCCCCCCCCCCCCCCCCCCCCCCCCCCCCCCCCCCCCCCCCCCCCCCCCCCCCCCCCCCCCCGCCGGATGGTCACTCGTTCCGGAAGACGGCCTTGCTCACTTCGGCGGGATTCTGGAACTCCTTCTTCCCGAGGTGCGAGATCCGGTCGGTGATCTCCTTGGACGCATGGTTGTCCTCGGCGACCTTGCGGAGCTGGTCCGAGCTCGCCGGGTACTCCGCACCGGACAGGGCTTTCTGCAGGTCCGTGGGGCTGACATCCGCCATGGTTCCTCCAGGCGGTGAGAAGGATCCTTGGTGCACCGGCGCCGCATGCTGCGCCGGACTGCTCAGGTACCCGGCCCGGGGAGGCGGATTCACCTCATTTGTTCAGTTGTGGGGCGTTCCGTGCAGGGGTACTCGGAGGCTTCGGCACATCGGACACAGGCATGAGACCGACGCGGAGGCACCGGATGAGCGAGCAGACCCCGTCCCAGGCCGAGGGCGAGCGGGAGCCGGGCGACACGGAACCGGACGTCCCGCGGACCACTCCCTCACAGGCCGAGGGCGAAGACACCGGCGACACCGGCGACACCGGCGACGGCGGCGAGTCCGGCGAGAGCCGGTGATCCCCGGTCTTGACGCCTGCGGGCACCCTGCCTAGCCTCGCCCCGATCACAGACGTCTGGACAGGGGGCAGACCGACGATGGCGCATCCGCAGGACCCCCGCGCGAGCAGCCCCGGTGCCCGCCCGATCCAGCTGGAGACCCAGGGCCTCGACGTCATCGGGGGCGCGGAGCGCAAGGGTACCCCGCGCACCTTGTTCTGGCCCTGGTTCGGCGCCAACGTCTCCGTCCTGGGCCTCAGCTACGGCGCCTTCGCCCTCGGCTTCGGCATCTCCTTCTGGCAGGCGCTCGCCGCCGGAGTGCTCGGCATCCTCGGCTCGTTCCTGCTGTGCGGTTTCATCGCGGTCGCCGGCAAGCGGGGCTCGGCGCCGACGATGGTGCTCAGCCGGGCCGCGTACGGCGTGCGCGGCAACCGGCTGCCCTCGGTGATCTCCTGATGCTCACCGTCGGCTGGGAGACGGTGCTGACCGCGCTCGCCACCCTGGCCACCGCCACCGTCTTCGGCCGGCTCGGCTGGGGCGGCGGCACGCAGACCAAGGTGGTCGCCCTGCTGGTGGTGGCCGCGCTGACCGTGGTCGGCGGGGTCATGGGCTTCGACCTGATCATGCGCCTGCAGACCGCCATCACCGTGATCACGGGCGTGCTCACGCTGGTCTACGTCGGCCTGGTCGCCGAGCACGTCCACTGGGCGACGGTCCGTGCCGTCCCGGCGGGCTCCGCCCAGGAGTTCATCGGCGCGCTGGTGTTCATGATGACCGGCTTCGGGCTCGGCTGGGTCAACGCCGCCGCCGACTACTCCCGCTATCTGCCCCGCGCCTCCTCCAGCCGGGGCGTGATCGGCTGGACCACCTTCGGCGCCTCCGCGGCCCCGCTGCTCCTGCTGGTCTTCGGGCTGCTCCTGGCCGGCTCCTCCGAGCAGCTGAGCAAGGCGGTCGCCGCCGACCCGATCGGGGCGCTGACCACGATCCTGCCGACCTGGTTCCTGGTGCCGTTCGCCGTGGTCGCCGTCCTCGGCCTGGTCGGCGGCGCCGTCCTCGACATCTACTCCTCCGGCCTGGCCCTGCTCTCCGCCGGTCTGCGCGTGCCGCGTCCACTGGCCGCCCTCGTCGACGGCGTGCTGATGATCGCCGGCTCCGTCTACATCGTGTTCTTCGCCGGCGACTTCCTCGGCCCGTTCATGGGATTCCTCACCACCCTCGGCGTGCCCATCGCCGCGTGGTGCGGGATCGTGCTCGCCGACCTCGCGCTGCGCCGTCGCGACTACGACGAGGACGACCTGTTCCGCCCGCACGGCCGCTACGGCGACGTGCCCCCGCTGCCCTTCCTGCTCACCCTCGGTGCCACGGCGGTCGGCTGGGGCCTGGTCACCAACACGGCCGCCGCCTGGCTGACCTGGCAGGGCTACCTGCTGGGACCGCTCGGCCTGGGCGGCCGGGACGGCCCCTGGGCGTACGCCAACCTCGGCGTCCTGGCCGCCCTCGCGCTCGCCTTCCTCGGCACGCTGCTGCTGGGCCGCCGCCGGGTGCGCGCTCAGGAGGCCCGGGAGCCGGGTTCCGCACCGGACGAGGGGAAGCGCCGCTGATGACCGGCGTACCCGGGCTGCTCGCCGCGATCGACCTGCAGCGCGTCTTCGCCGACCCCACGAGCCCCTGGGCCACCCCGCGCTTCGCCGACGCGGCCGCCGGGGTGCGGCGCCTGCTGCCGGCCTTCGAAGACCGCGTCGTCTTCACCCGTTTCGTGGCACCCCGGCAGCCCACCGGGGCGTGGCGGGCCTACTACGCCCGGTGGCCCTTCGCCCTGAAGCCGCCGGACGCCGGGCTCTGGGACCTCACGGACGAGTTCGCGGGCCGCGCGCCGCACGTGCTGGACACCGCCACCTTCGGCAAGTGGACCCCGGAACTCGCCGACCGCGTCGGCCCGGAAGGCCGCCTGGTGCTGGCCGGGGTCAGCACCGACTGCTGCGTGCTGTCCACCGCCCTGGCCGCCGCCGACGCCGGCGCAGAGGTCCTGGTCGTGGCGGACGCCTGCGCGGGCGTGGACGACGACTCCCACGTCAGGACCCTGCAGATCCTGGACCTCTACCGGCCCCTGATCCGGGTCACCACGGTCGACGACCTGCTCGGCGTGGACCGGCCGTGACCGGCGCCGGCCGGGAACCGGTGGATGCGGCCCGGTGTCCCACCGCCACGGAACCCACCCGGGCCGACCACCGCACGGGCCCCGGCTCTCCCCGCAATCCCCATGCATGCGGCAGACCCCACCGGGTACGCGAGGCGGGAGCACGTCCGGGCCCCGCCCGTCCGTGCGGCCGTACGACCGCAGCTACCTGGGGATCTGCCATGGAGACACCCGCACACGACGACCACCTGCCGACGCCCGCACAGCAGGCGCTCGACGCGCTGGCCGTGAACGCCGAGGACCAGGCCGCCCTGGACACCCTCGCCCACAGCGAGGTGCTGGTCCCGGTGCCGGACGACGCCGTGGACGGCGAGGGCGCCGACGCCTCGACGGTCGCCCTGCCCGTCCTGGAACAGACCGGGGGCGATCCGGTCGTCCCCGTGTTCACCTCGGAGGGGACGATGGCCGACCTGCTGCCGTTCGTCTCCCGCTACCGTCTGATCCCGCTCGGTGCGCTTGCCTCCCAGTGGCCGGACGACGACCTGTCCCTCGCGATAGACGGCAGCTCGGACCACGGCCTGACGCTGACCTCGCACGGAGTGCGCACGCTGCTGGCCCGCTGAACCGCCACCAGGTCCGCTGCGGCGCGCGGGCGGGCGAGGCCGGCCGGTTTCCTAGCCGGCCCGTTCGGCGAGCATGCGCTCCAGGACCGCCCGCTGCAGCGGCAGCACCTCGGCGTACAGGTCACGTCCCTTGCGGGTGAGTGCGACCCACACCCCGCGCCGGTCCTCCGCGCACACCGAGCGCTCGACCAGGCCCTCCTTCTCCAGCCGGCCGATCAGCCGGGACAGGGCGCTCTGGCTCAGATGCACCCGGCCCACCAGGTTCTGCACCCGGCACTGGTCGCCCTCCCGGGGCGAGTCGGAGGCCAGGATGTCCAGCACCTCGAAGTCGCTCGCGCCCAGCCCGTGCGGATGCAGGGCCCGGTCGATCTCGCACATCGTGCGCGCGTGCACCGCGAGAATGCCCCGCCAGCGTTCCTCGAGCCGGGTGTCGGCCGTCTTGACTGCCATACCCGCACGGTAGCACCGTTCCAGCCAATTGTTGAGTGTGCAACTAGTGCTGTGCGCAAGCAGTCGTGAACGGGTGTCAGGCCGACGGGTCCTGGAGCAGACCCACCAGGTTGCCGTCGGGGTCCTTCACCGACACGACGAGCCGGCCGTTGCCGACGTCCCGCACGTCCTGCAGCACCTCGGCACCCGCCTCCAGCAGCGCCGCCAGCCGCTCCCGGAGATCGGTGACATGCCAGAACGGCACCGGCCCGGTCATGCCCTGCGCATGCCCGTTCGGGTCGAGGCCGACGTCCTGTCCCTCGGCCTTGAAGCCGACGTAGTAGGGCTCGTCCACGTACGGCTCGACCCCGAGCAGAACGGTGAACAGGGCCTTGGCGCGCTCCTTGTCCTTGACGGGGTAGATGATCGTCTGCAGACCGGCGGTCATGGCGCTCACTCCTTCGCGATGCGTGATCCGACGCGTTCCTCGTCGGTGCTCTCACGCTAGGCCCGGGGAGCCCGCCCCGGCTTCTTCGATCCTGACCGGTTGCGGGCTCCCCCGGATCACTCGTTGTGCAGCACCTCCGCGACCGTCAGCCGGGCCGCACGCCGGGCGGGGACCAGGGCGCCCAGCACGGCGATCACCACACCGGCCAGCGCGAGTCCGGCCAGTCTCGGCGCGTGCCAGACGTCCGTCATGTACGACGGCAGGGTGATGTCGATGCCCGCGGCCATCCGCGGGACCACCACCTCGTAGGCGGCGATGCCCAGCGGCACGCCCAGCACCGAGCCGACGGCGCCGAGCACGGCCATCGACGTCACCGTCATCACCGTCACCTGCCCCGGGGTCATGCCGATCGACTTCAGCATGCCGAGGTCCCGGCGGCGGTCGTGGGTGTTGAGCACGGCCGTGTTGAACACGCCGAGGGAGGCGACCAGGGCCAGCAGCAGGGTGAGCGCGGTCGCCGAGCCGATGAGGGTCTCGGCGCCGCTGCTCGGGCCGGTCAGCTGGGTACTGAGCCCCTTGTCGACCGCTCGTGCGGCACGCGGATCACCGCCGCACCCGCACCATCTCGTTGCTGACCCGGTCCCACGGCTGACGGATCGTGGTGAGCCGAGGGATCGCGGCCGTGGCCGCCGGGGAGTCGTCGAAGCCGCCGACCGCGATGTCCTGCGGCACCCGCCGGCCCGCCCGGTGCAGCGCCGCGAGCACGCAAGCACGCCCTGCGCCATCAGCTCCGAGGCGACGAACACCGCGTCCATGTCCGGCGCCTGCGCCGGCAGCCGCTCCGCGCCCGCCTCGCCGCCGGCCCTGCTGTAGTCCAAGCCGTCACCGGCAACGGCTGGGACCCGACCGACTCCTCCTCCGGCAACGGCTGGGAGAACCAGGCCCTGTTCGGCTACGACGACAAGGCGCTCTCCTCCATGTCGTGGTTCAGCCACCGCTGAACCGCCCCTGACGGGGGCCCGGCCGCAAGGGGACGGCCGGGCCCCTCCTGCTTTCGCCGCCCCGGGCCGGACGCGGGCCGTTCGGTACCGGACAACGGCAGTGGAGTCCCCTGCGCGGCGGCGTCGGCTGCGCCACAGTGGGAACCGGGCAAACGGCGCCCGAGGAGGCCGGGGACGGAGGCGGTACGGATGATGGGGACGCCTTCGGGCCGCGTACGGCAGACCATCCTGGACTGGCTCAAGGACCCGGCGGCGAACTTCCCGGCCGGCCGCCGCCAGGGCGACCCGGCCGGCACCGGTGTCACCGCGCGGGCCGTGGCCGCCAAGCTGGGCGTGCCCCGCCGCACCGCCGCCGCCCACCTCGACCTCCTCGTCCGCCTCGGCCTCCTGCGTACCCGCCGGATCCGCTGGCGCACCCACTACCGGCGCGACGAGATCCGCATCGCGGAGGTGTCCCGGATGTTCGAGAAGGGCTGGTGAGAGACCCGGGGATCAGGCACCGTCCCCCTGAAGGGGCCGCAGCCCCCGAAGGTCTCGCTCGACGGCGAAGGGAAGCAGTACATGACCACGGCACTCGTCCCGCTCCACTACGTCGCCCTCGGCGGCCACGGCCCCGAGGACGTCGTGGCCGATGCCGACGGCGGCGTCCTGACCGGGACGGCGGACGGCCGCATCCTGCGCGTGCGCGGCCTCACGGACCCGGACACGGCCCGCGTCGAGACGCTCGCCGACACCGGGGGCCGCCCCCTCGGCCTCCAACTCCTCCCGGACGGCGCCCTGCTGGTGTGCGACGCGGAGCGCGGACTGCTGCGGGTCGAACCGTCCACCGGCACCGTCCGCGTCCTCGCCGACGCGGTGGCGGGGGAGCGGCTGCGGTTCTGCAGCAACGTGATCGCCCTGGCCGACGGCAGCGTGTACTTCACCGTCTCCAGCCGCCGTTACCCCCTCCACCAGTGGATCGGCGACATCGCCGAGCACACCGGCACCGGACGCCTGCTCCGGCTGCCGCCCGGCGGCGGCACCCCGGAAGTCCTCCTCGACGGACTGCAGTTCGCCAACGGCCTCGCGCCCAGCGCCGACGGCACCTTCCTGGTGATCGCCGAGACCGGCGCCTGCCGGCTCACCCGCTATCACCTCACCGGCCCGCACGCCGGGCGGTCCGACCTCTTCACCGGCCTCCCGGGCATGCCGGACAACCTGTGGCGCGAGGGCCCGGACGGCCCGATCTGGGTCGCCCTGGCCGCACCGCGCATCCCCGCGCTGGAGCTGCTGCACCGCAGCCCGCCCGCCGTACGGCGCGCCGCCGCCCGTGCCGCCGTGCACGCCCCGTTCCGGCCGGGCGGCACGACCGGCGTGCTCGCCGTCGACGACCGGGGCCGGACCGTTCACCACCTCACCCGGCGCCGCTCCGGCTACCGCATGGTGACCAGCGTCTGCGCTACGGGCGGCCGCCTGGTCCTCGGCAGCCTCTGGGAGCCGGGCATCGCGGTCTGTGCGGGGCCGGCCGCCCGCTGACCCGGCGGTACCCTGGTGCCCGGCCGTGATCACCCGTACGGGCGGGCCGAACAGGAGACGCGCGCGTATGACACCCGAAGCCGAGAGCCTGCGGACCCGCCCCGCGCCACCGCGGCGGGCGCAGTGGCGTACCCAGGCGCCCGTCGTCGCGGTGGTCGCCGCGGGCGGCGCCCTCGGCGCGGTGTGCCGCTACGCCCTCGGCCTGGCCCTGCCCACGCCACCCGGCGGCTTCCCCTGGGCGACCTTCTGGACCAACGTGATCGGCTGCGCCGTGATCGGCGTCCTCATGGTGCTGATCACGGAGGTGTGGGCGGCACACCGCCTGGTCCGGCCGTTCTTCGGCACCGGCGTGCTCGGCGGCTTCACCACCTTCTCCACCTACACCGTCGACCTCCGCAACCTGGTCGGCGCCGGCCATCCGCGCACCGCCCTGGCCTACCTCGCCGCGACGCTGCTCGCGGCCCTCGCGGCGGTGTGGCTGGCCTCGGCCGCCGCCCGCCCGGTGCTCCTCCGGAGGCAGCGATGACCTCACTCACCGGCCCGGCCCTGCGGCTCACCGTCTACATCGGCGAGGACGACACCTGGCACCACAAACCCCTCTACTCCGAGATCGTGCACCGTGCGCACGCCGCCGGGCTCGCCGGAGCCAGCGTCTTCCGCGGCATCGAGGGCTTCGGCGCCTCCTCGCGCATCCACACCTCCCGGCTGCTGTCGCTGAGCGAGGACCTGCCCGTCGCGGTGGTCGTGGTGGACAGCGAGGAGCGTGTCCGGGCCTTCCTGCCGCAGCTCGACGAACTGGTCGGCGAGGGCCTGGTGACGCTCGACCCGTGCGAGGTCGTCAGGTACGTCGGCCGTGCGGCGGACCCCGCACGAACGGACCCGAAGGGTGAGAATCCATCGTGAACTGGCTGCTGGTCGCCCTCGGGGCCATGGTCGGCGCACCCCTGCGCTATCTCACCGACCGCGCCGTGCAGTCCCGCCACGACTCGCTCTTCCCCTGGGGCACCTTCGTGGTGAACGTCACCGGCTCCCTGATCCTGGGCCTGCTCAGCGGCGCCGTCTCGGCCGGCGCCGCTGGTCCGCAGCTCCAGCTCCTGGTCGGCACGGGACTGTGCGGCGCCCTGACGACGTACTCGACGTTCTCCTACGAGACCCTGCGGCTGACCGAGGCGGGCGCGGGCCTCTACGCTGCCGTGAACGTCGTCGCGAGCGTGGCGGCGGGCCTGGCGGCGGCCTTCGCCGGGGTGTCCCTCGCGGGCGCCCTCTGGGCGTAGCCGACCGTCGTACGACCGGGCATAGTAAGACTGTCTACAGCACTGTCGACCAACCACTCCTCAGAACTGGATCCCATGAGCGCCATCTCCGTCGGTCAGGCCGTCGTCCTCGGGGTAGTCGAGGGGGTGACCGAGTTCCTCCCCGTGTCCTCCACCGGCCACCTCAAGATCGCCGAGGGGCTCATGGACATCCCCGTCGACGACAAGTCCGTCGTCGGGTTCTCCGCCGTCATCCAGGTCGGCGCCATCGCCGCCGTGCTCGTGTACTTCTTCAAGGACATCAAGCGGATCGTCTCCGCCTGGTTCCGCGGTCTGACCAACCGCGAGGAGCGCTACCACCACGACTACAAGTTCGCCTGGTGGGTGATCGCCGCCACCGTCCCGATCGTCGCGGTGGGCCTCGCGGCCAAGCCGCTGATCGACGGTCCGCTCGCCTCGCTCTGGGTGGTCGCCGGCTCCCTGATCGTCGGCTCCGGCGTGATGTGGGCCGCGGACCAGATGGGCCGGCACAAGCGCGGTGAGGACGACACCTCGTTCAAGGACGCGATGTGGGTCGGCTGCTCGCAGATCCTCGCCCTGCTCTTCCCCGGCTTCTCCCGCTCCGGCGCGACCATGTCCACCGCGCTCATCCTCGACCTGGACCGCGTCGCCGCCACCCGCCTGTCCTTCTTCCTCGGCATCCCGGCCCTGACCGGCGCCGGCATCTACGAGCTGAAGGACGCCCTCGGCGCGGGTGTGGGCGCCGCACCGTTGGCCGTCGGCACCATCGTGTCCTTCGTCGTCGCCTACGCCTCCATCGCCTGGCTGCTGAAGTTCGTCGCCAAGCACTCCTTCAACGCCTTCGTGCTCTACCGGATCGTCGTCGGCGTGGCCCTGCTCGGCCTGCTCGCCACCGGCACGCTCAGCAGCTGAGCGCCGCCTTCCTGATCACCCACGGGGTGCGGATGCCTGCATTCAGGCACCGCACCCCGTGAATGTTTCCTTACCGCACGCCTTGACAGCCCCGACCCGCACCCCGCAGGATCGCTCCCGTGAACCTGTCAGACAGCCAGACAGGTGGCGTGGTCCCGCGGCGCGTCAGCGCCATGGAAGCGGTCCTCGGCCACCTCCGCGGCGCCATCGAGCGCGGCGAGTACGCCATCGGCGACAAGCTCCCCTCCGAGGCCGAGCTGTGCCGCACCCTCGAGGTGTCCCGGCCCGTGCTCCGCGAGGCGCTGCGCGCGCTGCAGACGATGGGCCTGACGGTCTCCCGTACCGGCAAGGGCACCTTCGTCGTCGCCAACGCGGTGGAGGACCCCACCTTCGGCGACTACGCGGCCAGCGACCTGCTCGAGGTGCGCCGCCACATCGAGATCCCGGTCGCCGGGTACGCGGCCCTGCGCCGCACCCCGGAGAACCTGGACCACCTGGCCCACCTCCTGGACCGCATGGAGCGGGAGACGGACACCACCGCGTGGGTCGCGATGGACACCCTCTTCCACCTGGCCGTGGCCGAGGCCGCCCAGAACCCGGTCTTCCGCCGGGTCATCGAGGAGATCCGCGACGCCCTCGCGCGCCAGTCGGCCTTCCTCAACGAGCTGGGCGGGCGCCGCGAGCAGTCCAACCGCGAGCACCGGGCGATCGTCGAGGCGCTGATCGACGGTTCCGAACTCGACGCGGTGGAGGCCATGAGCCACCACCTGGACCGCGTCGAGACGACCCTCACCGACATCGTGCGCTCTCCGCGCACGGACCTCCCCACGGAAGGCGGACCCGAGGCGTGAGCGAGCAGCACCTCAAAGACGAGACGCGCCCCTCGTCCGGCCATGTCGACGCCGGAGACGCCGGCTACAGCAAGTCGCTGAAGCACCGGCACGTCAACATGATCGCCATCGGCGGTGCCATCGGCACCGGCCTCTTCCTCGGCGCGGGCGGCCGGCTCGCCGACGCCGGACCCTCTCTCTTCGTCGCGTACGCCGTCTGCGGCGTCTTCGCCTTCCTCGTCGTGCGCGCGCTCGGCGAGCTCGTCCTGTACCGCCCGAGCTCCGGCGCCTTCGTGTCGTACGCCCGGGAGTTCCTGGGCGAGAAGGGTGCGTACACCGCAGGCTGGATGTACTTCCTCAACTGGGCCACCACCGGCATCGCCGATGTCACGGCGGTGGCCGTGTACACCCACTACTGGGGCATGTTCTCCGACGTCCCGCAGTGGCTGATCGCCCTGATGGCGCTGGCCGTCGTCCTGACGGTGAACCTGATCTCCGTGAAGATCTTCGGCGAACTGGAGTTCTGGTTCGCCATCGTCAAGGTCAGCGCGCTGGTCGTGTTCATGTGCATCGGCATCTACCTGCTGGTCACCCAGCACCCCGTCGACGGCCACCACCCCGGCCCGTCCCTGATCACCGACAACGGCGGCATCTTCCCCCATGGCCTGCTGCCCATGCTGCTGATCATCCAGGGCGTCGTCTTCGCCTACGCCTCCGTCGAGCTGGTCGGCGTCGCCGCCGGCGAGACCGCGAACCCCGAGCAGATCATGCCGAAGGCGATCAACTCGATCATGTGGCGCGTGGGTCTGTTCTACGTCGGCTCGGTGGTCCTGCTGTCGATGCTGCTGCCGTGGACCAAGTACAGCGCCGCCGAGAGCCCCTTCGTGACCGTGCTGTCCCACATCGGCGTCCCGGCGGCCGGCGGCGTGATGAACCTGGTCGTGCTCACGGCGGCCATGTCGTCGCTCAACTCCGGCCTGTACTCCACCGGCCGCATCCTGCGCTCCATGGCCGTCAACGGCTCCGCCCCGAGGTTCACCGCCCGGATGAGCCGCAGCCAGGTCCCGTACGGCGGCATCCTGCTCACCAGCGGCATCTGTGTCCTCGGCGTCGGCCTGAACTTCGTCGTCCCGGCGGACGCCTTCGAGATCGTCCTGAACTTCGCGGCGCTCGGCATCCTCGCCACCTGGGGCATGATCATGCTCTGCCACCTGCTCTTCTGGCGGAAGACCCAGAGGGGCGAGCTGACCCGGCCGTCCTACCGGCTGCCGGGCTCCCCCTGGACCGAGATCGTGACGCTGGCGTTCCTCGCCTCCGTCCTGGTCCTCATGTACGCCGACGGCGGCGCCGGACGCACCACCGTGCTCTGTCTGCCGCTGATCGTCGCAGCGCTGGTCGCGGGCTGGTACGGCATCCGCGGCCGCCTGAAGCGCACGTCCACCGGCGCCGACGCGTGACCCGCGTTCCGGCCCCGACCCACCCACCGATAACAGGCAGTGATGTACAGCAGTCCTCCCACGGCGGCACCCCTCGTCCGTGAGCCCCTCCACGCCCCCGTCGCCCACCTCATCCGCGGCGGGGTCGTCGAGGGCGTCCACTACGGCTCCGTCGTCGTCCTCGGCGCCGACGGCCAGGTCCAGTTCCAGCTCGGCGACATCGAGGCGGCGTTCTACCCGCGCTCGGCCCTCAAGCCCGTCCAGGCCGTGGCCATGCTGCGGGCCGGGCTGCCGCTCGACGGCGAACTGCTGTCGCTGGCCGCGGCCAGCCACTCCGGCGAGGAACGCCACCTCGCCGGCACCCGGCGAATCCTGGAACTCGCCGGCCTCGCCGAGGACGACCTGCGCAACGTCCCCGACCTGCCCTTCGACCCGGTCGTCCGGGACGCCTGGATCCGCGAGGGCCGACAGCCCTCCCGCCTCGCCCAGAACTGCTCCGGCAAGCACGCGGCGATGCTGTGGACCGCGCGGCTGAACGACTGGTCCCTCAAGGACTACCTGGACCCCGCGCACCCGCTGCAGCAGGCCGTCGCCGAGATCGTCGAGGACCTGACCGGCCAGGCGATCGCCCGGGTCACCGTGGACGGCTGCGGCGCGCCGCTGTTCTCCATCTCCCTGCACGGGCTCGCCCGCGCCGTCTCCCGGATCGTCACGGCCGAGCCCGGCACCCCCGAGGCCCGGGTCGCCGACGCGATGCGCGAGCACGCCGAGATGGCCTCCGGTTCCGGCCGGGACGTCGCCGCGCTGATGCGGGCCGTGCCCGGTCTGCTCGCCAAGGACGGCTTCGAGGGCGTCCAGGTGGCCGCGCTGCCCGACGGCCGGGCCATCGCCGTCAAGATCGCCGACGGCGCCGACCGGGCACGCATCCCGGTTGCCGCCGCCGCGCTCGCCCGGGCCGGCGTCGACCCCGCTCTGCTCACCGCGTTCGCGGGCGAACCGCTGCTCGGGGGCGGGGAGCCGGTGGGGTGCGTGCGCGCCGTCCGCGCCCTGGACCCCGTCCCGCTGCCGGCCTGCGCCTGACCTCACCACCCCCTCACCCTCACCTCGTACCTCCGAAAGAGGATCCGTACTGTCATGACCGCTGCCACCCGGAGCGAACACGACCTGCTGGGCGACCGTGACGTGCCCGCCGACGCGTACTGGGGCATCCACACCCTGCGCGCGCGGGAGAACTTCCCGATCACCGGCATGCCGATCTCGGCCTATCCGCATCTGATCGACGCGCTGGCGGCGGTGAAGGAGGCCGCGGCGCTGGCGAACGAGGAACTGGGGCTGCTGGCGCCCAGGAAGGCGGCGGCGATCGTGGCCGCCTGCCGGGAGATCCGCGCGGGCGAGCTGCACGAGCAGTTCGTGGTGGACGTGATCCAGGGCGGCGCGGGCACGTCGACCAACATGAACGCCAACGAGGTGGTGGCCAACCGCGCGTTGGAACTGCTCGGTCACGGCAAGGGCGAGTACAGGTATCTGCATCCCAATGAGGACGTCAACCTCGGTCAGTCGACCAACGACGTGTATCCCACCGCGGTCAAGATTGCGACGGTGTTCGCGGTGCGGGGGCTGCTCAGGTCGATGTCCGTCCTGCAGGACGCCTTCGCCCGCAAGGCCGTCGAGTTCCGCGACGTGCTCAAGATGGGCCGTACACAGTTGCAGGACGCGGTGCCGATGACCCTCGGGCAGGAGTTCTCCGCGTTCGCCGTCATGCTGGAGGAGGACCGCAGCCGTCTCGCCGAGGCGGTCGAGCTGATCCATGAGATCAACCTCGGCGCCACCGCCATCGGCACCGGCCTGAACGCCCCGGCCGGCTACGCCGAGGCGGCCCGTCGGCACCTGTCCGCCATCACCGGCCTGCCGCTCGTCACCGCCGCCAACCTGGTCGAGGCCACCCAGGACTGCGGTGCCTTCGTCCAGATGTCGGGTGTGCTGAAGCGGATCGCGGTCAAGCTGTCCAAGAGCTGCAACGACCTGCGCCTGCTGTCCTCCGGCCCCCGCGCGGGTCTGGGGGAGATCAACCTGCCGCCGGTGCAGGCGGGATCCTCGATCATGCCGGGCAAGGTCAACCCGGTGATCCCGGAGGTCGTCAACCAGGTCGCCTTCGAGGTGATCGGCAACGACGTGGCCATCACGATGGCGGCCGAGGCCGGACAGCTGCAGCTGAACGCCTTCGAGCCGGTGATCCTGCACTCGCTGTCGGAGTCGATCACCCACCTGCGCAACGCCTGCACCACCCTGGCCGAGCGATGCGTCGCCGGCATCACGGCCAACACCGAGCGGCTGCGCGAGAGCGTGGAGAACTCCATCGGCCTGGTCACCGCGCTCAACCCGCACATCGGGTACACGGCGGCCACCGACATCGCCAAGGAGGCCCTGGTCACCGGCCGGGGGGTTGCCGAACTGGTGCTGGAGAAGGGGCTGTTGCCCGCCGACAGGCTCGCCGACCTGCTGCGCCCCGAGATCGTCGCGGGCAGCGGGGCACCGGCCGCCTGACCTGCGCGGACAGAGCCGCGACTACGCACCGGGAACGGCGGGGAGGCACAATGGTGATCATGACAACGACGTCGTCCCTCGCCTTCCTGCCGGTCCTGGAGCGCATCGCCGAGGAGATGGGGCGGACGCCCGGCCGTGGGCGTCCCGCCGACTACATCCCGGCGCTCGCCGCCTGCGATCCCCGCAGCTTCGGCATGGCCGTCGCCGAGCTGGACGGCACGGTGTACGGGGTGGGGGACTGGCGGCAGCCCTTCTCGGCGCAGTCCATCACCAAGGTGTTCACGCTCGCCCTGGACCTGGCCCGCGAGGGCGACGAACTGTGGGAGCACGTGGGCCGCGAGCCCTCCGGCAACCCGTTCAATTCCCTGGTGCAGCTGGAGTACGAGAACGGCATCCCGCGCAACCCCTTCATCAATGCGGGCGCGCTGGTCGTCACCGACCGGCTGCAGACCCGTACCGGGGACGCGGCCGGGGAGCTGCTGGCCTTCCTGCGGGCCGAGAGTGGCAATCCGTCCCTGGACTTCGACAAGGAGGTCGCCGCCTCCGAGTCCGCGCACGGCGACCGCAACGCGGCCCTCGCGCACTTCATGGCGTCCTACCGCAACATCGACAACGACGTCCCGCTCCTGCTCGACCAGTACTTCCGGCAGTGCTCCATCGCTGCCTCCTGCGCCGACCTGGCGCTGGCCACCGGCTTCCTGGCCCGGCACGGCATCCGCGCCGACGGCACCCGGCTGCTCACCCGCAGCCAGGCCAAGCAGGTCAACGCCGTGATGCTGACCTGCGGGACGTACGACGCGGCCGGCGACTTCGCCTACCGGGTCGGGCTGCCCGGCAAGAGCGGCGTCGGCGGCGGGATCATCGCGGTCGTGCCGGGCCGCTGCACGCTGTGCGTATGGAGCCCGGGCCTGGACGAGCGCGGCAACTCGGTGGCCGGAGTGGCAGCCCTGGACCGGTTCACGACCCTCACGGGCCTCTCGGTGTTCTGAGCGGCCCCTGTTTCTTCGGGCCGGTGGTCCGGCAAGGGCGGTGTTCCGTACGACCGACGCGCACCTGCCGGCCGAGGCGCGGGCGCGGGCCCTGCCGCCGGTCCTGGCGGTCGGTCAGCCGCTGGTGCCCCGGGTGCCCTTGGCGCGCAGGGCCAGGGCCACGGCTCCCGCGCCGAGCCCGGTCAGGCCCACGACCGTCGCGGCCCGCGACCACTCGGAGTTGTCGTCCGGCGCCGGAGCGGTGGCCGCCGCGACGGGCGCCGCTGTCGACGACGCCGACCGGCCGTCGGCGCGCAGCCCGTCGAGCGACCCCACCGGATCAACCCGCCCGGCCGCCGCGAAGCCCCAGTCGAGCAGCGCGCGCGCCTCCTCGTACACGGCGAACCCGCCGCCCTCCTGAGGATTCATCACCGTCACGACGAGCGTGCGCCCGCCCCGGCGGGCGGCGGCCACGAGGGTGTTGCCGGCGTTGCTGGTGTAGCCGTTCTTGATGCCGATCAGGCCCGGGTAGGGCGCCACACCGTCCTCACCGGTCAGCAGCCGGTTGGTGTTCTCG
The DNA here is from genome assembly GCF_055572275.1 of Streptomyces sp. NPDC030798. Lineage (NCBI taxonomy): Bacteria > Bacillati > Actinomycetota > Actinomycetes > Kitasatosporales > Streptomycetaceae > Streptomyces > Streptomyces sp. NPDC030798. Next base: position 543,658 of record NZ_JBVIDR010000003.1, on the reverse strand, counting down.
ATCTCGTACGGCCATCCGTTGCCCGGGAACTGGGAATGGGCGGTGGAGCAGTACCGGGCGAAGTCGGGGTTGTGCAGCCCGGTCCGGCCGAAGACCGCGAGGTCGTACGCGGAGGAGACCTGGCCGGGGCTGTCGTAGCCGTCCGGGGAGACCACATGGGTGTCCAGGGCGCCCAGGGCGCGGGCCTTGGCCTGCATCTTCAGGGCGGTGGCGTGCCAGCCGCCGTCCAGCGCGGCGAGCACGTGCACCGCGTCGTTGCCGGAGCTGAGGAAGACCCCGCGCCACAGGTCGGCCACCCGGTAGGTGTGCCCCTCCTCGACGCCGACCAGGCTGCTGCCCTCGCCCACGTCCGCCAGTTCCTTGTACGTCACGGTGTGCTGCCGCTCGGCCGGCAGGGTGGGCAGCACGGTGAGGGCGAACAGCGTCTTCATCGTGCTCGCGGGCGGCAGCGGGCGGTGCGCGTCGTTCGCCGCCAGCACCTCGCCGCTCCCGGCGTCGGCGACCAGCCAGGACAGCGCGGAGACGTCCGGCACCTCGGGCGCGCCCCGGTGCGGTCTGACCTGGGTGCCGGAGCGGTAGAGCAGGGACGGCTGCGGGACCGCGACCCGTGGCCCGGGCGGCGCGGGTTCCCCCGCACGGTGTCCGGCGGCGGCAGCGGCCGGCGCGAGGGCCAGCGCCCCCGCCATGCACAGGGAGCAGGCCGATACGGTCGTCCGACGAGAGAGTCCGAAGATCATACGATCAACGTAGGAAGGACCGGGAGGTACGGCGCGCTGTCCCGGCCGGACGGCCTACGGGAGCAACCCGGATGCCGCACTCGGGGACGACCCGGTACGCATCGATGCGACGGGGGCGCCGTTCACCCCGCCGGGAGGGTCGGCTGGACGCGGCGCAGGAAGGCGGCGTTGTCGGGGGTGTCCCGCATCCGCTCCAGCAGGGTCTCCGTGGCGGCCGGCGCGCCCTCCCGGGAGCGCAGCGCGCGGCGCAGGCCCCGGGTGGCCGTCAACTCGGCCGGGGTCAGCAGCAGTTCCTCGCGCCGGGTGCCGGTGGTGTCGATGTCCACGGCCGGGAACACCCGCCGCCCGGCCAGCTCCCGGTCCAGGCGCAGCTCCATGTTGCCGGTGCTCTTCAGCTCCTCGAAGAAGTAGCCGTCGGCACGCGAGCCGGTGTCCACCAGCACGGTGGCGAGAATCGTGAGCGAGCCGCCCTCCTCGGCCCGGCGGGCGGCGCCGAAGAACCGCTTCGGGCCGAGCAGTGCCCCCGCGTCGACACCGCCGCTCAGGGTGCGCCCGCCGGCGGCGGAGGCGTTGTTGTGGGCCCGGCACAGCCGGGTCAGGGAGTCCAGCAGGACGACGACGTCCTCGCCGGCCTCCACCAGCCGCTTGGCCCGCTCGACGACCAGGTCGGCGAGGGCGATGTGCTCCTTGGGGGCCCGGTCGAAGGCGGAGGCGTACACCTCGCCGCGCACCGAGCGGCGCATCTCGGTGACCTCCTCGGGCCGCTCGTCCAGCAGGAGGACCATCAGGCGGCACTCGGGATGGTTGCCGGCGACGGCGGCGGCGAGCTGCTGCAGCAGCACGGTCTTCCCGCTCTTCGGCGGGGCCACGATCAGCCCGCGCTGTCCCTTGCCGACCGGCGCGAACAGGTCGGTGACCCGTCCGGCGAGACCGGACGCCGGGTGTTCGAGGCGGATCCGGTCGTGCGGATGCAGCGGGGTGAGGTCCCGGAAGTGGCGGCGGCCGCGCAGCTCACCGGGCTGGGCGCCGCCCACGTGCGTGACCTCGGTCAGCGCACGCTGCGCCCCGCGGACGCCCTCGACGAGGTCGCCGCGGCGCAGTGCGTACCGGCGGATCAGCGCGGCCGGGACCTGCGGGTCGGCGGGGGAGGGCAGCAGGTGCGGTGCCCTCAGGTGCCCCTTCCCGTGCGCGTCGATGTCGAGCACACCGGTGACGGGCCGGCCGGATGCGGACTGCTGGGCCGCAGAGGGGCGTTCGAGTGTGGTGGTCATGGGGTGGATGTCCTTTCGCGGACGGAAGGCCGTCGGGCGGGGCAGGAGGGGAGAGGCCGCGAGCGGGAGGCGGGCACACCTGCCTCCGGGCGGCGGGAACGGCACCTCGGGCACGGCGACGAAAGCGCTGGTCACGAGGTGGTGCTGAAGGAAAGCCAACGCCGGTCTGCGACAACGGCCACGTGGCTGGAGGAGAGGAATCGGCACCGGCGCCCGGACGACGGGGCGCGCACAGGTGCTGTCCGCACTATACCGATGCCTGCAGGAAGCGCAACGTCACGCGGCGCGCTCCCCTTCCCCCTCCGTCCCCGAATGCGTCCCCATACCATAACGATCCCGGATTTCAGGGGACTTGACCGTCAACCATGCCCTATCGTCACGACATGTCCACGCCACCGCAGTCCCCGCAGCCGGCCGACCAGCCCGTGCCGCAGCCGGCCGTCCCGCAGCAGCCGACGGCCTACCCCTACCCGAGCCCGCAGTCTCCCCCGCCGGGGAACTTCTACGCGCAGCCCACACTGGTCGGCCACCCTGCCCCGCAGTCGGGGAACCCCTACGCCCAGCCCCCGCAGTACGGGCCCGTGCCCGCTCCGCCGCCGGCCGGAGGGAGCGCGGCGGGGCGCGCGGTGCTGTGGGCGGTCGTCGGCGCGGTCGTCGCCTCCGTGGCGTGGGCGGGCGGGGTGTTCCTCGTCGCCGGCACGGGCTCCGGCGCGGACCTGCGTGGTTACTCGGCGCCGTCCAACATGTGCTCCGGCTCGGACTACTCCTCGTTCAAGGACGAGTACCCCGACAACGACTCCTCCCCGACGCACAGCTCCCTCAAGGACAAGGCGCTGGACGAGAGTTACTGCAGCGTGAGTCTGAAGAAGTCCGGCTCCACCTACGCCGACGCCTATCTGTCCCTGCAGATCGACCTGCACCGCAGGACCGACCCCGCGCCGGAGTTCACCGCCACCTGGAAGAACTACGACGACAGCCACACCGGGTACGACGTCAAGCCCGTCGAGGGCATCGGTGACGAGGCCTACCTGGTCAGCCAGGACACCACCAGCGGCACCTCCAGCGGCTCCCGCTACGCCACGCTCGCCGTGCGCGACGGCTGGGTGACGTACACGATGAGTTACAGCGCCTACCTCAGCTCCTACGACCAGGACAAGAACCCGCCCGGGCTGTCCGACGTCTCCGACTGGCTGAAGACGGACTCCAAGGCCACCCTGGAGCAGCTCAAGGGCTGACGTTCACCTGCGGCGCGGCGCGGCGCTCACGCGGAGCGTGCCTCCGCCTCCTTCGCGATCTGCTCGAACCGGGCGCCCATCGCGGCGGCGAGCGCCTGCGCGCCCGACATCGGACGGACCATGACCATGAAGTCGTCGATCAGGCCCTCCTCGTTCACCCGCAGGAAGTCGCAGCCGGTCAGCTCGCGGTCGCCCACCCGGGCCGTGAAGACCAGCGCGTGCTCGCGGCCCTCGGGGTCGCCGATCTCGCGGACGTACCGGAAGTCCTCGAACACCTCGGAGACGGCGCGCAGGATCGCGGCGGTGATCGCCTTGCCCGGGTACGGCTTGAAGACGACCGGGCTGGTGAAGACGACGTCCTCGGCCAGCAGCGCCTCGACCGCCTCCAGGTCGCCCGCCTCCACCGCCTCGCGGAACGCGCGCATCGGATCACCTCACATAGTCAACTAATTGAATAGGTGCGGATGAGAGTAATCACCTGCTGCTAGCGTGTCCACATGTCGCTCAAGTACGCCGTCCTGGCCGCCCTGCTGGAGGGCGAGGCCTCGGGCTACGAGCTGTCGAAGGTGTTCGACGTCGGGCTCGCGAACTTCTGGCCCGCCACCCCGCAGCAGCTCTACCGGGAGCTGGAGCGCCTGGCGCAGGACGGGCTGGTCGAGGCCCGGACCGTGCCGCAGGAACGCCGGCCCACCAAGCGGCTGTTCAGCCTCACCGAGGCCGGCCGGGACCGGTTGCGCGCCTTCGCCGCCGAACCCCCGAGGCGGCCGACCGCCGTCCGCGACGAACTCCTCATCAAGATCCAGGCCATGGACGGCGGCGACCCCGAGGCCACCCGGGCACTCGTCGAGGAGCGCAGGGGCTGGTCGCGCGGCAAACTCGACCGCTACGAGCGGGTGCGCGACCGCCTCCTCGACGGCCGTACCGAGGAGGAGTACCTGCGCACCGCCGACCGGATCGGCCCGTACCTCACACTCATGGCCGGCATCGCCTTCGAGCAGGAGAACCTGCGCTGGTGCGAGCGGGTTCTGGGCATCCTGCGGCAGCGCGTTCCCCTAGGCTGACCGGATGTTCAGCCCCGAAGGCCCCAGCCTGCGCGAACTCGCCGTCCAGGCGCTGTCGTCCGTCGAGCACGGCTACGACCTGCTGGCCCCGAAGTTCGACCACACCCCCTTCCGGACGCCGGACACGGTGCTGGAGGCCGTCGCGAAGTCCCTGGTTCCGCTGGGCCCTTTCGACGACGGGCTCGACCTGTGCTGCGGCACCGGCGCCGGCGTCGACGTGCTCGGCGGACTGTGCCGGCGCAGCATCACCGGAGTCGACTTCAGCGCCGGCATGCTCGAGGTGGCCCGGCGCCGGGTCCCGTCCGCCGCACCGGGCGTCGCCTGGGTGCGCGGCGACGCCCGGAGGCTGCCGTTCCGGGCCGCTTTCGACCTCGTGGTCAGCTTCGGCGCGTTCGGCCACTTCCTGCCCCGCGAGCTGCCGGGGCTGTTCGCCGAGGTCCGCTCGGTGCTGCGGCCGGGCGGCTGCTTCGCCTTCCCGGTCCTCGCCCCGCCGCGCCCCTTCGACCCCGCCTTCTGGATGCTGCTCGGCTTCGACGCGGTGATGCGGGTGCGCAACGCGCTGTGGCGGCCGCCGTTCGTCATGTACTACCGGGCGTTCCGGCTCGGGGACGTCCTCGGGGAGCTGAGCCGGGCCGGGTTCACCGTGGACCTGTACCCGCTACCCGAGTTCGGGCGGCGCAGCGACGGCAGCCCCCGGGCCCGGCTCGTGGTGGCCCGCGCCCTCACCCCGCCGCCGGCAGCGTGAACTCGTAGACCAGCGCGTCCTGTTCGGCGTGCACCACCAGGTCGGTGATCTCCAGCGGGCGGGCGTACTGGTCGTGCACCCGACGGGTCACCCGGACCGAGGAGGCGTCGCCGACCTGCGTGATGGCGTCCCGGTGGTGCAGGGTCAGCCCCGCCTTGCGCATCCAGTCGTAGGCCCGGCGCAGCTGCGCGGGCGTGTTCCCGTCGGCCCGGTCGCGGTAGCGGCCCAGCTCCGCGACCTCGGCCAGTGCCACGGCCGAGAACGAGGTCACCGCCGTACGCAGCGACCGGCCGTCGGGCGTGGCCGACCGGTAGCGGTGCACCAGCGTCGGCCGGTGCGGGGCCAGGCCCAGCGCCCGCGCGTGCTCCGGCGGCGGTTCCTCCCAGGTCACCGTGGCCCGGTCCACCGCGCACGGGTCCGTCGGCCGGGCGCCGACCGGGAAGCCGAGCGACACCGGGTCCTCCACCGGACGGCCGGGCAGCGTGGCATGGCTGCCCCGCCGGTCGGTGGCGACCAGACCGTCGCGGCGCAGCAGCTCCAGCGCCTGCCGGACGGTCTCCCGGCTGACCTCGAAGTGCCGGGCCAGATCCCGCTCGCCCGGCAGCCGTTCGCCGGGCGGAATGGTGCCGTCGCGCAGTTCGTCGAGCAGCAGCGAAGCGATCCGCCAGTACAAGGGCCGGTCGTCGGTCTGCGGGGGATCGTGCGGGGTGGTGCGGGCCATGCCGCCCCTCCTGTGTGGTGACAAGACGTAGCCGTGCGGGCTCATTGCGCGACCACATCTAGCATTGGTCTAAACCAGGAGGGAAGAGTGGTCTGTCGGTTCGGCCGAAACCCGTCCGCGCGCTCCCCGGCTCACAGGGCGCTGTAAAGGGCGTCCACCAGGGCCCTCTTGCGCGGGTCGTCCGCGATGTGCGGGCCCATCCGGTTCATCACATAGCCCAGCGAGACCCCGGCGTCCGGATCGGCGAGCCCGCAGGAGCCGCCGAACCCGTCGTGACCGAAAGCCCGCGGATTGGGCCCGTACGAGCCGCCCGCCCCGCTCAGCCACAGGCCCAGCCCGATCTCCGTCTCGCCCTCGAAGCCCGCCCCCAGCACCAGATCCCGGCAGCTGCCCTGCCCCTCGCGCACCCGCTCCGCCGCTTCCGGGGACAGCAGCCGCCGTCCGCCGTAGGAGCCGCGCCCGGCGAAGACACCGTACAGCGCGGCCACCGCACGCGCCGTGCCGTGCCCGCCCGCCGCGGGGATCTCCGCCGCCCGCCACTCGGGTGTGTTGGCCTGCGCCGCGCCCACCACCGGATTGGTCAGCGCGGCGATCGCGGCAGGGTGCAACTGACTGAAAACCGCGGCCTGTTCGCCCGAGCGCGAGGGCCGGGGATGCACCAGCTCCGCCGCCCGGCCGGACTCCTTCTCCGGCAGGCCGACGGTGAAGTCCAGCCCGAGCGGCCCGGTCACCTCGTGCTCCAGGAACGCTCCCGGACGCAGCCCCGACACCCGCCGCACCACCTCGCCGACCAGGAACCCGAACGTCAGCGCGTGATACCCGGACACCGTGCCCGGCTCCCACCACGGCTCGGTCGCCGCCAGCCGCTCGGTCGTCAGCTCCCAGTCGTAGAGCTGCGCCACGGAGTGCGGCTCCCGCAGCCCGCAGAGGCCGGCGCGGTGCGACAGCAGATGCCGCACCAGCACCTTCTCCTTGCCGGCCGCCGCGAATTCCGGCCAGTACGCGGTCACCGGCCGGTCGAGATCGAGCAGGCCCCGGTCGGCGAGCAGATGCGCGCACAGCGCCACCGGGCCCTTGGTGGTCGACCACACGTTGACCAGCGTGTCCCGTTCCCACGGCCGGGTGCGGGCCGCGTCCGCCCAGCCGCCCCACAGATCCACCACCGTCGCGCCGTCGACGGTCACCGCCACGGCGGCGCCCAGCTCGTCCCGTGTCCGGAAGTTCTCCTCGAACGCCTCCCGCACCGCCGCGAAACGCGGGTCGCAGTGGCCGTGGACCTGTGCCTCGTGCGCGGACATCGGACCTCCGTCGTCGCCGGGAGCCCTGGCCGCCACGCCGCGACCCGGGCACCCCGAACGTACCGACTGGTCGGACTGGAGGGAAGGTGCCGGGCACCGCCTCAGGCGTACGCCCGCAGCCAGCGCAGCTTCCGCTCCTCCTGGTACGGGCCGCCGCCCTCGTGGTCGTTGAAGTCGTACACCTCGATCACCTTGTCCTCGTGCGCCCAGGCGTTGAACGCCGCGAACACCGTCGACGGCGGGCACGTCTGGTCCTCCAGCGCCGCCGAGAACAGGGCCGGCGCCCGGCCGCGGGCCGCGAAGTGCACGCCGTCGAAGTAGGACAGGGTGCGCAGCGCGTCGGCCGCGCGGCCCCGGTGCGTCTTCAGGAACAGGCCTATCTCCCGGTACGGGTGCCGGTCCGTCAGGGTCGTCGCCCGCGGGAAGTCGCACAGGAACGGTACGTCCGGCGCGATGGCGGCCAGATCCGGCACCAGGCCCCCGACGGCCAGCGTGATGCCGCCGCCCTGGCTCGACCCGACCGCCACGGTCCGCGCCGCGTCGGTCAGCGGGTGCGAACGGGCCGCCTCGACCGCGCGCACGGCGTCCGTGAACACCCGGCGGTAGTAGTAGTTCTCCGGCGCGTCGATGCCCCGCGTCATGAACCCGGGGTACGCGGGCGCGGCGCCCACCGGGTCGGGCGTGCCGCCCCCGCCGCCCCAGGCGCTGCCCTGTCCGCGGGTGTCCATCACGAAGTGCGCCCGGCCCGTCGACGCCCACAGCAGGTTCTCGTGCGGCAGGCCGCGTCCGCCGCCGTAACCGATGAACTCCACCACCAGGGGCAGCGGCTCCTCGGCGCCGGCCGGAAGCCGCAGCCAGCCCCTGACCGGGTGACCGCCGAACCCGGCGAACGTCACGTCGTACACCCGCACCGTGGACAGCCCGCTGTCCACCGGTTCGAAGCGGGCGTCCAGGTCGTGCTCGCGCGCCTCCTGGAGCGTCTTGTCCCAGAAGGCGTCGAAGTCCTCGGGCGCGGCGGACTCGCTGCGGTATGCACGGAGTTCGTCGAGGGGGAGGTCGAAGAGGGCCATCAACAACCGCCTTTGCGAAGGGAGACTGCGTGCGCTCACCGTACGGGGGTGGTCGGATGACTCGCCAGGCATGTGCCGGGAAGATTGGCGGTCTTCAGCGGTGGACCTGCTGGCCAGGATGGTCGAAATCGCTTGCTGCGGCGGCTTGGCGGCGCTCCCGCGGGGTGCCCATTGGTCGGGTCACCGGGGGGAGCGGAGAGCAGGCATCGGTGGTGTGGCGGGGGTGGTGGCCGAGGACGGTCGGGGGACGGGTCAGGCCCTGGGCTGGTTCCACTTGGGGCCCGTGCGCGCCCACTCCTGCTCCCACTCGGCCAGCCGGTGCCGCAGCGCGATCCGGCGCTCCACCGCGTGCCCGAGGAGCACCGCGAGCGCCACGCCGCCGGCCGCGCACACGCCTACGGTCACGGTGTGCTGCCAGACCGCGACGTCGTCCGGCGGCGGGGCGACACTGCGGCCGTGGCTGTCGAACCACACGGTCACCGCATCACCGGCCCGCGTCCCGGCAGGCACCCGGGCGAGGGCGGTCTGCGTCCCCTTGCCGGGCTCGGTCCAGCGCACATGGGCGCGATAGGGGTGCTCGCGGTTGCCCTGCACCACGGGCAGCCGCTCGGGGGTGTTCCCGACGACCACCGCTCGGACCCGGTGCCGCTCGGCCCGCTCGGCGAGCGCCACCGACTGCGCCCGGTCGTGGGTGTGCAGACCCGCCGCCACTCCGACCAGGGGCGCGACCACGAACAGCAGGACCGCGACGATCAGCACGGTCCATGCCTCGACGACGTCCGAGCGGCGCCTCAGCGGATTGCGTCGCCAGCGCCAGCCTCGCACCCGGGTACGCATGTCCACCTCCTCGCCGCGGCACGCGAACGTCCACATCCGTCACGTACCCCGTACGGCGCACCTCGTTCACCCCGCCGACCGCGACTTCAGGCCTCGTGGAGCGCGGCGGACGACACGCGCCCCACGACTGCGCGAGCGGGCGCGGGCCGGCGCGTGAGAGTGCCGGACACCGGATGCCGGTCCCGGGCCGGCAGTGCGCTCAGCCGAAGCGTTCGATGCGGATGCGGTCGACCGGCTGGCCCGCCTCGACCAGCAACCGGGCGGCGTGTTCGGCGAATCCGTTGGAGCCGCACACATAGGCCTCCCACCCACCGTCGGGTTGCTCGGCCAGGAGCGGCGCCACATGTGCGGCGGCCATACGACCCACCGGAACCCCCGTGGGCGCGCTGCGGGTGAACACCGCCGTCGTCTCCGCGCCCAGTTCGCGCGCGTAGATCAGTTCCTCGGGGCTGCGCGCCGACACGACCATCCGCAGCGGCACCGCGAGACCCCGCGCCCGGTGGTGCCGGACCATCGACATCAGCGGCACGACCCCGGAACCGGCGCCCAGCAGCAGCGCCGGCCGGTCGCCGGGCCAGGCGAAGAAACCGCTCAGCGGCCCGCGCACCTCGACCGTGTCACCGGGCCTGGCCACCGTGTGGAACCACCCGGAGACCTCGCCGCCCGGCGCGTGATCGAGGGTCAGTTCGATGTGGCCGGAGTCGTCGGGCGCCGACGCGATCGAGTAGTGGCGCTGGGCCACATAGCCGTCCGGCGCGGTGAGCCGCAGCATCAGATGCTGCCCGGGCAGGTGCCCCGCCCACCGCGGCACCGCGAACCGGAAGGTCGCCGCGTGCGGTGTCTCGCGGCGCACGTCGGTCAGCGTGGCCGTCTGCCACTGCGCCGCCACCTGCTCGCCCACGGCGATGCGCCCCGGCACGGCGAAGCGCGTCGGGGGCGTGAACGTCCTGGTCACCGTCTCAGTCACCGGAATACCGCTGCTCCTGCCAGGGGTTGCCCCGTTCGTGATAGCCGTTGCCCTCCCAGAACCCCGGCCGGTCGTGGTCGAGCAGCGTGAGGCCGGCGATCCACTTGGCGCTCTTCCAGAAGTACAGGTGCGGCACCAGCAGCCGCGCCGGACCGCCGTGTTCGGGCGCGAGCGGCTCACCGTCGTACTCCCAGGCGATCCAGGCGCGCCCGCCGGTGAGGTCGGCGAGCGGCAGGTTCGTGGTGTAGCCCGTGTGGGAGTAGGCGATCACATGGGTGGCGGACCCATGGGGCCGCACCACGTCGAGAAACGTGTCCAGCGAGACACCGCCGAACCGCACCCCGAACTTCGACCACCCGGTCACACAGTGGATGGCGCCTTCGTAGACCGAGGCGGGCAGCGACCGCGCCGCCTGCCAGTCCCAGGTGTGCGCCCGCTCCACCAGTCCGTCGATGCGGAAGGACCAGTCGGCGGGCCGGAGGCCGGGCGTGACCTCGGCGGACAGGACGGGCCAGTCGTCCCCCGCGTCGTACTGCCCCGGCGGCAGTCCGGGGTGGGCGACGCGCGGGCGACCCGTGAAGCCTCGGGTGACGTTCATGGTCTCCACCGTACGCGCTCGGCGCGGATGCTCCGTCCCAGGTGGGGGCCCTGATCATGACAGTGGTGCGAACTCCGGGCGGCTCGGGGAATAGCGGCCCGCCGCCGCTCCTTGGCCCTGAGTGCCGGGTGGTGTGCCGGTGAGACCCGACACGAGGCAAGCGAAGCGAGGAACGAGGATGCCCAAGGCGTACGTCTTCACGCGCGACGGCGGTCCGGAGACCGAGGAGCTGACCGATCTGGAACGGCCGGTTCCCGCCCCCGGTCAGCTGCTGATCGCGGTGCGGGCGGCGGGAGTGAACCCCGTCGACTGGAAGCTGCGGGGCGGCTTCCGCCGCCCGGGCGAGAGGGAGCGCGGGTATCCGGTGGTCATGGGCAGCGAGGCCGCCGGCGTCGTGGTGGAGACCGGCGAGGGCGTGACCGGATTCGCGGCCGGCGACGAGGTGTTCGGCAACACCGTGGGCGGCGGCTTCGCCGAGTACGCCCTGCTGCGCGCCGACGTCACCGCCCACAGGCCCGCCGGGCTGTCGTTCACCGACGCGGCGACCCTGCCGGTGGCCGCGGCCACCGCCTACGACGGCATCCGCCAGCTCGCTCTGCCCGAGGGCGCCACTCTGCTGGTGACGGGCGCCGGCGGCGGGGTCGGCGCCGCGGCCGTGCAGATCGCCCGTGCCTTCGGCGTGCGGGTCGTGGGCGTGGCGAGCGAGGGCAAGAAGGACTTCGTCGAGTCGCTGGGCGCCGTCCACGTGCCGAGCGGCCCCGGCCTGGCCGAGCGGGTGCGGGGCTCGGCGCCGGACGGCGTCGACGGGGTGTACGACCTGGTGGGCGGCGCCACGCTCGCGGAGGCGGCCACCGTGCTGACCGACCGGGCGACTCCCACCGGCACGACCGACCCGACCGACCCGCCCGCCCCGGCCGGCTGGACCGACCGGACCCGGCTGATCACGGCAGGGGCTCCGGAGGAGACGGTCGCCGCGCTGGGCGGCGCCCGGGTCGCTCGAGCCCGCACCGCTGCGGTCCTGGACGCGGTGGCCGACCTCGTCGTACGCGGCGCCCTGGACCCGCACGTCACCCGCACGTTCCCCCTCGAACGCGCCGGGGAGGCCCTGCGCCTCGTGGAGGACGGGCACGTCCAGGGCAAGATCGTGATCGAGGTGACCGCGTGAGCGACCTGACCGCGGCTCAGGTGCCGGCCGCCGGCCGAGGCGACGGCATGCGCGGCGGACCGGCCCGGGCCGAGGCGGCGCACGTCCTCGACAACCCCGCGCTCGCCTCCCTGACCGGCCCGCACGCCCGCTTCGCCGAGCGGCGCGGTCGTGTGCTGCGCTATCCGGTGGACGTCAGCCCCTGGCTGGCCCTGCCCGACGCGCCCGACGCGCGGGACTGGGCCGATGTCGCCGCGCTGGCCGGTCCCGGTGGCGAGGCGTCGCTGCTGGGCTTCGGCGGCCGGGTTCCGGACGGCTGGGAGGTGACCTTCCACCTGGAGGGTGTGCAACTGGTGGGCGAGAGCGTCGCCGCCGTCGAGGACCCGGAGGCGGTGCGGCTCGGCCCGGCGGACGTGCCCGAGATGCTCGACCTCGTCGCCCGCACCCGGCCCGGCCCCTTCCTGCCCCGCACCGTCGCCCTCGGCACCTATCTCGGCATCCGTCGCGAGGGCGCCCTGGTCGCCATGGCGGGGGAGCGGCTGCGCCCGCCGGGCTGGACCGAGATCAGCGCGGTCTGCACGGACCCGGCCCACCGCGGCGAAGGCCTGGCCGCGCGGCTGGTCCTCGCGGTCGCGCACGGCATCGAGAAGCGCGGTGAGACCCCTCTCCTGCACGCCGGTTCCGCGAACACGGGTGCCGTCCGGCTGTACGAGTCCCTCGGCTTCCGGCTGCGCCGCCGTACGGTGTTCCTCGGCGTCCGGGTCCCCGAGGGCCTGCCGGAGCGACGGGCCGGGGGCGGTCAGCCGGAGCCGGCGCCCCCCGCCCCGGCGTTGTACCGCTCCAGGTAGGCCGCGAAGCGGACGAGGTCCTCCTCGGGCCAGTCGGCGAGCCGCTCCCGGAAGGCGGCCCGGCGGCTGCGGGTGACCTGGGCGAGGATCTCCTGGCCGGCCCCGGTCAGGTGCAGCACCTGGACCCGGTGGTCCTCGGGATCCTGGCGCCGCTCGATCAGCCCGGCCCGCTCCAGCGCGGACACCTGGCGGCTCACCGTCGACTTGTCCAGGGCGTAGTGCGCCGCCAGGTCCGTCGCCCGGCAGCCGCCGCTCTCCTCCAGATGGCCGAGCAGGGTGTACGACACCAGCGACAGCTCCGGGTGCATGCGCCCCGCCGAGGCCCGGGCCCGGCGGGCGAAGATCGTCATCTCGCGCTGGATCGTCTCCACGGCCGTCTCGGCTGCGCTCACGGGAATGCCTCCTCCACCGTTCTAGTTGCATAGTACAACTTGAAAAGGAAGTTGTATAAGCCAACCTTCGGAGGTCGCGTCCGATGAGGTCACCGGCACTGCGCCATGTGCTCACGCACCTGATCACCCCCCTGCTGATGTGCATCGGCATGGGGCTCGCCTACATGGGGGCCTTCGTGACCCCGGAGCCGCACCACCTGCCCGTCGCCGTCGTCGGCGCCGGTCCCGAGGCCAAGGTGTTCGCGCAGACCGTCAAGGACACAGCCGGGGACCGGCTCGACGTCCGCACGGTCGCCACCCGCTCCGCCGCCGTCGGCCTGCTGAAGTCCCGGAACGTCACCGGCGCCTACGTGCCGAGCGCCAAGGCTCCCGAACTCCTGGTCGCCAGTGCCGCCTCCGACATGGGCGCGACCGCCGTCGAGAAGGTCTTCACGCCGGTCGCCGCGCAGGAGGGGGCCCCGCTGAAGGTCACCGACGTGGCCGCACCGGTCCCGGACGACCCCACCGGGCAGGGCCTGTTCTTCCTGCTGATCGCCCTCAGCATCGGCTCCTACGCCTCGGTCGCCGCCCTCGGCGCCGCGGGCGCCGCGCTCCCGATGCGGGTCCGGGCGCTGCTCGCGCTCGGTGTCTCCGCCGTGGTCAGCGGCATCGGGGCGCTGCTCGCGGGGCCCGTGTTCCACCTCGCCCACCACGGACTCGCGGGCGTGTGGGGCATGGCGTGGGTGTACTCGGCGGGCATCGTCTTCCTCGGTGTCGGCCTGCACACCTTCCTCAAGCGGTGGACCACGCTGGCCATGATGGTGCTGTTCGTGATGCTCAACTTCACCAGTTCCGGTGGCCTGTTCCGGCCCGAGCTGCAGAACGGCTTCTTCGGCACCCTGCACGCGTTCTGGAACGGCGCCGGGTTCGTGGAGGGCGTCCGCAGCCTGCTGTACTTCGGTGACGACGGGCTCGGCCGTGACGTGTGGACGCTCGTCGGCTGGCTGGTCGCGGGCCTGGCGGTGACCGCGATCGCGGCCGCCTTCGAGCGGGCCGGGCACCGGGCGCCCAAGCATGCGGCCGCCGACCCCCACACGGCCCCGGGCGCCTCGACCACCCGGGACAGGACCGAAGCCGCCGAGCCGCGCCCGTCGGGGGCCGAGGAAGAGGTCGAGGAGACCGTCGGTGTCTGAGCGTGCCCGGCGTACCGTTCCCGGTCAGCGCGCCGCACCTCGGTTCCCGCTCGACGCGATGGTCACGACCCGCGCCCACGCGGGCGGCCCGTCCGGCCGGTACCGGGGACGGTCCTCGGACCCGGCCCGGTACGGCGGCTCCCGGTGGAACAGCCCCACCACCGTTCGGCACGGCGGCCGCTCGTCCGGCCACGGTGTCCGGCCGTCGGTCAGCACCACCACCACGTCGGGCCGCGCCCGCAGCGCCCGGGTGAACCCCGTCCGCAGATCCGTCCCGCCACCGCCCACCAGCAAGATCCCCTCCGCACGGCACAACGGGTGCACGGCCCGGGCCGCCGCGTCGCAGGACACCACGGTGACCAGGTCCAGGCGGCCGCCCAGGGCACGGGAGATCGCGGTGACCTCCAGCAGCGCGCTGCCCAGTTCGGCGTCGCTGACCGACCCCGAGGTGTCGACCACCACGCAGACCCTCGGCGGTCGGCGCCGCAGGCTCGGCAGGACGGCACCGGGCACGGCGGTCGAGCGCCGCGCCGGGCGGCCGTAGCCGTAGTCGTCGCCGGAGCCCGCACCCGAGGACGCCGAGCGGACCGCCGCGCCCAGCAGCTCCCGCCAGGGCTGCGGCGGATGGAACACCTCCTCGGCCCACCGCCGCCACCCCTCCGGCACGCTCCCCGGCCGCCCGGTGATGCCCCGCGCCACCCGGAAGCGCACCGCGTCCCGCTCCTGCTCGCTGAGCCCGTGGGCGCCGTCCGGCCCGAGGTCCCAGCCGCGCTCCAGCCCGTCGGCGCCGCTGCCGCAGTCCAGCCAGGCCAGGCCCTCCGTGCCCGGACCCAGCCGGAACTGACGCAGGTAGTCCTCCATCAGCTCGCCCTCGCGCAGCCCGAGGTCCTCGGGCAGCACCGCGCCTTCGGGCCGGACCAGTCCGTCGCCGTACACGTCGTCGTTGATCTCGAGGTCGGCGGCGATGTTCATCCGCAGCCGTTCCCCGACGCCGGTCAGCCCGCGTTCCCGGGCGACCCGGTCGCCGCGCCCGTGGTGGTCGCGCAGCAGGTGCGTCACCTCGTGCACCCAGACCCCGGCCAGGTCCTCCACGGGCGTGCGGTCCACGAAGGCCGGCGAGACATAGCACCGCCAGTGCCGGTCGACGGCCATCGTCGGCACCTGCCGCGACTCCACCGTGTGCAGCGCGAACAGCGCCGTCGCCAGATAGGGCCGGGCCCGCGCCGCCTGGAGCCGGGCGGCGAAGAGCTTGCCGAGGTCCAGCGCCCCCGACGCCCCGGCCGTCATCGGGCCGCCCCGGTCGCGGCCGAGGCGCGGCGGGCCGCCCGGTCGGCGCGCCGCGAGAGCGACACCACGCCCGCGAGCCGCTCGATCGCCGCCGGTACGTCCCAGGTCTCGCGGCGCAGCGAGGCCAGGGTGGTGGCGGGGACCACCACCACGTCCGGCGCCCCGGTCTCCATCGCCCGGACCAGCAGCGTCCACGCCGCGTCCCAGCGGGCCCGCTCCGGCCGTCGGCGGACCGCGTCCACCACGCCGTCCAGCGCGGCCTGCCGCAGATCCCCGCGCTCGGGCAGCTCGGCACCGGCCGGGTCGGCCAGCAGGGTCTCGGGATCCGGCAGGTCCATCCGGTCCAGGCTCACCAGCAACTCCAGCCCCGGCCCGTCCCCGACCGTACCCCTGACCAGCAGGGACAGCACCTCCCGGGAGGCACCGGCGGCGGTCGCGAACGCGATCAGACGCAGGGTCATCTCCCAGCTCCTGGGCGACGGCCAGGCCCCGCCCCGGCGGGTCTCACCGCTCGGCAGCCGGTGCACGAGTGTGGGGCGCACGGAGAGGAACCCGCACACCGCGCGCCGGGCCAGGTCCACGGCCTCCGGCAGCTTGCCGGGGTCGAGCCGGGGCAGCGTGGCCCTGGGCCAGGTCCCGCCCAGGCCGCGTACGACGACGTCGTGGTCGTGGGTCCACTGCAGATGCACGAACCGGTTGGCCAGGGGCGGGCTCAGCTCCCAGCCGTCGGCCGCCGAGGAGCGGGGGTTGGCGGCGGCCACGATCCGGACGCCGGGCGGCAGCCGCAGCGCGCCGATCCGCCGCTCCAGCACCAGCCGCAGCAGCGCCGCCTGGACGGCCGGGGGAGCGGTGGACAGCTCGTCGAGGAACAGCAGCCCGCGCCCCGCCCGGACCAGCCGCACCGCCCAGTCCGGCGGCGCCAACGGCACGCCCTGCTCCGCCGGGTCGTCCCCGACGACGGGCAGTCCCGAGAAGTCGGACGGCTCGTGGACGCTGGCGATCACGGTGGTCAGCGGCAGCTCGAGGGCGTCCGCGAGCTGGTTCAGCGCGGCCGTCTTGCCGATGCCGGGCTCGCCCCACAGCAGTACGGGCAGATCGGCCGCCACGGCCAGGGTCAGCGCCTCGAGCCGGGTGTCGGGGCGAGGTTCGGTGCGCGTGTCGCCCAGCAGCGCCAGCAGGTCGGCGGCGACGTCGAGGCGCGAAGGGGCGTCGGAAGGGGCAACGGGAGTGTATGCAGACATGAGGGATCACCTGAGGGTGTGAGAAGGCTTCAATGGGGTTGGCTGCTTCAGCGGTTGGTCGCGTTGCGCGGGCGGCGGCGTGCGTCACCGGCACGGCGGCGGGCCGGGCCGTGGGGCTCGCCGGTGCCGAGGGGCGCGTGCCCGGGGCCGATGAGCCCCGCCCGGTAGAGGCCGTACGTGATCCGGCGCTCCGCGGCGGCCTCCAGGGCGTCCCGCAGGGCACCGTCCCGCAGCAGCGCCTCGGGGCCGAGCAGGCCCTCGACCACGGCCAGCGCGCCTGCGGTGTCGCCGTGGGCCAGGCGTTCGCGGACCCCGGCGAGGCAGTCCGGCGCCCGGTGTGCCCGGTCGATGGCTTCCAGACAGGGCAGCGGCGGCCCGCCGAACGCCCGCAGCAGCTCCTCGCGGCGTACTTCGTCGGGGGCGTGGTCCAGCGGAGCCAGGACGCCGTCGACCAGGCCGATGCGGTGCGTGGCGCCCCGGCACGCCACGAGCCGCGCGTCGTCCGCCGGGTCCGGGGCGCGGGGCGGCCGGGGCACATGGCCGGGTACGAGCGCGGCGGCGACCAGCGGGTGCAGCCGGTCCGGCCCGAGCAGCCCGGCACCGAGCAGCTCCAGGTCGGGCAGCACCCGGGTCGCCGCGTCGGGCAGCACGGGCAGCGCGCAGAAGCCACCCACCGGGGTGCCGGTGACCACCCGCAACCCGAGCGCGCCGCCCCGACCGCCTTCGACGGACCCCGGCCGGACGGATTCCTGCCCCCCGGCCGCGACCGCCCGCCCGCGCCGCAGGGCTCGAATCCGGCCGTCCGGGTGGTCTTCCGCTCGCCCTTCCCGCCCGGGGCGCCGGGGTCCGCCTTCCGCCCGGCTGTCCTGCCCGGGGCGGTGTGGTCGGCCTTCGGTCCGGTCCTGCGCCCGGCTGTCCTGTGCAGGGGCGTGCGGTCGGCCTTCCGCCCGGCTTCTGCGGTCGGGGCCGTACCCGCGTCGATCTTCGGCCCGGTCCGTCCGCCCAGAGCCACCGCCCCCGTCCCGTACCAGCTCCAGGACCAGTCGGCGTCCGCCCCCCAGCCGTACGGCGAAGGGGCCGGTGTCGCGTCCCTCGGCGTGGAGCAGGACGGCCGCCTCCGCCGCCCACCGGCCCACGGCGTGGCCGCCGCCCGGCGGGAGCAGCCCCAGTGGGTCGTGGTCCGGTGGTACGGCAGCGTCGGCCCCCGAGCGGTGGCGCAGCTCGCCGGCCAGGTCCGCGTCCCACAGGTGGCGGTGCAGGTCGAGCCGGTAGCGGCGGTTGGGGCGCGGATGCGGATGGCGGCCGGACGCGGTCCGGTCACCGTCCCAGAGGGCGAGGCCGATGCGCTGGCCGGCGTCCGCCCAGGCTGGTGGCGTGCGGACCACGAGGTGCACCGGACGGGCCCGCCCGGGTCTGTGGTAGCGGGCCAGCGTGAGGGTGAGCCCGGGACGGAGCAGCCCGTCGGGCGCGATCCTCGGCAGGTGCCAGCGCAGCAGGTCGGGAGCGAGCCGTCGGAGGTCGGCGCGGATCCGGGCCGCGAGCTCACGGCCATGGACGCGGGCCACGGTGCGCAGGTCCAGGTCGACGTCGACACCGGCGGCGGCGCACGCCCCCGCCCAGTCCCCGGCCGTACGGCGGGCCGTCGCGGCCTCGATCATGGACGGCGGCACGGCGAACTCGCGCACGCGCCGCCACAGGAGGAGTCGGGAGTCCCCGTACGCGGTCTGAGTGAGCATCAGCACTCACCTTGCGCGGACGGGACCCCCAATCTGTCAGCAGAGCGAGTGGTCATCGCGGCGATCGTAACGGGCGGGTCCGGGCCGCGCCAGGGAGTTTTCCCGAACTCGGCGGGGACGGCGGCCGGTCCGGGCGCTGGGGTATGGTGGCCGTCCGGCCGCGGACGGTGCGCGGCCCCTGGCCGTTCGAGGAGGTGAGACCCATTACCGCTGTGTCTGCTCGGGTGCTCTCTCCTCGTGACGGCCTTCTGTGACCGCGCGGCCCACCGGCACCGGTGCCCGCGAGAGCGCCCTTCGGCTTCCCCCTTCCGAAAGGCCCTCGACCTCCATGCCATCCATGCCCCCGCTCACCTCGTCCGCCGTCGTCGCCGCGCTGCGCGCCGCGGGGTGCGTCTTCGCCGAGGACGAGGCGGAGTTGCTCCTCGCCACCGCCCGTACCCCCGGGGAACTGGCCGCGATGGTGGACCGGCGCGCCGCCGGGCTCCCGCTCGAACACGTCCTCGGCTGGGCCCGCTTCCACGGTCTGCGCATCGCCGTCGGACCGGGCGTCTTCGTGCCGCGCCGCCGTACCGAGTTCCTGGTCGACCAGGCGCTGGCCCAGGCCCCGGACGCGAGGGTCGTCGTCGATCTGTGCTGCGGCTCCGGAGCGCTCGGCGCCGCCCTGGCCGCCGCACTCGGCCCGGTCGAGGTGCACGCCGCCGACATCGACCCGGTCGCGGTGCGCTGCGCCCGCCGCAACCTCGCTCCCCATGGCGGCCGGGCCCACGCCGGTGACCTGTTCGAGGCGCTGCCGCCCGGGCTGCGGGGCCGCGTCGGCATCCTCACGGCGAACGTGCCGTACGTCCCGACCGGTGAGGTGGCGCTGCTGCCCGCCGAGGCCCGCGACCACGAGCCGCTGGTGGCGCTCGACGGCGGCGCGGACGGCCTCGACGTGCTGCGCCGGGTGGCCGCGGCGGCACCCGACTGGCTCGCGCCCGGCGGCTGCCTGCTGACCGAGACCAGCGAACGCCAGGCCGGCGCCGCCCTGGAGGCCTTCCGCGGCGCCGGTCTGACGGCCCGTCTGGCCGTGTCGGAGGAGCGCTGCGCGCACGTGGTCATCGGCGTGCGCGAAGCGGACGCTACGGCAGCTCCTGCGCCCGGGCGATGAGCAGGGCCACGTCGTCGTGGTTGGCGGGGTGGTGCAGCGTCCGCAGGAGCAGGTCGCAGGTCTCCTCCAGCCCGCGGGCCGGGTCGTCCAGCAGGGAGAGCAGGAAGTCCAGGCGCTCGTCCAGCGAGTGGTAGCGGGTCTCGACCAGTCCGTCGGTGTAGAACACCAGCTCGTCGCCGGGCTCGAAGTCGACGGTGACCGTGGAGAACTCCACCCCGCCGACGCCCAGCGGCACCCCGGTCGGCAGGTCGAGCAGCTCCGGCGGCCGCCCCGGGCGGACCCGGGCCGGCGGCAGATGGCCGGCGTTGGCGATCCGGCACTGGCGCAACTGCGGGTCGTGGACGGCGTACACGCAGGTCGCGATCGAGTGGTCCAGGGCCGAGGTCGTCTTGTCCAGGTGCTCCAGCAGCAGCGCCGGGTCCAGGCCCAGCGGGGCCAGCGTGGTGGTCGCGGTGCGCAGCCGGCCCATGGTGGCGGCCGCGCTGATGCCGCTGCCCATCACATCGCCCACCACCAGCGCCGTCCGGCCGCCCTCCAGCGGGATGACGTCGAACCAGTCGCCGCCGACCTCACTGGTGGCGCCCGCCGGCTGATAGCGGGAGGCCACCTCCAGGCCGGTGGTCACCGGCGGATGGCTGGGCAGCAGGCTGCGCTGCAGGGTGAGCGCGGTGTTGCGGGCGTTCTGGTACCAGCGGGCGTTGTCGATCTGCACTGCGGCGCGGGCCGCCAGCTCCCGGGCCAGCAGGACGTCGTCCTCGTCGAAGGGCGCCGGATTGCGGGTCCGCTTCAGGTCCAGGGCGCCCAGCACCTCGCCGCGGGCGATCAGCGGCACCGCGAGGTACGAGTGCAGGCCCGCGCGGCCCAGCAGCACGGCTGCCTCCGGTGACCGGGCGATGCGCGGCAGGTCCTCGTCCTTGACCCGCGGCACCAGCACCGCCTCGCCCGTGCGCACGCACTCGGTGACCAGCCGGTCCGCCGCGTACAGGGCGATCTGGCCGGGGGAGTCGGCGGCCCGTACGGCGTCCGTGCCGTCCTGCGGGCGCACCGCGAGTGCCCGGATCATCGCCGACTCCGCCGGGCCGAGCGTGCTGGGCCGGCCCTCCACCACCGCGTCCAGCAGGTCCACGGCGGCCACGTCGGCCAGCTCCGGCACCGCGACCTCGGCCAGCTCGCAGGCGGTCCGCTCCAGCTCCAGCGTCGTACCGATCCGGGCGGAGGCGTCGGCGATCACCGCCAGCCGGCGCCGCGCGGCCTCCGCCTCGACGGAGGCCCGGTGCTGCTCGGTGATGTCGGCCAGGGAGACCGCGGCGCCGAGCACGTTGCCCATCGCGTCCTCGAGCCGGTACAGCGAGAGCGACCAGGTGTGGTCCCGGTCCGGGTCGGCCGGGGTGCGGCCGACGAGGGGCTCGTCGATCACCGGGGTGCCGGTGTCCAGGACCCGCCGGGCGGTGGCCGCCAGGGTGTCGGTGTCCAGCAGCGGCAGCACCTCGCGGATGGTCCGGCCCGTGTGCTCGGCCGCCGGGACCCCGATGATGCTCTCGAGCGCCGGGTTCACCGTGACGAACCGCAGCCGGGTGTCCAGGACCGCCAGCCCCATCGGTGCCTGTTTCACCATCCGCTCAGACAGCGCCACGTCCTGCTCCAGGCGCCGCACGGTCGACTGGTCGGCGGCCAGCCCCAGGGCGTAGACGTCGCCCCGGTCGTCCAGCAGCCGCATGTTGCGGAACTCCACCACTCGGGTGCTGCCGTCCTTGCGGCGGATCGGGAATCCGCCGGCCCAGCTCTGACCGGTGCGCATCACGTCGGCGAACAGCTCGCCGACCAGCTCAAGGTGCTGTTCGTGCACCATCAGCCGGGCGGCGTACTGGCCCAGCGCCTCCTTGGCGGTGTACCCGAACAACTCCTCGGCCTGGGGGCTCCACAGCACGATGCGGCCGTCGGTGTCCAGCACCACCGACGCCACGCCCAGCACGTCGAGCAGCCCGCCCGGCCGCACCGGCCCGCGCACGGGCTCCCCGCCCTCCGTCACCGGAGCCCCGGCGTCCCTCATGCCACGCACCGCCTTCGCCCGTTCGCACGGCACGCCCTGGTCCCCTGTGCCGACTCCCCTTGTTGTACCGCGCTCACACCCGACTCTCCGACGCCTTCGCCACCTGTCTCCACCATCTCTCAACACGGCGGCGGACGTCCGCCGAAGTCACCGGGCCGGCGGCACGCGGGGTGCCGAGGACGCCTTCCGGGGCCGTGCGGGACCGTCCCCGGGCGCGGCGGTGTTCACGCCCATGTTGCTCCATTGGTCTGTACATGACCACCCGGGCGGGCCAGACTGTCCGCCGACCGAGTGCCTCCACCCCCCCCGCCCGAGGAGTCGCCACCCATGCCCGTGCCCGCGTCCGCCCGGCAGCGCTGTCACACGGTCCTCGCCGGACTGCTCACCCTGGCCACCGCCGCCGTCGTCTCCCTCGCCGCACCCGCGCCGGCCTCGGCGGCGGGCACCTGGACCGAGACCGGCTCCGACCGCGCCGACCCGCTGACCGAGAGCCAGGGGCTGACCTCGGTGGAGGTCCCGGCGAACAGCCCCAACCGGTACACCGGCATCGGCACCATCCCCCTCGGCGTCTCGAGCCGCGGCTGGAACCACGTCGGCGACCCCGACGCCTCGTACAACGGCTACTACATCGAGCCCTACCAGCGGGACTCCGGCAACTCGAAGATGTTCCGCGTGCAGGCGCCCGGCGGCGGCTGGTCGGAGTACGTCCACACGCTCAGCCCCGGCGAGGCCCTGAACAACTCCTGGGCCGCCGTCTCGCCCGACGGCCAGTGGATGCTGTCCGGCGAGTGGGGCACGATGAACCGCCTCCTGGTCTTCCCGACGCCCGGTGTCAACGCGAGCACCTCGCCCTCGGCGAACCTCCCGCAGGTCTCCGACGTCCGCCTCGACCACGCCGTCCGTGACGTGCAGGGCTGCGACTTCTCCGGCCCCACGACCCTGCTGTGCTCCTCCGACGACCCCGACGGCTCCCTGTTCGGCATGACCAAGCCGCTGCTCGAGATCGACCTGTCGGCCGCCCCGAACGGCACCGCGGACGTCTCCGGCCATGTCACCGCCCTGCGCCAGCTGCCGCTGCGCAGCGCCTGCTCGGGCAGTTTCGAGGCGGAGGGCATCGACTACGACCGCCGCACCGGCATCCTGCGCGTCATCGTCATCTCCCCGGGCTTCTGCGTGCTGACGGACAGCAAGACGTACAAGTTCGCGCGCGGCTGAGGTGTGCGCGCCGGCCGGTGGTGCTTTCCTGAGGATGGACGCGGCTGTGCGGGGTACCCCGTTCCACCGCAGCGCGGCCATGAAAGGAGCGATCATGGAGAACACGGAGCGGTCGCACCCGGAAACCGTCTCGGTGGAGATCAGTGGCTACTCCAAGGACGACGCCCGCCTCGTCTTCGAGGCGCTCGGTCGCTGCTTCGCGACCGACCGGGGCCCCGAGGAGGTTCCGCAACAGCTCCACGAGACCCGTCCGATGGTGTGGCTCGGCACGTACGACGTGGCGGACGCCCGTGAGCAGGGCTGCCCGCCGGTGCACCTCGACGCCCCCGTCGACGCGGACGTCCAGGGCGGCTACTGGGCCGTCGGCCGGTTCCGCTCCACCCTGGACTCGATGTTCACCGTCCACGAGACGTCGGCCTCCGGCGACCAGGAGCGCGACCTGCACCTCCGGCTGGAGAGCCGCTGATCCAGTGCCCCGACGCCCCGGCCGGCCCGCCCGCCGGGGCGTCGTCGCGTCCGTGCGCCGGGCGGGTGGTCACCGTGGCCGGGCTCACGTGCCGACGTTTGTGCAACTAGTTGCACAACCGGGTGCGCGTCCTCTACAACAAGAGGCGACCGCACCCTGCACGGAGGGCCCGATGAGCCGTTACCCGCACCTGTTGTCCCCGCTCGACCTCGGATTCACCACGCTGCCCAACCGCGTGCTGATGGGATCCATGCACGTCGGTCTGGAGGAGGCCGAGCGCGGGTTCGAGCGGATGGCGGCGTTCTACGCGGCCCGCGCGCGCGGGGGAGTGGGGCTCATCGTCACGGGCGGCATCGCGCCCAACGAGGAGGGACGACCCTACGAGGGCGGGGCCAAGCTCACCACCGAGGCGGAGGCCGAGCAGCACCGGGGCATCACCGAGGCGGTGCACCGCGAGGGCGGCCGGATCGCGATGCAGCTCCTGCACTTCGGCCGGTACGCCTACCACCAGGACCTCGTCGCCCCGAGCGCGCTGCAGGCGCCGATCAGCCCCTTCGTGCCGCGCGAGCTGACCGACGCCGACGTCGAACGCACCATCGACGACTACGCCCGCGCCGCCCGCCTCGCCCAGCAGGCCGGCTACGACGGCGTGGAGATCATGGGCTCCGAGGGCTACCTCATCAACGAGTTCATCGCCGCGCAGACCAACCACCGCCAGGACCGCTGGGGCGGCTCCTACGAGAACCGGATGCGCCTGCCCGTCGAGATCGTCCG
Source organism: Streptomyces sp. NPDC030798 (assembly GCF_055572275.1). Taxonomy (NCBI): domain Bacteria; kingdom Bacillati; phylum Actinomycetota; class Actinomycetes; order Kitasatosporales; family Streptomycetaceae; genus Streptomyces; species Streptomyces sp. NPDC030798. Next base: position 519,646 of record NZ_JBVIDR010000003.1, on the reverse strand, counting down.
GCGCGTGCGCGAGGCCGTCGGCGAGAACTTCATCATCATCTACCGGCTCTCCATGCTCGACCTGGTCCCCGGCGGGTCCTCCCTGGAGGAGGTCGTCACCCTCGCCAAGGCCGTCGAGGCGGCCGGCGCCACCATCATCAACACCGGTATCGGCTGGCACGAGGCCCGCATCCCCACCATCGCCACCTCCGTGCCGCGCGGCGCCTACACCTGGGTCACCAAGAAACTCATGGGCGAGGTGTCCGTGCCCCTGGTGACCACCAACCGCATCAACACCCCCGAACTCGCCGAGGAGTTGCTGGCCGGCGGTCACGCCGACATGGTCTCCATGGCCCGCCCGATGCTCGCCGACCCCGACTTCGTCGCCAAGGCCGCCGCCGGCACCCCGGAGGCCATCAACACCTGCATCGGCTGCAACCAGGCCTGCCTGGACCACACTTTCAGCGGGAAGATCACGTCCTGCCTCGTCAACCCGCGCGCCTGCCACGAGACCGAGCTGGTTCTCTCCCCGACCCGGCTCCGCAAGCGCGTCGCGGTCGTCGGTGCCGGCCCCGCCGGACTCGCCTGCGCGGTCTCCGCCGCCGAACGCGGGCACTCCGTCACCCTGTTCGACGCCGCGAGCGAGACCGGCGGCCAGCTCAACGTCGCCCGCAAGGTCCCCGGCAAGCAGGAGTTCGACGAGACGCTGCGCTACTTCCGCCACCAGCTCGACGCCCACGGCGTCGACGTCCGCCTGAACACCTGGGTGAGCGCCGAGGACCTGGACGGCTACGACGAGATCGTCGTCGCCACCGGCGTCTCCCCGCGCACCCCCGACATCCCCGGCGTGGACCACCCCCGCGTCCTCGGCTACCTGGACGTCCTGCAGGGCGGCGCGCCCGTCGGCGACCGCGTCGCCGTCCTCGGCGCCGGCGGCATCGGCTTCGACGTCGCCGAGTACCTCACCGACGGCGGCGACAAGGCGAGCGAGGACCCGGCGACGTACTTCCGCCACTGGGGCGTCGACATGGACTACGCGGCACCGGGCGGCCTCACCGCCCCCGAGCGGCCCGCGCCGCCCCGCACGGTCCACCTGCTGCAGCGCAAGACCTCCAAGGTCGGCGCCGGACTGGGCAAGACCACCGGCTGGATCCACCGCACCGAACTGAAGCACCGAGGCGTCATCATGGTCCCGGGCGTGCGCTACGACCGGATCGACGACGCCGGCCTGCACATCACCGTCGGCGAGGAGAGCACCGTCCTCGAGGTCGACACGGTGGTGCTGTGCACCGGGCAGGAGCCGCGCCGCGACCTGTACGAGGAGCTGGTCGCCGCCGGCCGCAGCGCCCACCTGATCGGCGGCGCCGACGTCGCGGCCGAACTGGACGCCAAGCGGGCGATCAAGCAGGGCACGGAGGTGGCCGCGGCCCTGTAGGGGCCGTACGCCGCCTCCCTAGGATGAGTCCATGTCCCTCCCGCACGCCATCCTCACCGCCCTGCTGGAGAAGCCGTCGTCGGGCCTCGAGCTGACCCGCCGGTTCGACAAGTCGATCGGTTACTTCTGGTCCGCGACGCACCAGCAGATCTACCGCGAGCTGGGGAGGCTGGAGGGCGAGGGCCACATCCGCGCCCTGCCGGCCGAGCAGCCGGCCCGCGGGCAGAAGAAGCGCTACGAGGTCCTGCCCGCGGGCCGCGCGGAACTGGCCCGCTGGACCGCCGCCTCGCAGGACCCCAAGCCGCAGCGGGATGTACTGCTGCTGCGGCTGCGGGCCGCCGCCGTGGTCGGCACCGAGGGCCTGGAGGCCGACCTGCGCCGCCATCTGGAGCTGCACCGGCGGCAGTTGGCCGAGTACGAGGAGATCGAGCGGCGCGACTTCCCGCCGGACCGGGACGCGCCGCAGGACCGGCTGCGCCATCTGGTCCTGCGCGCGGGCATCGACCTCGAGACCTTCTGGACCCAGTGGCTCACCCACGCGCTGAAGGAGTTCTCCGAACTCCAGGACAGCGCAGGGGAACCCGGGCGGCAGGGGGCACAGGGGCCGCCGGAAGCGGCGTCCGGTACGTCCGGCTGAGCGCCGGCGGCCTCCTGTGCCGGGTGCGTGCCCGCGTCCGCTCAGAAGCGGTACGGCTGCTTCGAGCGGCGGCGCAGGAACCAGGCCGTGGCGACGACGCCGGAGCTCACCAGGGCGGCGCCGATGCCGAGGGTGAGCGCGCCGTAGTCGCGGGCCGCGCCGCCGAGACCGCCCATCACGCCGCGTGAGGGTGCGGGCGTGGATGTCGACGAGATCGTGGGCGCCGACGGCAGGGAGACGACGACGGACTGGGTGCCGGCGGTCGTGCCGTTGGAGCAGATGACGATGACCGTGTAGGTCCCCGGGCTCACGCCCGACCAGGCGGCGGACTGGCTGACGGTGGTGCCCGAGAGGGCCACCTGCCGGCCTTGGGCGAAGTTCGCCTGGCGGCTGCTGAGGAGTGAGGCGGTGCCCCAGCTGCCGTTGTTCTGGGTGCAGGCGCTGGTGACGACCGAGACCGTGGATCCGGTGGTGCTCACCGAGATCCCGGAGACTGCGGCCGAGGACCCGGTGAGTGCGGCCGGGAGCGCGGTGGCGGCCGCCAGGGTCAGGCCGGAGCGGAAGAGGAGTCGTGAGATACTCATTGGCTGGCCTCCGGCGGCACGGTTGGCGGTACGTCCCATGCGCCGCCGAGGGTCGGGAAACGTCCGTGCTGCCTCAACGGCAGGAAACGCGGCCCCGGCCCGGCACGCACCCGGACCGCACCCGGTCGAGTGACGACGCTCCGTCACCCGACACCCCCGACACGCCGCGGTGGCCTGCGGGAACACCGGCCAGCGGCCCGCCGCGACACGCCGTGCCCGGCTGCGCCGGCCCACCCGACCGCCGGCCGACGCCGCCGCGGGGCCGGTGCGGCCTCAGCCGTCCTGCGCCGCCAAGGTCACCGTCCGCTCCGCCGAGAACCCGCCCCATGTGCCGTCCGGGAGGCGGGCCCGCAGGCGTACCCGGTGTTCGGCGTGGGGGTCCCGGCCGGCGTAGAAGCTGTAGTGGGCCCTGCCCGCCGGTGGGTTGCCGCCCCAGACCAGGGACGTGGCCGTGGTGCCGTCCAGCTGGATCTGGTACTCGGTGACGACCCCGTCGACGGCCGGCGGATCCCAGGACAGGTCGAGGTAGTACGACCCGCCGGAGCCATGGCTGGTGGCTCTGAAGGCGGTCGGTGCGGTGTCGCGGCCGTCGTCGGTGCCGGGCGTGGCGAGCCGGACCGGTGTGCTCGCGGGCGAGAGGTTGTCGGCCGCGTCCCGCGCCCGCACGGTGAAGACGTACCGGGTGCCCGGCCGCAGCCCGGTGACCACGGTCGCGGTCCGGTTCCCGCCCACGCTGTGGATCTTCGCACCGCCCTGGTACACGTCGTACGACACCACGCGCCGGTCGTCCCGGGAGGCGCCCCACGACAGCCGCACGGCCCGGCTGCCGACCACACGCCCGGCCGCCTGCGAGGGCCGGGTCGGCGCCGAGCGGTCCGCCGCAGCCGCCGCGGGTGTCCGCGCCCGCACCGCCCGGCTCGGCGGGCCGAGGCGGCCGTCCGCGTCCCGGGCCCGCACGGTGAAGACATACATGGTGGACGGCCTGAGCCTGGTGACGTCCACCATGTGCTGCGAGCCCGGCACTTCGGTGACTTTCGTAGGGCCCCGATACACCTCGTAGGTGCGGATCCCGGTGCCGCCCGCCACCGCGTTCCACATCACATGCACGCTGGTGGCGCTCCCCGCGGCGGCGGTCACCCCCATCGGGGCGCCCGGCGCCCGGCCGCCGTCGCTCTCGGCCGCACCGCTCCAGCCGCAGGACGCGACCAGCAGCAGCGCCGCGCAGGCCGCCGGCACGGCCGGAAGGGGGGTACGTCGCACCGTGTGCCTCCCCGGGGGACGATTTCGCGGGAAAGGTCCGGACCAATATGGCCCTGCCTCGGTGGCGACGGCAAGGGGGCGGTGCTGGTCCCGCGCGCGGGGAGTTACGTATGCTGAGGTCTTCCTACGGCTGAACCACCCGCGAGGGCAGGGGAGTTCATGCCTCGGTGGGCGCGGAAACGCTGTCGTCGCAGGACCGGCGCCCCCCGCGGGCGGCCGGGTGACCTGGGCGAACGCGCGCCCGGGTCCCCGGCCCCCCCGCCACCTCCTCACGAAGCGTCAGGACACTGCTCCATCCGGCCCCATCCGGAGTGGCCGTCCCCGCCGACCGGCATCGGATTGTGCATGGTGTCCGGAATGTCCCCGAGGAGAGGGTCCCTCAGAGTGCGTGTCCCGCCGCTGACGCTGGCCGCTGCCGGTGCCGCCCTGCTCGCCCCGACGACGTTCCCCGCCGCCGCCGTGCCACCCCGCGACCATCCGGCGGCCCGCAGCGAGGGCGCCGTCACCGCCGCCGACCTGCTGGACCGGCTGCACACCTGCACCCGGGTCTCCAGGGGCCGCTACCGCACCGACGACGGCGCCCCGAGGAGCGTCCCCGTCTGCGGCACCCGCACGGCGGTGTTCTGGAAGGCCGACCTCGACATCGACTGCGACGGGCGCCCGACCGGCCGCTGCAACCGCCGCACCGACCCGTGCTTCTCCGCCACCACCGCCTACCAGCAGTCCGACGGCCGCTACCTGAACGCCCAGTCCCTGCCCTACATCGTGCTGCCGGCCCCGAGCCGGATCTGGGACCACCGGGCGTCCGACGTCGGGGGCGGGTCCGTCGCCGCCGTGATCTACCGGGACCGGATCCAGTACGCGGTCGTCGGCGACATCGGCCCCCGCGACCTCATCGGCGAGGCCTCCTACGCCACCGCCAAGGGGCTCGGCATCCACCCGGACCCGCGCGGCGGCGGTGCCGCCAAGGACGTCACCTACGTCGTCTTCAAGGACTCCCGGGTCGATCCCATCGAGGACCACGGCGCCACGACGGCCGCGGGGGAACGGCTGGCCCGGCTCTTCGCCCGGGTCGGCTGAGCGCGGCCCCGGCCTGCCGCCCCACGGACGCTCACGCCTTCCGGTAGCTGTACGCCTCGGTGGCCGCCGCCTCCACCGCGTCGAGATCGGCGCCCGTGGCCGCCGTGACGACCGCGGCCACCGCACCCTCGACGAACGGCGCGTCCACCAGCCGTGCGCCGTCCGGCAGTTCACCGCCCTCCGCGAGCAACGCCTTCACGGTGAGCACCGCGCTGCCGAGATCGGTGATCAGAGCGACTCCCGCCCCCCGGTCCACGGCCGCCGCCGCCGCGGAGACCAGCGCCGCGCTGGTGCCGATCCCACCGCCCTCGGTGCCGCCCGCAGCGGCGACGGGCACGGTCGCCCCGCCGCCCGCCAGCCCCTTCGCCAGCTCGGCGACGGAGGCCGCGACCTCCGCGCTGTGCGACACCAGCACGATGCCGACCCGCTTCTCCTCACCCACCGGACGCCCCCGCAGCCGCTTCCTCCAGCGCCGCGATCAGCAGCGCCGAGGACGTGGCCCCAGGATCCTGGTGCCCGATGCTGCGCTCGCCCAGATAGCTGGCCCGGCCCTTGCGGGCCTGCAGCGGGGTGGTGGCCACCGCGCCCTCCTCGGCGGCCGACCGCGCCGCGGCGAAGCCGTCACCGAGCGCGTCCACGGCCGGCACCAGGGCATCGATCATGGTCTTGTCGCCGGGGGCCGCCCCGCCGAGCGCCATCACGCCGTCCACGCCCGCCCGCAGCGCCTGCGCGAGCTGCTCCTCGCTGACCTCGGCGCCGTCCCCGAGTGCCTTGCCCGCCCGGCGCAGCAGCGTGCCGTACAGCGGTCCGGACGCCCCGCCGACCGTCGAGATCAGCTGGCGCCCGGCCAGGGTGAGCACGCCTCCCGGGGTGTCCGGCGCCTCCTTCTCCAGGCTGGCCAGCACGGCCGTGAACCCGCGCTGCAGATTGCTGCCGTGGTCGGCGTCGCCGATGGCCGAGTCGAGGGCGGTGAGCCGGTCCGCCTCCCGGTCGACCGACGCGGCGGTCGCCGTCATCCAACGGCGGAAGAAATCGGCGTCGAGCACTGGATCTCCTTCGGTGGTAGAGGGGTTGACCGCCGCGTCCGCCGCGTCACATGCCCCAGCGCAGCGCCGGCGTGTTCACCGGGGCGTCCCACAGCCGCAACAGCTCCTCGTCGACCTGGCACAGCGTGACCGAGGCGCCCGCCATGTCGAGGGAGGTGACGTAGTTGCCGACGAGGGTGCGGGCCACGGACACGCCCCGCTCGGCCAGTACCCGCTGCACCTCGGCGTTGAAGCCGTACAGCTCCAGCAGCGGCGTGCCGCCCATGCCGTTGACCAGGACGAGCACCGGGTTGCGCGGGGGCATGTCCTCCAGGACGGCGTGCACCGCGAAGTCGGCGATCTCGCCGGAGGTCATCATCGCCCGCCGCTCGCGACCCGGCTCGCCGTGGATGCCGATGCCCAACTCCAGTTCGCCGGGCGGCAGATCGAAGGTGGGCGTGCCCTTGGCCGGCGTCGTGACCGCGGTCAGCGCGACACCGAAGCTGCGCGCGTTCTCGTTCACCTGGCGCCCGATCGACTCCACGCGCTCCAGCGGCTGCCCCTCGGCCGCGGCGGCACCCGCGATCTTCTCCACGAACAGGGTCGCGCCGGTGCCGCGCCGCCCGGCCGTGTACAGGCTGTCGGTGACGGCCACGTCGTCGTTGACCAGTACCTTGGCGACCTGGATGCCCTCGTCCTCGGCGAGTTCGGCGGCCATGTCGAAGTTGAGCACGTCACCGGTGTAGTTCTTCACGACGAACAGCACCCCGGCCCCGCTGTCGACCGCGGCCGCGGCCCGCGCCATCTGGTCCGGCACCGGCGAGGTGAACACCTCTCCGGGACAGGCCGCCGAGAGCATCCCCGGACCGACGAATCCGCCGTGCAGCGGCTCGTGCCCCGACCCGCCCCCGGACACCAGCGCCACCTGCCCGGCCACGGGCGCGTCCCGGCGCACGACCACCCGGTTCTCCACGTCCACGGTCAGCTCCGGGTGAGCGGCCGCCATACCCCGCAGCGCATCCGCGACGACGGTCTCCGGGACGTTGATCAGCATCTTCATGCCTGTCTCCTCGTGAGCTTCGCACTGGGGCTCAGGACCCGCGTCTTCACAGGTCACCGGCGCCGAGGACGGTTGTTGATCAAGGGTCACCCGATGGAGGCGGTCGCCCACCCCGTCTATTGGCAGTATCGGCCTTGCGGCAGCGAAGGTCACCTGCGGCGGCCCGTCTTCACGGTGCGTGGTCGGGTGGTCGACCGATGGTCGTCACTGCCCGTGCACGTCCACAGGTTGTGGTGAGGGCCGTGCCGCCGTGGAGCTGGACGGAGACCTGGTGCCCGCCCTGGACGAACACCGTGCCCGTCCCCGTCCCGGCCGGACGGCGGGACGGGGACGATACGCAGCAGCGGGGGACATCAGCGGGGGGCAGCGGTGGGGGACAGTGGTGGGGGATCGCCGAAGACAGTGAGGCGGCCGGTCAGCCGGCAGTCGGCTCGGCCTCGTCGCCCGTGCTCAGGCTCCGGGCCAGCCACTGCTCGACGCTCGACACGTGCACCGTGGCGGCGGAGGCCGCCAGTTGGGCGTCGCGCGAGGCGAGCGCGGCGAGGATCGCCTCATGGTCGCGATGGGCGTTCTCGATCGCCGGGCCGACACTGGCTCCCCGCAGGATGCGGACGCGCTGGGTCGGGGTGGAGACCACCTGCAGAAGCATCGAGAGCACCGGATTGCCGGACAGGGCCACGATCGCGCTGTGGAACTCCATGTCCAGCCGGACGAACGCCTCGGGGCTCTCGGCGGCCGCGCTCCGGTCCAGGATCGACCGCAGGTGGACGAGGTCCTCGTCGGTGATGCGGCCGACCGCCAGGGCCGTCGCCGGCGGCTCGAGCAGCCGGCGGACCTGGAGCAGTTGCAGGGCCGTCCGGCCGTGGGAGACGTCGGACGCGAAGGAGAGGGTCTCCAGCAGCAGGTGCGGTTCGAGGCTGGACACGTAGGTGCCGTCGCCCTGCTTGGGGATGAGGATCTTCATCGCCGTCAGTGCCCGGACCGCCTCGCGCAGCGAGTTGCGGGACAGGCCCAGCTCCTGCGCGAGGTCGTCCTCCTTGGGCAACCGGGTGCCGGGCCGCAGCTCGCCGGAGACGATCATCTCCTTGATCCGGTCGATCGCTTCGTCCGTCACGGCCATGGCGACCCCCTCCTTTCCCGTCCTTCAGCCTGCTCAGTCCTGCTTCTCACCGGAGGCGAACCGGGAGATGATCAGGGCGATGATGATGATCGCGCCGTTGAGGAACTGGTTCCACAGCGGGGGGACACCGGCCAGCGTCATCACGTTGACGACGAGCTGGAGGGTGAGGACGCCGGTCAGGGCGCCGAAAAGGGTGCCGCGGCCGCCGTTGAGGCTCACCCCGCCGATGACGGTGGCGGCGAACACCTGGAAGATCCAGCCGCTGCCCTGGTCGGCGGAGATGGAACCGTAGTGGCCGGTGTAGAGGATGCCGGCGAAGGCGGCCAGCAGGCCTCCCAGGATCAGCACCACCCACACCACGCGGTCGACGCGGATGCCCGCGGTCCGGGCGGCCTCGCTGTTGCCGCCGATCGCGTAGAGCGCGCGGCCGTGCCGAAGCCAGGCCAGGGCGCTGCCGCCGGCCAGGAACAGCAGGACGCAGATCCAGACCGGGGCCGGTACCCCGAGCCACGAGGTGCTGCCCAGGTAGGTGAAGGAGCCGGGCAGCTCGACGATGGACTGGCCCTGGGAGATGGCGACCTGGAGGCCGCGCAGCATGGTGAGGGCCCCGAGCGTCACGATGAAGCCGTTGAGCCGCAGTTTGAGGATCAGGAAGCCGTTGATCGCGCCGATCAGGACGCCGACCAGCAGACAGACCGGAACCGCGGTCCATGACGGCAGCAGGCCCAGGCCGTGGAACCGCCCCCCGTGCGCGGGCAGCACCAGCCACACGGCGATCACGGGCGCCACACCGATGGTGGACTCCAGGGACAGATCCATCCGGCCCGCGATGAGGATCATGGCCTCGGCGAGGACCAGCAGGCTCAGCTCGGTCGACTGCTGTGCGACGCCGAGCAGGTTGTCGGAGGTGAGGAACGCCGGCGAGACGATGAAACCGATCAGCCCCAGGACCACAAGCACCGGGATGAGCGACAGGTCACGGTAGCGCCGCAGGTCGAGTCCGCGCCGTTGGCCGGCGCTGCTCGGGAGATCCTCCGTCGCCGTCTTCGCGGCGGACGTGTCAGTCGTGGCGGACATGGCCGGTCGATCCCTTCGTTTCGTTCGTGTCGGCCTTCGCGGCCATGCCCTCCATGGCCGAGACCAGTTGCTCGTCGGTCCATCCCGCCGGGAACTCGGCCACCACCCGGCCGTGGAACATCGCCACCACCCGGTCGCAGACGCGCAGGTCGTCCAGTTCGTCGGAGACGATGAGGGCGGCCTTGCCGTCGTCCGCGACGCGGCGGATGCGGCCGAGCAGGGATTCCTTGGACCTGATGTCCACACCGTTGGTGGGCCGGATGGCGACCAGCAGGTCGGGCTCGGTCGCCAGTGCCCGGGCGACGACGACCTTCTGCTGGTTGCCGCCGGAGAGGTCGGCGACGTCCGTCGCCGCGCCGGGTGTCTTGATGTCCAGGTCGTCGATCATGCGCTGCGCGAAGACCCTGGCCCGGGAGGGCAGCACGGTGCCGCAGGGGCCGAGCTGGTCGGTGACGGTCAGCGTGGCGTTGTCCGCGACGCTCCGCCCGGTCACCAGGCCCTGGAGGTGCCGGTCCTCGGGGACGAAGCCGACACCAACCGCCAGCGCCTTGGGTACGTCGCCGGTGCTCAGGGGACGGCCGGCGACCCGGATGCTGCCCCCACGGGTGCGGTGCAGCCCGGCCAGGGTCTCACCGAGCTGCACGTTCCCGCTGGCGGTGGCACCGGCCAGGCCGACCACCTCTCCGGAACGCACCGTCAGCGAGACATCCTGGAAGCTGCCGGGCAGGGCCAGGTCCGTCACCTCCAGGACGGACCTCGCGTTGTCCCGCCGCACACCGTTCGCCGGGCTCGACGGGGCCGGCCGGGCGGCGCTCTCCCCGGTCATCGCCTCCACCAGGGCGTCATGGCCGAGTTCGGCCACGGGCGCGGTGAGGATGTGCCGCGCGTCCCGGTAGACGGTGACGCTCGTGCACAGGTCGTAGACCTCCTGCAGGTGGTGGGAGATGAAGAGGAAGGCCACCCCCTGCTCCTGCAGCTCGCGCAGCTTGGCGAAGAGCCGGTCGATGCCGCGCGCGTCGAGTTTCGCGGTGGGCTCGTCCAGGATGATGAAGCGGGCACCGAAGGAGAGCGCCCTCGCGATCTCCACGAACTGCCGCTGCTCCACCGACAGATCCTTGATCACCGCCGACGGGGAGACCTCCACCCCGTACTCGGCCAGCAGCGTTCCGGCCCGGTTGCGCAGTTCCTTCCAGCGGATCGGCCGCCACGACCCCGAGCTCTGCCGGTCGAGGAACAGGTTCTCCGCGACCGTCAGTTCGGGGATGACGGTGGACCGCTGGTAGACGCAGGCGACCTTGGAGCGCCAGGCGTCGGTGTCGCCGAACGCCGGCGCCGGTTCACCGGAGAAGCGCAAGCTGCCGGAGTCCGGCTGCTGGATGCCGGTCAGTACGGAGACCAGCGTCGACTTGCCCGCGCCGTTGCGCCCGACCAGCGCGTGGGACTCCCCGGGCGCGACCGATATGCGGGCCTCGCGCAGGGCCACCGTGGCGCCGAAGCGCTTGGTGATCCCCGCGGCCTCCACCACGGGGACCGTCGTGGCCCCCGTGGTGGAGGCGGTCAGCGTGTCCGCCATGCTGAGTGCCTTCCTTTCTCGTGGATGAGGCGGGCTGCGGACCGGGGGTCACTTGGAGATGTTGTTGCCCCACAGGCTCTTGTCGTCCACGTTCTTCTTGGTGACCAGCGGGGCGGGCAGCTGGTCCTCCAGGCCGTTGGGCAGCTTGATGATGCGGGAGCCGTGGTCGGTGGCCCCGGGCTTGAACGTCCTGCCCGACGCGGCGGCCTGGGCGTAGTACAGGGCGTACTTGGCGTAGAGGTCGGCGGGCTGCGAGATCGTGGCGTCGATCTTGCCGCTGCGGATCGCGTCGTACTCCTGCGGGATGCCGTCGTTGGAGATGATCGTGATGTGCCCCGCGGAGCCCGCCGGCTTGAGCAGGCCCTTCTGCTTGAGCAGGGAGAGGGTCGGCTGCAGGAAGACGCCACCGGCCTGCATGTAGATGCCGTTGATGTCCTTGTGCTGGGCCAGCAGGGTCTGCAGCTTGCTGGAGGCGACCGAGCCGTCCCAGTCGGTGGCCAGCGGGTAGACGGTGATGTTCGGGAACTCCTTCTTCATGCAGGCGGCGAACGCCTCGGAGCGGTCACGCCCGTTGATGGAGTCCAGCGCACCCTCGAGTTCCGCGACCTTGCCCTTGCCGCCGAGCTGCTTGCCGAGGTACTCGCAGGCCTTGGTGCCGTACGCCTTGTTGTCGGCCCGCACCACCATGTAGACCTTGCCGCTGTCGGGCCGGGTGTCCACGCTCACCACCGGGATGCCCTTGTTCGCCAGTCGGCCGAGGGTGGAGGCGATGGCACCGGTGTCCTGCGGCGCCATGACGACGGCCTTGGCGCCGGTGTTCTCGAAGACCTGGACGTTGGCCACCAGCTTGGTGACGTCGTTCTGGGAGTTGCTGATCGGCAGGGCGTTGATGTCCTGGGTGCCGATGAACCGCCTGGTGTACTGCGCGTAGGAGTTCCAGAAGTCCGAGTCGGATCGCGGCAGGTCGATACCGATCTTGGGCTTGCCGGCGGTGGTGGCGCCGGCGGCGCTGCTGCCGCGGTTGCACGCCGTGGTGGCTCCGGCGAGCAGTACGGCTCCGGCCACGAGGGCAGTGACACGCAGGTGGTTGGGCTTCATGGGCTGCTCTCCTCATGGAGGGGCTGTCATCGGTGTCATCGGATGTCTCACGACGTGGCGAGGACGTTACGACCGCGTCACCGACGCTGACAAGAGCCCTCCGATGAATTCGCGAATTCGTGACCTGACAGCCCCTCGATTCGGCGGACACAGCAGGCCCACGCCGTGCAGGACACGGACATACGAGCCCAACCCGGCATCGCCGCTGATCAAGTCATCGGATGACTCCTTGCGCAAGCCCCAGCCCGGTCGTATCGTCATGGCCCGCTACGACATTCATCCGAGGAATACGTTCTCGCTGGTCGTGACGACCGGCGCGGGCGCAAGGAGCTGCACCGATGAGACTGATGCGCTTGGGAGCCCCCGGAGAGGAAGCTCCGGCGGTCCTCTCGGACGACGGCAGGGTGCTGGACCTGTCCCCGCTCACGGCGGACATCGACGCAGGGTTCCTGTCGACCGGCGGCATACCGAGGACCCGGGCCGCACTCGAGGCCGGCGAACTCCCGGAGCTCGCCGGATCGGACGGCCTGCGGATCGGTCCGCCGATCGCCCGCCCGGGGAAGATCGTGTGCGTCGGGCTCAACTACCGCGACCACGCCGCCGAGACCGGCGCGCCCGTCCCGCCGCGCCCGGTGGTCTTCATGAAGGACCCGAGCACGGTGGTGGGCCCCTACGACGAGGTCCTCATCCCGCGTGGTTCGCTGCGGACCGACTGGGAGGTGGAACTGGCCGTCGTCATCGGCGCCACCGCCCGCTACCTGGAATCCCCGGAGGCCGCCCTTGCCTGCGTCGCCGGCTACGCCATCAGCCACGACGTCTCCGAGCGGGAGTTCCAGCTGGACTTCTCCGCGCAGTGGGACCTCGGCAAGTCCTGCGAGACCTTCAACCCGCTGGGCCCCTGGCTGGTCACCGCCGACGCCGTACCCGACCCGCAGGCGCTCGGGCTGCGGCTGTCGGTCAACGGCACGGCGCGCCAGGACGGCCACACCAAGGACATGATCTTCGATGTGCCGTACCTCGTCCGGTACTTGAGTCAGTACATGGTGCTCCGCCCCGGCGACGTGATCAACACCGGGACCCCCGCCGGCGTGGCGCTCGGCCTGCCCGGAACCCCCTATCTGCGCCCCGGCGACACGGTCGAGCTGTCGATCGACGGCCTCGGCAGCCAGCGTCAGACCTTCGCCCAAGCCTGACCGCCCGAGTGAAAGGCCTCCCCGTGCCCACGAGCGTCCCGCGGATCACCGCCCTGGACACCTACGACATCCGCTTCCCCACCTCCCGTGAGCTGGACGGGTCGGACGCCATGAACCCCGACCCCGACTACTCGGCCGCCTACCTCGTGCTGCGCACGGACGCGCCGGACGGGCCGGAGGGCCATGGCTTCACCTTCACCATCGGCCGGGGCAACGACGTCCAGGTGGCGGCGATCGAAGCCCTCCGGGCCCACGTGGTGGGCCGCTCCCTCGACGAACTGTGCGCCGACCCCGGTTCGCTGGGCCGCGACCTGACCGGCGACAGCCAGCTGCGCTGGCTCGGCCCGGAGAAGGGCGTGATGCACATGGCCATCGGCGCGGTCCTCAACGCGGTCTGGGACCTGGCCGCCAAGCGCGAGGGCAAGCCGCTGTGGCAACTGCTGGCCGACGCCGAACCCGAGTGGCTGGCCGACCAGATCGACTACCGCTACATCGCCGACGCCCTCACCCGCGACGAGGCGGTCACGATCCTGCGGCGCGGCCAGGAGGGCAGGGCGGTCCGCGAAATGGACCTGCTCGCCCGCGGCTATCCCGGCTACACCACCTCGCCCGGCTGGCTCGGCTACAGCGACGAGAAGCTGACCCGGCTGGCGCGCCGGGCGGTGGCCGACGGCTTCACGCAGATCAAGCTCAAGGTCGGTGCCGACCTCGACGACGACATCCGCCGCATGCGTGCCGCCCGCGCGGCCGTCGGCCCGGACGTACGGATCGCCATCGACGCCAACCAGCGCTGGAACGTGGACGAGGCCGTCGCCTGGACCACGGCGCTGGCCGAGTTCGACCCGTACTGGATCGAGGAGCCGACCAGCCCCGACGACGTCCTCGGACACGCCGCCATCCGGACCCGGGTGGCGCCGGTCAAGGTCGCCACGGGCGAGCACGTGCAGAACCGCATCATCTTCAAGCAACTGCTCCAGGCCGACGCCATCGACGTGCTCCAGCTGGACGCCGCCCGTGTCGGAGGCGTCAACGAGAACCTCGCGATCCTGCTGCTCGCGGCCAAGTTCGGGGTGCCGGTCTGCCCGCACGCCGGCGGCGTGGGCCTGTGCGAACTGGTCCAGCACCTGTCGATGTTCGACTACCTCGCGGTCTCCGGCACGGCCGAGGACCGGATGATCGAGTTCGTCGACCATCTGCACCAGCACTTCATCGACCCGGTGGTGATCCGGGACGGCCGCTACGTGGCCCCTAGGGCGCCCGGCTTCTCCGCCCGGATGTCACCCGAGTCGATCGCCCGGTTCACCTACCCGGGCGGCGAGTTCTGGGCCGCGGATCTGGCGGACGACGCGGACGACACCCACGTCACCGGCGGTGCCGAGAACGAGGAGGCGGCAGCGTGAGCGAGTTCGACGGACTGCGGGCCGTGGTGACCGGCGGAGCTTCGGGCATCGGCCGCGCCACCGCCGAGCTGCTGGCCGGGCGCGGAGCGAGGGTCGCCGTGCTCGACCTCGATCCCTCCGCTGTCGAGCAGCCGCTCGTACCACTCCGCGCGGACGTCAGCGACGACGCGGAGGTGCGTGCCGCCGTGGCGGAGGCCGCCGAACGGCTCGGCGGCATCGACATCCTGGTCAACAACGCCGGCATCGGCGCGGCCGGAACCATCGAGGACAACCCGGACGAGCAGTGGCACCGGGTCCTCGACGTCAACGTCCTCGGCATCGTCCGCACCACCCGGGCGGCGCTGCCGTACCTGCGGGCGTCCGCGCACGCCGCCGTCGTCAACACCTGCTCCATCGCCGCCACCGCGGGCCTGCCGCAGCGGGCCCTGTACTCGGCCAGCAAGGGAGCGGTGCTGTCGCTGTCCCTGGCCATGGCCGCCGACCACGTCCACGAGGGCGTCCGGGTCAACTGCGTCAGCCCGGGCACCGCCGACACCCCTTGGGTGGCCCGGCTGCTGGACGCGGCCGACGACCCGGAGGCGGAGCGGGCCGCGCTCAACGCCCGTCAGCCCATGGGACGTCTGGTGACGGCGCACGAGGTGGCCGCGGCCATCGTCTACCTGGCCGGCCCCGACGCCGCGTCGGTCACCGGAACCGCCCTCGCGGTCGACGGCGGCATGGCGGGCTTGAGGCTCCGCCCGCCGGGGAAGTGAGCCGAGACCATGCGATCCAAGGAACTGGGAAGCAGCGGCGTCCGGGTCACCGGCCTGGCCTTCGGAGCGGCCGCTCTCGGCAATCTCTACGCCCCCGTCGGCGACGACCAGGCCGCCGCGACGGTCGACGCCGCCTGGAGCGCCGGCATCCGCTACTTCGACACCGCTCCCCACTACGGCCTCGGCCTCTCCGAACGGCGGCTGGGCCGGGCGCTCGCCCAGCGGCCGCGCGGCGAGTTCACCGTCTCCACCAAGGTCGGACGGCTGCTGGAGGCCGTGGCCGAACCCACCGGTGACGACCTCGCACAGGGCTTCGCCGTGCCGGCGACCCACCGCCGGGTGTGGGACTTCAGCGCCGACGGAGTGCTGCGCAGCATCGAGGCCAGCCTGGAGCGGCTCGGCCTGGACGCCGTCGACATCGTCTACCTGCACGACCCGGACGACCATCTGGACCAGGCCCTGCGCGAGGCCTACCCGGCACTGGAGCGGCTGCGCTCCGAGGGGGTCGTGGGTGCCGTCGGCGCCGGCATGAACCAGGCGGAGGCGCTGACCCGCTTCGTCCGCGAGACCGACATCGACGCCGTCCTGCTCGCCGGCCGCTACACCCTGCTCGACCGGACGGCCCTCACCGCACTGCTGCCCGCCGCGGCCGAACGGGGGGTGAGCGTGGTCGTCGGAGGCGTGTTCAACTCCGGCCTGCTCGCCGATCCCCGGCCGGGCGCCACGTACAACTACACGACGGCCCCGACGGCGCTGGTCGAGCGTGCCCTGGCCCTGAGGACGGTGACCGAGCGGCACGGCGTACCGCTGCGGGCCGCGGCGCTGCGCTTCCCCTTCGGCCATCCCGCGGTCGCCAGCGTGCTGACCGGCGCGCGGTCCCCCGAGGAGGTTCGCGACACCGTGGAACAGGTGCGGCGCCCGGTCCCGGCCGCCGTCTGGGACGACCTGCGCGCCGAGGGCCTGCTGGCCCCGGACACCCCCGTGCCCGTGTCCACGCCGATCCCGGCCCCCGCGCCGTCGAAGGAGCCGTCATGAGAGTCGCCCTGCACACCAAGGTCCGCGCCGATCGCGTCGAGGAGTACGAGGCGGCGCACCGCGAGGTCCCCGAGGAGCTGACCGCCGCCATCCGGGCCGCTGGGGTGAGCGAGTGGACGATCTGGCGCAGCGGCACCGACCTGTTCCACGTCCTGGAGGTCGAGGACTACCGGGCGATGATCGCCGAACTGGAGAAGCTGCCGGTCAACATCGCCTGGCAGACGCGGATGGCCGAACTGCTGGACGTCGTCCACGACTACTCCGCCGAGGGCGCCGACGCCTCGCTGCCGGTGGTGTGGCGGCTGTGACCGGTACGGAGCCCGGCACGGGCATCGTCGACGCCCACCACCACGTCTGGGACCTGTCCGTCCGCGACCAGGACTGGATCAGCGGCCGCGAACTCGCCTCGCTGCGCCGCGACTTCCCGCTCGCCGAACTCGAGCCGGAGGCCGCCGCGGCCGGGGTCACCGCCACGGTGCTGGTGCAGACGATCACCGTGGCCGAGGAGACACCGGAGTTCCTGGCCCTGGCCGCGGCGAGCGACCTGGTCGCGGGTGTGGTCGGCTGGACCGACCTGACCGCTCCCGAAGTCGCCGACACCCTCGCCGGACTGCGCGCGTGTCCCGGCGGGGAGCACCTGGTCGGCATCCGCCACCAGGTGCAGGGCGAACCGGATCCGCGCTGGCTGCTGCGCCCGGACGTGCTGCGGGGCCTGGCCGCGGTCGCCGACGCCGGACTGGTCTACGACCTGGTGGTGAAGCCGCATCAGCTGGCGGCCGCCGTCGAGGCCGCGCGGCGCCTGCCGGGGCTCACGTTCGTCCTCGACCACCTGGGCAAGCCGCCCGTCGCGTCCGGCGAACTCGACCCGTGGGCCGGACCGGTCCGACAGCTCGCCCTGCTGCCCAACACCGTCTGCAAGCTCTCCGGCCTGGTCACCGAAGCCCACTGGGGCTCGTGGACCACCGACGACCTCAGGCCGTACGCCGACACCGTCCTGGACGCCTTCGGCCCCGGCCGGCTGATGTTCGGCTCGGACTGGCCGGTCTGCCGGCTCGCCGCCACGTACGAAGAAGTCGTCGCGGCCGCACGGGAGTTGACCAGCCACCTCGCCCCCGTGGAACGCCACGAGGTCTTCACCGGCACCGCCGTGCGGACCTACGGCCTCACCGTCACCGAACCCCCGGGCCCGCCCCGGGAAGCCCCATGCGCATAGCTCTCTTCATCACCCGTTTCAACGACACCATGTTCCCCCGCACCGGCCGGCGGTGACCGAACTCCTCGGCCACACCGTGGAGTTCCCGCAGGGCCAGAGGCTGCCGTGGTCCCACGTGGCGGACTGCTCAGCGGAAGCGGGCATGACGGACGAACGTGTCGAAGAGGGCTTGTTGCGCCCTGTCCTCGTGGGCGGTGTCTTCCGGGTGCCATTGGACGGCTGCGAACCAGCCGGGCCTGCCGGGCAGTTCGAGGGCTTCGACGGTGCCGTCCTCGGCGGTGGCCGCGACGGTCAGTCCGGTGCCGAGGCGGTCGACGTGCTGGTGGTGGTAGCAGGACGCCTCGACCTTGTCCGCGCCCGTTGCCCGGGCGAGCCGGGTGCCGGGGTGGACGGTGACCGGGTGCAGGAGGTGGCGGTGCGCGTGGTCCGGGCCGCCCATGTCCTGGTGCAGGGTGCCGCCGAGGGCGACGTTGACGACCTGCAGGCCTCGGCAGATCGCGAGCAGGGGCAGCCCGGCGTGCAGGGCGTGGCGGGCGGCGCGGAGGTCGAAGGCGTCCTGGAGGTCGTCCACGTCGTAGACGGTGTGGTGGGTGTGGGCGGCGCCGTAGCGGTGGGGGGCGAGGTCGCCGCCGCCGGGGAGCAGGACGCCGTCGAAGCGGGACAGGCGGGCGGCGATGTCTCCTTCGGCGGGGTGGAGGCCGACGGGTTCGCCGCCGGCGCGCCAGACGGCCTCGAGGAGGGCGCGGGCGTTGACCTCGGCGGCGTGACGCAGGGCGGAGGTGGTGGCGGCGAACCGGGCGGGGACGGCGATGAGCGGGCGGGTCACAGCTGGATCCAGGTGGTTTTGAGTTCGGTGTACTTCTCCAGGGCGTGGGCGGATTTGTCGCGGCCGTTGCCGGAGTGCTTGATGCCGCCGAAGGGGACGGTCAGGTCGCCCTCCTCGTAGCAGTTGACCCAGACGGTGCCGGCTTTGAGGGCGCGGGCAAGGTGGTGGGCGGTGGCGAGGTCGGAGGTCCACAGGGCGGCGGCGAGGCCGTAGTCGGTGGCGTTGGCCAGGCGCACCGCTTCGTCGAGGTCGTCGAAGGTGAACACGGACAGCACGGGTCCGAAGATCTCCTCGCGGGCCAGCCGCATGCCCGGCTCGACGCGGTCGAAGACGGTGGGCTGCAGGTAGGTGCCGCCCGTCTCGGTCAGGACGCGGTGGCCCCCGGTGGCCAGCCGGGCGCCTTCCGCCCGTCCCGTGGCGATGTGGTCCAGGACGCGGTCCAGGTGGGCCGGCGAGACCAGGGCGCCCATCTCGGTTGCGGGGTCGAGGGGGTCGCCCACCCGCAGTTCCCGGGCCCGCGCCACGATGGCGTCGGTGACGTGTTCGGCGACGGAGGAGTGGACCAGCAGCCGGGAGGGGGCGGTGCACATCTCCCCCTGGTTGAAGAAGATGCCCCAGGCGGCGGTGGCGGCGGCCTTCTCCAGGTCGGGGGCGTCGGGGAGCACGATGTTGGGTGACTTGCCGCCCAGTTCCAGCCACACGCGTTTGAGGTTGGAGTCGGCGGCGTAGTGCAGGAAGTGGCGGCCGACGGCGGTGGAGCCGGTGAAGGCCAGTACATCCACGTCCCGGTGCAGGCCGAGGGCGCGGCCGGCGACCGGACCACGGCCGTTGACGACGTTGAGTACACCCGGGGGCAGTCCGGCGTCGGTGGCGATCCGGGCGAGCAGGAGGGCGGACAGCGGAGAGTTCTCGGACGGCTTCAGCACCACCGTGCAGCCGGCCGCGAGCGCCGGGGCGATCTTCCAGCCGGCCAGGGTGAGCGGGAAGTTCCACGGCACGACCGCACCGACCACACCGGCCGGCTCCCGGGTGACCAGGGCCAGGGCGTCGGGCGCGGTGTGCGGGGACTCATCGGTCAGCTTGTCGGCGAGCTGCCCGTACCAGCGGAATGTATTGACCACGGCGCGCAGCTCGATGCCGTAGGCGTCCGTGATGGGCTTGCCCATCTCCAGACTGACCGTCAACGCCAGTTCCGCACGACGCTCCTCGATCAGGTCGGCGATCCGCAGCAGTGTCCGGCCCCGCTCGACGGGCGCCAGACGCGGCCACGGGCCGGAGTCGAAGGCCCGGCGGGCCGCCGCGACCGCGAGATCGACCTCCGCCTCCTGCGCGTCGGCGACCCGAGTGAGGACCTGTCCGTCGCGGGGCGCGACGACGGCGAACGCCGCGCCACCGCCGCTTTCGGCCCGGCCGTCGATGTGGTGCTGCGTGGGCGGGGCGAGGTCCTCGGCCCGGGCCAGCAGTTCTGCATGGGTGAGGTTGCGCATGCGGGTCTCCGTAGGCCCTTACTCGGCGCCGGAGGTTGTGGACTCCAGCAGTCGGCCGCCGTCCCAGACGACGCCGACCTGGCGGTAGTAGGCGGCGATCGGCTCGCGGATCTCCAGCCGGGCGAGTTCCTCGGTGGGCGCCTCGAACAGCTCCAGTTCCGCGTCGCCGACCCAGGGCCGGCCGCCCTCGATGGAGGCGGCCCGGGACTCGATCAGCTCGTCCAGCGCGAGCCCCTTGCCCTTCTCGATCGACGGCAGCAGGCGGTGGTGGGCCATGGGGTGGGAATTGACGAAGCCGTTGGTCTCCGAGGGCTCGCGCAGGGTCACGACCGCCTGGGCGAGACGCCGGTCGGCGGCGGCGAGGGTGGCGCCGAACCGTGCCCCGGCCTCGATCCGGGGCGCCGGACCGTACGGGTGCGGGCGAGTCTGGTGAATGGACCCGAGCTTCTTCGGATACCCCTGGTGCAGTCCGCGCGCGATCGCGAAGTCCTTGTCGACCCAGATGTAGACGCAGCGGGTGTAGGTCCGCCCCTTGTACGTGCAGCGGACGACGGCGAACGCCTCCTTGTACTGCGCGCGCACCGGGTCCAGCAGCTCGTCACCGGAGGCGGCGCAGGACTGCCAGTCGGCCCAGATCAGCGCCACGGCACCGGGATCCTCGTCGGCGAGGCCCAGGGGTTCGGGCAGCAGTTCACGCACCCGGTCCGGGTCGGTGCGGTACTCGACGGTGAGCAGGTCACCGGAGTAGCGCCACGGCGGGGACGGGATCAGCGACGAGACGCCCGTCGCCGTCCTCGGGTGGAAGTAGCCACGGACACTGGCCATGTCGTCACGCTCCATGGAGATCAGCAGGGGCGAGCACGCCGTCTGCACGAGACGCGGCGCACCGGGGGAGGGGATGCGCCGTCGCGTGTGGTTCGGGTCGGGCGCCTGCTCACCGCCGGCCGGGCCGCGGCGAGCAGGTGACACCTCGGGCGGTCAGGAGCGGGCGAGCTGCTCCAGCCGCTGGTGCAGGTGCTCGACGTAGGTCTCGGACTCGGGCTTCATCAGCACGCTGCGCAGGATGCGCGCGCCGTCGGCGTCCGCGGTGACCTTCGGGTGGCGGGCGGTGAAGCGCTCGGCGTCGACGCGGAGGGTGCTGAGAAACACCGGGTCCTGGGTGTCGGTCATGCCGTCCCGCAGGATGCGGCTGCCGGCCGCGTCGATCTCCGAGAGGGTGCGGCCGGCGGTCACCGGGAAGTAGCTGACGATGTCGAGCTCCGGGGGCTGGTACAGCTCCAGGTGTTCGGAGCCTTCGATCAGCTCGGCCCAGCGCAGTGCCGCTCGCCGGCCGGCGGCCAGCACCTGGCCCAGTCCTTCGCGGGTGGGCGGCAGCAACTGGAAGGTCAGCCACAGCGCGGCGGCGGCCGCGCCGGCCCGGGAGCACTCCAGGCTGATCTCGCCCAGGTGCAGTTCGTCGGAGGTGAAGTAGGTGTACGGCGAGTCGTGCAGGTAGAACCGGCCGACCGTGGGGTCGCGGAAGAGGACGGCGCCGCAGCCGTAGGGCTGCAGGCCGTGCTTGTGCGGGTCCACCACGACGGAGTCGGCCCGGGCGACGGCCTGCCAGGGCGCGGCCGGCAGGCCCTCGGGGCCGTCCGCGCCGGCCAGCAGGGTGAAGAAGCCGCCGTAGGCCGCGTCGACGTGGATCCGGATGCCGTAGCGCTCGCGCAGCGCCAGGGCCTCGTGGATCGGCTCGACGGCGCCGAGCCCGGTGGTCCCCGCGGTCAGGACCACGGTGCCGACCTTCCCGCCACGCAGCACGTCCTCCAGCGCGCCGAGGTCCATGCGGCCGAGGTCGTCGGTGGGGACGGGGAAGCCTTCCATCCCGAGTACGCCGCACATCCGGCCGTGCGTGTAGTGGGCCTCGGTGCTGTAGGCGATGCCCTGGCCGGGGTGCAGTTCGCGGGCCACGAAGAGTGCTTCGAGATTGGCGATGGTGCCACTGGTGGTCAGATGCCCCAGGTGGGTGTCGTAGCCGAACATCGTGGCCAGTTGCTGGACGACCTCTCGCTCCATCGCGGCGGTGGCCGGCCCGCCGTCCAGCGCATGGTTGTTCGGGTTGATCAGCATCGCGGTCAGGTAGCCCACCACGGCCGCCGGGTGCGGCGGCTTGAGCATCTGGCCCGCGTAACGGGGGTGGAAGAAGGGGTAGTTGTCCTTCAGCCGCTCGGTGAAGACCTCGAACGCGGCGGCGAACCGTCTGTCGTCGACCGCCGACGCCGGGTGCGGGGCGAAGGGACCGAAGGTCTTCCCCCACTCGGTGTTCGACGCGACGGCCGCGGCCAGCCACTTGGTGAGATCCACTGCGTCACTCTCCTTGTCCGGTGTGGTACGGGTGCGGGCTCAGCGGCGCGGCGGGCGGATGCCCCGGAACTCCCAGTCGCCGCCGAGGGCCGTGGAGAGGACCTCTTCGGATTCGGTGGGCCGGGCGCCGATGTCGGTACGCAGGGGGGTCGGGCCGGTGACGATGTGGTTGGTGAGCCGGCCCAGGCCTTCGACTTCGACGTCGACGGTGTCGCCGGGTCGGACGGGCCGGGAGTTGGCGGGGGTGCCGGACAGCAGGACGTCGCCGGGGTGGAGGGTGATGGTGCGGGCGATGTCGGCGACGAGGTAGTGCATGTCCCAGGTCATCTCGTCGGTGGAGCCGTCCTGGACGATCCGGCCGTTGACGTAGGTGCGCAGCGCCTTGCCGCGGAAGTCCCAGTCGGTGACGAGACCGGGGCCGAGCGGACAGAGGGTGTCGGAGCCCTTGACACGGAGCATGGAGCCGGCGTCGGTGTCGCGGAAGTCGTGCAGCCCGTAGTCGTTGGCGATGGTGTAGCCGGCGATGTGGTCGCCTGCCTCGGCGGGGGAGATGTTCCGCGCGGTCCTGCCGATGACGATGGCCACCTCGCCCTCGTAGTTGAGCCACTTGCAGCCCTCGGGGCGGACGATCGCACCCCCGTGGGAGTTGAGGGACGAGGTCGGCTTGTGGAAGTAGGTGGGGGTGTCGGACAGGCGGATCCGGAACTCCGCCACGCGGCTGCGGTGGTTGAGATGCACGGCGATGATCTTGGACGGGACGACCGGCGGGAGGTGGTGGGCGGCGTCGGCCTTGACGCGTCGGCCGTCGCCGGCGACGAGTTCGTCCCCGTCGCGGACGGTGTCGACGACCGCGCCGTCGAGCAGGATGCGACGGTACTCGGGCATGAGCGGGAACCTTTCTAGGCGCGGCTGTGAGGGGTGCGCGGGGAGGCGGGCGCGGGGAGTGCGGTGCCGGTCCAGCCGTCGGCGGGGCGGTCGAACCACAGGTGGGCCTGGCCGGTGCCGACGGAGTTCTCGTAGGCGCCGTACTGGCGGGCCCGGGCGGTGCACGCTCGTTCGCCGAGGGCGCCGGCCATCATCAGGTAGTGGAAGAACTTCGCCTCCGGCCTGACCTTCCAGAACTCGTCCATGGTGTCGAGGACCTTGTCGTGGCGGCCCTCCTTGAACCAGGCGATGCGTTCCTCGTCGGCCTGCCGGGCCTGCGGGGTGAAGATGTGGACGGGGTCGCTGGCCTCGTGGTCGCGGATCTCGCGCAGCGGCCAGAAGGTGTGCGACAGGGCACCGGAGGCGATCAGCAGCACCCGGCGTCCCGGGGTGGCGGCGATGCCGTCCGCCAGCGCGCGGCCCAGACGCAGGTGGTCCTCCATGTCGCCGGTCTGGCAGACCCCGATGGTCACCCAGCGTTTGTCCGGCAGGCCCTCGCCGAGGAACTTCCACAGGTTGACGGTGGCGTAGAAGATGGGGAGGTAGGCGTCGTCGATCGCGGTGATGAAGGTGCCGTGCCTGTCGGCGAACTTCTCGACGTTGCGGGCCAGTTCGGGGTCGCCGGGAAAGTCGTAGGGCATCCGGCACATTCCGCGTGGCAGCTCCTCGGAGGTGAACAGCCCCGCCCGGCGCTCCTGCGCGGTCACCACGAACTCCACGGTGGTCGCCCAGTGGGAGTCCAGGACGACGACGGTGTCGTAGTCCTCGCGTGCGAAGACCTCCCGGCGCAACTGCTCGAGGCCGGTGACGAGGGTGATCTCCTTGCCCTCGTTCAGCTCCAGCCGCTCCTGCCTGGGCAGCACGATGGTGGGGACGTGGGCGAGCAGCCCCGCCCCGACGATCTCACCCATGGTTGTTCCATCCGTTCGGTGCGCTGACGGTGTTCTTCACGTCGCAGTAGAAGTCGAAGCTCCAGGTGCCGCCCTCGCGCCCCACCCCGGACTCCCGGGAGCCACCGAACGGGGCCCGAAGGTCGCGGACGAAGAAGCAGTTGACCCAGACCGTGCCGGCCACGAGCCGGGCGGTCACCCGTTCGGCCCGCTCCCGGTCGCCGGTGGCGACGGTGGCGGCGAGGCCGAAGCGGGTGCCGTTGGCGAGGCGGACCGCCTCGTCCTCGTCCGCGAAGGTCTGCAGGGTCAGGACCGGGCCGAAGACCTCCTCCTGCACGATCTCCGCATCCTGGGCGACGTCCGTGAGGAGGGTCGGCGCGTAGTACTGGCCGTCCCCGCGGTGGCCGCCGAGGACCGCGCGGGCCCCGGCGGCGAGCGCCCGCTGCACAAAGCCGTCGATCTGCTCCAGCTGACGGGGATGGATGGTGGGCCCGATGTCGGTGGCCTCCTCACGCGGATCACCCTGCTGCAGGGCACCGGCCTTCTCCACGAAGCGGCGCGTGAACTCCTCGACGACCGACTCCTCGACCAGCAGCCGGGTGGCGGCCAGACACACCTGGCCGGCGTTGTCGTACTGCTCCACCGCCAAGTCCACGGCCAGGTCCAGGTCGGCGTCGGCGAACACCAACAGGGGTGACTTGCCGCCCAGTTCGAGACTGAGCGGGGTGAGGTTCGCCGCCGCCGACGCCGCGATCCGCCGGGCGGTGGGCACCGAGCCGGTGAAGCTGATGCGCCGCACGTCCGGGTGCGAGGTCAGCGCATCGCCGATCTCGGAGCCGTAGCCCTGCACGACGTTGAGCACCCCGGCCGGCAGCCCCGCCCCGGCGGCGATGTCCGCCAGCAGCGAGGCCGTCAGCGGCGACCACTCCGCCGGCTTCAGGACCACCGTGTTGCCGGCCGCGAGCGCCGGGGCGACCTTCCACGTGGCCAGCATCAGGGGCGCGTTCCACGGCGTGATCAGCACGCAGGGGCCCGCCGGGTCCCAGCTGACGTGATTGCCGTGGCCGCGGGTCTCGAAGTCCTCGTGCTCCAGCTTCCGCAACCAGTCCGCGAAGAACCGGAAGTTGTGCGCGACCCGGGGCATCACACCCCGCCGGTGGGAACGCAGCAGAGCGCCGTTGTCGCAGGTCTCGACGATCGCCAGCTCCTCCAGCCGCTTCTCCACGCCGTCCGCGACCGCGTGCAGGATCCGGGCGCGCTCGGCGCGCGAGGTGGCCGCCCAGCCGGGGAAGGCGGCCTTCGCGGCGGCCACCGCGGCCGCGGCCTCGCTCGCGGTACCCCGGGCGATCCGCCCCAGGACGCTGCCGTCGATCGGTGAGATGTCGCTGAAGGTGTCGGTCGATGCGACGCGCTCGCCGCCGATCCAGTGCCGGGTGTCAACGGGTACCCCGGCGACGACAGATGCGTGGGGCTCGCGGGTCATGATCCCAACCTCCAGTTCATTTGAACCCAAATAATTAGCTCGGGTTGTGGATCTGTCAAGGGACGCGGGAAGAGTCGTTTGGGATCAAACGTTGGGGCCGGGCTGCGCGCCCGGCATCAGCCCCGTCCGCCGTCCGGCCACGGCGGGACGCGTCAGTCGGTCAGGGGCACCCACTGGTGTTTCCAGGTCGCGTACATGTAGTGCGGCAGGCCCTTGATGCCGGTCGTGCGGAAGGGGCGGCCGTGGTCGTCGATGCGGACCGTGCCGGTGCGGCCCTGGGACGACCACTCCAGTTCCAGGTACCAGCGGCAGTCGCAGTCCACGGTCTCCGCGGTGACCCGCAGGACTTCCGGATCCTCGGCGGAGACCCGGTAGGGCAGGCGCACGGCCGGGGTCGGTGTGCCCATGTCGCTGCCGGGGACCGGGCGGGCGACGGGCCGTTCCTTGTCGAGGTCGACGCCGAAGTGGCGCGGGGTCATCTCGCCGCCGCACCCCTGGTCCATGGCGTAGACGTTGCCCTCGGCCGGCGCCGCCGTGCGTCCCACGACGCGTACGCGGAGCGCCTCCAGGACGACGGCCGTGGACGTCTTTCCCTGCACGGAGATCTCCACCAGCGTGTTGCGTCCGTGCACCGCATGCTGCGTCGCCGCCCAGGCCCCCGCGTCCTGCGGTGCCGGGGGCGGCGGCACCTGCCGGGGCGGCTTGGCGATGACGTAGTCGTGGCTGCAGCCGATCTCCCACACCTGGGAGTTGACGGTCCAGGTGAGGGGGACGCCGGCGGCGGGCGGCTTCGACGGCCCGCCCCGCCGGGAGCCGTGAGGGGTCCCGGTGGGGGAGCCCGAGGGCTGCTTCGCGGGGTCCGTCGAGGGTGTGGGGCTCGCAGAGGCGGTGGCCGGGCCGTGGCCCGCCGTCGTCGTCGTACGGGGCGGTGTCCGGCCGTGCGCGGCGCCGCGCCCCGTGGGGCGGCCGGACGGCATGCTGGGGAGGCTGACGAGGGTGGCTGCGAGCACGGAGGCCGCGGCTGCGGCGACGACGACCCGTCGGCGGCGGTACCAGGGGCGGCGGGGAGGGACTGCGGCGGGGGAGGGGCCGGGGGCCTCACTGCCGAGCGCCTGCCCCTGCTGTTCCCCCTGGTCCTGGGCCGCCGGTTCGGGTTCGGGCGGGGCCGGCCTCTCGGCCGCGCGGGGACCGGCACCCGCGACGCCGCCCCCACCGGAGCCGGCGCCTCCACCCGAGGACGCACCCCCGGCGGAAGCGGTACCCGCTCCCGCACCCCCCGTACGAGCCCGCTGTCGTACCGCCAACGCCAGGATCCACAACCGGTGCAGTTCCAGCCGCTCCTGCGGTGTCGCCCGGCACAGCGCGGCGAGGCGTTCGACCGGGGCGAAGTCGACGGGGACCGTGTCACCGGCGCAGTAACGGTGCAGCGTGGAGGTGTTCATGTTCAGACGCCGGGCCAGCCGGCCGTAGCTGCGATCCGCACGCTCCTTCAGGCGCGTGAGCAGCGCCGCGAATTCCTGGACCTCGTCCGGTGCTGCCGACACTGTTCCCCCGTGTCCTCCCCGTCCCGGGACGGCATCCCAGGCACTCCATGAAGGTGCACGTCAGGGGGGCTGGGATGGTTCCATGGCCGCGGATCGGCCGCCGGCCGTTGCGCCCGCCACCGGCGACCGCCGATGCTCTGGGTGTCGCCCCGACCAGGGCCGGACGGACCATCCGGCGTCGGCGGTGACAAGCCCCCCCGCACCCACTTGCGTACGCACTCACGGGGGACATCCATGCCCAGACGCGCCCAAGCCGGCGCAGCCGGAAATCGGAGAGCACACATGACCAGCAAGCGCACCACCGCCCGCCGCACCGCCCTCGCCTCGGGCCTCGCCCTGGCGCTCGCCCTCGGCGTGACCGCCACGGCGTCCGCGGGTGCACCGCGCACCATCAGCGGCAAGCCGTCCGACGCGATCACCCGGATCGCCGACTTCTACGGCGCCTACATCGACGCCCAGAGCGACCCGGACCACGGCGGCGCGCTCGCCGACGAACTCCGCGCGTACTACCTGACCCCCGGTCTGCAGAAGCAGCTCAGGACCTGGGAGAGCAGGAACCATGCGGACGGGGTGCTGCGCGCCCAGAACGTTCCCCTGAAGTGGAAGGTCACCGACAACGGCACCGCCGGCCACACGGAGGCGGGCATCACCCTGACCTGGGGCAGCGGCTCGACCAGCAAGCTGGTCGTCGACATGACGCGCGACCACAAGATCTTCCACATCGGAACGAAGGGCGCCGCCGGCAGCTGACGAACCTCGTCACGGACCGGACCCCCGGGTGGGCAGGGCGGTTACGCGCCGCCCTGCCCGGCACCCACCCGCACCACACTGGCAGGATGACGCCATGACTCAAAAACGCCCATGGCAGCGCGCCGAGTTCACCCAGGCACCGGCCTCGGAGGACTTCGACTTCGCCGCGGCCGGCGACGCCGAAGTGCGCGACTACTGCCTGCAGCGCGCGCGGGCCTTCCTCGCCCGTGCCGAGGCCACCGATGCGGCGATCAGCAGTAGCCGCCAACTGGAGATCGCTGCCCAGTACGCGATGATCGCCCAGGCATTCCGGCCCGGCCCGGCGGCGGAGTAGGCGCAGGCCTCGTGCCGAAGGAAGGCACGTCGAAAGAGGAAGACCGGCAGCGTGCTGCCGGTGCGACGCCGTAGCGTTCGCACGTGGGTTTTGTCGTTCTGCTGGTCACGGGGGTGCAGAGGCCCCCGCGCTGAGCGGGGAATGTTCATGCACCTCGAGTTCCGGCACCTCCGTATCCTGCTGACCGTTGCCGAGGCCGGCAGCATCCGCAAGGCCGCGGCACGGCTGCAGCTCTCTCAGCCTGCGACGAGCGCTCAGCTGAAGCGGATCGAACACGAGTTGGGCGGACCGCTCTTCGTCCGCAGTGCCGACGGGGTGAAGCCCAACGAGAACGGACAGTACGTCCTGCGCTGCGCCCGCGACCTCGTCGTCGGCTTCGACCGGCTGCGCGAGCACGCGCGCTCGGCGGCCGAGGCGGACAGACGGGCCACCGCCCCGCTGAAGGCGGGCGGGACCGCCGGCCCTCTGATGTCCCTGCTGGTCTCCGCCCTCTTCGAACTCGTCCCGGAGCGCCGGCTCACCATAGATGCCCGGCGCTCCGTGCACACGCTGGTGAAGTCGCTGAGTCTGGCGAAGTGCGACATCGCGGTCTTCGGTGAGTTCCCGGGCTTCCCTCTGCCGGTCGGCGAGTCGGTGGCGACACGCACCCTGCTGCGTGAGCCGGTCTTCGTCCTGCTCGCCGAGGATCACCCGCTGGCGCGGAAGGAGACGGTCCGGCTGGCTGAACTGGCGGGCGAGGACTGGGTCATGCCGGAGGCCGACGAGAGCGGCGTACACGCGTACCTTCATCTCACCTGCCAGTCGGCGGGATTCACCCCGCGCATCGCCCATGTGACGCCGGACCTCTCCGTGGCACAGATCCTGGTCGCCGGTCGGCGGGCCGTCTGCGGCGTATGGCCGACCGCGGACGTCGCCGCTCACGGCACCGTGCAGCGGCCGCTGGTGGACGTCCCGTTCCACCGGCGGCTCCTGCTGGCCTGGAACACGGAATCGGTTCCGCCCGAGCTCGCCGACGCGGCGTGCGAGCGTCTGCTGGCCGCCTATCTGGCGGTGGTGCGGCAGCGGCCGCAGTACCTGGCCTGGTGGGAGGACGGGGGAGCGGAGTTCGCGCTGGGCGAGGGGATGTGACGGACCGGACCGCACCCCTCCGCCGTATAGCTCCGCGGTTATACCCCAGCTGAAGTCGCGTCAGGGACATGTCACCTGTTGAACACTTCGCGTCAACGTCCCTCCCCGGACGTCGTCACCCCACGACGAGCGAAGGAATCACCCCCTCATGTCCCGTCCTCTCCTTGCCCTTTCCGCGATGGTCGCCGCCGGCGTCATGACCACCGGTGCGATGGTCGTCCCCGCGCACGCACAGCCCCACGCGGCGCAAGCCGGAACCTCCGTCCGCGACACGGCGATATCCCGGGCCAGGGCGAACGTGGCCCGGC
Organism: Streptomyces sp. NPDC030798; assembly: GCF_055572275.1. Classification (NCBI taxonomy): domain Bacteria; kingdom Bacillati; phylum Actinomycetota; class Actinomycetes; order Kitasatosporales; family Streptomycetaceae; genus Streptomyces; species Streptomyces sp. NPDC030798. The sequence continues at coordinate 490,108 of NZ_JBVIDR010000003.1, read as the reverse complement.
ACGCCGACACCTTCGGTTTTGGCCCCGGCCAGAGACTCAAGGTGAAGGACGTCGTGATCGACGCCGACGGCACTCAGCACGTCCGCTTCGAGCGGACCTACCACGGCCTCCCCGTCGTCGGCGGCGACTTCGTCGTCCACCAGAAGGCCGACGGCTCCCTCAAGGGATCCACCCGCGCCAAGGCGCACAAGGTGGCGCTCAAGTCCGTCACTCCCGCCGTCGACGCCAAGGGCACCGCGGCCGCCGCCCTGAAGCGCTCCCACGGGCTGGTCCGCAAGGCCAAGTCCAGCCCCGAGCTGATCGTGTGGGCCGCCGACGGCACCCCCCGTCTGGCCTGGCGCACCACCGTGCAGGGCCTCGGCGACAAGGGCCAGCCGCACGGCGAGGTCTTCGTCACCGACGCCACCACCGGCAAGGCGATCGAGAACTACGACGCCGAGCGCGAGGCGACCGGCACCGGCCACTCCGAGTACACCGGGGACGTCGGCATCGACACCACCCCGCAGGCCGACGGCACCTTCGCCCTGATCGACCCGGTGCGCGGCCACATCACCAAGGACGCGCACAACATCTCGTCGTCGTCCCTGAAGAGCTCCTCCGGCACCCTGTTCACCGACGCCGACAACATCTGGGGCGACGGCAGGAAGTTCTCCACGGACCGCGCCACCGCCGCCGTCGACGCGCACGTCAACACCGCGGAGACCTTCGACTACTACAAGGCGACCTTCGGCCGCAACGGCATCAAGAACGACGGCCGCGGCGCCACCGTCTTCGTCCACGTCGGCACCAACTGGGACAACGCCCAGTGGTCGGACTCCTGCTTCTGCATGATGACCGGCGACGGCAACGGCAGCACCGACCCGGAGCAGGTCGACCTCGACACCATGGGCCACGAGATGACCCACGGCGTCACCTCGGCCACCGCCAACCTGCGGTACAGCGGTGAGTCCGGTGGCCTGAACGAGGCCACCAGCGACATCCTCGGCACGATGGTCGAGTGGTACGCCAACAACCCGGTCGACACGCCCGACTACCTCTTCAGCGACCAGTCCACGCCGCCGTGGCTGCGCCGCTTCGACAAGCCGTCGCTGGACGGCGGTTCCGCCGACTGCTGGTCGAAGTCGGTCGGCCGCCTCGACGTGCACTACTCCTCGGGCGTCGGGAACCACTGGTTCTACCTCGCGAGCGAGGGCAGCGGCGCCAAGACCATCAACGGCGTCTCCTACAACAGCCCCACCTGCGACGGCTCCACCGTCACCGGCATCGGCAACCGGAAGGCCTCCGCCATCTGGTACCGGGCGCTGACCGTCTACATGACCTCCACGACGGACTACAAGGGGGCCCGCACCGCGACCCTGAACGCGGCGAAGGACCTCTACGGCGCCACGAGCCCCGAGTACGCCACCGTGGCCGCGGCCTGGAGCGCGGTCAAGGTCGGCTGACGCGCCCGCGCACCGGCCGCCCCGTCGCAGCCGACCCGGACGAACGGGACCGCCGCCTCCTTCGGGCGGCGGTCCCCAGGGCTCAGTTGGCCGCGGTGCCGACCCGCTGCGTCAGGTGAGCCGGGGCCTCGATGCCCTCGGGCAGCAGCGGGTCCGGCTCGAGATCGCCCCAGGTGGAGCGCAGCGGCATGACGCCCGCCCACAGTCCGAGACGGCCGTCCTCGCCAGTGCCGTCGTCCGGTGAGCCGGTGCGGATCTTGACCGATGCCTCGTCCAGGGGCAGCGCGAGCAGAGCCGTGGCGGCGAGCTCCTTGCGGCTGGGTCGGCGGGCGTAGTCCCACTGGCCCGGTGTGGCCTGCTCCGTCAGGCAGCGCAGGCCGGCCAGCTTCTCGTCGGGGTCCGTGACCGGACGGGGAGTGCCGAAGATCATGGCGCTGCGGTAGTTGACTCCGTGCTCGAACACCGACCGGGCGACGACCAGCCCGTCGACGTGGGTCACCGTGACGCAGACCGTGGCGGCCGGCGCGGCGACCAGGCTCCGGCTGGCGACGGAGCCGTGGAAGTACAGGGTCGTGCCGTCGGACCCGTAGACAGTGGGCACCACCAGAAGGTTTCCGTCGACGCCGACGCCGAGGTGACAGAGGAAGCCCGCAGCGAGGATCGCGTCCAGTCGGTCGCGGTCCAGGCTGCCCTGCTCCCGCAGCCGCCGGTGGCGCGTGCGCTCGGTCACCGGCAAGAGCCTCTGGGGAGAACCACTGTTCATCGGAGCCTGCTCCTTCAAGGTGCCACCCGGTGCATGACCGGGTGCGGGACGACGAGCGGAACAGTACTGATTCCGTCCCTGCTGGGCCATGAATATTTCGCAATCAGTTGTTCAATGCGCTTGACTCGATGGATTCCGCAGTTCTCCGGTTCAGCCGCCGTCGTACGGCATCACTCTGCCGACCTTGCCGTGCGGGTCCGCCTGGAGGTAGCCGCTCTCGCTGTACGCGTTGCTGAGGTAGACCGACATGCCCGCCGGAGTCCCGAAGACGTCGTCCGGGACGTTGACCAGCAAGTAGCGGGTGTCGGGGTGGTCGACCTTCAGCTTCCGCCCGGCCTCGGCCAGCAGGGAGGGCACCTTGTCCCAGTCGAAGGCGTCCAGGGAGACCGGCTTCTTCCCGCCCGACAACGAGCCGCTGATGATGCCCTTCTCCACGCCCTGGCCGGGACGGTAGGTGTAGGAGTCGTACCGGGTGTCGCTGCCTTTCACCATGAGGCCGGCGTTGACGTACCCGGGGTAGACGGTGAAATCCGCGTACCGGTCGCGGCCAGTCGCTTCCTGGAACGCCTTGATCGCGGTGCGGATACCGGCCGGGGTCAAGAGGTTCGTCGTCCCGGTAGGAGCGTCGGCCCAAGGGGAGGCGCCGGTGCGGGCCGGGGCGCTGACCGACGGCGCGGTCGAGGGCGTGTCACCGGACGCCGCGGCGGGCGCGTCCTTGCCCCGTCCGGGCAGCAGTGTCCACACCAGGATGCCGGCCAGTGCGACTCCGGCGACGGGAAGACCTATCCGGACGTGGCGCCGGCGGCGTGGCGCGGTCACGGGTGCGGTCACGGCCGCGGGCGGGCTGTCGTACGGTCCCGGAGACATCGTGGGCGCCGGGCCGAAACCCGTCGGAACCGGTGCGGGGCCGGGCTGCCGCGTCGCCTCCGGCGGAGCCAGGCGGAAGGACGTGGGTATCTCGGCCCCCCGTTCGGCCTCGGCCAGCATCCGGTCGAGTTCGTCGGCACCGGGCCGCAGCGCGGGATCCCGGACGAGGACCCGAGTGAGGACGTCCCCCAGCGGGCCGCACTTCATCGGGGGAGGGACGTCGTCACCGAGGACGGCGGCGAGCGTCGCGAGCGTGGTGCCCCGGCGCAGCGGATGATGTCCCTCGACCGCCGTGTAGAGCATCATCGCCAGTGACCACAGGTCCGAGGCGGGACCCCCGTCCTTCCCCGACACGCGTTCCGGGGCCATGTAGTCGGGCGTGCCGATGACCGAACCGGTCGCCGTGAGCGTGGTGGCGTCACGGACGGCCGCGATGCCGAAGTCCGTCAGCACCGGCCGGCCGTCCGGGCGCAGCAGGACGTTGGCCGGTTTCACGTCGCGATGCTGGATCCCGGCGCCGTGCGCGGCCCGGAGTGCTGCCAGCACCTCTCGGCCCGTCCGGGCCGCGTCCTGCGGATTCATCGGCCCGCGCGCGAGACGGTCGGCCAGGGATCCGCCGCTCACGAGCTCCATCACGATCCAGGGATAGCTCCCCGGCCCGCCGTCGACCACGTGATGGATGGTCACCACGTTGGGATGATCGATACGGGCCAGCGCACGGGCTTCGCGCAGGACCCGCTCGCGCAGCATCCGGGCGGCCTCCGGGTCGTACTCGGCCAGGTCCGGATCGGGCGGCCGTACCTCTTTGACAGCGACGTTCCGGTGCAGGACGAGGTCCGTGGCGCGCCAGACCGTCCCCATGCCGCCACCGCCGAGCCGTGCCTCCAGCACGAACCGCCCGTCGACAACCCGTCTGCCGCTGCTGTCGCTACCCGCTTCACTCATGCGCGGGAGCTTAGACGGTGCCGGTGGGCGGCTCGTCGAGCCGGGCACGCACCCGGCCCGCCCTCAGGCGGGCCGGGCCGGCCGTGGTGTCACAGGGAGGTTCCGCTGTCTTCCGGCCTGATGCGTCCGCGCCATGCTCCGGACTCGCCTCCGCGCTGCTCGATGTACTGCTTGAAGCGCTTCATGTCGCCCTTGACCCGCCGGTCGAGCGTTCCGAGCATGTCCGCGGCCTTCTCCACGACTCCGCCGGGCTCCACATCCATGACGAGCTCGACCCTGGTGTGCATGTCGTCCACGCGCTCGAAGCGGACCATGCCCTTCTGGCTCGTGTCACCGCTGGTGGTACGCCACGTGATGCGCTCGTCGGGAAGCTGGTCGACGATCTCCGTGTCGAACTCCCGCCGCACTCCACCGATCTTGGTGGTCCAGTGGTTGTGGCGGTCGTCCAGTTGCCTGACCTCCTCGACGCCCTCCATGAATTCGGGGAACGTCTCGAACTGCGTCCACTGGTTGTACGCGGTGTGAAGCGGAACGTCGACTTCCACCGCTTCCTTCACTGTGCTCATCAGCATGCCTCCCTTGTATGGGTCTGCCGCTGAGGCGAGTACCCGAGCGGTCCTTCCTCTACCAGGGGGCTGGGCCGGTCCGGTCGGCGAGGGACATCGAGGGCCGCATCCGCACGCCGGTGCCGATTCGGGGATGCACCCGCCGTCCGGCACGTTCCGGGCGGGCGGGTGCACCGCTGTCGCGCTCTCGCGAGAGCGGACGGTCACCGCCTGACTTCCCAAGCGATCCCTGGCGGAACGGCAGCCGCCCGGCATGCCGGGGCAGCGCCGTCCCGCGTTCCTTCACGTTCTCACCATCGTCGTGCGGCGCACAGGGGAACGGGAACTCCGCCGTCAGTTCGAGGTCATCCTCGCTGCCGCAGGGGCGGCCGTGGGGCGGGGGGCCGACCGGCGATGTCGGTGAGCAGACGCGTGCAGACGTCACGAAGCTTGAGATTGGTCTGCTGGGACAGTCTGCGCAGCAGGTCGAAGGCCTCTTCCCCGGTGCAGCGCTGTTGTTGCATGACGCTGCCGATGGCCTGGTCGATCACGCTTCGGGTCGCGAGTGCGGTCTGCAGGTCGCGGGTGAAGTCCTCGGCATCGGCCAGTCGCTGCGCCAGGGCGATCCCGCCACCGGCCTGTGCGGCGAACAGCGCCAGCATCTGCCGATCGGTGTCGGAGAAGGCGTGCGGATCGGCGGCGTAGAAGTTCAGCGCTCCCGCGGTGTGGGTGTGCACCGGGATCGGCACGGACAGCGAGGAGCGGATTCCCAGGTCGGCCGCGAAGCGCGGATAGGAACCCCATCGCGTCTCTTCCAGCGTGTCCGGCACGGGCACGATCCGGCCGGTGCGCAGGGCTTGCAGGCAGGGGCCGTCGTCCTGGCCGTACTGCTTCTCGTCCAGTTTGTCCGCGACGCCCCCCGTGCTGACGACGGTCAGCGGCCGCTGCCGGCGCTGGATCGTCACCCCGCAGCCGTCCGCCTGTGAGGCGTTGACCGCGTCATCGACCAGGTGCTGCAGGAACTCACGTACGGAGGCGGTTTCCAACAGCCAGTCGATCATGTCGAGTGCGTGCTGATGGTGGTCGAGCCGGTCCACCGCCTGTCACCTCCACGGCATGTCTGTGTTTCGTCGTCCGGCCGGGTTCAGTTGTGCAGATACCCCCTGGGCGCGTCGTCTTTGCCACCTGCCTCTCCGGCCGGGGCACATCGGACGAAGCGGGCATCCGTGGTGAGACACTGGAACCGGGGTTGAGCCCTTTGGCCATGCGGAGGGAGTCGAGATGAGCCGGTTCAGTACGATTGCATCCGATCTTCCCCGGCCGGTGCGGGCAGTCGCCTCGCAACTTGGCCACTTGCCCGGAGCTGAGCAGGTCGGCAAGGCCGCCGACGGCGCGCTGGACTTGATCGGAGCGGTCTCTCCGCGCGGTCGGCGGATGGCGGTGTACGCCGGAGCCGGAGTGCTCGGTGCGGCGGGGCTCGTCGAATGGCCCGTCGCCCTCACGGGCGCGGTCGTCGCCTGGTTCACCCAGCCGCGCCCGGGACAGGGTGCGCAGGGCACCCAGGAAGACACGGCCCGGGGCGGCACGCGGCCGGCCGCCGATCTCGCCCCCGTGGCCCCCGCCGACGCGGAGCCGGAGCGCTACGGGGCCGGCGACAGGCTGGCGCCCGCCCATTTCCATCACGGCGGCCCGGAAGGCCACGTGCACGAACAGCCCGCCAAGGTCGGCGATCCGGCCACGGCGTCAGCGCTCAAGCAGGTCGCGGAGGCGTCCGCACACCACAACGAATGACGATCCGCCGGTCGCGGCCGGCCGCCCGGCACCTCCGGGTGAAGCGACGGTCCGAGCTTCGGGACGACCCGGCCGCTCCCGCCCGCCGAGCTGTTCGAGGCCCACTGACAGGGCCGGCCGTCGCCCGGAGCGGGCAACCGCGCGCGTCCGGCCTTCCCGGCCCGAGCTTCGAGGCCCGCTGCACAGGGCCGGCCGTCGCCCGGAGCGGGCAACCACGCCCGTACCGGCCTTCCCCGCCCGACCGCCACGCTCGCGTGGATGCCCGCATTCCCCTCTCGGCCGCGGACACCTTCGTCCGCCGGCATCGCGGCAGGCGCGGCGAAGAGCACTCGCTCGAGGGCTACCTCGGCGGGTCACCGCTTCGGGTCGGCCTTCGGGGGGAACTCGGCCCTCGGGGTGAGGGGGTGCGAAGGCCACCGGCCGGAGGAGGTGCCGTTTGCCGTGAACGACTGGGAGACACCAGACGACGTCCGGCTCTCGCCGCGTGAGCGGCTCGCGCTGCTGCGGATCGAGGCGGACCTCCAGCAGGACCGCCGCCTGGCGCGCGCCATGGGGTCGCCGGAGCGGACGGGCTCGGCGCGGCGCATGGGCGCCGCGCCGAGGGAGCGCACGTCCCGCCCGGCGACCGGATCGGCGCGCCGGCCCCGTGCACCGCGTCAGGCGGACCGGCAGCGCCGGGCGGACCGGCCGCGGCGGGGCGTGTGGCTGCCGCTGGCCGTGCTGCTGCTGGCTGCCGCGTCCGTGTTCGTGGCCGTCATGGGCATCCGCACCTCGGACCCCGCCCTGCTGTGGTGCTTCGCCCTGCTGTGGCCGCTCACCCTGCTGCAGGCGTTCCGCCTGCTCTGCCGCGCCACCCGCCGGTCGCGGCCCAGGTCCGGCGGCCGGGTGATTCCGTGGCTGTGAGCGACGACGACCTCCGGGCGCCCGCCGGCCTCTGTGGGCCGGCGGGCGCCCGGAGGTCCCGACCGGATCGCGGCGGCGGCGTAGCAACCCTGGCCGGGCCGCCCGCGCCGCCACTGAACGCCCCGCGAGGGGCTCAGCTCTCCTTGCCGCGCCCCGACAGCGCGTCGCGCAGCCGGTCGACCAGGCCGGCTCCCGGCGCCAGCAGCTTGTTGGCCGGGGGGTGGTCCGGTGCCGACGGGTGCGGGCGGGTCGGTGCGGTCTTCTTCGCGCGGCGCACCTTGTCGCCGAGCTCGTCCAGCGCCTCGGGCGGGCAGGCCGTCTGCAGCTGCGGGAAGAGGTTCTCCTCCTCGTCGGTCACATGGGACCGGATCTCGCTCATCAGCCGGCCCATGAGCGTGTCGAACTGCGGATCGTCCGGCTCCAGGCCCTCCAGGTCCTTCATGATCTGCTCGGCCTGGGCGTGGTCCTCGAGCTCCTTGTCGGCCAGGGCGTCCCCGCCCTTCAGGTGCTTGCGCACCGCCGGGTAGAGGTAGGCCTCCTCGGCCACCGAGTGCCGGACGAGCTCGATCGTGGCCTGGTCGGCCAGCATCTTGCGGTCCTTGGAACCGGGCGGCAGAGCCTCGATGCGGGCGAAGATCTCCTCGACCTCACGGTGATCGGTCGTCAGTTCCTGGATGACGTTTCCGCCGTGACCCATGTCGTTTACCTCCTCAACAGCACCCGGCGGCCCTGAGCGGCCCGCCGGTCGTGGCGTCGAGTGCCCCGTCCCCGGCGCGCTACACGGCCGTCACCACGCCGTCAGCTCATCGAGTGGCGGGCCGCCGCCGTCCGGCCCTCCTCGGAGAGCGCCCGTCCCCACCAGTGGTCCAGAATGCGCGGCGCCGGCGCGCCCGCGTCCACCAGCGCCGGCCGGCCCACCGCCCGGGCCTGGGCGGTGACCTTGGCGCCACCGGCCAGCCGGCCAGGCGCTCGTTCCCCCGTTCGTGCCGCCGGCGTGCGCAGTACACCGGCCACCGGCCAAAGCGGGCCCAGCGGGGCCCGGGCAGCCAGGTCGGTGCGGGCGGGGACCGCCGTACCGTCGCGGGCAGGACCTCGTGGAAACCGGTCACCGTGGGATCCGCCGGATCCACGACGGCGGCGTCGGCGGCGAGTCGTCTGCAGGTCCTGAACCTGGCATGGAGCGCGGCGACCCGCGGCCCGTGCACCGGACCGCACACGAAGTGCAGCGCGGCGTGCCGCTGGGAGAGGACGTCGCCGGCGGGGGCCTCGCCGGCGCGGAAGCTGAACCATCCGGTGAGCAGCAACCGCCCTGCCGGGCGCCCGGCCGTCAACGGGCTGCGCAGCAGAGCCGCCGTGAGGTCGTCGTCCATGGGCCGTCTCCACGGGGCGGCGAGCAGCGGAGTCGCGCGAGTACCCGTCATTTCGGACAATAAGAATCCAACGTGTGAAACCAACTGGCACGGGAACCCAGTGCCAGTGCCGTCCAGCAAGCGGCGGCCGACCAGGGCGGTCCTCCGGATCTGCGGGGACCCGCGGCCCTGACGTCCTCCCACGAGTCCATCCCCCGGCGCGCCGACGCCCTCGGCCCGGGGACACGGCACGCGCCGAACGCCCGGACGCGGAGCGTTCCCCGGGCGCATCGCACGTGGACGACCTGGACGAAGGAATGAGCCCCCATGACCGGTGAGACCCTTCCCGTTCCCTGGCGGCGCGCCGTCGTGACCGGCGGCGCCGGCTTCCTCGGTTCCCACCTGTGCGAACGGCTGCTGGATTCGGGCGCCGAAGTCGACTGTGCGGACAACCTGGTCTGCGGCCGGCGCGAGAACGTCGCCCACCTCGAAGGCAGGCCCGGCTTCCGGTACGTGCACTGCGACGTCTCGGACCCCGACTGCCTCCGGCTGCTGCCCGGCCCCTACGACCTGGTCCTGCACTTCGCCTGCCCGGCGTCCCCGGCCGACTACCTGCGACTGCCCCTGGAGACCCTGGACGCGGGCAGCCTCGGCACCCGCAACGCCCTGGCGCTGGCCGAGCGCGACCGGGCGCGCCTCCTGCTCGCCTCCACCTCCGAGGTCTACGGCGACCCGCTCGTGCACCCCCAGCACGAGGGCTACTGGGGCAACGTCAACCCCATAGGGCCGCGCAGCGTGTACGACGAGTCCAAGCGGTTCGCCGAAGCCCTCGTCACCGCGCACGCCGGGACGCGGGGGACCGACGCCGGGATCGTCCGGCTGTTCAACACCTACGGGCCGCGGATGCGCGCCCATGACGGCCGCGCCGTGCCGACGTTCATCAGCCAGGCCCTGGCCGGCGAGCCGGTCACGGTGACCGGCGACGGCAGCCAGACCCGCTCGCTGTGCTACGTCGACGACACCGTCGACGGGGTGCTGCGGGTGGCGGCCAGCCGGTCCGTGCGGCCGGTCAACATAGGCGGCGCCGACGAGATCACCATGGCCGACCTCGCCCGCCGGGTGGTCGCCCTGACCGGCTCCCGCTCGCCCATCGCCTTCATCGACCGGCCCGTCGACGACCCCGGCCGCCGCCGCCCCGACACCAGCCTGGCCCGCGAACTGCTCGGCTGGACCCCCCAGGTCCCCTGGGAGGAGGGCCTGAAGCAGACGATCGCCTACTTCGCGGCACCGCCACCGGCCGAGGCGTGCCCGAGCACGAACGCGGAGCCCACCGGCCGGGCCAGGGTGATGCCACCCCCGCCCCCGGACGAAGACGCCCTCCCGCCGGACGGGGAGCCGGCCGCGCAGGCCTGACCAGTTGCCCGACCGTCGCCCTGGAGACAGCGCATGCACGTCCTCGGTATCAACGCACTCTTCCACGACCCCGCCGCCGCCCTCCTCACGGACGGCAAGGTGGTGGCGGCGGCGGAAGAGGAACGGTTCTCCCGTCGCAAGCACGGCAAGCGGCCCGTCCCCTTCTCCGCCTGGGAGCTGCCCGAGCAGTCGGCCCGCTGGTGCCTGGAGCAGGCCGGCCTGACCCCCGCCGACCTGGACGCCGTCGCCTACTCCTACGACCCCTCGCTCGCCCGCCCCGCCGAGCAACTGGGCCTGCACGACCCCTGGGACCATCTGCGCCAGGAGTACGCCCGCCAGGCCCCCGGCTTCCTCGCCGAGGCACTGCCCGGCCTGGACCCGGCCAAGGTGCGTTTCGTCCCGCACCACGTGGCGCACGCCGCCTCCGCGGGGCCCGTCTCGCCGTACGCGGACTGCGCCGTCCTCGTCCTCGACGGCCGCGGCGAGTGCGGCTCCCACCTGGCCGGCCGCTGCACCAACCGGGAACTCACCGTCCTCGGCACCCAGCAACTGCCCGACTCCCTCGGCCTGTTCTACGAGGACCTCACCCACCACCTCGGATTCCTGCGCAGCAGCGACGAGTTCAAGGTGATGGCCCTCGCCTCCTACGGCACCCCGCGCTTCGCCGGCCGGCTGCGCGCGTACGTCCATGCCGACGACCGGGGCGGCTTCCGGGCCCGCCCGGTGCCCTGGGCCGAACTGGTACCGCCGCGCCCCGCCGGCGGGGCCTGGAACCAGGACCACGCCGACCTGGCCGCCAGCGCCCAACTCTGCCTGGAGGAAACCATGCTGGCGCTCGCCCGGTGGCTGCGCGAACGCACCGGCGAGGACGCCCTCACGCTGGCCGGCGGCGTCGCCCTCAACTGCGTGGCGAACACCCGGCTGTGGCGGGAGAGCGGCTTCCGGCACGTGTGGGTGCAACCCGCCGCCGGGGACGCCGGCACCGCCCTGGGCGCGGCGGCACACGTCGCCGGCCAGAAGGACACCCTCGAGCCGATGCCGACCGCCGCCCTGGGGCGCGGCTGGAGCGACGCCGAACTGCGCGCCTGGCTGGAGCGGGCCGCCGTGCCCTACGAAGAGCCCGCCGACATCGCCGAGACGGCCGCCGAGACACTGGCCGCCGACGGGATCGTGGCCTGGTTCCAGGGCCGCAGCGAGTACGGCCCGCGGGCTCTCGGCCACCGCTCGCTGCTCGCCCACCCCGGACGCGCCGAGAACGTGGAGCGCCTGAACGCGGTCAAGGGACGCGAGGAGTTCCGGCCCGTGGCGCCCATGGTGCTCGCGGAGCGGGCGGCCGAGATGTTCGACGGGCCGCTGCCCAGCCCGCACATGCTGTTCGTGCACGACGTGGCGCCCGACTGGCGGGACCGCATCCCGGCCGTGGTCCACGTCGACGGCACCGCCCGCATCCAGACCGTGGACCGGGCGCAGGAACCCCTCGTCGCCCGCATGATCGACGGGTTCGAACGGCGGACCGGGCTGCCGGTGGTGGTCAACACCAGCCTGAACACCGCCGGGCGCCCCATGGTCGACGATCCCCGCGACGCCCTCGAGTGCTTCGGCTCCGCGCCCGTCGACCTGCTCGTCCTCGGCCCGTTCGCGATCCGCCGCGGGAAGGCGTTCGCATGAGCCCCGCGCCCGCCTACACCGTCGTCGTCCCGACCATCGGCCGGCCCTGCCTCGCCGAATGCCTGCGGGCGCTGGCCGCGGCCGAGGGACACCCGCCGCACGAGGTCGTGGTGGTCGACGACCGGCCCGCGCCCGAGGGCGGTCTGCCGCTGGAACCGGCGGGGGTGCTGCTCGACCGGGTCCGCACGCTGCGCACCGGCGGCCGGGGCCCGGCCGCCGCCCGCAACGCCGGGTGGCGCACCGTGCGGACCCCGTGGACGGTCTTCCTCGACGACGACGTCCAGGTGCTCCCGGACTGGTCCCGGAGGCTCGCCGAGGACCTGCGGCGGGCCGGCGAGGACATAGGCGGCATCCAGGGGCGGCTGCGGGTCCCCCTGCCGCCGGACCGTCGGCCCACCGACTGGGAACGGGGCACCAAGGGCCTGGAGAACGCGGCCTGGGCCACCGCCGACATGGCGTACCGCACGGCCGCCCTCACCCGGGTCGGCGGCTTCGACGAACGCTTCCCGCGGGCGTTCCGCGAGGACGCCGACCTCGCGCTGCGCGTCGAGCGGGCGGGCTGGGCCCTGCGCCGCGGCACCCGCGTCACCCGGCACCCGGTCCGCCCGGCGCACTGGTGGGCCTCGCTGCCCGCGCAGCGCGGCAACGCCGACGACGTCCTGATGAGCAGGCTGCACGGGCGCGACTGGTGGGCCCGGGCCCAGGCGCCCCGGGGGCGGCTGCCCCGGCACCTGGCGGTGACGAGTGCGGCGCTCGCCTCGGCCGGCTGCGCGCTGGCCGGCCGGCGCCGGGCCGCCACCGTCTGCGCGGCCCTGTGGACGCTGGGCACCGCCGAGTTCGCCCTCGCCCGCATCCTGCCCGGCCCGCGCACCACGCGCGAGATCGCCGGGATGCTCGGCACCAGCGTGCTGATACCGCCGCTCGCCGTCCGGCACTGGCTGGCGGGGCTCGTCCGGCACCGGAGCGCCGAACCCCTGGGAGGCACCGAGTGAGCACCGACCGGTCGCCCGTCCGGGCCGTGCTGTTCGACCGCGACGGCACGCTCGTGGCGGACGTGCCGTACAACGGCGACCCGGACCGCGTCCGCCTGCTGCCCGGCGCCGCCGAGGCGGTGGCGCTCGCGCGCGCGGCGGGTCTGGCCACCGCCGTGGTCAGCAACCAGTCGGGCATCGGCCGCGGCCTGCTCACCACCGAGCAGGTCGAGGCGGTCAACCGGCGCGCGGACCGCCTCCTGGGCGGCCTGGACGCCTGGCTCCACTGCCCCCACGCCCCCGAGGCCGGCTGCGCCTGCCGCAAACCCCGCCCCGGCCTGATCCTCGCGGCAGCCGCCCGCCTCGGCGTCCCCGCGGACCGCTGCCTGATGATCGGCGACATCGCCGCCGACGTGCTGGCCGCCCACGCGGCGGGCGCCCGGGCCGTCCTGGTCCCCAACCGTGCCACGGCGCCGGCCGAGATCACGCGCTTCGCGCCCCTCACGGCCCCGGACGTCCTGACGGCCCTGCGCACGGCGCTGGACACACCGGCGGCCCCGGGGTCCCCCGCCGCCGGAACCGGCACGGGCGCGCCCCGTCCGCCCGCCGCGAGCCGGCCGGGCACGGGCGGGAGGTGGGCGTCGTGAAGGGGCTGGTCGTCCGGCTCGACAGTTTCGGGGACGTGCTGCTCGCGGGGCCCGCCGTCCGGGCCGTCGCCACGCGCTGCTCCGGCGTGACCCTGCTGTGCGGGCCGCGCGGAGCGGACGCCGCGCGGATGCTCCCGGGGGTCGACGAGGTGCTGGTGTGGGACGCGCCCTGGGAAGGGTTCGATCCGCCGGCGGTGAGCACGGCCGACGTCGACGGCCTGCTGGCGCGCCTGCGGGCCGCCGCCTGCGACACCGCCCTGATCCTCACCTCCTTCCACCAGAGCCCCCTGCCGACCGCCCTCCTGCTGCGGCTCGCCGGCGTCGGCCGCATCGGCGCCGACAGCGTCGACCACGCCGGCCGGCTGCTGGACGTGCGGCACCGGCGGCAGCAGGGGCGGCACGAGGTCGAGGCGGCCCTCGACACCGCCGCCGCCATGGGCTTCCTTCTCCCGCCCGGCGACGACGGCCGCCTGCGCGTCCTGCCCCCGCCGGACGCCAGTGCCCTGACCGGCAACGGCCCGTACGTCGTCCTGCACCCCGGCGCCAGCGCCCCCGCCCGCGCCTGGAGCCCGCACCGCTGCGCGGAGGCCGTCGCCCTGCTCACCGACGCCGGGCACCGCGTGGTCGTCACCGGCGGGCCCGACGAGACCGCGCTCACCCGGGAGGTCGCCGGCGACCTGGCCGTGGACCTCGGCGGCCGCACCGGCCCGCGCACCCTCGCCGGCGTGCTCCGCCTGGCCGACGCCGTGGTCAGCGCCAACACCGGCCCCGCCCACCTCGCGGCCGCCGTCGGCACGCCCGTCGTCTCGCTGTTCGCGCCCGTGGTCCCGGCCGCCCGCTGGGCACCGTACGGCGTCCCCACCATCCTGCTCGGCGACCAGTCGGCGCCGTGCGCGAACACCCGGGCCCTGACCTGCCCGGTGCCCGGCCACCCCTGTCTGGACGAGGTCACCGGACAGGACGTGGTGCGCGCGGTGCACAAGCTCATCCAGGAGCGGCACTCATGAACATCCTCGTCTGGCACGTGCACGGATCCTGGCTCACCGCCTTCGTCCAGGGCCCGCACACCTACCTGGTCCCGGTCACCGAGGACCGCGGCCCCGACGGACTCGGCCGGGCGGTGACCTGGGACTGGCCGGCGGCGGTCGAGGAGCGCACGCCCAGGGAACTCTGGGACGGCGACATCGACCTGATGGTGCTGCAGCGCCCCCACGAACTCGACCTGGCCCTGCGCTGGACCGGCCGCCGCCCCGGCGTGGACGTGCCCGCCGTCTACGTCGAGCACAACAGCCCCGACGCGTCGCCGGAGCGTCAACTGCATCCGCTGGCCGGGCAGACCGGGATCCCCGTCGTCCACGTCACCCACTTCAACCGCCTGATGTGGGACAACGGCAAGGCCCCGACCGAGGTCGTCGAGCACGGCATCATCGACCCCGGCCCGCTGTGGACCGGCACCGAGAAGCGCGCCGCGGTCGTCGTCAACGAACCCGTGCGCAGGGGCCGTACCACCGGGACCGACCTGCTGCCCCGCTTCGCCCGCTGCGCGCCCCTGGACGTCTTCGGGATGCGCACCGAGGGGCTGGCCGAGCAGCTGGACCTGCCGCCGGGGCGCTGCCGCACCCGGGACCTTCCCCAGCAGGCCCTGCACCGGGAGATGGCCCGCTGCCGGCTCTATCTGCATCCGGTCCGCTGGACCTCGCTCGGCCTGTCCCTGCTGGAGGCGATGTTCCTGGGCATGCCGGTCGTCGCCCTGGACACCACCGAGGTCCGCGAGGCGATACCCGAGGGCGCCGGGGTGGTCTCCAACCGCCTCGACGTCCTGGAAGAGGCCGTACGGACGTTCCTCGCCGAACCCGAGCAGGCGCGCCTGACGGGACAGGCCGCCCGAGCCGCGGCACAGGCCCGCTACGGAGAGCGGCGCTTCCTGGACGACTGGGAGCGCCTGATCAAGGAGGTCACCCGATGAGCCGCACACTGCCCACGGCCGGGCGCATCGCCATGGTCTCCGAGCACGCCAGCCCGCTGGCCGCGCTCGGCGGACCTGACGCGGGCGGCCAGAACGTGTACGTGGCCCAGGTCGCCCGGCAGCTGGCGAGAAAGGGCTACCGGGTCACGGTGTACACCCGGCGGGACTCCACGGGCCTGCCGGACCGGGTGACCCTCATCGACGGCGTCCAGGTGGTGCACGTGCCCGCCGGGCCGCCCGCTCCCGTTCCCAAGGACGAACTCCTGCCCCACATGGCCGAGTTCGGCGCCTTCCTGGCCGGGCAGTGGGCCGTGGACCCGCCCGACGTGGTGCACGCCCACTTCTGGATGTCCGGCCTCGCCGCCCTGACCGGCACCCGGAACCTCGGCATCCCGGTCGTGCAGACCTACCACGCCCTCGGCACCGTCAAGAAGCGCTACCAGGGCGCCGACGACACCAGCCCGCCGGAGCGCATCGCGATCGAGGAGGCCGTCGGCCACGAGTGCGCCCGGATCATCGCCACGTGCTCCGACGAGGTGGGCGAGCTGCGCGCCATGGGCCTGCCCGAGGACCGCATCACCGTGGTGCCCTGCGGGGTGGACCCCGACCAGTTCGCCCCCGTCGGGCGGCCCCGCACCGTGCCCGGCCGCCGGCGGCTGCTGGCCGTCGGCCGGCTCGTGCCCCGCAAGGGCTTCGACCGCGCGATCCGCGCCCTGGCCGGCGTCCCGGACGCCGAACTGCTCATCGCCGGCGGCCCCGAGGCCGACCTGCTCGGTGTCGAACCCGAGGCCGAGCGCCTCTACGGCATCGCCGCCGAGTGCGGCGTCGCCGACCGCGTGACGCTGCTCGGCGGGGTCGGCCGGGCCCGGATGCCCCGGCTGATGTCCAGCGCCGACCTCGTGCTGTCCCTGCCGCGCTACGAGCCCTTCGGCATCGTCCCGCTGGAGGCCATGGCCTGCGCCACCCCGGTCGTCGCCACCGCCGTGGGCGGACAGCTCGACACGGTCGTGGACGGCGTCACGGGCGTGCACGTCCCGGCGGACGACGACCATCACGACCTCAGCGGGGTCATCCGCGCGCTGCTCGACGACCCGGACCGGCTCGCCCGGTACGGCGCCGCAGGCCGCGAACGGGTGCTCGCCCGCTACACCTGGGACCGCGTGGCCGACGGTGTGGCCGGCGCCTACGGCGCCGTGTCCTCCATCCCCTCGCTGTCGGGAGTCGTCCGATGACGGGTGGAAATCGCCCGACGAAGGGAGCCGTCCGATGAAGACCGTCACCGACACCGCGCACTGCGACGACCTGATGAAGGCGCTGGAGACGTTCCGCGACAGCGGCCCCCTCATCGAGCGCTGGGGCACCGAACTGGCCCGCCGGCTCGGCTCCGGCGGCCGGCTGCTCGTCGCCGGCAACGGCGGCAGCGCCGCGCAGGCGCAGCACCTCACCGCCGAACTCGTGGGCCGCTACCGGGACGACCGGGCGCCGTTCTCCGCACTCGCCCTGCACGCCGACACCTCCTCCACCACCGCGATCGCCAACGACTACGGCGTCCAGGAGGTGTTCGCCCGGCAGACCGCCGCCCACGGCCGGCCCGGCGACATCCTGATGCTGCTCTCCACCAGCGGGGCCAGCGCCAACCTGCTGACCGCCGCCGAGCGCGCCCACCGCCAGGGCATGACGGTCTGGGCGCTGACCGGCCGGGCCCCCAACCCGCTCCACCTCGCCGCCGACGAGGCCCTGTGCGTGGACGCCCCGGTGGCCGCCACCGTGCAGGAACTGCACCTGGTCGCCGTGCACATGCTCTGCGAGGCCTTCGACGAGGCGGTGGAACGAGGCGCGACCGGGCGGCGCGGCGAGGCCGGGCAGGGCGGTGAGGCCGGGCAGGGCGGTGAGACCGGGCGGGACGGAACGGAGGGCCGTACGGTCCGCTCCGGCCTGCACGGCCGGGTGGACGGCCGCGGTGGCGTGGTCGGACGCCTGGTCGGCCGCGCCCGCTCCGCGAACCGGTCCGCCGACCGCCCTGCGGACCGGGCTGCCGCCCGCGCCGCTATCCGGCCCGCCGACGGCACCGCGGACGGCACCGCGGACGGCACCGCGGACGGCACCGCGGACGGCACCGCGGACGGCACCGTGGACGGGGCGGCCGATCACATAGCGGGCCCGCCCGCCGACCGCTCTTCGGGCCGGGCCGTTGATCGCACCGCGGATCGGGCCGTCGACCACGCTGCGGACCAGGTCCCCGGCCGCGCCACGGGCCGGGATCCCGACGGCGCCACGGAGCAGGCTCCCGACCGCGCCACGGACCGGGCGGCGCCCGGGGCGCCCGGAGGCCGGCGGGAAGGTGACGCATGAGCGGCTCCCGTACGCCCCTGCTCGTCGTGGGTGATGCCCTGCTCGACCACGATCTGTGCGGCCGGGCCGAGCGGCTCGCGCCCGACGCGCCGGTGCCGGTGGTGCACGGCACCCGGCGCAGCTCCCGCCCCGGCGGCGCCGCCCTCGCCGCCTGCCTGGCCGCCTCCGACGACCGCCCGGTCACCCTCGTCACCGCCCTCGGCGACGACGCGGCCAGCGCCACCCTGCGCGAGCTGCTGGCCGGCCGCGTCGAACTGGTGGAGGTGCCGCTGGACGGGGAACTGAGCAGCAAGACCCGGGTGCTCGCCGGTGACCGGCCGCTGCTGCGCCTGGACGACGGCGAGGGACGCGCCCGCGAGGCCGCCGAGGCCGCCGTGGCGGCGGTCACCGGGGCGCAGGCCGTCCTCGTCGCCGACTACGGGCGGGGCACCGCCGACGTGCTGCGGGAAGAACTGGCCCGGGCCGCCGCACGGGTGCCCGTGGTGTGGGACCCGCACGTGCGGGGCGCGCCGCCGGTTCCCGGCGCCCGGCTGGCCACGCCCTCCGCGCAGGAGGCCCGGGCCTTCGCGCAGCGGCTGGGGGAGGAGGCCGAACCCGGCGACGAGGGCGGACTGCGAACGGCCGCCCGGGACGCCCGCGCCCTGGTCCGGGCCTGGCAGACACACGCGGTCACGGTGACCCTCGGGGAGCGGGGCGCGCTGCTCTCGTACGGCGAGACACCCCTGCTGGTGCCGACGCCGGCCACCGCGTCGGGCGACCCCTGCGGCGCCGGCGACCGCTTCGCCGCGGCCGCCGCCGGGCTGCTCGCCGACGGCGCCTTCACCGAGGACGCCGTCCAGGCGGCCGTCCACGCCGCCACCCGGTACGTCGCGGAGGGCGGCGCCCGCGCCCTCGCCGAGCCCGAGACCGCGGAGGAACCGCCGGGACAGCAGGGCGACGGCGGCGCCACGGCCGACGCCCGGCGCACGGCCGCCCGGGTCCGGGCCGCGGGCGGCACGGTCGTCGCGGCCGGCGGCTGCTTCGACCTGCTGCACGCCGGACACGTCGCCCTGCTCCAGGCCGCCCGCCGGGCCGGGGACTGCCTGATCGTCTGCGTCAACTCCGACGACTCGGTCCGCCGGCGCAAGGGCGAGGGGCGCCCCCTGGTCCCGGCCGCCGACCGGGTCCGGGTGCTGCGCGCCCTGGAGTGCGTCGACGCGGTCGCCGTGTTCGACGAGGACACGCCCGAACGCATCCTCGGCGAACTCCGCCCGCACATCTGGGCCAAGGGCGGCGACTACGCCCGCACCCGCCTCCCCGAACAGCCCCTGGTCGAGAGCTGGGGCGGCCAGGTCCTCCTGCTGCCCTACCTGGACGGCCGCTCCACCACGGTCCTCGCCCGCCGAGCGGCGCTGGCACCGTCGCCCACGGGAGGGCGGGCCCAGTGACCCGCACGCCGCGCTCGGCCGCCCCGCCCGGCGGAGGCTCGTGGCCCTTCGTGACCAGGCTGCCTGGCGTCCGGCGCCGCAGGTGCCTCGCCGGGCGCCGTGGGGTCCGCCTATCGGCGGCGAGGCGGATCGGCGGAGGGCGGAGGGCGGACCCCATGACTCGGACGCCGCATTCCCCCGGCCCGCCGCGCGTCGGCCGCCCGGGGCCGTCGTGCCGCCGGTGCCTCGCAGCCGCCGTGCGGAGCGGGCCGCCGGGCGATCCGTACGCCGCTCGCCCGGAAACTCCGCGCGGCGGCGGCCACCGGCTCCTCGTGCCCGCGCTGCCCGCCGCGTCCCCCGTCCGGCGCCCGCCGCCCCGGTGAACCGCACTGCCCCACGGACCCGAACCGGAGGACAAGCCCGTTGACTCGCACCCCGTACCCCCCGCGCCTGCTGGTGCTGCGCGCACTCGGCCTCGGTGATCTGCTGGCCGGGGTGCCCGCGCTGCGCGGTGTCCGGCGGGCCTTCCCCGAGCACCAGCTGCACCTCGCGCTGCCCGCCGGCCTCGCCGAGGCGGCCCACAGCACCGGGGCGGTCGACGCCGTCCTCCCGGCCGAGGCGCCCGGGCGGGCGGTGCCGTCGCTGGCGCACTGGGCGGGGCCGCCGCCGGACGTGGCGATCGACCTGCACGGCAACGGCCCCGAGAGCCGTGACGCCCTGGCCGAGCTGCACCCCGGCCGCCTGCTCGCGCACGCCCTGCCGGACGGGCCGCCCTGGCAGGCACGGGTTCACGAGCGGGAACGCTGGTGCGGTTTCCTGCGCGCCCACGGCATCCCGGCCGACCCCCTCGACCTGCGCCTGGCGCGTCCCGCCACACCGTCGCCGGCGCCGGGTGCGGTGCTGGTGCACCCGGGCGCGGCGTCGGGGTCGCGTCGGTGGCCGGGAGAGCGGTTCGCGGCGGTCGTACGGTGCCTGCGCGCGGCGGGGCACCGGGTGGTGCTCACCGGCGGTCCGGGGGAGGACGCCCTCGTGCGGTCGGTCGCCGAGCGCAGTGGACTGCCCGCCTCCGACGTGCTGACCGGTGGGCTGCCCTACGGCGAGCTGTCGGCCCTGGTGGCCGAGGCGTCCCTGGTGCTCAGCGGGGACACCGGCCTGGCCCACCTCGCCGTGGCCCACGGCACGCGTTCGGTCACCCTGTTCGGACCGGTCTCCCCGCGCCTGTGGGGCCCGCCACCCGGCCCCGACCACCTCGCCCTGTGGAAGCCCGGCCCGCCCGGCGACCCCCACGGCCGCACCCCCGACCCCCGGCTCCTGGGCCTCGGCACCACCGAGGTGGCCGCCGCCTGCCTCGCACAACTACGGCCCGGCCGGACGGCACCGGAGGTGGCCCATGCCCACTGACCGCGCCCCCCGCCCCACCGGCCGCCCCGCCCCGGGACCCGAGCCGAGGACGGCGGTCGGCCTCCGCCTCCTGTGCCTCGCCACCGTCGAGTCGACCGGGGCTGCCATGGCCCCGGCGCGGCACCTGCCGCGGCCTCTGCCCACCGCTGGCCGCCCCGCTACGGAACCCCTCGAGCCGAGGGAGAACGCACCCGGCCCCACCGGCCGCCCCGCGCGGGGACCCGAGCCGAGGACGGGGGGCGGCTCCCGCCTCCTGTGCCTCGCCACCGTCGAGTCGACCGGGGCTGCCATGGCCCCGGCGCGGCACCTGCCGCGGCCCCTGCCCACCGCGGGCCGCCCCGCCACGGAACCCGAGCCGGGGAAGAACGCACCGGGCACCGCCGGCCGGCCCGCCACCGAACCCGAGCCGAGGACGACGCCGGCCGTCATGGCCCCGGGCACGGCACCGGAGGCCGCTCATGGCCACTGAGCACGCGCCCGGCAGCACCCGGCGGACGGCCGCCGGGGCCGACTCGAGGGTCACGGTCGCCGTCATCACGCGTGACCGCTGTGCCAGCCTGCTGCGCACCCTCGACGCGCTCGCCGCGCTGCCCGAGCAGCCGCCCGTCGTCGTCGTCGACAACTCCCGTGACGACACCACCCGCCGGGCCGTGCGCGGTCATCCGGCGGTCAGCCGGCTGCTGCGGCCCGCAGCCAACACCGGAGCCGTCGGCCGCAACCTCGCCGTCCGGCACGCCCGCACCCCGTACGTCGCCTTCAGCGACGACGACTCCTGGTGGGCCCCGGGCTCCCTGCGCCGCGCGGCCGACCTGCTCGACCGGCATCCGCGTCTCGGCCTGCTCGCGGCCCGCACTCTCGTCGGCGAGGAGGGCGCCGACGACCCGCTGAACGCCGTCCTCGCCGAGTCCCCCCTGCCCGGCGAGCCCGACCTGCCCGGCCGCCCGGTGCTCGGCTTCCTGGGCTGCGCCTGCGTCGTGCGCCGCGAGGCCTTCCTGGGAGTCGGCGGCTTCCATCCGCTGCTCTTCTTCGGCGGCGAGGAGACCCTCCTCGCCTACGACCTCGCCGCCGACGGCTGGGGCGTCGCCTACGAACCGTCCCTGCGCGCCTGCCACCACCCCGAGGACCACGGCCGCAGCGGCCGCTCCGCGCTCGTACGCCGCAACCACGTGCTCACCACCTGCCTGCGCCGCCCCTGGCCGGTGGCCCTGCGCGCCGGCGGCGACCTGGCCCTGGCCGCCGTCCGGGACCGTCCCGGCGCCCGCCGCGCCCTGAAGGAGACCCTCGTCCGGCTGCCCGCCGCCGTCGCCCGGCGCCGCACGCTGCCCCCGCACGTCGAACACGCCGCGCGGCTGCTCGACCGGCAGCCGGCCGGAGGACCGCCATGAGCCAGGGCCGCCCGGACGGCCGTACGACCGTCGTCCTGATCACCCACAACCGCCGCGACGAACTCCTGCGCACCCTCGCGCTCCTGCGGCGCCTGCCCGAGCGCCCCCGCGTCGTCGTCACCGACAACGCCTCCAGCGACGGCACCGCAGAGGCGGTCGCCCGCGACTTCCCGGAGATGACCCTGCTGTGCCCCGGCCGCAACCTCGGCGCGATCGGC
This sequence comes from Streptomyces sp. NPDC030798, assembly GCF_055572275.1. Lineage (NCBI taxonomy): Bacteria > Bacillati > Actinomycetota > Actinomycetes > Kitasatosporales > Streptomycetaceae > Streptomyces > Streptomyces sp. NPDC030798. The sequence goes on along the minus strand of NZ_JBVIDR010000003.1, from coordinate 468,076 downwards.
CGCAACCTGGCGGTCCGGCAGGTCCGCACGCCCTACGTCGCCTTCTGCGACGACGACAGCTGGTGGGAGCCGGGCAGCCTGCGCCGGGCCGCGGACCTGCTCGACGCCCGGCCCCGGCTCGCCGGTGTCACCGCGCGGATCGTCGTCGAACCGGACGGCACCGAGGACCCCGTCGTGCGCGAACTGCGCGAGTCGCCGCTGCCCGGCCCCGACTGGCTGCCCGGGCCGGCGCTCGGCTCGTTCCTCGCCGCGGCCACCGTGCTGCGCACCGAGGCGTTCCGCGCCGCCGGCGGCTTCCATCCCGGTCTGTGGCTCGGCGGCGAGGAGGAGCTGCTCGCCTGCGACCTGCTCCGGCAGGGCTGGTGGCTCGCCTACGGCGAGGACCTCACCGTCCACCACCAGGCCTCCCGGCTGCGCGACAGCACCGCCCGCCGCGTCCTCGGGCTGCGCAACACGCTGTGGTTCACCTGGCTGCGCCGGCCCCTGCTGCCCGCCCTGCGCCGGACCGGCCACCTGATCCGCACCGTCCCGCGCGACGCCGCGTCCGCCCGCGCGTTCGCCCGCGCCACGGCCGGGCTGCCCTGGGTGCTGCGCCAGCGCGACCCCGTGCCGCCCGAGCTGGAGCACCGTTTGGCCGCGCTGGAACGGGCCCGCCGGACGTCCCCCGCCCGGCGGTACGTCGGCTGAGACGGCGGCCGGAGGGCGGCCCACGACACGCCCGGGCCTGTCGTTGCACCGGACACCCCCGCGGGGCAGAGTGGTCCCCCTCCCCGGTCAAGACGCGGCCGGCTGATCGCTCCCGAGCAGGAAGCCCTTCCATGGAAAAAGGTCAGCTGTCCTCCGCCCGCGTCCGCCCGACCGGCTCCGCACCGCTGCTCCTGCAGTCCGTCCGGGAGCGCCGTCCCGACGGGGGCCACATCGCCGTACTGAAGGCACGCGGCACCGTGGACGCCTCCAACGCCGCCGAGTTCTCCGAGGCCCTCGCCGGTCACCTCGCCCAGGCCGACCGGGCCGGCGAACACCCGGTGCTGGACATGTCCGAGCTCTATCTGGCCAGCGCCGTGGCCGTGCGCTCGCTGGACCGGGCCACCGGCGGGCTCGCCCTGGCCGGCCGGTGCCTGCCGATCGTGCAGCCCAGACCCCACGTACGCGAGGCGCTGCGGCTGGCCGGGCTGCCCGGCGTGCGCGCCCACGCCACCATGGCGTCCGCCCTGCACTCCCTGGAGACGCAGGACGGGCCCGGCCCGGTCACCCGCTAGCGGGGCGGCGGCCGGGCCCCGTCACGGTGCGGTTGAGAGCCGGGCACCGAGCGTGCAAGGTGGTTCAAGGTCAGGAAGAGGCCGTGCGAGTTCCCTGTGACGTTCTGGTGTGGTGATGCGATGAAACCCTCTTCCGACCGCCCGGGCGCACCGGCTCCGCTCGTCATCGAGTCGTCCCTCGTCGAGGGCCTGCCCGCGGAAGGCGCCCTGCTCCTGCGCATGTCCGGCACCCTGGACCCGCTCGGGGCCGAGGCCTGGTCGGACGAACTGCGCGGCCACCTGGAACGGGCCGACCGGGCCGGGCTGCGGCCCGTGCTCGACATGGCCCATGTGCAGCTCGGCGGTGCGGCGGTCCTGCAGACGCTCAGCGAGACCACCCGGGCCCGCTCCGGCCGCCCCGACCTGATCATCGTGCGGGCCCGCCCCGGCGTCCGGGAGGCCGTGCACCTCGCCCGCCTGGACGGCGTACGCCTCTACGCCACCCTCGACGAGGCCCTGCGCGAACTGGCCCGTGCCGCGTCCCAGGCCGAGGACCTGCCCGCCTGGCGCTCCCAGATCGCCGACCCGCTGCGGCCCTCGTACGAGGACCTGCACAAGGAGGTCCGCGCCCTGCGCGCCCGGGTGCGCACCGCGCCCGTCATCGGCATGGCCCAGGGGACCCTCATGACCCGCTACGGCCTGCCCGACTCCGGCAGCGCCTTCCGGGTGCTGCGCGAGGGCTCCCAGCGGTTCAACGTGCCGCTGCGGGTGCTGGTGTCCGCCGTGGTGGTCGCGCGGGCCCCGGACGGCGAGGTGTGGTTCCCCGGGCGCCGCTCCCCGGCCGTGCCGGCGCTGCGCCTGCTCGGCCGCGGCGGCCGGGACCCGCGCTGCCGGCGGCAGATGATCGACGCCGTGCTGCACGAGGCGCTGGCCGCCGGGAAGGCCCCCGCCGGGTACGTCCAGCTGGTCGACCCCGCGGTGAACGCCCTGACGCCGGAGACGCACCACGGCTGTGACGAAAGGTTTCTGGACCATCTGGTGCGCGGCCGGAACCAGGGCTCGGCGGACGCGGCCGCCCGCGTCCGGGGCCGTCCGGTGACCGTGCCGGACGTGGCCGGGGAGCCGCTCCTGTCCGACGACGTCCGGCGCGCCCTCCTCGCCACGGGCGCCCACGCCCTGCACGCCGTGCCCGTCGTCTCCCCGGCCGGCTCCTGCACGGGCGTGATCACCCTCCACTGGACCGCCCCCGGCCACCGCCCCACGGCCGCACAGGCCGAGAGGCTCGCCGTCCTCGCCGGCGACACGGCGGCCTGGCTGAGCTGGTACCACCGTACGGTCCTGCTCGACGCGCTGGAGCATCTGCACCGCAGCCTGACGGCGCGCGCGCCCGCGAGCTGAACCCGGCCGGTGTGCGTCACCCGTCCGCGCCTGGGAACCCGGACACGGCACGCACACCTGCACCCGGAGGGAGCCCGGCGCATGTCGAATCCGCAGCAGCCCGAACAGCGGCGCAGTGACAAGGGAGGCGCCACACCGCAGGACAGCGGCGAACTCAAGGCCCGCCAGTCGGCCGAACGCGGCGCGGGTGCCCGTCCCCACGGGACGGACAAGGGGAAGAAGGGCGGCGGCGAGGGCGGCGCAGTGCCCCCGGCGCAGCAGCCCGAGCACCCCTGACCTGCCCGGCCACCCCCTGCACGGCCGGCTCCGGAAGCGTCGGTGCAGACGCTTCCGGAGCCGCTTCGTGCCCGCTGCAGGAGCGGCTAGGCTCGCCGTATGCGGATCTCCGTCTCCTCCGACATGGACGAACCCGTGGCCCGGCTCCTCACGCAGGAGCTGCGTCGGCGCGGTCACGAGGTGCGTGAGCACGGCGCTCTGCGGCCCGGTGCCGACCCCCAGTGGGCGGTCTGCTCGGAGGCGGCCGCGCGGGAGGTCGCCGAGGGCGCGGCCGACCAGGCGGTGGTGTGCTGCTGGACCGGCACCGGCGCCTCCATCGCGGCGAACAAGGTGCCGGGTGTCCGCGCGGCCCTGTGCACCGACGCCGCGACGGCCGAGGGCGCCCGGCGCTGGAACGACGCCAACGTCCTGGCGCTCAGCCTGCGGCTCACCTCGGCGCCGGTGCTCCGGGAGATCCTCGACGCCTGGTTCGCGGCCGAGCCCAGCCAGGACCCGGAGGATGCGCGCAACGTGGCCCGCGTCGGCCGCCTCGACGCAGCCAGAAAAAGCTCCTGACGGCGCGGGGCAGCCGACGCGGGCCCACGGGACGCTGTGTCAGTGGGCGCCCAGTCCGCCGCCGCCGAACGAGCCGCTCGACCCCTTGCTCCAGCGCGGGCGCTCCTTCGAGGCGCTGGGCCGCGTGTCCTGGTTTCTCAGTTCGTACGGCGTGAGCGGACGTCCGCCCGGGGGAGTGCGGGGGACCTCCTCGGATTCCCTGTTCTCCCGGATCTCGCGGACCGCGCCCTCCGGCGGCAGATGCGGCTGCTCCTCGGGACGCGGCCGAGGAGACTCGCGGTACTTGATGCGGGAGTTCATCCAGAAGCCGCCGGCGAGAAGCGCCAGCAGACTGACGGCTATCCCGAAGAGCACGAGGCTCATCAGACCGCTTGCCGCGGCCAGCTCCATCTGTGCGGTACCCATAACCCATGAATACCCACCCAGATGAGAGCGAACCGGACACCAGGTGTGGCCGGGTGCGAACGTACGGCGACCCTTCCGGGTTGCGGCGTCTCCCGGCCCGGGGTACGGGTTTGCGGCGTCCCGGCCCGGCTACCCGCCCGGTGTGACATCGCCGACTTCGCAGCAGCAGCTCTACAGGTTCCTGGAGGACCGGTTCACCTGCGCGCAGGCGTGCACGGAGTGCGCCAGGGCGTGTGCGGTGCGCGCGAGCCTCCTGGACCCGGACGGCACCGAGGAGCAGGAGCGGGTGCGCCGGCTGGGCATCATGTGCGCCGAGGTGTGCGACGCGACCTGCCGGGTGCTGTCCGAACAGAACCGTCAGGACGAGGAGGGAATCAGGATCCAGCTGGAGTGGTGCCGCTCGGTCTGCCTGGAGTGCGCGCACGCCTTCGACGAGCAGTCCGGCGCCGAATCGGCCGCGGGCGCCTGCCGGGCCTGCGCCGCCGCCTGCACGGACTTCATGGCGACGCTGAACTGAGCGCCGGGACGCCTGGCGCCGGAACTGGGCACCGGCGCCGCCATTCCCAATTTCTGGAACACGTTCTACGGTGTGCGCCGTCAGGACCGCCCGTGGGGACCCTGGAGGCGCCGTGCACCTCGACCACACGCCCGAGCAGCAGCGACTGCGCAGCGAACTGCGCGACTACTTCGCCGAGCTGGTACCCGACCACGCCTACGCGCGCTACGCCGACCCGGCCGCGCAGAAGCGGTTCTACCGCGAGACCATCCGGCGGCTCGGCGCGGACGGCTGGCTCGGCGTGGGCTGGCCGAAGGAGTACGGCGGGCGGGGCATGACGGCCATGGAGCAGTTCATCTTCTTCGACGAGGCCGCGCAGGCGGGCGTCCCGCTGCCCCTGATGGCCCTGAACACGGTCGGCCCGACGCTCATGCGCTACGGCACCGACGAGCAGAAGGCGTACTTCCTGCCCCGCATCCTCTCCGGTGAGATCGACTTCGCGATCGGCTACAGCGAGCCCGACGCCGGCACCGACCTCGCCTCCCTGCGGACCCGCGCCGTACGGGAGGGCGACGCGTACGTCGTCAACGGGCAGAAGATCTGGACCACCAACGGCGACACCGCGGACTGGGTGTGGCTGGCCGTCCGGACGGCCCCCGAGGCCCCGCCGCACCAGGGCATCACGATGCTCCTGGTGCCGACCTCCGACCCGGGCTACTCCTGCACCCTCATCACCACGCTCGCCTCGCACGACACCACGGCCAGCTACTACGAGAACGTCCGCGTCCCCGTCTCCCGCCGGGTCGGCGAGGAGAACCAGGGCTGGAAGCTGATCACCAACCAGCTCAACCACGAGCGGGTCACTCTCGCCGCCCACGGCACCATGGCGATCCGCGCCCTGCACGACGTCCAGCGCTGGGCCATGGAGACCAAGCTCGCGGACGGCCGCCGGGTGGCCGACCTGCCCTGGGTGCGCCGGCTGCTCGCCCGCACCCACACCCGGCTCGACGCCCTGAAACTCCTCAACTGGCAGATGGTGAGCGCCGTCGAGGACGGCACACTCACCCCGCAGGACGCCTCCGCCGTCAAGGTCTACGGCTCCGAGGCCCGCCGGGACGCCTACGCCTGGCTGATGGAGATCGTCGCGGCCGCGGGCCCGTTGAAGGAGGGCTCGGCGGGCGCCGTCCTGCACGGCGAACTCGAGCGCGGCTACCGCTCGGCGGTCATCTTCACCTTCGGCGGCGGCAACAACGAGATCCAGCGCGAGATCATCTCCTGGATCGGCCTCGGCATGCCTAGGGTGCGCCGTTAGCCCACGGGCGCCGAGGACACGAACCCCGGCCGGCCGGTGTCGCGGCCCGACCGCTTTCAGCCGGGGTGATGATCTGCCGGGCCGTGATGTTCGTGCGGGGCCAGCTGGGAGGCGAGGACCGCCGCCTGGACCCGGCGCTGCACGCCCAGTTTGGCCAGCAGCCGGGAGATGTGGTTCTTGACGGTCTTCTCCGACAGGTACAGCCTCCTACCGATCTCCCGGTTGGTCAGACCGTCGCCGATCAGCGCGAGGACATCGCGTTCCCGGGGTGAGAGTGCGGCCAGTTCGGGGGGCAGCGAGGGCACCTCGGTCGGGTCGGCCCGCAGGGAGCGCATCAGCCGGGCGGTCGTCGCCGGGTCCAGCATCGACTGCCCCGAGGCGACGGTGCGTACGGCCGACACCAGGTCGGAGCCCTTGATCTGCTTCAGCACGTAGCCGGACGCCCCGGCCATGATGGCGTCCAGCAGGGCCTCCTCGTCGTCGAAGGAGGTCAGCATGAGACACGCCAGCTCCGGCATGCGGTCGCGCAGTTCACGGCAGACCGTGATGCCGTCGCCGTCGGGCAGGCGGACGTCGAGCACGGCGACGTGCGGTCGCAGCGCGGGGCCCCGGGCGAGCGCGTGCTCCGCGGTGTCCGCGTCGCCGACCACCGAGATGTCCGGTTCCGTATCGAGGAGGTCGGTCAGGCCGCGTCGTACGACCTCATGGTCGTCGAGCAGGAACACGCGGATCGGGTTCTGCTCGCTGAAGGCCGGTGTCTCGGTCATGCTGACCTCATTCCACGGACGGCGCCCTGCCGACTCCCCCTGGAGGTCGATCATCATCCGCCCGCGCCGGTTGCACCAGGGCCGACCGGCCCCCGTCGGCCGACGGGTTCCGCTGAGCGTCACCACGTCGTCCTCCACCTCCACGCGCACAGCCGACGACGGGGGTGGGAAGAGGTGCGAGGCGATCTCGCACCGGACTCCTCGGCGATCTCCTCGTCCCCGCGCAGAAAGAGCCTGAGCAGGTCGGCGCGGCTGACGATCCCCGCCGGCAAGCCCGTGCCGTCCACGACCGGCAGCCTCTTGATCTCCTGGCGCGCCATGATGCGCGCGGCCTCGACGGGGGTGGCGCAGGGTCGTCGCGGAGTTCCTCCTTGGGCAGCAGGTCTGCCTCGGAGACGGGGCAGGGCGCCGACCTGCCAGTCCTGCATCAGCCGCACGATCTCCTCGACGGGAGCCCGTCGGCCCACGGCGGCGACCGTCCAGGTCATGACCTCGCGGATGGGCCTCGCCGGGGTGCTGGGCTCCTTCCAGCGTGATCCGGGCGGGCGGTGGCGTGCCAGGTGCCGTCCGGCCCCTGCGGCACCGGACCCGCAGTGGGCCGATCGGTCCTCGACCGGGCCGTATGGCCCCTGCTGACGGAGGAGCCGGGCAGCCATCCTGATGTCAGGAACCTCGCACCGGGAGAGGGAGAGTCGCGGTGGTCACGCACGGCTGAACGGCCATTTCCCGAGGAGACGTCCCATGAAGGCATCAGTCGCACGGGCGTCCGGCGAGTTCGTGGACCTCCCGATCGTCGTCGGTGTCGACGGCTCGGAGCCGAGCCTGAGAGCCGTGGAGTGGGCTGCCGACGAGGCGGCACTGCGCGGGGCCACGCTCCGACTGGTGTACGCCTCGCTCTGGGAGCGCTACGAGGGCATGTCCCCTGCCCACGACCCCGGCAAGCCCTCGGAGGAGGTGATGGCCGACGACGTCGTCGAGACCGCCGAGCGGCGCGCCCGTCACCGGCAGCCGGGCGTGAAGGTCACCACCGAGGTGTTGCCCGAGGAAGCCGAGTACGGCCTGATCCGGGAGAGCCGCAGTGCCCGCGCCATGGTCCTCGGCAGCCGTGGCCGCAGCGGTGTGACCGAGGCACTGCTCGGCTCGGTGAGCCTCACGGTGGCCGGGCACGCGCACTGTCCGGTGATCGTGCTGCGCGGCAGCCATGACCATGGGGTCCGCTCGGCGGCATGCGGTCGAATCGTCCTGGGTGTGGCGCGCAGGCCGGCCGACTCGGCCGCCCTGGGGTTCGCGGTCGAGGAGGCCCTGCTGCGCGGAGCCACGCTGGAGGCCGTACGGGCCTGGCGACGGCCGCTGCACGAATCCCGGGCCCACCCGCTGATCACCGGAGAGCCGGCCCACTTCGAAGAGGCGCGAGCCGCGGAACTGGTCGAGGAGGCGCTGGCGACCGTGCCGGCCGACCTGCAGGTGCAGCGCCGCACGATCGAGGGCTTCGCCCGGGACGTGCTGCCGGCCGTCTCCCGTGGAGCCGACCTGCTCGTCGTCGGCGCGCGGCGCCGCCAGAGCCACTTCGGACTCCCACTCGGCCGCGTCGCCCACGGGGTGCTCCATCACGCGGCCTGCCCGGTGGCCGTCGTACCGGAGCCCGGCTGAGACACGGTGAACCGGTCAGTGACCCCCGTCGTCGCCGCCCGGCTCCATGAGCAGGACACCGGTGACCAGTTCCGGGTGGATGCGCACCGCCTGGTCCCTGCCCTCCGTCGGCGCCCACGGCTGCACCAGCGCACGCACGCGCGTCAGTTCCAGCGGATCGCTCACGACGCGGGCGTATCCGGTGACGACGACGCTCCATCCGACGTGGGTGTCCGGATCGATGGCGTCGGCCTCGTACGCGACGACGACCCCCGTGCCGTCGGACTGCTGGGCGTGCGAGGCCGGTGCGGTGCCCTCGTGCGTGAGGATGACGATGTCCCCGTTGTCCAGGACGTGGTGGACCGGGCGGACGGCGGGCAGGGCCTGCCGGGTGAAAACGATCCTTCCGAGGGACACGCTGCCCAACAGCCGCAACGCCTCGGCGTGGTCGAGGTCGATGCGCCGAGGCGCTCGCCTGTCACGGCCTGCCATGACGTACCTTCCTTCCGCTGCCGGTCGGCTGGACTCCGTACCTCCCAGCCTGGGGTGGAGCCGCGCACCAGGGCAGGTGCACCCGGCCCCCGAGCGATGGGCCGACCGGCCCTCCGTGCGCCTCCGGGCACACGGACGTACGGCCGAAAGACGCCGTCACCGAGGCGAGCGGGCTGCCTTTCCCGCGGAGGATGATTACCGTGGGCCATGACCGCGACCGTCCGGACTCGCGTACGAGGGGACACGGAGGACCGTGGTGGCGAACTCGCAGGAGCCCCGGGTACGCCTGCCGGAGCTGAAGCTCGACGAGCTGTTGGAGGAGCTGCAGGCCCGGATCGACGCGGCCCGTGGCACCCGGGACCGGGTGCACAGTCTGCTGGAGGCGGTGCTCTCCGTAGGCCGGGAGCTGGAGCTCGAACAGGCCCTGCGCTCCATCGTGGAGGCCGCCGCCGTGCTGGTCGACGCGGAATACGCCGCCCTGGGGGTCATCGGCCCCGGTGGCGCGACCCTGTCGGCCTTCCACACCGTCGGGGTCACCGAGGAGCAGATCGCCGCCATCGGTCACTTCCCGGAGGGGCACGGCATCCTCGGTGAAGTGATCCGGCACCCGGAGCCGCTCCGGCTGGAGAAGATATCCCAGCACCCGGCCTCGTACGGCTTCCCGGCCCACCACCCTCCGATGAACAGCTTCCTCGGCGTCCCGATCAGGGTCCGTGACCAGGTCTTCGGCAATCTCCATCTGACCCAGAAGCGCGGCGGTGTGCAGTTCGACCAGGAGGACGAGTCGGTGCTGTCCACCCTGGCCGTGGCAGCCGGTGTGGCGATCGACAACGCCCGCCTGTACGAGGAGTCCCGGCTGCGGGAGCGGTGGCTGCGGGCGAACGCCGAGATCACGCACTGCCTGATGTCCGGCAGCGAACGCGCCGAGGCCCTGAAACTGATCGCGGAACGTGCCCGCGAGATCATGGGATCGGCACTGGCGGCGGTGGCGCTGCCCGTACAGGACACGGAGTCCCTGACGGTGGAGATCGCCGTCGGTGTGGACGCCGAGGCGCACCAGGGCCTCGTGCTGTCCCTGCCAAAGACGCTGATGGGCCTTGCCTTCTCCACTGCCGCCCCGGTCACCAGCGACGATGTGCACCAGGATCGGCGGATCTCCCCAGAGCCTCCGCGCTTCCACGGGCTCGGCCCCGCTGTCGCCGTCCCCATCGGCACCGCGGGAGGCGGCGTACGAGGCGCGGTGCTGGTGGCCCGCGAAGCCGGCCGGCCGGTGTTCTCGGGGCAGGAGGCGGACATGCTGGGCGGGTTCGCCGCCCAGGCCGCCATCGCCATGGAATTGGCCGAGCGCCGCAAGGACGCTGAACAGATCGCGGTCCTCCAGGACCGCGACCGGATCGCCCGGGACCTGCACGACCTGGCCATCCAGCGGCTCTTCGCCACCGGCATGACTCTGCAGAGCGCCGGCCGCTTCATCGAACACCCGCAGGCCGCCGAGCGCGTGCTGCGGGCCGTGGACGACCTGGACGAGACCATCCGCATCATCCGCTCCGCCATCTTCGGGCTGCGAGCGCGTGCGGGCACAGCCGACGCCGGGCTGCGAGCCCGGGTCGTGCGCCTGGTCGGCGAGGAGGCACCGGTGCTGGGGTTCACGCCCGGCCTGCGCATGGAAGGCCTCCTCGACACGGACGTGCCGCACGAGATCGCCGACCAGATCGTGGCCGTCCTCTCCGAGGCGCTCACCAACATCGCCCGGCACGCCCGCGCCGACCGGGCACAGGTCGTCCTGACCACCGACAGCCGCGACGTCTCCCTGACGGTCTCGGACAACGGTGTGGGCATACCGCCCGACGGCCGGCGCAGCGGTCTGCGCAACATGGCGGAGCGTGCGGCACAACTGGGGGGTCAGCTGGAGGTGTCCAGCGCCGACGGCGGCGCCCTCGTGCGCTGGCGAGTGCCGCTCACCCGTCCCCGGGCGACGTGACGGCGTGGCCGGGAACCCTCGCACGGGCCGTCGGCATCGGCGGTGCCGGACGGGTGCGTTGATGGGACGTCACCCCGCGTCGGCATCGGCGGCAGTGAGCTGCCGGACGGAGCGGGCGCGCGGTCACCACTGGTCGCCGCTGCCGTAGGGGGCGTACAGGTCGAGCAGCCGGACCCGGGTGGCATGCAGCCGCTGGGCGACCACGCGTCCCACCCACACCGCTACGGCCCGGCCGAAGGCGGGGTCCGCGGCGCACATCGCACGCACCGCCTCGGCGTCGAACTCCCAGGCCCGCACCGGGGTCATCGCCTCGGCGCCCAGGTGCCAGAGGTAGGGCGGGAAGTGCCAGGACCAGCCGACGAGTTCGCCGTGCCCGAGGGACTCGACGACGGCCGGCCGGCGGCCGGGGACGTGCAGATCGAGGGCGACGGTTCCGGTGCGGAGGATCCAGAAGCGGTCGGCGTGCCGGCCCTCCTCGAACAGACGGGTACCGGCCTCGAAGGAGACCTCGTGGGCGAGACGCATCAGCCGTTCGCGGTGCACGGGCTCGAGCGCCGTGCTCATGGTGGTCGCGGAGGTCATCGCACCGGCTCCCTTCCTGGGCTGTCGATCCCAGCGTGCGCGCCCTCGGGAGCCGGCACCACGGGCCGCCCGGACCCGGCCGTGGGCCCTTCGGCTCATACCTCGGGGACGCGGCCCTCGTGCTGCGGCCCTCGACCCGGCCCGCCCCGGGCGACTCGCTCCGCGGGGTGGCCCGAACGGCCCTGTCGGGTACCCGGGGCCCTGATGGAAGGTGGTCGTACAGCGGCCGACACGGACGAGTCCGCCGGCGCTGCCCCCGCAGGGAAGGGAAACCGATGGCCCTCGACACGCAGCAGGTGCCCGTTCAGCTGGACGAGGAGGAGCTGAGGTCGCTGGACGCCCACTGGCGCGCCGCGAACTATCTGGCCGTCGGCCAGATCTACCTCATGGCCAACCCCTTGCTGACCGAGCCCCTGCGGCCCGAACACGTCAAACCGCGGCTTCTGGGACACTGGGGCACCTCTCCGGGCCTGAACCTGGTGCACACCCACCTCAACCGCGTCATCAGGGCCCGCGGCCTGGACGCCCTGTGCATCTGGGGCCCCGGCCACGGCGGACCCGCCGTACTGGCCAACTCCTGGCTGGAGGGCTCGTACACCGAGACGTACCCGGACGTCACCCGGGACGCGGTCGGCATGGCCCGGCTCTTCCGGCAGTTCTCCTTCCCCGGCGGGGTGCCCAGCCATGTCGCTCCCGAGACACCGGGCTCGATCCACGAGGGCGGTGAACTCGGGTACTCCCTCTCCCACGCCTACGGCGCTGCCTTCGACAACCCGGGCCTGCTCGTCGCCTGCGTGATCGGTGACGGTGAGGCGGAGACGGGGCCGCTGGCCGCTTCCTGGCACTCGAACAAGTTCCTCGACCCGGTCGCTGACGGGGCCGTCCTGCCCATCCTGCACCTGAACGGCTACAAGATCGCCAACCCGGCCGTCCTGGCACGCCTCCCCGAGGCCGAACTGGACGAGCTGCTGCGCGGCTACGGCCACGATCCGGTCCACGTCACCGGTGACGACCCCATGACCGTCCACCGCGCGATGGCCGGCGCGCTCGACACCGCGCTGGACCGCATCGACGCGATCCAGCGCGCGGCCCGTGAGGACGGGGCCGCGGACCGGCCCCACTGGCCGGTGATCGTACTGCGCACACCGAAGGGCTGGACCGGTCCCGCCGAGGTCGACGGACTGCCGGTGCAGGGTACCTGGCGCGCCCACCAGGTACCGCTGGCCGCCGTACGGGACAACCCCGAGCACCTGCGGCAGCTGGAGCAGTGGCTGCGCTCCTACCGGCCCGGGGAACTGTTCGACGAGCACGGCGCCCCGCGCCCGGACGTGCTGGCCTGCGTGCCCCGGGGCACCCGCCGACTCGGCGCCACCCCGCACGCCAACGGCGGTCTGCGCCTGCGTGAACTGCCGCTTCCGCCACTGGAGAAGTACGCCGTCGAGGTCGACAAGCCCGGCGCCACCCTGCACGAACCGACCCGGGTCCTGGGTGAGCTGCTCCAGGACGTCATGGCGGCCACCGCCGACCGCCGGGACTTCCGCCTCGTCGGGCCCGACGAGACCGCTTCCAACCGCCTGCAGGCCGTCTACGCGGCCAGCGGCAAGGCATGGCAGGCCGAGACCCTGCCGGTGGACGAACACCTCGACCGGCACGGACGGGTCATGGAGATCCTCTCCGAGCACACCTGCCAGGGCTGGCTGGAGGGCTACCTGCTCACCGGCCGGCACGGGCTGTTCTCCTGCTACGAGGCGTTCGTGCACATCGTCGACTCCATGGTCAACCAGCACGTCAAATGGCTGCGCACCACCCGCCGCCTGTCCTGGCGCGCTCCCGTCGCCTCCCTCAACTACCTGCTGACCTCGCACGTGTGGCGACAGGACCACAACGGCTTCTCCCACCAGGATCCCGGCTTCGTCGACCACATCCTCAACAAGAGCCCCGAAGCCGTCCGGGTCTACTTCCCGCCGGACGCCAACACCCTCCTGTCCGTCGCCGACCACGTCCTGCGCAGCCGGGACTACGTCAACGTCGTCGTCGCCGGCAAACAGCCCTGCTTCGACTGGCTGCCGATGGCGGAAGCGAAGGTCCACTGCGCCCGCGGCGCCGGCATCTGGGAATGGGCCGGCACCGAGGACGGCACCCGGGAACCGGACGTGGTGCTCGCCTGCGCGGGCGACGTTCCCACCCAGGAGGTCCTCGCCGCGGCCCAGTTGCTCCGCCGCCACCTGCCCGGCCTGGCCGTGCGCGTGGTCAACGTCGTCGACATCGCCCGGCTGCTGCCGGGCGAGGAACACCCGCACGGCATGAGCGACTTCGAGTACGACGGCCTGTTCACCCCGGACAAGCCGGTGATCTTCGCCTACCACGGCTATCCATGGCTCATCCACCGCCTGGCCTACCGCCGCACCGGGCATCCGCACCTGCACGTGCGCGGCTACAAGGAGATCGGCACCACGACCACGCCGTTCGACATGGTGGTCCGCAACGACCTCGACCGCTACCGCCTCGTCATGGACGTCATCGACCGCGTTCCGGGCCTCGCGGTCCGCGCGGCGGCCGTACGCCAGCAGATGGAGGACGCCCGGCAGCGCCACCATGTCTGGGTCCGCGAGCACGGGACGGACCTACCGGAGGTGGCGGACTGGACGTGGGACGGCTGAACCGTGTTCACACCGAGGCCGGCCGACGGACGCAACGGCTCCACCCGACCGATCGCACCCTGGCTGCGGTACGGCGCCGCCGCGGCTGCCGTGGCGGCCACGGCCGTGGCAGGAGCCAGGGCCGTGGAACCGGACAGCGCCTGGTACAAGTCCCTGCGGAAACCACCGTGGCAACCGCCGTCCTGGGCTTTCGGGGCTGTCTGGACACCGCTGTACGCCACGATCGCCTACGCCGCGGGGCACGCTCTCGGCAGGACCGGGACCCCTCGGCAGCGGACTCGGCTGATCAGCGGCCTGGCCGTGAACCTGGCGCTCAACGCGGGGTGGAACTGGCTGTTCTTCGCTCGGAGAAGCCCCACGGCGGCACTGGCCGACACCCTCCTGCTCGATCTCAGCAACGCCCAGGTCATCAGCCGGATCGCCCGAACCGACAGGACCGCGGCATGTCTCCTGGCCCCCTACGCCGCCTGGTGCGCCTTCGCGACCACGCTGAACGCCTCCCTCGTCAGACGCAACCGCGCGGTCACTTCGCGGACCGGCCGTTCGCCGTCACCGGGGACCACCCGCTTGTCGTGAGCATCCATCAGGAAAGCGGCTGCCTCGGGACACACCGGCTGCCGACGGCAGGAGTCGCGGTCCACGGCCGGTCAGGCGGACCACGGGCCGCTTGCGTTGCACGCCGAGCCCCACAGCCCGAGCCCGCAGGGCGGAGGGCCGGCGCGTCCGGCTTCGAGATGCGGTCCCCGGCACATGGTGGATACGCTCGCTGAGTGGCCGGGTGAAGACGGCCCAGTGCCGTGGCGCAGCAGCAGCGCCCCGCCCCGCCGGCGGAAGCGAGGGCTTCCGTGGTCACAACCTTCGCGTGTTTCACGCCTCCACGGACGGGAGGAAGGTTGCGATGAGGTTCACTCGCATGCGTACAGCAAGGGCCACCGGGGCAGTTCTGGTCGCCGTCCCGCTCGCGCTGGGAGGTCTGGCGTCGCAGAGCCACGCACAGGGTCCGTCTCCCAGTCCGTCGGGGACATTCGGTTCCGGCTGTTCGGGGCTTGCTCAGAAGGTCGACACGGCCAAGGACAAGGTCTCAGAGGCCGCGGCCGCGTATCCGCAGCTCAGCCAGCTGGTCGCAGCCGCGGTGAGGGCAAGGCTCAACACCGCTCTCGACGGAAAACCCGACGTCACCGTCTTCGCTCCCAACAACCAGGCGTTCCAGAACGTCACCGTCTCGCAGCTCTCCTCGCTGCTGCGCAATGAGGGGCAGCTGAAGAAGGTGCTGAGCTACCACGTCGTGGACCAGCAGATCACCCCGGACGAGCTGTCCAAGGGCTCCTTCAAGACGGTGGAAGGCGGCAAGCTGACCACGTCGGGCTCCGGCACCAGCTTCAAGGTCAACGGCAAGGCGAACATCGTGTGCGGCAACATCAAGGCCGCGAACGCCACCATCTACGTCATCGACCAAGTCCTCCAGCCTCCGTCCTGACTCATGGCTCCCGCAGCCGCCGTGTGCCACAGTGCGAGGAGCAGGGTCGGCCGGCGACAAGAGGTGACGCTCCATGGCTGTGGTCCCACCGGCGGGCACGGGCGACCCCGGGCTGTTCACACCGCGGTCCGTGACCTGGCAGATGCACGGCGACCCCATGATGTGGGTCGCCGGTGTCCGCGCGCTGTACCTCCAGGCCCTCCATCCGCGCGCCGTCCGCGGAGTCGTGCAGAACTCCGACTTCCGGCGCGACGCCTGGGGCCGGCTGATGCGCACCGCCGACTTCGTGGGCACGACGACGTACGGCACCGTCGAGTCCGCCGAGCGGGCGGGCGCCCGGGTGCGCAGGATCCACCGCACACTGACGGCCACCGACCCGGACAACGGCGAGCGCTACCGCGTCGACGAACCCGCGCTGCTGCTCTGGGTGCACTGCGCGGAGATCGACTCCTACCTGCACGTCCTGCGCCGCTCCGGCTTCCTGCTCACCGACGACCAGGCCGACCGGTACATCGCCGAACACCGCGTCAGCGCCCGCCTGGTGGGTCTCGACCCGGACGCCGTACCGGCCGACCGGGCCGCGATGGCCGCCTACTTCGAGACGGTGCGACCGGAACTGGCCGCGGGAGCCGAGGCACGCGAGGTGGACGACTTCCTTCTCCGCCCGCCGACGCACCCCCTCCTCGTCCCGGCGCGCGAGGTGCTGTGGCGGCGCGTGGCCCACCTGGCGTACGCCGCCCTGCCTCCGTACGCCCACGAGCTGTACGGCAGACCGGCCCCCGCACCCGCCGCCGTGACCCGCCGGCTGCGCACCACCGGTGCGCTGCTGCGCCGCGTTCCCGCACGTCTGCGCTGGCAGCTGCCGCCCAAACACATCCTGCGGGCCATGGCGAGGCTCGGTCCGGGCGCGCGACCGGCCCCGTACAAACCGGGGCGATAGACCGCCATACTGGACGAGCAGGGGGGTGTGTCACGGACCGGGCCGGGTTCCGCGCGGCCGCGGCACCGTGACGCCGTTCCCAGGGGGCGGGGCGGACAGTGACGGGGGCGACGGCGCGCGATGGGGGAGAACAGGCTGATTCAGGGCCGCTACCGGCTGCTCGATCTCATCGGGCGGGGCGGCATGGGCGAGGTGTGGCAGGCGCGGGACGAGTCCCTCGGCCGGCGCGTCGCGGTCAAGTGCCTCAAGCCGCTCGGCCCGCAGCACGATCCGGCCCTGAGCCGTGTGCTGCGGGAGCGGTTCCGCCGGGAGGCCCGGGTCGCCGCCGCGCTCTCGCACCGCGGGGTGACCGTCGTCCACGACTTCGGCGAGGACGACGGCGTCCCCTACCTGGTCATGGAGCTGCTGGAGGGCCGTGACCTGAGCCGGCTGCTGGAGGACAACAAGGGCCATCCGCTGCCCGTGGACGACGTGCTCGACATCGCCGAACAGGTCGCCGCCGCCCTCGCCTACACGCACCGGCAGGGCATAGTGCACCGCGACCTCAAGCCCGCCAACATCGTCCGGCTGACCGACGGCACGGTGAAGATCTGCGACTTCGGCATCGCCCGCCTCGGCCACGACATCGGCGTCACCGCCCGGCTGACCGGCACCGGCGTCGCGATGGGCACCCCGCACTACATGTCCCCGGAGCAGATCGGCGGCACCGAGGTCGACCAGCGCAGCGACCTGTACTCGCTGGGCTGTGTGCTGTACGAGATCGCCACCGGGGCACCGCCGTTCGACCTGGACGACGCCTGGGCGGTCCTCATCGGGCACCGCGACACCCCGCCCCGCCCGCCGCGCGAACACCGGCCCGAGCTGCCCCTCGCCTTCGAGCGGACGGTGCTGGAGCTGCTGGCCAAGCGCCCGGAGGAACGGCCGTACGACGCCCGGGAGCTGGGGCGCCGCCTGACCGCCGGGCGCACGGCGGGGTCGTACGTGCCGACTGTCGTGGCGGCGCCGCGAGCGGACGAGGCGGCGTCCGGTGAGCGGCGGCTGCCGTCCTGGACCCGGGGCATGACCACCGGCCACAAGGCGGTCGGTCCCGGACCGCGCGCCACCCCGCCGGACCCCGGCGCGGCCCTGACCGGCCCCTGGACCGCCCTCCCCGCCGCCGTCCGCGCCGGCGCCGCGGTGCTGTCCCGGCCGGCGCCGGCGTCCGTCGCCGCCCTGACCGCGCGGCACCAGCAGGGCCTCGGTCTGGCCCGGCGCGGCCACTGGGCCGAGGCGTGCGAGATCCACCTGGCCGTCGCCGGCGAACGGGCGGCCCTGCTCGGCCCCGACCACCCCGACACCCTGGCCAGCCGGTACGAGGCCGCCTTCGCCCTCAGCCGCACCGGCCGCGCCGCCGACGCGCTGGACGCCTACACGGCCGTCGCCGAGGCCAGGGAGCGCACCCTCGGCCCCGACCACCCCGACACCCTGGCCGCCCGCCAGGAGACGGCCTACGTCCTCGGTCGGCTGGGCCGCCACTTCGAGGCCCACCAGGGCTACACCTCGGTGCTCGCCGCCCGGGTGCGGGTGCTGGGCCAGGACCACCCCGACACCCTGCGCTGCCGGCACAACCTCGCCTTCAACCTCGGCCGGCTCGGACGTCTCGACGACGCCTACCGCATGGCCCTCGACGTGGCCGCCGCCCGCGCCCGGGTGCTCGGCCCCGACCACCCCGACACGCTGGTCACCCGGTACGAAGTCGCTTACGCTCTCGGGCAGTTGGGGCGCTGGGAGGAGGCCCTGGACACCTACCGCGAGGTCGTCGAGGCCCGCGCCCGCACCCTCGGTCCCGACCACCCGGACACCCTCGCCGCCCGGTACGAGGCGGGCATCAGCCTCGGCCGGCTCGGCCGCAGCGCGCAGGCCCTGCTCGTCTACCGCGCGCTGGTGGAGGACCGTACCCGGGTCCAGGGGGCCGCCCACCCCGAGACCCTGCGCGCCCGGCACGGCCTCGGCGTCAATCTCGGCCGGCTCGGCCGCTGGGAGGAGGCGCTCGCCGAGGCCCGCGACGTGTGCGCCCGGCGGGAGCGGATCCTCGGCGCATGCCACCCGGACAGCCTGGTCAGCCGCCGCGAGGTCGCGGTCGCCCTCGGCTGGCTGGGCCGCTGGGCGGAGGCGCTCACCGAGTACCGCGCGGTCGCCGCCGCCCGCGAACACGTCCTCGGCCCCGACCACCCCGACACCCTCGCCAGCCGCAACGACGAGGCTCACTGCCTGGAACAACTCGGCCGCGGCCACGAGGCCGTCGACCTGTACCGCAGGGTGGCCGTACTGAGCCGGCAGCGGGCGTCGGGCGGACACTGACGAGAGCCGGAGCACCACCCCCGCGGTCCAGGACGCGCCGGCAGCCGCCGACGTCGTACGGCATCTGACGGCGACCAGGAACCCGTGCCGCCGGTCCTGGCACCTCGGGTCGCACTCCGTCGCGCTGCTCCTTGCTGTGCTGACCGAAGGGACGCATAGATCCGAGCTATGCCAGCAGTTGGTCCCACCACTCGTCCATCCTGAACCCAGGATGATCTCAGGATTGTTCGTTGAACAGGGTTCATTGGCGAACTTCTGCCTCCACTCTAGACGACAACGCGAGCAGCCCCTATAAATTCATCCGATGTCACCGACGGCGCTGACGTACGGAACGCGTCCGAGGTGCCGGCGGACCCGACGTCCTTGCACGCGCCCTGCCTCTCCCCTCACGCCTCCAGGAGCCGCACCATGTCCTCTGCGCCCCTCAGCAGACGTTCCCTGATCAAGGCTGCCGCGCTCGCGGGAGGCGTCGCGGCCTTCGGGCTGCCTCAGGCCCTATGGGCTGCACCCGCCCAGGCCTACACCGTCCCGTCCAAGATGAACTGGTGGTACCAGGCCCGGTTCGGCATGTTCATCCACTTCGGCTCCTACTCCTACCTCGGCCACGGTGAATGGGCCTTCTCCGCGGAGAACTGGTCCAAGTCCGCCTACCAGACCCAGGTGTCGCAACGGTTCAACCCCACGGCCTTCAACGCGGCGGCCATCGCCCAATTGGCGGCGGACGCCGGTATGAAGTACCTGGTGATCACGGCCAAGCACCACGAGGGCTTCGCCATGTGGGACTCCGACGTCCCCAGCTTCACCGACACCACCGGCACCAAGCTGTACAACCTGCACGACTACGCCGGCGTCCAGGGAGATCTTCTCGCGGCGCTCAAGACCGAGTGCGAGGCGAGAGGCGTCAAGTTCGGGCTCTACTACTCGATCCTGGACTGGAACCATCCCTCCCAGACCATTCGGAGCGGTGGTGTCACCACCATGGCCTCCCACGGTGCCCGCACAAGTTACATCGCCGACATGAAGGCCCAGTTGCAAGAACTGCTGGATCGCTACGACCCGGCGCTCCTGTGGTTCGACGGCGACTGGTTCGGCGAGCCCTCCAGCCCCACGCTCCAGGACTGGTGGCTCAAGTCGGACGGCGTGGACCTCTACAACTGGCTGATCGCCCGCAAGCCCCAACTCGTCGTCAACGAACGGGTCAAGCGGGACCTGGGACTCGGCGACTACGCGGTCGCGGAGTTCGGTGTCCCCGCTGCGCCGTTGGAGCGCCAGTGGGAGCGGTGCGACACCATGAACGGCGCCTGGGGCTACAACGCGGGCCAGGAGAACTCCTACCGACCCGTGAAGGATTTCGTCCAGGAGCTCGTCACCTGCGTCTCGCGGGACGGCAACTTCCTGCTGAACATCGGTCCCAAGGGCGACGGCTCGGTCACCGCCGGATCCGTGACCGTACTTCAGGGCCTTGCCTCCTGGATGGCGACGTACGGCGACAGCGTGCACGGAGCAACGGCGAGCCCTTTCGCCACCGACCCCACCTGGGGAACGGCCACCAAGAAGGACGGCAAGCTGTACGCCCATGTCTTCGCCTGGCCTTCGGGCGGCGTGCTGCAGATTCCGGCGCTCACCAACACGATCAGCCGCGTCTACCTGATGAACAACCCGGCGTCCTCCCTCAGTTACACCGTCAGCGGCGGCCAGATCAACGTCACCGTGCCCTCTGGTGCGCCGGACGCCAACGACTCCGTGGTGTGCGTGGAGGTCAGCGGCGTCCCGACGTCCGTCGGCGCGGGCCGGGTGACGGCGTTCAAGGACGTGGACTACTCCGCGGCGAGCGCGGTGCTGACGCTGGGCAGCTACACCTCCTCCCAGCTGACGGCCGCGGGGGTGGGGCCGTCGTCCATCTCCTCGCTGCGGGTGCCCCAGGGTTACCGGGTGACGGGCTACTCCGGCGACAACTTCACCGGCACGACCTGGAGCTTCACCGCCGACACCCCCGACCTGCGCACAACCGGCAACAACGACGCCATCGTCTCGCTCAAGGTGACGTTCAATCCGGCCACCTACTTCCGGCTCATCAACGTCACGGACGGTCTGGCCCTGGACAGCGGTGGCAATGTCGCCAGCGGCTCGAACCTCAAGCAGTGGACTCCGATCGACAGCACCAACCTCCAGTGGCAGGCCGTCGACCTCGGCACCGGTTACTACCGGCTGGTCAACCGCACCAACGGCATGGTCGCCGACGGCTGGGGCTCGACCGACAACGGCTCCCCCGTGCGGCAAGCGGCCTGGAACAGCGGCCCCAACCAGCAGTGGCAGATCACCGACCGCGGTAACGGCCAGTACTCGATCGCCAATCGCAGTACGGGACTCGTCCTCGACGGCGGAGGCCAGGTGCCCTCCGGCTCCGTGACGAAGCAATGGACGTGGACCACCAGCACCAACCTGCTGTGGACGCTTCAGCCCGTGTCCTGATCGCCCCGCGTCGGCGCCGTTCCCCCTGGTCGAATGCCCGCGACCGGATTCCGATCGCCTGTCAGGGACTTGTTCCGTCTCTGTCAGGGGTCCGACGGCCCCTGCCGATTCCGTGCCCCGAGCGCGATCCGGCCCGCCGGTCCTCCCCAGACGGCGCCCATGTGTGCGTACCGGGTGCTCGCCGACGACGGCATGGCCGCGGGCCTTGACCCAGCCGTGCGTGCTTCCCGACCGCCCCGACGAAGGCGTTGGCGGCGGTCTGAGGCAGACGAACCCCTTGAACGGAGGCAGCGTCCGGCGCCTCCGCTCGATGGCCGACGAGGCGTCGACGGCCTGCGCACAGGCGGCGAAAATCCGTCGGCAACCCTTTCCCTGTGGGTGGCGACTGTCCAGTGCACCATCGACTCCACCCTGAACGGACAGGCAAATGATGACAACGAGGCAGGTCGCGCGGCAGCGCAGGCGCAGACGCAGACTCGTCCTGGGCGCCACGGCGGCGCTGGCCGTCACGGGCGTACTCGCCTACCTGCTCATGTCAATGCTCCCCGGTCACCAGGCCGATGCGGGGCCGGCCGTGGCCACACCCTTCGTCACCACCCAACCGAAGGCCACCGGCGCCGACGGCACAGCGTCTGCGACTGCGACGCCGAGCCCGTCGGCCAGTGCGAGTGCGAGCGGCTCCGCCACCCCGAAGACGACAGCGACCCCCAAGACGCCAAAGGCGTCGCCGAAACGCACCCGGAACTCCTCCCACACGTCCGTCACGCCCCCGTCGGCGGGGCGGATTCGTCCCCACACCTCCTACCAGGGCGTTGCGACCGCCTACGAGGCCGGGGACGGGGACGGGGCCTGTCTCTTCGGTCCGAGTCCGGATCTCATGATCGCGGCCATGAACACCACCGACTACGAGACCTCCAGGGCCTGCGGCGCGTATGTGCTCGTCCGCGCGGCGAACGGCAAGTCGGTCACCGTACGGATCACCAACGAATGCCCTCTTCCCTGCGCTCCGGGGCAGATCGACCTCAGCCAACAGGCCTTCGCCAAGCTCGCCGATCTCAAGGTCGGCCGGCTCCCCATCACCTGGAGCCTGGTGAGTCCCGGCTCGATCGGCACGATGTCCATCCGCTACAAGACCGGGTCCAGCGCCTTCTGGTGCGGCATCCAGGTGATCGGTCACCGCAACCCGATCGCACGGCTGGAGGTGAGCACCGGGGGCGGCTGGCGGCAGTTGCCCCGCACGAGCTTCAACTACTTCATCTCCGCCGACGGCAGCGGCTGTGGCAAGGCGATCAGAGTCACCGACATCTACGGGGAACAGCTGACCGTCAGCGACCTCGCGGTGCTGCCGAATGTCGCACAGCCGACGCACGTGCAGTTCACCCGACACTGATCCCGACGTCCGAGCCACCTGTGGCCCGACGGCCACCCCTCGGCTGCCATGTCGCATGAGCCGAGCCTGAGCTTCGAACGCGACCGGGGCCGCGCGGCAGCCGACCGAGCGGCCCCGGTCGCGTTCGGCCGGCTCCTCACAGCAGCCACGTCCGGTCTCCTCGGGAAGACGGGACCGTCCCATCCTTGGGGAGCAGCCGACCGGCTTCCTCACCGCCCGGCCACGGTCGTCGACCCGCGTGGCGGTGCCGCGGCCGTCGTCGGACACGGACACCGAGCCGTCCCGGTGGAAGACGACTGCACACCGCCCGCCGTGATGGGCCTCCGCCTCGTCAGCCGCGTGGGCGACGACCTCGAGGACGAGATGCCGTACACCGCCAGGGGCGGACCCGGCCGGGTTCCGGCGGATGCGGGCGAGATGGTCGCTGTCCACGGCGATCGCCCCGTCGTGCGTCGTCCCCTGTCGTGGGCTCTTCGGGGTTCTCCGTCCGGGCACTCTTCCAGCCGGCCGCCCCGCCTCGCTCGAAGCGGCGAGTGGCCGGCCTGCCTCTGGTGGGCGTGGATCATGGCGTGTTACGAAGGACCATGTCTGCCAACGAGGGAACCCGGACGTATGACGCCTTGATCGTGGGCGGTGGCCACAACGGTCTGGTCGCCGCCGCCTATCTGGCCCGGGCCGGGCGGTCCGTGCTGGTGCTGGAGCGGCTGGAGCGCACCGGCGGTGCCGCCGTCTCCACCCGGCCGTTCGCCGGGGTCGACGCCCGGCTCTCGCGCTACTCCTACCTGGTCAGCCTGTTGCCGCGGAAGATCGTGCGCGACCTGGGGCTGGACTTCAGGGTGCGCGGGCGGACCATCTCCTCGTACACCCCGACCGAGCGCGGTGGACGCCCCACCGGGCTGCTCGTGGGCGGCGGGGAGCGGCGCACCCGGGAGGCCTTCGCCCGGCTGACCGGCGGCGAGCGCGAGTTCGAGGCCTGGCAGCGCTTCTACGCCATGACCGGCCGGCTCGCCCAGCGCGTCTTCCCGACCCTCACCGAACCCCTGCCCACCCGCGAGGAACTGCGCCGCCGCATCGACGACGAGGCCGCCTGGCGGGCCCTGTTCGAGGAGCCCATCGGCGCCGGCATCGAGGAGCGGTTCAGCGACGACCTGGTGCGCGGCGTGGTCCTCACCGACGCACTGATCGGCACCTTCGCCGACGCCCACGACTCCTCCCTCGCCCAGAACCGCTGCTTCCTCTACCACGTCATCGGCGGCGGCACCGGCGCCTGGGACGTGCCCGTCGGCGGCATGGGCGCCCTCACCGACGCCCTGGCCGGCGCCGCACGCGCGGCGGGCGCGGTCCTGGCCACCGGGCACGAGGCGGTCCGCATCGCCACCGACGGACACACCGCCGAGGTCACCTACCGCACCGCCGACGGCGAGGGCGTCGCCGCCGCCCGGCACGTCCTGGTGGGCGCCTCGCCGCAGGAACTGGCCGCCCTGACCGGGGACACGGCCCCCGCACCCGCCGAGGGCGCCCAGCTCAAGGTCAACATGCTCCTCACCCGGCTCCCCAGGCTGCGGGACTCCTCCGTCGACCCCCGCGAGGCCTTCGCCGGCACCTTCCACATCGCCGAGGGCTACGAACAGCTCGCCACCGCCCACGCCCAGGCGGCCGCCGGCGAACTGCCCGCCGCGCCGCCCTCGGAGATCTACTGCCACTCCCTGACCGACCCCACCATCCTGGGCCCCGGCCTCGCCGAGCGCGGCCACCACACGCTCACCCTGTTCGGCCTGCACACCCCCGCCCGGCTGTTCGCCCGGGACAACGACGCCGTCCGCGAGGACCTGCTGAAGGCCACCCTCGCGCAGCTCGACGCCCACCTCGCCGAGCCGCTCGCCGACTGCCTGGCCACCGACGCCGACGGCAGGCCCTGCATCGAGGCGAAGACCCCGCTCGACCTGGAACGCGACCTGCGGCTGCCGGGCGGCAACATCTTCCACCGCGCGCTGTCCTGGCCGTACGCGCAGGAGGGCACCGGGCGCTGGGGGGTGGAGACCGGCCACGCCAACGTCCTGCTGTGCGGCGCGGGCGCGGTGCGTGGGGGAGGGGTCAGCGGGGTGCCGGGGCACAACGCGGCGATGGCGGTGCTGGAAGAATCCGGGTGACACCGCGACCGCGACCGGGATCGACACGGCGACCGGCATCGACACCGCGACCGGGATCGAGCACGAGAGGTTGCGGCGGCGGAATCTGACACCGCATCAGAAAACCTCTTCCCTCGTCCGGCCCGCTGCGGCATCCTGCGCCCATGCAGACGGAGCTGAGCAGGAAACTGGGAGTCGAGCACGCCGTCTTCGGCTTCACGCCGTTCCCCGCCGTCGCCGCGGCCATCAGCCGGGCCGGTGGCTTCGGTGTGCTCGGCGCGGTCCGCTACACCGCCCCCGACGACCTCAAGCGGGACCTCGACTGGATCGAGGCGAACGCCGGGGGCCGACCCTACGGGCTGGACGTGGTGATGCCCGCGAAGAAGGTCGACGGCGTCACCGAGGCCGACGTCGAGGCGATGATCCCCGACGGGCACCGCCGGTTCGTGCGCGACACCCTCGCCAAGTACGGGGTCCCGGAGCTGGCCGAGGGCGAGGCGTCCGGGTGGCGCATCACCGGCTGGATGGAGCAGGTCGCCCGCACCCAGCTCGACGTCGCCTTCGACTACCCGATCAAGCTGCTCGCCAACGCCCTCGGCTCGCCGCCCGCCGACGTCGTCGCCTGCGCCCACGAGCGGGGCGTCCCCGTCGCCGCCCTCGCGGGCAGCGCCCGGCACGCCCGCAAGCACCAGGAGGCGGGCATCGACATCGTCGTCGCCCAGGGCTACGAGGCCGGCGGCCACACCGGGGAGATCGCCACCATGGTGCTGACCCCCGAGGTCGTCGAGGCCGTCGCCCCGCTGCCCGTGCTGGCCGCCGGAGGCATCGGCAGCGGCGAGCAGGTGGCCGCCGCCCTCAGCCTCGGCGCCCAGGGTGTGTGGCTCGGATCCATATGGCTGGCCACCACGGAAGCCGACCTCCACTCGCCCGCCCTGACCCGCAAGCTCCTCGCCGCCGGGTCCGGTGACACCGTCCGCTCCCGCGCGCTGACCGGCAAGCCCGCCCGCCAGCTGCGCACCGAGTGGACCGACGCCTGGGACGACCCGGCCGGCCCCGGCACCCTGCCCATGCCGCTGCAGGGCCTGCTGGTGGCCGAGGCGGTCTCCCGGATCCAGAAGTACGAGGTCGAGCCGCTGCTCGGCACGCCCGTCGGTCAGATCGTCGGCCGGATGACCGGCGAACGCAGCGTCCAGGCCGTCTTCGACGACCTCACCCGCGGCTTCGAGCAGGCCGTGGACCGCATCAACCGCATCGCCGGAAGGAGCGGCCAGTGAGCACACCCCCCGCCGGATTCTGGGCCCAGGCCGCCGCCGACCCCGGCCGCCCGGTGCTGGTCGCCCCCGACGGCGAGCAGTGGACCGCCGGCCGCCTGCACGCAGCCGCCAACCGGCTCGTCCACGGGCTGCGGGCGGCCGGCCTCGGGCGCGGCGACGCCTTCGCCGTCGTCCTGCCCAACGGGCCCGAGTTCCTCACCGCCTACCTCGCCGCCACCCAGGCCGGGCTGTACCTCGTCCCGGTCAACCACCATCTCGTGGGACCCGAGATCGCCTGGATCGTCGCCGACTCCGGCGCCAAGGTGCTCGTCGCCCACGAGCGGTTCGCGGATGCCGCCCGGCACGCCGCCGACGAGGCGGGCCTGCCCGCGACCCACCGGTACGCGGTCGGCGAGGCCGACGGCTTCCGCCCGTACGCCGAACTCCTCGACGGCCGCCCCGAGTCGGCGCCGGCCGAGCGCGAGCTGGGCTGGGTCATGAACTACACCTCGGGGACGACCGGACGCCCGCGCGGCATCCGCCGCCCGCTGCCCGGCAAGCGGCCCGAGGAGTCCTATCTCGGCGGCTTCCTCGGCATCTTCGGCATCCGGCCGTTCGACGGCAACGTCCACCTGGTCTGCTCGCCGCTCTACCACACGGCCGTCCTGCAGTTCGCGGGCGCGTCCCTGCACATCGGCCACCGCCTGGTGCTGATGGACAAGTGGACCCCCGAGGAGATGCTCCGGCTCGTCGACACCCACCGGTGCACCCACACCCACATGGTCCCCACCCAGTTCCACCGCCTCCTCGCCCTCCCCGTGGAAGTGCGGGAGCGCTACGACGTGTCGTCCATGCGGCACGCCATCCACGGCGCCGCCCCGTGCCCGGACCACGTCAAGCGGGCCATGATCGACTGGTGGGGGCACTGCGTCGAGGAGTACTACGCGGCCAGCGAGGGCGGCGGCGCCTTCGCCACCGCCGAGGACTGGCTGAAGAAGCCCGGCACGGTCGGCAAGGCCTGGCCGATCAGCGAACTCGCCGTCTTCGACGACGACGGCAACCGGCTCCCGCCCGGTCAACTGGGCACCGTCTACATGAAGATGAGCACCGGCGGGTTCTCGTACCACAAGGACGAGGCCAAGACCCGCAAGAACCGCATCGGCGACTTCTTCACGGTCGGCGACCTCGGGTACCTCGACGAGGACGGCTACCTCTTCCTCCGCGACCGCAAGATCGACATGATCATCTCGGGCGGGGTCAACATCTACCCCGCCGAGATCGAGTCCGTGCTGCTCTCCCACCCCGCCGTCGCCGACGCCGCCGCCTTCGGCATCCCGCACGACGACTGGGGCGAGCAGGTCAAGGCCGTCGTGGAGCCCGCGCCCGGACACGAGCCGGGCCCCGCCCTCGCCGCCGCCCTCCTCGACCACTGCGCCGAGCGGCTCGCCGGCTACAAGCGGCCCAAGAGCGTCGACTTCATCGCCGAGATGCCCCGCGACCCCAACGGCAAGCTGTACAAGCGGCGCCTGCGCGCACCGTACTGGGAGGGCCGCACCCGCCCGGTGTGACATCGGGCGCCCCGGGCCACGGGCCCGCCGCCGTGCGGCGACTTGACCTCCTGCGGCGGCGGGCCGAGGATCACCTGTCATGACGCCTGGACACGGGAGCACGGTCGACGGAGTCCTGCGACGCAGCGCGCGGCGCACCCCGGCGCGGGTCGCCGTCACCTACCGGGAGCGCTCCTGGACGTACGCGGAACTCGACGACGCCGTCTCCCGTGCGGCGGCCCTCCTGCTCGCCGAGGGGCTCACCCCCGGCGACCGGGTCGGCGCGTACGGCCACAACTCCGACGCCTACCTCATCGCCTTCCTCGCCTGCGCCCGCGCGGGCCTGGTGCACGTGCCGGTCAACCAGAACCTGACCGGTGACGACCTGGCGTACGTCGTCGGCCAGTCGGGCAGCACGCTGGTGCTCGCCGACCCGGACCTCGCCGGCCGGCTGCCGGCCGGCGTACGGGTCGTACCGCTGCGGGACGCCGAGGACTCCGTGCTCGCCCGGCTCGCCGGCACCGCGCCCCACGACGGGCCGGAACCGCGCACCGAGGACCTGGTGCAGCTGCTGTACACCTCCGGCACCACCGCGCTGCCCAAGGGCGCGATGATGACCCACCGGGCCCTGGTGCACGAGTACCTGAGCGCGATCACCGCCCTCGACCTGAGCGCCGGCGACCGGCCCGTGCACGCGCTGCCGCTGTACCACTCCGCGCAGATGCACGTGTTCCTGCTGCCGTACCTGGCGGTCGGCGCGACCAACGTCATCCTGGACGCGCCGGACGGGGACCGGCTGTTCGACCTGATCGAGGCGGGCCTGGTGGACAGCCTGTTCGCACCGCCCACGGTGTGGATCGCCCTGGCGAACCGGCCCGACTTCGCCACCCGCGACCTCGGCGGCCTGCGCAAGGCCTACTACGGCGCCTCGATCATGCCGGTGCCGGTGCTGGAGCGGCTGCGCGAACGGCTGCCGGAGCTCGCCTTCTACAACTGCTTCGGGCAGAGCGAGATCGGCCCCCTCGCCACCGTGCTCGCCCCCGACGAGCACGAGGGCCGGCTGGACTCCTGCGGCCGTACCGTGCTGTTCGTGGACGCCCGGGTGGTGGACGACGCGGGCGAGGACGTGCCCGACGGCACGCCCGGCGAGATCGTCTACCGCTCGCCGCAGTTGTGCGAGGGCTACTGGAACAAGCCCGAGGAGACCGCCGAGGCCTTCCGGGACGGCTGGTTCCACTCCGGCGACCTCGCGGTGCGCGACGCGGACGGCTACTTCACGATCGTGGACCGGGTGAAGGACGTCATCAACTCCGGCGGGGTGCTGGTGGCCTCCCGCCAGGTCGAGGACGCCCTCTACACCCACGAGGCCGTCGCCGAGGCCGCCGTGATCGGCCTGCCCGACGAGCGGTGGATCGAGGCCGTCACGGCGGTGGTCGTCCCACGCGGCGAGGTGACCGAGGAGGCACTCGTCGCCCACGTACGGCAGAAGCTCACCGCGTTCAAGGCGCCCAAGCGGGTGCTGTTCGTGGACGAGCTGCCGCGCAACGCCAGCGGCAAGATCCTCAAGCGGGACCTGCGGGACCGCTTCGGCGGCTAGCTGCTCTCGGCCACCGTGCCGGTCGTCAGCGGGGGCGCAGGTCCACGATGCGGCGGATCTTGCCCACCGAGCGCTCCAGCGACTCCGGTTCCACGATCTCCACGTCCACGGACACGCCGATGCCGTCCTTCACGGCGGCGGCGATCGACCGGGCCGCCGCCTGCCGTGCCTCGGGCGTGGCGCCGGGACGGGCCTCGGCGCGCACGGTGAGCGCGTCCATACGGCCCTCGCGGCTGAGGCGCAGCTGGAAGTGCGGGGCCACGCCGGGCGTGCGCAGCACGATCTCCTCGATCTGGGTCGGGAACAGATTGACCCCGCGCAGGATCACCATGTCGTCGCTGCGGCCGGTGACCTTCTCCATCCGCCGGAACACCCGGGCCGTGCCGGGCAGCAGTCGGGTCAGGTCCCGGGTGCGGTACCGGACGATCGGCATGGCCTCCTTGGTGAGCGAGGTGAACACCAGCTCGCCCCGCTCACCCTCCGGCAGCACCTCACCCGTGATCGGGTCGACGATCTCCGGATAGAAGTGGTCCTCCCACACATGGAGGCCGTCCTTGGTCTCCACGCACTCCTGGGCGACGCCCGGGCCGATCACCTCGGACAGCCCGTAGATGTCGACGGCGTCGATCGCGAACCGCTCCTCGATCTCGCGCCGCATCTGCTCGGTCCAGGGCTCCGCGCCGAAGACGCCGACCCGCAGCGAGGTGCCCCGCGGGTCCACGCCCTGCCGTTCGAACTCGTCCAGCAGCGTCAGCATGTACGACGGGGTGACCATGATGACGCCGGGTTCCAGGTCCTGGATCAGCTGGATCTGGCGGGCCGTCATGCCGCCGGACGCGGGGACGACCGTACAGCCCAGGCGTTCGGCACCGTAGTGGGCGCCCAGGCCCCCGGTGAACAGACCGTAGCCGTACGCCACATGCACGACGTCGCCGGGGCGTCCGCCCGCCGCGCGGATCGAGCGCGCCACCATGTCGGCCCACAGGGAGAGGTCGTTGTCCGTGTAGCCGACCACCGTGGGCCGTCCCGTGGTGCCGCTGGAGGCGTGCAGGCGGCGGATCCGGTCGCGGGGCACGGCGAACATGCCGTAGGGGTAGTGCTCGCGGAGGTCGGCCTTGGTGGTGAAGGGGAAGTGCGCCAGGTCGGCGAGCGAGCGGCAGTCCTCGGGGCGGACGCCGGCCTTGTCGAAGGACTCCCGGTAGAAGGGGACGTGGTCGTAGGCGTGCCGCAGCGAGGCGCGCAGCCGCTCCAGCTGGAGCGCCCGCAGTTCCTCGGGGCCGAGCCTCTCGCCCGCGTCGAGCAGGTCCGTCGCATCCGCCATCGGGACGTTCTCCCTCGCCAGCCGCACCGTACGGACGACCGATCATTCGGTCGATCTCTTCGGGGCCAGTAATGCAGGCCATCGGGTTCCAGGCAAGAGGCGGACCCGCATTTTTCCGGCAGGAGGCCCCCGCCGTGTCGCATCGCCGCGCAGCGTCTCATCAGGCGTGTCCTGCGTTCCGGCGCGTCGGCCCGGTGCCGCTGCGACCGTCGTGCAGGTACGCACGCCAACCGCCGTACGAGGTGATGTCCACGGCCCCGTTGATCGCGGCTGGTTCGCACAGAAAGCCGGGCACGCGGCTGCCGTCGGCCAGGTCGACCCCGCCGATCGCCATCGGCGCGGGCAGGGCCGCGACGAGCGTGCCCAGCCCCTCCACGGGCAGCTCCCACACCTCGGCCTCGATCGCGGCGCCCCCTTCGGGGACACGGACGAGCCCGGGCTTGGGCGGCGCGGTGTCCAAGGCATGCAGCCGGTAGGCCGGGGCGGTCGTCGTGGTGGCCGTCAGGCGGGCTCCCAGGGCGCGCAGCTGATGGTTGAGCGGCTGGCCGGAGAGGTGGGCGCCGACCACGGCCAGCCGGACGGTGGGTGTGAGCAGACGGGCGATCGACGCAGCTCGTTCGTCGGTGAACGCCGGGGCGATCAGCATTACGCCGAACGGCAGTCCGCCGACCTGGCCGGCGGGGACGGCGATCGCGCACATGCCGAGCAGGTTGGTGGAGTTGGTGAACCGGCCCAGCCGGGTGTTGGCGCCGACCGGGTCGGCGGCGACCTCGGCGAGGGCGGGGTGGCCCGGGGCGGTGGGGAGCAGCAGCGCGTCGGCGTCCGCGAGCTGCGCCACGGCCTGTGCCCGCAGCGCGGCCAGTCGGTCCTGGTCGGCGAAGAGGCGGTGGGCCGGGATGTCCCGGGCGGCTGTGATGATCCGGGCGACGGTGGGGTCGAGGTCCGCGGAGTCCGCGTGTTCCTCGATGAAGGCGCCGACGGCGGTGTACCGCTCGGCCACGAACGCCCCTTCGTACAGCAGCTCCGCGGCCCGGGAGAACGGTGTCAGGTCGATGGTGCGCAGGTCCGCACCCGCCCGCGCGAGGCGGTCGGCGGCGGCCTCGAAGGCCTCGGCCCAGCCCGGGTCCATCTCGCCGAGTTGACCGGTCGGCGGCACGGCCACCCGCCACGGCCCCGGTCGGCGGGCCCCGGCCCCGGCCCGTGCCCAGCCGTCGGCCGGGTCCGGATGGTGCGCGCCGGCCGCCATGATCCCGAACGCCCGCTCGGCCTGCGGGACGGTGGGCGCGAACACGGTCACGCAGTCCAAGCCGGCGCAGGCCGGAACCACGCCCGCGGTCGGGACCAGCCCCCGGGTCGGCTTGATGCCCACGATGCCGTTGAACGCCGCGGGGATCCGGCCCGAGCCCGCCGTGTCGGTGCCCAGCGCGAAATCGGCGATGCCGAGCGCCACCGCGACGGCCGAGCCGCTGCTCGACCCGCCGCTGACGCGGTCGGGGTCGTGGACGCTGCGCACGGCTCCGTACGGGCTGCGGGTGCCGACCAGGCCCGTCGCGAACTGGTCGAGGTTGGTGCTGCCCAGCACGACGGCGCCGGCCGCGCGCAGTCGGGACACGGCGGGGGCGTCGGCCTCCGGCCGGTACGCGTACGAGGGGCATCCGGCGGTGGTGGGCAGGCCCGCGACGTCGATGTTGCCCTTCACCGCGAACACAGTTCCGGCCAACGGCAGCGGGTGTCCCGCGGCGGTGCGGGCGTCGATCCGACGGGCCTCCGCTTCGGCCTGGTGCTGCGGCCGCAGGGTGATCCAGATCTCCGGGCGGTCCGTCTCGGCGATGCGCGCGTAGGCGGCGCGCACGCGCGCCACCGCGGTGGTCTGCTGCTGCGCGGTCATGCTCTCTCCCCTACCGGTGGTGTCCGTGTCCGTGTGCGTGTCCGCGGCGCGGCGGCCCGTCCCGTCCGGTCGCGCCGGCGGGCGAGGTGTCACCGTCTGCCGGGCGGGGACAGCGTGATCAGCACGGTCCCCGCCTCGACCTGGTCGCCGGGCCGCACCAGGACCTCGGCGACGACGCCGTCGGTGGGAGCGCTGACCGCCGACTCCATCTTCATCGCTTCCAGGGCCATCAGCTTCTGGCCGGCCCGCACCGGGTCGCCGGGGCGCACCGCGACCTGCCAGACGCTCGCGGGGAACTCGGCCTCGACGGCGCTGCCACCGTCCGGAACGGTGGCCTCGGCCACCGGCGGCGCCGGGGCGTCCGCCTGTTCGGCGCGCGCGAACTCGCCCGCGGCCGCCCAGGCGGCCCGCTCGTGTGCGAACGCCGCGGCCTGGCGCCGGCCGAACTCGGCGATGGAGTCCGCGTTGTCCGCGAGGAACCGCTGGTGCTCGGCGAGGGCGAACTCACCCTCCTCCATGCGCAGTTCCAGCCGCCCGGCGGCCATGTCGGCCCGCAGGTCCAGGAGTTCCTCGGCGCTGACGGGGTGCCACTTGATCCGGTCGAAGAAACGCAGCAGCCACGGCCGCGGGGACGGCCGCCAACTCGACCACACTTGTACGGTGCGTCCCACGAACTGGTAGCCGCCGGGCCCCTCCATGCCGTAGATGCACAGGTAGGCACCGCCGATGCCGACCGAGTTCTCGGCGGTCCAGGTCCGGGCCGGGTTGTACTTCGTCGTGACCAGCCGGTGCCGGGGGTCCAGCGGGGTGGCGACCGGGGCGCCGAGGTAGACGTCCCCGAGCCCCAGCACCAGGTACTCGGCGTCGAAAACGGTCCGGTACACGTCGTCCACCGAGTCCAGACCGTTGATCCGGCGAATGAACTCGATGTTCCACGGGCACCAGGGGGCGTCGTCCCGCACCCCTGCCATGTACCGGGCGATGGCTTCGCGGGTCGCCGGGTCGTCCCAGGACAGGGGCAGGTGGACGGTGCGACTCGGCACGACCAGCTCGCCGGTGGGCGGCAGCTCCTGCTCCGCCTCCCGGACGAGACCGAGCAGCTTGGCCGTCGGGAGCCTGTCCGGATCGACGTGCACCTGCAACGACCGGATCCCCGGGGTGAGGTCCACGACACCGTCGAGGCGCTCGGCCGCCAGTCGTTCCGCCAGCGCGTGCACCCGCATCCGCAGCGCCAGGTCGAGTTGCATCGGCCCGTATTCGACGAGCAGGTTGTCGTCACCGCTGCGCCGGTAGGTGACCGAGGGCCGGGTGTCGGTCTCCGGCAGCCGGCCGAGCACCCCGCCGTCGCACAGCACCGGACGGGACGCCTGCGGCCGGCTTGCCGGCTTGCGGCGCAGGACGGCCGCGGCGTCCTCGGTCACCGGCACGAACCGGACGGTGTCGCCCGGTCGCAACTGGCCCAGCTTCCAGCGCTGCCCGGTGACGACGGTCACCGGGCACACGAAGCCGCCCAGCGACGGTCCGTCCGGGCCGAGGAGCACCGGCATGTCTCCGGTGTAGTCCACCGCACCCACGGCATACGGGGTGTCGTGGATGTTCGACGGGTGCAGACCTGCCTCGCCACCGTCCTGCCGCGCCCACCGGGGCTTCGGACCGACCAGCCGCACCCCGGTGCGCGCCGAATTGAAGTGCACCTTCCACGGGGCGGCATAGAAGTCGCGCACGTCGTCCTCGGTGAAGAACTCCGGCGCCGCGTGCGGCCCTTCAACGGCTGCGACCAGCCATTCGCGGTCGAAGACCGGGCGCCGCCCGACCGGTACGGGTGCACCGCCGGTGACGGTCCCGCCGTGCAGCACGTCCCCGGCGCGCAACGCCCGGCCGCCATGACCGCCGAACCGGCCCAGCGTGAAGGTGGCGGCGCTGCCCAGGAAGCCGGGGATGTCCAGACCGCCGCCCGCGAACAGCACATAGGTGCGCAGACCCGGTCCCTGCGGCGCCGACACCTCCAGCACGCCGCCCGCCGCCACGGTGACCGGTTCCCACTGCGGCACCGGCCGGGCGTCCACGGTGACGGCGGTCGGGGCGCCGGTCACGCACACCGTTGTGGGGTGCGTGAAGCGCAGCGCGGGGCCGTGCAGGGTGCACTCCAGGCCCGGGGCGCCCTCGTCGTTGCCCAGCGCCTCGTTGCCGAGCCGGAAGGACAGGTCGTCCATCGGGCCGCACGGCGGCACACCGACGTGCCACAGCCCGGTGCGTCCGGGCCAGTCCTGCACGGTGGTCAGCGTTCCGGGCCGGACCACCTCGATGCGCGGCGTCGGGTCGGTCAGCGTGTCCAGGGACCCGGTGGTGTGGCACGCTTCCCGGAGGTCCGGTGCCGCGACGGCGGCCCGCAGCAGCCCCAGGTTGGTCTCGATGCCGTCGATCCGGGTGGCGTCCAGGGCCCGGGCCAGCTTCTCCAGCGCCTGTCCCCGGTTCTCTGCGTGGGCGACGACCTTGGCCAGCAGGGGATCGTAGGCGGTGGTGACCTCCGTACCGCTCTCCACCCAGGCGTCCACCCGGACGCCCTCGGGCCAGGCGACGTTCGTCAGCAACCCGGCGCTCGGCCGGTGGCCGCGGCTCGGGTCCTCGGCGTAGATCCGCGCCTCGACGGCGTGGCCCCGAGGCGTGCCGGCGTCCAGGGCGAGGTCCTCACCGCGCGCCAGCCGCAGCATCCATGCGACCAGGTCGACTCCGTACGTCTGCTCGGTGACCGGGTGTTCCACCTGCAGGCGGGTGTTGACCTCCAGGAAGTACGCCTCGCCGCGCATGGTGTCGTAGACGTACTCGACCGTGCCCGCCGACCGGTACGCGACCGAGGCGCACAGCGCCCGTGCGCTGCTCGCCAGCTGTTCGCGCAGGCCGTCCGGCAGCCCGGGTGCGGGCGCCTCCTCCAGCACCTTCTGGTTGCGGCGCTGGAGCGAGCAGTCCCGGTCCCCGAGGGTGACGACACGGCCGTGCCCGTCGCCGAAGACCTGGACCTCGACGTGGCGGGCGCGCTCCACGAGCCGCTCGAGGAACACGCCGGCGGTCGAGAAGGACGCGGACGCGACCCGATGGACCTGCTCCCAGGCGTCGGTGAGCTCGGCGGGGGAGTGGCAGGCCCGCATGCCGATGCCGCCGCCTCCGCCGGTCGCCTTCAGCATCACCGGATAGCCGAGCCGGTCGGCGGCCTCGAGGGCGGCGGGCAGGTCGTCGAGCAGTCCGGTGCCCGGCAGCAACGGCACCCCTGCGGCCTCGGCAGCCGACCGAGCGGTGTGCTTGGTGCCGAACAGGTCCAACTGCTGCGGTGTCGGCCCGACGAAGACCAGACCGGCGGCCTCGCAACGCCGCGCGAACCCGGCGTCCTCGGACAGGAAGCCGTACCCGGGATGGACTGCTCCCGCGCCGGTGCTGCGGGCGGCCCGGAGCACCGCCTCCACATCCAGGTAGCTGGCTTTGGCGGGGGCGGGCCCGAGCCGGACGGCCTCGTCGGCGAGCCGGACGTGCGGGGCCGCGCGGTCGGGATCGGAGTGGACGGCGACGGTGCGCAGGCCCAGACGGCGGGCGGTGCGGATGATCCGAGCCGCGATCTCGCCCCGGTTGGCGACGAGCAGGGTGTCGAAGGCGCCGGGCGTCATGCGATCGTCATCTCGACGGGCGTCGGGTCGAACCCGTTGCAGGGGTTGTTGATCTGCGGGCAGTTGGAGACGAGGACCAGCACGTCCGTCTCGGCGCGCAGCACGACCTTCAGGCCGGGTGCCGAGATGCCGTCCACGATGCCGAGCGTTCCGTCCGCCTCCACGGGGACGTTCATGTACCAGTTGACGTTGCTCACCAGATCTCGCTTGCCCAGGCCGTACTTGGCGCCCTCGGCGAGGAAGTTGTCCACGCAGGCGTGCTGCGACCAGGTGTGGTGGCCGTAGCGCAGGGTGTTGGACTCCTTGGAGCAGGCGCCGCCGACCGTGTCGTGCCGGCCGCACGTGTCCTCCACCACGGTCATCAGCGGGGTGTGTTCGCACGACAGCAGCACGCTGCCGCGGGTGAGGAAGATGTTGCCCTGGGCGTGGACGGTGTCCGGCGCGCTGTAGCGCACGGAGGTGTCGTGGGCGTCGTAGACGAGGAAGTCCACGGCCTGATTGCCGCGAAGGTCGGTGATGGTCAGGTGACGGCCCTTCGCCACGATCGCGGACCAGGGCGCGCGGGCGGGAACGACGGTGCTGGTCATGCGATCCCCCGGGCGACGAGGTGGTCGGCGGTGTTCAGGAAGGCGCGGCGGCCCTCGAGGGAGGCGTCCCACAGGGGATCACCGGGAGCGGTGGGGCGCCCTCGCCAGGCGAGGATCTCCAGAGTGCTGCAGACGTAGGCCTCGCGCGGGTCCAGGGGGTGCGGCACATTGGCGATCAGCACCGTCAGCGGCTGCTCCGCGCGGAGCACCACGGACGCGCCGGGGCCGGCCGAGCCGGTGAACTCCAGCTTCCCGTCGGCGGCCACCCTGACGCCCTGGAAGAAGGAGAGGGACGGTGGCAGGTCGCGTGGCTGGAGGCCGTTCTTCAGCGCCGCGAGCTTCAGCAGCTCCCGCCCGGCGGGGGAGGGGCCCTGGGGGGAACCGTCGCCGTAGCGGGCGGTGTTGCGCACCGCGGTGGAGGTGCCGCACAACGCGTCGTGGCGGCCGCTGGTGTCGTCCACCACGGACGCGAGCACCCGGCCCTGGTCCGACAGGAGCAGGTGGCCCTCGCCCGGATAGGCGTTCCACAACACCTTGACCGTGTCGGCGGTGTTGAGCCGTTCCCACGGCCGGTCGGCGACGTGGAGCAGAACGTGGGCGCACGCGTCGCCGGCCCGGTCGGTCAACCGCAGCTGCGTGCCCCGGGCGAGCACCTTGTGGGTGTAGTTGCCGCCGGCCACGGTTTCCGCCCACACCAGGCTCTGCGGCGCGACGCCTTCCGGCAGCCGTCCCGGCCAGTCGGCGGCCGGGAGCACCGGCATGGTGTCCACCTGTGTGCCCGCCTGCGCACGGGCGTGGTCCCGGGCTCCGTGCGTCGTCCCTGTCGACACGGCGCTCACCTCCCTTAATTTCTGTCGTGCGACAGAAATTAAGGTGCGCCGGCTTCCGGCCGATTGCCCGCCGGTTTCACCCGAGTTACCGAGGTCTCACCGGGCGAGGGCAAACCCGTGTGTGTGGGACGATCGTCAGGTGAGCACAACGGGACGACGAGTGGGGCGGCCGCGCGCGGCGGGGCGGAGCGACAGCGGACTCTCCGCTCGCGAAGAGCTCCTCGAGGCGGCTGCCGAGCTGTTCACGACGCTCGGCTACGCCGCGACGACGACCCGTGCGGTGGCGGAGCGGGCGGGCATGCGGCAGGCATCCATGTACCACTACTTCGCCGGCAAGGAAGACCTCCTCGCCACGCTGCTGGAAGGCACCGTCCGGCCCTCGCTGGAGCTGGCCCACCAGCTCACCGCACGCGACGACGTGCCCGCGGAGGCCCGGCTGTGGGCGCTGTGCCGGGCGGACGTCGCCCTGTTGTGCGGAGGCCGCCACAACCTGGGTGCCCTCTACCTCCTCCCGGAGGTCTCCGCCGAGCGCTTCGCGGATTTCCGGGCCGTGCGCGACGAATTGAGGGCCGCCTATCGCGGGCTGCTCGCCGACACGGAGCCTGGCGGCGCACTTCCTCCCGCCGAACTCGACATCCGCGCCGAACTGCTCTTCGGGCTCATCGAGGGAGTCATCCTGGTACGCCGTGAAGCGCCGCACCGGGAGGTGGCGGCGATCGCCGCCGCCACCGCCGATGCGGCGCTTCGGATGGCGGGGTGCCCGGAGCACGTGCTCCCCAAGCTCGGCCGCGAGGGTGAAGCCCTCCTCGCCCCGTGACCGGTGGTCCCGTGCCGTTGGCGCCCCTGCACCGCCAGGTCAGACCTCGACGGGTTCCTCGACCGGATCCGATGCCCGCGCCTTGCCCGCGACCGGAGAACGACGGCGATACCACCGGTAGGCCGCGCCGAGCACGACGGTCGCACCGAGGAACAGCAGGGTGAACCACTGGAAGTACCAGTGCCCGCCCGCCGGGTCGTAGACGGCGGCCCGCGGCCAGGACAGATTCACGGTCATCAGCACCCCGTACACCACGGCGAGGACATTGACCGGCACGCCCCAACGGCCCAGTGAGAACAGGGGACGCCCCGTCTCGTCGCAGCCGTCGTCCCCGGCAGGACCGCCGCGCAACCGGCGGTACAGCTGCGGACCGGTGACCATGGCGTAAGCGAGGTAGAGCATCGCGATGCACGTCGTACCGATCGCCAGGAAGGCGTCCGGCGAGACGAAGTTCAGCAGGCACAGCGCAGCCGATGCGCACCCCACGACCAGGACCGGACCGGCCGGCATACCGGTGCGCGGAGAAACCTTCGCCAGCCGCCGGGAGAAGGGGATCGAGCCGTCCCGCGCCATGGAGAACAGCATCCGGGACCCGGCGGTCTGGATCGCCAGCGTCGCCACCGCGATCGCCACCGCCACGTCCGCCAGCAGCACCTTGCCGACACCGCTGCCCAGGCTGCTGGTGAGGACGTAGCTCAGTCCCTCGCCCGCCAGCCGGCCGTTGGTCATGCTCGGCGCGGCGACCAAGCCGCCCAGCAGCAGCAGGCCACCCAGCACGCCCGCGGAGGCGAGGGCGGTCAGGACCGTCCGAGGCGCCGTCCGGCGCGGCAGGCGGGTCTCCTCACTCATCTCCCCGGCGCTGTCGAAACCGATCAGGACATAGGCAGCGGTGAAGGAGCCCACCAGGAGCGCCCCGATCGCGCCGCCCTGCCCCCCGGTGTGCAGGGTGACCCCGGGTCCGCGCTCCGCGTGGGTGAACAGCAGCAGGATGATCAGGCACGCGCCGATGATCTCGGCTGTCACGCCGATCCGGTTGATCGCCGACATGATGCGGTTGTCCAGCACATTCACCGCGGTGGTGAGCCCGAGCAGGAGCACACCCAGCAGCGCGGCGTTGGCCGCCCCGCTCGAGGTGACGGGTGAGGGGTCTGTGCCGACCAGCTGGAACCCGGACCAGATGGCGGGCAGCACGACCTGGAGCGCGAGTGCCGCGGCCGCCACGACGACGATCTGGCCGATCACCATGATCCACCCTGCGAACCAGCCGAAGGCGGGTGTGCTCAGCCGGGTCGACCACTGGTAGATGGCTCCCGAGAGGGGGTAACGGGCGGCGAGTTCCGCGAAGCACGCCGCCACCAGCAACTGGCCGAGGAGCACGGCGGGCCAGGTCCAGAAGAAGGCGGCGCCGCCGAAGGCGTACCCGAAGGCGAAGAACTGGAAGACGGTGGTCAGCACGGAGATGAAGGAGAAGCCGGCGGCGAAGGACGCGTACCGGCCCATGCTGCGGTGGAGCTCCTGCCGATAGCCGAACGCTGCGAGCTCGGTGGCCTCCGCGGGCGCCGGAGGGGCGGGGGACGAGGGTGGTTCTGAGGGTGCGGTCGCGGTCATGGCGGACCCCTGTCGCTGGATTCCTGTCGATTGACAGAAATTAGGAGCGACCCGTTTCGGTCACGTCACGCGTCCGTGTCGGACCCGCGGCGAACATCTCACTCCCGCATCCGCGCAGCCCCGCTACGGGCCGGGCCCTGACCGGGCCTGCCTGTCGGGCGTTGCGACCGGGTCCGGTGGAGCCGGATGATCAGTGCATGCCGATCTTCACCGCCGCCGACGGAACCCGACTCGCCTACCACCTCCGTGGCGAGGGAGCGCCCCTCGCCGTCATACCCGGCGGCCCCATGCGCGCCTCCGCCTACCTCGGTGACCTGGGCGGACTCACCGCGCACCGACGGCTGGCCCTGCTCGACCTGCGGGGCACCGGTGACTCCGGCCGGCCGGCCGACCCGGCGACGTACCGCTGCGACCGCCTCGTGGACGACGTCGAGGTGTGGCGGGATCACATGGGTCTGGAGCACATGGATCTACTCGCCCACTCCGCCGGCGCCTGCCTCGCGACCCTCTACGCCGCCCGCCACCCGGACCGGGTCCGCCGGCTGCTGCTCATCACCCCGAACCCCTCGGCCCTCGGTCTGCGCACGACGCCCGAGGACAGGCTGGCCGCGGCACGGCTGCGGGCCGGCGAGCCGTGGTTCGCCGAGGCCTTCCCCGCGTTCGAGGCCTGGCTGGCCGGGGAGGCCGGCTTCGACGAGGTCTTCGTGCCGTTCTTCTACGGCCGCTGGGACGACGCCGCACGCGCCCACGACGCCGCCGCCGAGGAGGAGACCAACGACGAGGCGGGCGACCGCTACTTCGCCGGGGGCGCCTTCACCCCGGAGGCCACCCGGGCCGCCCTCGCCGCCCTGACCGCCCCGGTCCTCGTCCACGCGGGCGAACTCGACGGCGGCCCCCGCCCCGACCTCGCCCGGCGCGCCGCCGCGGCCTTCCCGCACGCCGAGGTCACCGTGCAGCCCGGCGCCGGCCACTACCCGTGGCTCGACGACCCGGAGCACTTCGTACGCCGCACGCGGGCCTTCCTGGACGGGTGAGGACGGGCCGGCCCGGACCGGTGGGTCGCGGCGCCTACCGGTCCGCCGCGACCGCCACCTCCCGCGCCCACCGGTAGTCCGCCTTGCCGCTCGGGGACCGCCGGATGGACTGCGCGATCACCAGCTGACGGGGGACCTTGTACCCGGCCAGCCGGGTGCGGCAGTGCTCCTGGATGTCGGTCAGCGAGGGTCGGCGGGCTCCCGCGCGCAACTGCACCACCGCCGCCACGTGGTTGCCCCACGTGGCGTCCGGCACTCCGGCGACCAGCGCGTCGTACACGTCCGGATGGGCCTTGAGCGCCTGCTCGACCTCCTCCGGGTACACCTTCTCGCCCCCGGTGTTGATGCACTGCGAGCCCCGGCCGAGGACGGTGACGACTCCCTCCTCGTCCACCGTCGCCATGTCGCCGAGCAGCACCCAGCGCCGCCCGTCCTTCTCGAAGAACGTCTCCGCCGTCTTCCGCGGGTCGTTGTAGTAGCCGAGCGGGACGTGCCCGCACTGGGCCACCCGGCCGACTTCGCCCGGGGCGACCGGCTCGTGCGTCACCGGATCGACCACCTTGGTGCGGGAGTTGACCCGGATGCGGAAGCCGCGCTCGGGCCCGGAGTCCTGCGTCGCCGTGCCGTTGAAGCCGGACTCGGAGGAGCCGAAGTTGTTCAGCAGCATGGCGTTCGGCACCAGCTCCCGGAACTGCCGGCGCACCGTCTCCGACATGATCGCGCCCGAGGAGGAGACGCTGAACAGCGCCGAGCAGTCCGTGCCCTTCAGCGGCCCGGCGAGCGCGTCGATCAACGGCCGGAGCATCGCGTCGCCGACCAGCGACACGCTCGTGACCCGCTCCCGCTCGATCGTGCGCAGCACCTCCTCCGGCACGAACTTGCGGTGCAGGACGACGCGTTGACCGAAGTGGAAGCCGATGAACGCGGTGAGCGTCGAGGTGCCGTGCATCAGCGGGGGAGTGGGGAAGAAGGTGATCCCCGACCCGCCCGCGGCCACCCGCTCGGCCAGCTCCTCCGGCTTCTTCACCGGCTCGCCCGTGGGCGCCCCGCCGCCCAGCCCGGCGAAGAACAGGTCCTCCTGGCGCCACATCACCCCCTTGGGCATGCCGGTCGTCCCGCCGGTGTAGATGATGAACTGGTCGTCCCCCGACCGGGCCGGGAAGCCCCGCCCGGGCGCCCCGGACGCCTCCGCCTCGGAGAACGGCACCGCGCCCGGCACACCGGCCGTCCCCGTCCCCACCCGCAGCAGATGCCGCAGCTTCGGCGCACGCGGCAGCGCCGCCGCCACCCGCTCCCCGAACTCCGCGTCGAAGACCAGCGCGACCAGATCCGCGTCCCGGTAGAGGTAGACCAACTCATCTTCCACATAGCGGTAGTTGACGTTGACCGGGACGATCCGCGCCTTCAGGCAGCCGAGCACCGTCTGCAGGTACTCGACCCCGTTGTACA
This sequence comes from Streptomyces sp. NPDC030798, assembly GCF_055572275.1. Lineage (NCBI taxonomy): Bacteria > Bacillati > Actinomycetota > Actinomycetes > Kitasatosporales > Streptomycetaceae > Streptomyces > Streptomyces sp. NPDC030798. Next base: position 425,950 of record NZ_JBVIDR010000003.1, on the reverse strand, counting down.
GATGCAGGCCCAGGTGCTCCCCGGGCCGGATGCCGCTGTCGATCAGATGGTGGGCGATGCGGTTCGCGGCCGCGTCCAGCTCCGCGTAGGTCAGGCGGCGCTCCGCGCCGGTGCCGGGGTGGTCGAGGTACACGAGCGCCTCGCGGTCCGGGACCACGTCGACGACCGACTCGAACAGATCGGCAAGGTTGTACTCCACCGCTCCTCCTGACCCCGGGCACCGCTCCCTGGCATCTGTCGGTTCGCCGGTCATCAGAGCAAAGGCCGCCCCAACTGTGAAGGGTCTGCACCAGAAAATCTGACTGTCTGTCAGAAAACTCTTGAAGTGCCTCCCCGCCTCCTGCAACCTGTTCTCGTTCTGACCGAGGGGAGATGGCCCATGGGTGGGACGGAACACCTCACCGTGCGACGCGAAGGCGCCACACTGGTGCTCACGCTCAACAGGCCCGACGCCAGGAACGCGCTCTCGCTCCCGATGCTCGTCGGCCTGTACGACGGCTGGATCGAGGCCGACGAGGACGACGAGGTCCGCTCGATCGTCCTCACCGGAGCCGGGGGCGCCTTCTGCGCCGGCATGGACCTCAAGGCCCTGGCCGGCGGCGGCATGCAGGGGCAGCACCACCGGGACCGGCTCAAGGCCGACCCGGACCTGCACTGGAAGGCCATGCTGCGCCACCACCGCCCCCGCAAACCGGTGATCGCCGCCGTCGAGGGCCACTGCGTCGCCGGCGGCACCGAAATCCTCCAGGGCACCGACATCCGCGTCGCCGGCGAGTCCGCCACCTTCGGGCTGTACGAGGTCCGGCGCGGCCTGTTCCCGATCGGCGGCTCCACGGTCCGGCTGCAGCGCCAGATCCCGCGCACCCACGCCCTGGAGATGCTGCTCACCGGACGCCCGTACACCGCCCGCGAGGCCGCCGCCATCGGGCTGATCGGGCACGTCGTCCCCGACGGGACCGCGCTCGCCGCGGCCCTGGAGATCGCCGAGCGGATCAACGCCTGCGGACCGCTCGCCGTCGAGGCCGTCAAGGCGTCGGTGTACGAGACCGCCGAGATGACCGAGACCGACGGCCTCGCTGCCGAACTCGCCCGCGGATGGCCGATCTTCGACACCGCCGACGCCAAGGAGGGCGCCCGCGCCTTCGCGGAGAAGCGGCCCCCCGTCTACAAGCGCGCGTAGCGCTCCGCCGGAGGTGCGGTTCGGACACCGCGGGCCGTGCGTGGCTGGTCGCGCAGATCCCCGCGCCCCGTGGGCGCGACCTCACCGACCTTCCCGAAGGAGGCACGTTCCCGATGCCCGAAGTCCTCACAGCACCCCTCGTCGTCGAGTTCCCCTTCACCCGCTCCCTCGGCCCCGTCCAGAGCGCCTTCCTCACCGGCCTGCGCGAACGCGTCGTCCTCGGGGTGAGGACCGCCGACGGCCGCATCCTCGTCCCGCCCGTCGAGTACGACCCCGACACCGCCGAGGAGATCCGCGACCTCGTGCCCGTGGCCTCCACCGGTACGGTCACCACCTGGGCCTGGAACCACGAACCCCGCCGCGGCCAGCCCCTCACCACCCCCTTCGCCTGGGCCCTGGTCCGGCTCGACGGCGCCGACACCGCGCTGCTGCACGCCCTCGACGCCCCCGGCCCCGACGCCGTGCGCACGGGCATGCGGGTGCGCATCCGCTGGGCCGGGGAACGCACCGGCGCCATCACCGACATCGCCTGCTTCGAGCCGTACGACGGCGACGACACCGTGGTCGCCGTTCACGCGGGTGACTTCGAGGACCCGCTCACCGGCATCGTCGCCCCCGCCCGGCTCGACTACACCTACTCGCCCGGCCGCGCCCAGACCGCCTACATCAACGCCCTCTCCGAGCGGCGCACCGTCGGCGAACGCTGCCCCTCCTGCCGCAAGGTGTACGTCCCGCCGAGGGGTGCGTGCCCCACATGTGGCGTCGCCACATCCGAACAGGTCGAGGTGGGGCCCCGGGGCACAGTGACCACCTTCTGCATCGTCAACATCAAGGCGAAGAACCTGGACATCGAGGTCCCGTACGTCTACGCCCACATCGCCCTCGACGGCGCCGACCTCGCCCTGCACGCCCGCATCGGCGGCATCCCCTACGACCAGGTGCGCATGGGCCTGCGTGTCGAACCGGTGTGGACGGACGGCGCCCGCTACCCCGACCACTACCGCCCCACCGGCGAACCCGACGCGGACTACGAGACGTACAAGGAGCTGCTGTGACCCGCGAGGAACCCCCCGGCACCCGGGACATCGCCGTCGTCGCCTTCGCCCAGACCGACCACCGGCGCTCCACCGAGGAGTCCTCCGAGGTCGAGATGCTCATGCCGGTGCTGCACGAGGTGCTGCACCGGACCGGGCTGAAGACCGCGGACATCGGCTTCACCTGCTCCGGCTCCAGCGACTACCTCGCCGGCCGCGCCTTCTCCTTCACCCTGGCCCTCGACGGCGTCGGCGCCTGGCCGCCGATCTCCGAGTCGCACGTCGAGATGGACGGCGCCTGGGCGCTGTACGAGGCGTGGACCAAGCTGCTCACCGGCGACGCCGACACCGCCCTCGTCTACTCCTACGGCAAGTGCTCGCCCGGCTCGGTCCGGGACGTGCTGACCCGGCAGCTCGACCCGTACTACCTCGCCCCCCTGTGGCCCGACTCCGTGGCCCTCGCGGCGCTCCAGGCGCAGGCGCTGATCGACGCCGGGGACACCGACGAGCCCGCGCTCGCCGCCGTCGGCGCCCGCAGCCGGGCCGACGCCGCCGCCAACCCGCACGCCCAGCTCCGGGGCGAGGCGCCGCCCGGCGAGTACGTCGTACGGCCGCTGCGCACCGGCGACTGCCCGCCCGTCGGCGACGGCGCCGCCGCCGTGGTCCTCGCCGCCGGAGAGCGGGCCCGCGAGCTGTGCGCGCGGCCCGCCTGGATCCGGGGCATCGACCACCGCATCGAGGCCCACGGCCTCGGGGTGCGCGACCTCACCGACTCGCCGTCCGCCCGGCTGGCCGCCGAGAAGGCCGGCGCGTTCGAACGGCCGGTCGACACCGCCGAGTTGCACGCGCCGTTCAGCTCCCAGGAGGTGGTGCTGCGCAAGGCCCTCCGGCTCGGCGACGGCGTGCGCGTCAACCCCTCCGGCGGCGCCCTCGCCGCCAACCCCGTCATGGCCGCCGGACTCGTCCGCATCGGCGAGGCCGCCGCCCGCATCCACCGCGGGGAGTCCGACCGGGCCCTCGCCCACGCCACCTCCGGCCCCTGCCTCCAGCAGAACCTGGTCGCCGTACTCGAAGGGGATCCCCGATGAGCAAGGAGCCCGTGGCCGTCGTCGGCGTCGGCCAGACCAAGCACGTGGCCGCCCGCCGGGACGTCTCGATCGCCGGACTCGTCCGTGAGGCCGCCCTGCGCGCCCTCGAGGACGCGGAGCTGACCTGGGCCGACATCGACGCCGTCGTCATCGGCAAGGCGCCCGACTTCTTCGAGGGCGTCATGATGCCCGAGCTGTACCTCGCCGACGCGCTGGGCGCCGTGGGCAAGCCCATGCTGCGGGTGCACACCGCCGGCTCGGTCGGCGGCTCCACCGCCCTCGTCGCCGCGAACCTGGTCGCGGCCCGCGTCCACCCCACCGTGCTCACCCTCGCCTTCGAGAAGCAGTCCGAGTCCAACGCCATGTGGGGGCTGTCCCTGCCCATCCCCTTCCAGCAGCCGCTGCTCGCCGGGGCGGGCGGCTTCTTCGCGCCGCACGTGCGCGCGTACATGCGGCGCAGCGGCGCCCCCGACACGGTCGGTTCCCTCGTCGCCTACAAGGACCGGCGCAACGCGCTGAAGAACCCCTTCGCCCACCTCCACGAGCACGACATCACCCTGGAGAAGGTCCAGGCCTCGCCCATGCTGTGGGACCCCATCCGCTACTCCGAGACCTGCCCGTCCTCCGACGGCGCCTGCGCGATGGTGCTGACGGACCGGGCCGGCGCGGCCCGGGCGCCGCGGCCGCCGGCCTGGATGCTCGGCGGCGCCATGCGCAGTGAGCCGACCCTCTTCGCCGGAAAGGACTTCGTCTCCCCGCAGGCCGGCAAGGACTGCGCCGCCGACGTGTACCGGCAGGCGGGCATCGCCGACCCGCGCCGGGACATCGACGCCGTCGAGATGTACGTGCCGTTCTCCTGGTACGAGCCCATGTGGCTGGAGAACCTCGGCTTCGCCGCGGAGGGCGAGGGCTGGAAGCTCACCGAGTCCGGGGTGACCGAACTGGAGGGCGACCTGCCCGTCAACATGTCCGGTGGGGTGCTGTCCACCAATCCCATCGGCGCCTCCGGCATGATCCGCTTCGCCGAGGCCGCCCTCCAGGTGCGCGGGCTGGCCGGAGAACACCAGGTGGACGGCGCCCGCAAGGTGCTCGGACACGCCTACGGCGGCGGCTCCCAGTTCTTCTCCATGTGGCTCGTGGGAGCTGAGCCCCCCGACGCGTGAAGGCGTCCGGAAAGTCCTCCTCACGTGGCCTGTCGGCGGTAGGAACCGGTCGCTAGGCTGGCCGCGGACGACGAACCGGGAGGAGCACGGACGTGGCCGAGACCATCACCCAGCACAAGCCGCTCGCGGGCTGGGACAAGCCGGAGCTGGATCTCAGCAAGGCCGAGTGGCAGTCCAGCAGCCGAGGTCTGGGGGATGTCCAGATCGCCTTTGTCGAGGGCTTCATCGCGATGCGCAACAGCGACCGCCCGGAGAGCCCGTCCCTGATCTTCACACCCGCGGAGTGGGGCGCGTTCGTCTCCGGGGCGCGGGAAGGGGAGTTCGACCTCACCTGAGCGATTCCGGGCGGGAGCCGAACCGGGGGTGTTCCGCGCGGAAATCCGGACACGCGATCAGCAGCGCCCGGCAGGGGCCTTGGCCTGAGCCAGGCTGGCCCCAGCAAGGGGAAGGTCGCGTTCCGGAGGTGAGCAACGATGAGCAGTGCGCCGGTCATCGCCGCGGTCGACGGGTCCGAGGACAGCCTGCGCGCCCTGGACTGGGCTCTGGACGCCGCCCGCCGCCGCGCGGCACCGCTGAGGGTGGTGCACGTACGGCAGTACGCCGCCTGGGGGCAGGCCGACGTCCTGGTCGCCGGCCCCCCGGACGCCGAGGGCGACCCTGTGCTCGACGAGGTGCGCGCCCGGCTGCGAGACGACGCGGACGGCCCGGCCGTGGAGTACGTGGCGCTGGAAGGGGTGCCGGGGGCGGTACTGCCCGAACTCGGCGCGGACGCCCAGCTGTTGGTGCTCGGCTCACGCGGCCGGGGCGGCTTCGCGAGCCTGCTGCTCGGGTCCAACGGGCTGGCCGCCGCGCGGGACGCCGAGTGCCCCGTGGTGGTGGTGCCCCGGCCCGGCCGCGAGGTGCACGGCCAGGGGCCGGCCGAGCCCGGACCCCGGGTGGTCGTCGGCCTGCACGCCGACAGTCCCGACGAGGCCGTCCTCCACTTCGCCTTCGCCGAGGCCGCCGGGCGCGGGGCCCGCCTGGAGGCGATCTCCGCCTACCCGTGGCCGGTGCAGACCTGGTCCGCGCCCGGCCAGCTGGTGCCGCCCCCGGTCGACCAGGACGCCGTCGAGCGGGAGACCCGCGTCCTCGCCGAGGGCTTCCTCGCCCCGCACCGCGAGCGCCACCCGGGTGTCCGCACCGACGTCCGCGTCCTGCCCGGCGACGCGGCCGGCCACCTCGTCGCCGCCTCGCGGGACGCCAAGCTGCTCGTCGTCGGCCGCCACCGCCGCCGCCTCCTCGCCCCGGCCCGCATGATGGGCTCGGTCACCCACGCGGCCCTGCTCCACGCGGCGAGCCCGATCGCGGTGGTACCCCCGGCCCCACCGGAGGAGTGAGGGGCGCTTAGCGGCGAGCAGCGGTCCGGTGCGGGGGCGCCCCTCGCGCCGCCCGATGCACCGCCGCACGGTGATGCAGCGGCGTCCGCCTCCGACCGGTGGGCGCCTCGCCCGGCGGCGAGGGCGCGCCGAGGGGGGTGCCCCGGGGAGGGGTGAGCGTCCCGCGGGAACCATCCGCCCGCATGGGTGACCCCCGCCCGATGGACGAGCCCGCGAGGACCAGACGCCCGCGACGATCCACGTCCCGCGAGGGGCCGGCGTCCCGCGAGGGGTCGGCGCCCGGTGAGGGGTCGGCGTCCGGCGAGGGTTGAGCGTCCCGCGGGGACCAGCCGTCCGCATGGGTGACGCCCGCCCGAGGGGCGAGCCCGCGAGGACCAGACGCCCGCGACGATCCACGTCCCGCGAGGGGTCGGCGCCCGGTGAGGGGTCGGCGTCCGGCGAGGGTTGAGCGTCCCGCGGGGACCAGCCGTCCGCATGGGGGACGCCCGCCCGATGGGCGAGCCCGCGAGGACCAGACGCCCGCGAGAACCGGACGCCCGTGAGGGGCCGCTGGCCGCCACGATCCGTCGCCCAGGAGGGCCGGCGTCCCGCGAGGGTGCGGGGGTGGGGGAGCGTGCGGGAGGCGTGGGTGGCCCTCGGGGACGGGGTGGGCGCCTGGGCGATGTCGTTTCGTGTCGGGGCCGGTGTGCGCAACGACTCTTCTGTGGTCCGCAGAGGGCGTCCGGGCGTCGGTGGAGGGGTGGGGGCACGTACCATGGCCGCATGTCGTTCCTCCGCCGCCGCAGCGCCACCCCCGCCGGACCCGACTTCGACGTGCTGGCCATGGACCCGGGTGACTGGCCGGGCAACCTCGGCGCGGGCCTGCTGCCCGCCCCCGACGGCACCTGCCAGGGCGTCTTCCTGCGCTACGACCTGTTCGGCGGTCGCGGCCCCGCCATGATCATCGGCAACCTCCCCGAGGGTTCCCCGGCCCGGGACGTTCCCGAGGGCGAGATCCCCTTCGAGGTGGGCCAGCTGCTGCTCGCGCTGGAGAACGACGAGGAGGTCACCGTCGTCGGCGTCGAGGACACCCCCGTCCTGCAGGGCGACAACCTGCTGATCGTGCGCCGCCTGAAGCTCTCGGAGAGCCGGATCTCCTGCGTCCAGTTCGACCGCAGCGACGGCGTCCTCGTGACCATCGCCGCCTGGGACCGTCCCATCACCGACGACCTGTACGCCCTGCTGAAGCCGCTCCCGGCGGAGCTTTTCCAGCAGGGCTGACGACGGCCGCAAACACGCCCTAGCGGCCCACCGGCACCTCCAGGCGGACGTCCGCTGCGCGCACGAACGCCACCCGGTGGCCGTACTGGATCTCGTAGTACAGGTCCTTGCCGATCACGACCCGGTGCGAGTCGGTGGTGAAGGTGACCGCGTAGTAGTACTCGCCGGGCATCACGTCACCGACCACGTACCGCTGCCCGGCCGGGATCGTGTACGGCAGCGGCACCACCGACTGCGCGGGCACCCCCGCCGGGTACGCCTCCTTCTCCGGGTACGCCCTGCCGTACACCGGGACACTCGCGAGACCGTCCCTCGGGGTGACGACGAGACCGGACGCCGGCACCGCCGTGTGCTGCGTGGGCGGGTTGCGGAACCAGGCCTTCTGGCCGAGGTACCAGATCGCCGTCCAGTCGCCCCAGCGGTCCGCGACCGCGTACTGCTGCCCGGTGGAGACCCGGGAGGACAGATCGTTGACCCCGTCGGTCGGCGCGGTGCCCAGCCCGATGTCCTTGATCAGCGGCGCGTTCTCGTCATGGTCGGAGTACAGCCGCACCTCGCTCGAGCCGTGCGCCGGACACGGCAGGCCCTTGGCGGTGCAGCCCGTGTACACCGGCTGGTTCGCGGCGTACTGCGGCAGGATCGTCACCAGGCCCGCGTGCGGCCCGCCGGTGCGCCGGAAGGGCTGGCCCAGCAGCTCGAAGTAGTGCCGCCAGTCCCAGTACGGCCCCGGGTCGGTGTGCATGCCGGGGACGGTCGAGGTGGTCGGGCCGGGCACGTTGTCGTGGCCCAGGATGTGCTGCCGGTCCAGCGGGATGCCGTACCGGTGCGCCAGGTACCGCACCAGCCGGGCCGAGGAGCGGTACATCGCCTCCGTGTACCAGGCGTCCGGCGCCGCGAGGAAACCCTCGTGCTCGATGCCGACCGACCGGGCGTTGACGTCCCAGTTGCCCGCGTGCCAGGCGACGTCCTTCGCCTTGACGTGCTGGGCGATCAGACCGTCGGTGGAGCGGATGGTGTAGTTCCAGGACACGTAGGTCGGGTCCTGGATCAGCTTCATGACCCCGTCCCAGGCGCCCTCGGTGTCATGGATGACGATGTACTTGATGTCCTGCGACACCGGGCGGTCGCCGAGGTCGTGGTTGCCGTAGTCGTCGTTGCCGAACTGGGCGTAGGGCGCCGGGATCCACTCGCAGGACACCGACCGCGGGCACTCCACGTCGTCCGCCGGGACCGTGCGCAGACCGGTCCGCTTCAGCTGGGCGGTGTCGGCGGCCAGCCGCGGCTGGCCGGCCAGGGACACCAGCTGGCCGTCGTCCGTGGTGCGCGCCTCGCCGGTGCGCAGGACGTCGTAGACGTCGTTCGCGTACGCAGCCGCGGTCGCCGTGTCGTCCGCGCCGGAGAAGCGGGCCACCGCGCCGTACCAGGCGGCCGGGTCGCTGCTGAGCGGCTCGCCCAGGTCCTTCTGCGCGGCGGCGAGCAGCGCGGCACCGCCCGCGACGTTGGCCGCCGGGTCGGTGCGCAGGTCGGCCGCCGGGATGCCGGTCAGCTCGGCGGCCCTGGGCAGGGTCTTCAGGCGGGCCGGGAGCACGGAGTCCGCCGGCACCGTGATGCCGGGGTGCAGGGCGGGGCGGGCGCTGTCGCCGCGCGCGTCCTCGGTGCCCTCGGCGAAGTGCTCGGCGGTGGCGAGCGCGGTGTGCGCGTCGGTCAGATGCATGGGGCCGTAGCCGCCCGACACGCTGGGCGCCCCGGCGTGGGAGTCCCAGCGGGACTGCAGGTAGGAGACGCCGAGCAGGACACTCTGCGGCACGTGGTACTCGGCGGCCGCGGCGGCGAAGGCGTGCTGCAGCCGGCCGGCCGAGGACTCGGGAGCACTGTGCGCCGGGGCCGCGCCGAGCAGCGGCAGCAGCAGGGCGGCGGAGGCGAGCGTGCCCGCGGTCCGTCTGCGCTGTCTGTGGCCGGGCGTGGACGTGGGGTCGGTGGCGGATCCTCGCAATGCGGCCTCCTGTGACGGGCGGGCGTGGCGGGGCGCGCGGCGCCGGGCTGGGTCAGTGGTACCGGCTGGCCGACGATCCGTCAATGATGCCTCCACGGAGGCGATTTCCCATGTCACGAAGGGGTTCGGCGAGTTTCGGAACGGCGATGCACGGGCCTGCGGGGCGTCAGTGGCATACACCAGTGGCCCCGGGTGCGCACACGAGGATCCGCGGTGCGCCGCCGCTCTGGGCGCACCGCGGATCCGTCGTCCCCGTCAGCGAGTGCCGACCGCCGCGCGCACGGCCCGCCGGGCCAGCTGGCAGTCGTCGTGCAGCCGCCTGAGCAGCAGCCGCTGTTCCTCGCCGGACGGCGCAGCACCCGGGTGGGCCGTGCCCGGTGCCGCCGGGGCCGTGTCCTGCATCGACCGCTGTACGGCCGTCTCGTACGTCCGGATCTCCCGGGTCAGCAGCAGCATCAGGTTCACCAGGAAGGCGTCCCGGGAGGCCGGGCCCGCCGACTGGGCGATCTGGCTGATCTGCCGCCGGGCCACCGGCGCGTCCCCGAGCACCAGCCACAGCGTCGCCAGGTCGTACCCCGGCAGATACCAGCCCGCGTGCTCCCAGTCCACCAGCACTGGACCGGCCGGTGAGAGCAGGATGTTCGAGAGCAGGGCGTCGCCGTGGCAGAACTGGCCCATCCCCTGCCGGCCCGCCGCGTGGGCGATGCCGTGCAGCAGCTTCTGCAGGTCGCCCAGGTCCCGGTCGGTCAGCAGGCCCAGCTCGTGATACCGCGAGATGCGCGCCGCGTAGTCCAGGGGGGCGTCGAAGGTGCCTGCCGGGGGACGCCAGGCGTTCAGCCGGCAGATCGCGCCGAGCCCGGCCCGAATGTCCGGCCGGGGCGGGGCCTCGACCGGATGCCGCTGCAGCGCCGCCACGCGGCCCGGCATCCGCTCGATCACCAGGGTGCAGTTGTCCGGGTCCGCTGCGATCAGTCTCGGCACGCGCACCGGCGGGCGGTGCCGGACGAACGAGCGGTATGCGGCTATTTCGTGCCGGATCCGCTCCGCCCAGGCGGGCGACTGGTCCAGCAGACACTTGGCCACGGCCGTGCTGCGTCCCGTCGTCCCGACCAGGAGGACGGACCGGCCGCTGCGGCGCAGCACCTGCACCGGAGCGAACTCCGGACAGATGCGGTGCACCGACGCGAGCGCGGTGCGCAACTGCGCTCCCTGGGGACCCGAGAGGTCGAGCCTCCCGCTGAGCGGCTGGGACCCGGGCTGTCCCGGGACCCGCCGCGGCCGGCCCGCGCCGAGCACGGGGGCGGCCGGCCGCGCCGCCGGGTCGAGGTACGGTCCGCCGCCCGCCGGGCGGGGACGCAGTGGCCGGGGCGGAGCGGACACGGAGGACGATGCTGCGTACATGGGAGATACAGATCCCTTCGTGTGCCTGCGGTGCCTGCCTGTAAGTCCATGTGGCGAGCGCACGCGCTCCGGCGTGCGGCTCGTTCGTGGCTGCGCCCACCCGGCCCGGCCGCCCGGGCACACCCTGGGGAGTGTGCCCGTCATATGCCGTCACACGAGAGTGGCGACCGGGTCGGGGTGGCGCGTTCCTACTCGACACCCGATGCCCAGTGGCACACCATCTGGCGCACCCTGGCGAACCCTGGCGAATACTCGCTCGGCAACCTCCACCGGGCTACTGTCAACTCAGCCGAGAACCTGGGGGCTTGACGTGAGCGGACAACCCAACACCCGCCTCGCGGACCTGTTCGGCCTGGCCGGCTGGTCCAAGGGCGAACTCGCGAGGCTGGTCAACAAGCAGGCGGCGGCCATGGGCCACCCCCAGCTGTCGACCGACACCTCGCGGGTGCGGCGGTGGATCGACATGGGAGAGATCCCGCGCGATCCCGTGCCGCGGGTGCTGGCGGCCCTGTTCACCGAGCGTCTCGGCCGTGTCGTGACCATCGAGGACCTCGGTCTGGTCCGGCACGGGCGCTCGGGGAAACGGCAGGGCGACGGGAATGCGGAACATCCCGACGGCGTGCCGTGGGCGCCCGAACGGACGGCCGCGGTCCTCACCGAATTCACGGGAATGGACCTCATGCTCAACCGACGCGGCTTGGTGGGCGCGGGTGCCGCGCTCGCCGCGGGATCCACACTCAGCAGCGCCATGTACGACTGGCTGCACACCGACCCCACCCTGAGGGCCGACGCCCCCGTTCTCGACGACCCCCTGCACGCCGACCCCGCCGGGTTCGACCGCTATGAGGCCGCCCCCATCGGGTCGCAGGAGATCGAGGAACTGGAGCGTTCGGTCGAGGTGTTCCGCGCCTGGGACGCCGCCCGTGGCGGCGGGCTCCAGCGCAAGGCGGTCGTGGGCCAGCTCAACGAGGTGGGCGGCATGCTCGCCTACCACCATCCACCCCATCTGCAGCGGCGCCTGTGGGGCGTCGCCGCCAACCTCGCCGTCCTCGCCGGCTGGATGTCCCACGACGTCGGCCTGGAGCCCACGGCCCAGAAGTACTTCGTCATCGCCGCCCATGCCGCCCGGGAGGGCGGTGACCGGCCGCGCGCCGGCGAGGCCCTGTCCCGGGCGGCCCGTCAGATGGTCCACCTCGGCCGGCCCGACGACGCGCTGGACCTGATGAAGCTCGCCCAGTCCGGCGCGGGGGAGCGGCTGCAGCCGCGTACGAAGGCCATGTTCCACACCATCGAGGCCTGGGCGCAGGCGTCCATGGGCAAGGGCCAGGCGATGCGCCGCACCCTCGGCCAGGCGGAGGACCTCTTCGTCTCCGACCGGCAGGACACGGAACCGCCGGACTGGATGCAGACCTTCAAGGACGAGGATCTGTACGGCATGCAGGCCCTCGCCTACCGCACCCTCGCGGAGTCCGACCCGAGCGCGGCCCCGCACGCCCAGCACTACGCGGAGAAGGCGCTGGCCCTGCGGGTCGACGGGCGGGAGCGGTCGAAGATCTTCGACCATCTCTCCATGGCCTCGGCCTGCTTCATCGCCGACGACCCCGAGCAGGCCGACCGCTATGCACGCCTGGCCCTGATGTCGATGGGCTCCAACTCCTCCCGCCGCACCTGGGACCGGCTGCGGCAGATGTACCGACTCACGGCCGAGTACGCGGGATACCCGAAGATCCACGAACTGCGGGAGGAGATCCGGCTCGCCCTGCCGCAGCCGAAGGGCAAGAGCGAAGGCAGCGCACCGGCCTAGCCGGCCTGTGCGCCGTGTTCCTCAGTACGCGGGCCCGCCGTCCGGCGCGCTCACCGGTGGACCCGCTCAGGCGGTGACCCTGGCGACGAGCGCACAGGCGTCGTCCTCGCGGTCCCCTCCGCCGCACTCCTCCACGACCGTGCGCACACAGTCCTGCGCGCTGCGTGCCGCGCGGAAGCGCGGGGCGAGGCCGAGCAGGCGGTCCATGGCGTCCACCCCGCTCTGCCCGGACACCAGTCCGTCGGTGTACAGCAGCAGGAGGTCGCCGGGTTCCAGGGTCACTTCGGCCTGCCCGTAGGTGGCGCCCGTGGTGGCGCCGAGCAGGACGCCGTCCGGCGCGCTCAGCGGCCGCCCCGTCCCGTCGCGGTACAGCAGCGGGGCGGGGTGGCCGGCCTGCGCCCACACCAGGGTGCGGGACTCGGGCCGGTAGTGACAGCACACGGCGCTGCCGAGGGCGGGCTGCACGGTGGCGTCGAGTAACTGGTTCAGCAGGCCGAGCAGATGGCCGGGCTCGGCGCCGGTCATCGCCATGCCGCGTACGGCACCCAGCAGCATCGCCATGCCGGAGGTGACGGCGACGCCGTGCCCGGTGAGGTCGCCGACGCTCAGCAGGGTCGTTCCGTCGGACAGCTCCAGCGCGTCGTACCAGTCGCCGCCGATCAGTGTGTGCGTCGCGGCCGGGAGCCGGTGGGCGGCGAGGTCGAGGGTCGCGGGGCCCTGATGCGGGAGCCGCAGGGTGCCGCGCCATGGCGGCAGCACGGCTTCCTGCAGCTCGACCGCGAGCCGCTGCTCGGTCTGCGCCCGGCTGAGGTGACGCTGCAGCGAGTCACGGGTCTCGCGCACCGTCCGCCGGTGCCGGCGCAGTTCGCTGACGTCCCGCAGCACCGCCCACATCGAGGCGGTGCTGCCGTCGGCGCCGAGCACGGGCTCGCCCATCATGTGCACGGTCCGCTCGGAGCCGTCGGGCCGCACGACGCGGAACTCCCCGTCGATGGGCCGCGCGTCGACCAGACAGTCCGTGACCATCGCGGTCAGCTTCGGCCGGTCCTCCGTGGCGACCAGGGTGGGCAGCTCGTCCAGGGTGAGCGCGGGGGCGGCCGGGTCGAGGCCCAGGATCCGGTACAGCTCCCCGGACCAACTGGCCTCGTCCGTGAGCAGGTTCCACTCCGCGCTGCCGACCCGGCTGAGCAGCGAGCCGCGTGCGGGGCCGGGCGGGGCGGGGCGGACGACCGCGGTGTCGGGGGACTCCGCCGGGGCGGGGTCGGGGCCGTCCCTGAGCTGCGCCAAGTGCGCGTCCAGGTCGTCGAGTTGATGCAGGGCGAGGTCGTACAGCGCCCGCTGCCAGCGTTCCTCGGGGTCTGGACCGTCGCTCCGCGCGTCCCGCCGCACGGCGTCCACATCGCCCTTGAGCCGCCGCGTCTGCGTTATCAGGGCCTCGACCGAGCCGCGCCCGGGCGGCTGGGCGGCTGAGCGGTCCGCGGAGACTGGGGACGGCATGACGCACTCCGAAGGGGGACGATACGGCCAGGGAGGACGGAGGGACCGTTACGACTGTTGCACAGCCGGCGACGCCCTGTAAGGGATTTGGCAACACACGATACGGTGGTGCTTCCGGCATATGCCAGAGTCTTCCCGGCGTGCTCCGAGGGTATGGACCGCCTACGCGGGAGCGGGTCCAAGTCGTAGCGGGCTTACGGGATTTGACGGAGGTGGAGGGCCGTCGGCGGCGCGCTCAGCCGGGTGTTCGACGCTCTGATGTTCCATCATGACGCCGACCGTTCGATGTGCGCCAACTCTGACCGGAATTGGGGTCCTGGAAACGGCCTCTGCGGACTCCTTAATGGCATGGACATCCTCATCGAGCAGCCCGCGCCCGCCCGACTCGTCACCGCCGAGGATCAGGAGATCCCGGTGTCGGCCACCCTGCGTTACACGGCCGACGATCCACTCGCCGTCTTCGTCGACTTTCCGCCCGAGGCCACGCTGTCGGGCGACGAGGTCACCTGGACCTTCGCCCGCTCCCTGCTGGACCAGGGCCTGCGCGCGCCGGCGGGCCACGGCGACGTGCAGATCTGGCCGTACGGCCGCACGCGCACGGTGGTGGAGTTCCACTCGCCGTGCGGGCTGGCCCTGATCCAGTTCCCGACCTCGGCGCTGCGCCGCTTCCTGCTGCACACCTACGCGGTCGTGCCGGCCGGGCAGGAGGACGTCGCCGCCGTCGTGGAGCGGGGGCTGAGCGCGCTGTTCGGCGGAGTGTGAGCAGCCACCGGTCAGGGGGTGTACAGCTCCGGGCGCGGGGCCCGGTCGACGGCCACCCGGCCCCCGGTCTCCAGCGACCGGACCCCCGCCTCGGCGACCACGGAGGCCGCGTAGCCGTCCCAGACGCCCGGGCCGGTGACCTCGCCGCGCCGGGTGGCGTCGACCCAGGCCTGCACCTCGCGGTCGTAGGCGTCGGCGAAGCGGACGAGGTAGTCCTGGGGCACGTCCTCGGCGGCGGTGCCGCGCGCCGTGACCACCATCGTGTGCTCGTCGCCGATCCGGGCGCTGCCCGCCTCGCACACGGCCTCGCAGCGCACCTGGTAGCCGAAGCCGCAGTTGACGAAGACCTCCACGTCGACCAGGGCGCCCCCCTCGGTCTCGAAGATCACGAACTGCGGATCCGCCAGGCCCTCCGGCGCGCCGGCCGAGGGCGCGGGACGCAGCACGGTGACGGCCGTCAGCTCCTGGCCGAGCAGCCAGCGGGCCGCGTCGATCTCGTGCGAGACGGAGCTGTTGATCAGCATGGCGCTGGTGAAGCCGGCGGGGGAGGAGACGTTGCGGTGCGTGCAGTGCAGCATCAGCGGACGGCCCAGGCTGCCGCCGTCCAGCAGGGACTTCAGGCGCCGGTACTCGCGGTCGTAGCGCCGCATGAAGCCGATCTGCGCCAGCCGGCGGCCGAGCCGGGCCTCGGCCTCCATCACGCGCAGCGCACCGGTGGAGTCCGGCACCATGGGCTTCTCGCACAGCACCGGCAGACCGCGCGCGAAGGCGGCGAGCAGTGCCTCCTCGTGCGCCGGCCCCGGGGAGGCCACGAGCACCGCCCCCACGCCGGGGGCGGCGAGCGCGGCCGCCACCTCCGCGTGCACGCCGACCCCGTCCAGCCCGGCCACCGCATCCTTCGCCCGCTCGACATCGGGATCGGCCACAGCGGCCACCCGCGCACCACTCACCACCCGACTGATGCGCCGTATGTGATCGGCCCCCATGTGCCCAGCCCCCAACACCGCCACCCCGAGCACCTCGCCCATGCACCCACTCCTCTCCTCGCCGATCCCGCCGAGCGTACGCCGGGCACGAGGCGCCGGGTCCGGAGCGGGGAGGGGCGATGACGGGGGCGCCTGTCCGCGACGCCGGGAGCGGGGTGCCGTGTGCGAGGCCTGACGGCATCGGGCCCGGAGCGCCGGAGGCGAACGCCGGGTCGAAGCGCCGCCACGGGCACCGAACCGGGACCGTGGGCCTGGAAGGGCGGCCCTGGAGCGCCGGGCGGGAGCGCAGACCTGACGTCCGGGACGAGGGCCGGCCGGGAGCGTCGAGCAGCCGAGTGCGGGCCGTGTGACGCGGGGTGTGAAGAGCCGGCCAGGAGCCGGGGCGGGCAGCGTCGGACCCGGAGCCCAGGCCTTGAACGCCGGACATGGAGCGCCGGTGAGTGAGCGCGGACCTGGAGCGCGGAGAGAGGTGCCGGACCCGGAGGGGCGGAAAAAGGCGCCGGGGCGCGAGCGGCGGGGAGGGGCGTCGGGCCGCGAGCGAGGGTGGCCGGGGTGGCGGACCGGGACCGGTCGCGAGCGGCCGGGGGCCAGGGGCGGCGGGGGAGCGTGGGCGACGTGGGGAACGGTCGGTCGGGGGTGCTGGGGAGCGCGGCCCCCGGTCGGGGGGCGGGGGCCTCAGTAGCGCAGTACTCCCGCGATGCCGCTCGCGTCGCCCAGGGTGCCGTCCGGTACGAAGCGGACGTCGGCGCCGGTCTCCAGGCACTGCTCGACGATCTCGTCCACGATGTCGTCGCGGGCATCGAGGTCCTCGGGCTCGGCGGGGACGAGGTGGTCGCCCTGGTCGCGGACGGCCGCGCGGAAGTTCTCCTCCACCGCCAGGAGCCGCACGCGGCCCTCCCGGGCGCTCTGCCACAGCTCGTCCACCCCGGCCGCGAACGTCCGGTGCCCGCGCGCCGAGATCAGCTCCCGGATCACCTCCGTGGTGTCCCGCCGCGCCTCCGCCGCCAGCACCGGCCGCAGGGCCTGCCACACCGCCTCGGGCCCGGCGTTCGCGAGCCCCCCGTGCGGCACGTGCACGGCGGACCGGGCCACACTGCCGGCCTCGTCCAGCAGGGACAGCGCGGCCTGCTCCCCGGTGACGTACACCGGACGCGGATGGTCGCGCAGCACCGCCCCGAGAGCGGTGTCCGCCTCGCGCAGGAACTGACGCGTGCCCTCGTCGCGGAACGTGCTCGGCATGTCGCCGACCCGCATCTGGCGCTCCGCGTCGAAGTTCTCTCTGTTGCGGACCAGCGGGAAACCGCCGGCGTGGTCCTCCACCACCCGGTCGTCGCCGCCGCTCCACAGCGTGACGCGGTCGGCCGACACCGACAGCACCCAGAAGGGCCGCTCGGCGGCCTGCGCGGAGACTAGGTTGCGGGTGAGGAAGGTGTCCGACAGCACCACCCGCTCGGGGACGGAGCGGGTCAGCGACCACACCTGGTGCTCCCCCGGCGCCGCGAAGATCACCAGACCCTCCTCGGCGTGCGCGAGGTCGACCTCCGACAGTGCGCGGTCGAGCTGGGCGACGACTTCCGCGCGCCGCTCCCGGGTGACCGCGGGGTCGGATTCCAGCCGCTTCTTGGCCTCGGTCACCACATTGCGCAGCCGGACCGGATCCTGCCCGTTCTCGGGTTCGCGGCGGTGCGTCGGCGTCAGCACGGACACCGCCGGGTAGGGACGCGGGCGCCGCAGTTCGGCGAGGGTTGCGGGACTCAGTGCGTGCTCCATGACAGAACGATAGGGCGGAATCACCTGTCCGGCATTCGGGGCAAATCCCCTCGCCCGACAGCGTTGTGTCGTAGATCGCATGCACAGTGTGAGCGGACCGACAGGGGGCGCGACAGGCGAGGACAGAGGCCTTCCCGCGCACTGCTGTCACACACCGTCAGCTTTCCCAAGTCCGTTGGACACACAGCGTTTACATGCGTTCGGCATCTCGATCAAACGGACTTGCTATGGTCTACCCGTCGGTAGCGCAGAGCTGCCGGGGGGATCACGAGGAGCCGTCCGACCAAGGGCTCCCCGGGCGTGGGGTCGAGCGCGACGACCCGGCAACGAGGCCGGGCCGGCCACCGCCTCCGAGCGTTCGTGCGACGCTCCTCGAACTCCGCCTCCTCGCCCACTCATTCAGACAGGTGAGACTCGTCCTATGGCACGTTCCCTGGTCGATTTACTGACCACGCACGCCTCGAACCATCCTGACCGCATCGCCTACCGCTACCTGGTCACGGGCGACTGCGACGGAGAGATCCAGGAACTCACCTACGGCCGGCTGACCACCCGCTCCCGCGCCGTCGCCGCCTGGCTGCAGGAGCGCGGACTGGCCGGCTCGCGCGCCATGCTCCTCTTCCCGCCCGGCCTGGAGTTCGTCTCCGCCTACCTCGGCTGCCTCTCGGCCGGCGTCGTCGCCGTACCCGGCGTACCCCCGCAGGGCCGCGCGCAGAACCACCGCGCCCTGACCCGGATGAAGCGCCTGCTGGCCGACGCGGACGCCAGGGTCGTCCTGGGCGGCCGCGAGGTGATCGCCGCCCTGGACGGCATCGCCGCGCACCTGCCCGAACTCGACACGGTCACCCGCGTCGCCACCGAGGACATCCCCGACGAGGCGGCCAACGCCTGGGCCCCGCCCCGACTCGGACCGGACGACGTCGCGTTCCTCCAGTACACCTCCGGCTCCACCTCCGCCCCGCGCGGCGTCGTGGTCACCCACGGCAACCTGCTCGACAACGAGCGGGTCATCACCGAACGCATGGGCCACACGCCCGAGGCCATCGCCGCGCACGGCCACGAGATGTTCGTCAGCTGGCTGCCCGTCTACCACGACATGGGGCTCATCGGCCCGGTCCTGAACACCGTCTACCTCGGCGCCACCGCAACCCTGTTCTCCCCGCTGCACTTCCTGCAGCAGCCCACCCGCTGGCTGAGCGCCATCGACCGCTACCGCCCGCACACCAGCGGCGGCCCCAACTTCGCCTACGAACTCTGCCTGAAGCACGCCGACCCCGACCTCCTGGACGGTCTCGACCTCGGCTCCTGGCGGGTCGCCTTCAACGGGGCCGAGCCGGTGCGCGCCGCCACCCTGCGCCGCTTCGCCGACACCTTCGCCCCGGCCGGATTCCGCCGCGAGGCCCTCTACCCCTGCTACGGCCTGGCCGAGGCCACCCTCATGGTCACCGGCGGCACCGTCGGCGTCCCGCCGACCCTGCTCGCCGCCGCCGACGGCACTCCGAACGCGGGGGAGGCCGACGCGGCCGCCGTGGGCTGCGGCCGGCCCGGTCCCGGCGTGACCGTGGCGATCGTCCACCCCGAGCGGCAGCAGGAGCTGCCCGAGGGAGAGGTCGGCGAGATCTGGGTGGGCGGAGCCGGCGTCGCCAAGGGCTACTGGCGCAACGCCCTCGCCACCCGCGAGACCTTCCGCGCCCAACTCCCCGGGCACGAGGGCCGGTTCCTGCGCACCGGCGACCTCGGCCTGCTGCGCGGGGGCGAACTCTTCGTCACCGGACGGCTCAAGGACCTCATCGTCGTCGACGGCCGCAACCACTACCCGCAGGACCTGGAACTCAGCGCCGAGCTCACCCACCCGGCCCTGCGCCCCGGCTGCACGGCGGCGTTCTCCGTGGACACCGGCACGGACGGCGAACAGGCCGTCGTGGTCGCCGAGATCTCCCCGGACAACGCGGGCGAGGCCGAGAAGATCACCGACCTGATCCGCAGCGCCGTCGGCGAGTCCCACGGACTCGCCGTGCACGACGTCGTCCTCGTCAGGGCCGGCACCATCCCCAAGACCTCCAGCGGGAAGATCCAGCGCCGCGCCACCCGCACGGCGTACCTCGACGGCACCCTCTCCGTGGTGACCGCCCCCGCCCTGGACTGACACCGGCCGCCGGTTCCGTACCGCCGCGACGCCCCTCTTCGCCGTACCGCGCACGCCTCGCGCCGTACGGACCTCCAGCCTGACCCGAGTTTCCGAGGACACCTGCCCAGATGCCTGCGAACGAGTCCCCGAAGCGGACCCCCGAGCCGTCCCTGACGACCTCCGAGGGCGTCCGGGCCTGGCTGGCGTCGGCCGTCGCCGAGGCGACCGGGACCGACCCGGCGCACCTCGACCACGACCGGCCGCTCGCCGAATTCGGCTTCGGATCACGGCAGTTGGTCACCCTGGCCGCCGAACTCGGCACGCTGACCGGCCGGACCCTGGAACCCTCCCTCGTCTTCAACCACCCCACCATCACCGCCGTGGCCGAGGCCGTCCTCCAACCGGCGGCCCCCGAGGTGACCTGGGCGACGCCCGGAGCCGTCGGCCGCACGGCGTCCGGGGACGACGTGGCGATCATCTCCCTGGCCTGCCGCTTCCCCGGCGGAGCCGAGGACCCCGAGAGCCTGTGGCGGCTGCTGGCCGCGGGCGAGGACGCCATCGGCGAGGTACCGGCGGGCCGCTGGGACGCCAGCGGCCTGTACGACCCCGATCCCGAGGCCACCGGCAAGGCCTACACCCTGCGCGGCGGCTTCCTCGACGGCGGCATCGACCGCTTCGACGCGGCCTTCTTCGGCATCTCGCCGCGCGAGGCCGCCGCGATGGACCCCCAGCAGCGGCTGCTCCTGCAGACCACCTGGGAGGCCGTGGAACGCGCCGGGATCCTCCCGGAGTCGCTGAACGGCAGCTCCACGGGCGTCTACCTCGGCCTGTACGACAGCGGCTACCTCGCCGCCGCCTCCCTCGCCCAGCTCGACGGACACGTCGGCACCGGCTCGGCCGCCAGTGTGGCGTCGGGACGCCTCGCCTACACCCTGGGCCTGCAGGGGCCCGCGGTCACCGTCGACACCGCCTGCTCCTCCTCGCTGGTGGCGCTGCACCTGGCCGCGCGTGCCCTGGCGAGCGGGGAGTGCGACCTCGCCCTGGCCGGCGGGGCCACGCTGCTGGTCACGCCGCGCGGGCACGTCGAGTTCAGCCGGCTGCGCGGGCTCTCCCCGACCGGGCGGTGCAGCCCCTTCTCCGCCGACGCGGACGGGGTCGTCTGGGCCGAGGGCTGCGGTCTGGTGCTGCTCAAGCGGCTCGCGGACGCGCGGCGGGACGGTGACCGGATCCTGGCCGTCGTCAAGGGCTCGGCGATCAACCAGGACGGCCGCAGCCAGGGCCTGTCCGCCCCCAACGGCCCCGCACAGGAACGGGTCGTGCGCGCAGCCCTGGACGCCGCCGGGCTCACCCCGCACGACCTGGACCACGTCGAGGCGCACGGCACCGGCACCCGGCTCGGCGACCCCATCGAACTGCGGGCACTGGCCAACGTGTTCGGGCCGGGCCGCCCGGGCGACCGGCCGCTGCGCATCGGCTCACTGAAGTCCAACATCGGCCACACCCAGGCGGCCGCGGGCATCGGCGGCGTCATCAAGACCGTCCTCGCCCTCGGCCACGAGCGGATACCCGCGTCCCTGCACGCCGAGCGGCTCACCGACCACCTCGACTGGGCCGACAGCGGGCTGGAGGTGCCGACCGGCGGGGTCGCCTGGCCGCGCGAGGAGGGCCGGGTGCGCCGGGCGGGGGTCAGCGCCTTCGGCATCAGCGGCACCAACGCCCATGTGGTGCTGGAGGAGCCACCGGCCGCCGCCGCTCCCGCCGAGGTCCGGGCAGGTGCCGTACCCACCCTCTTCCCCCTCTCCGCCCGCAGCCTGCCCTCCCTGCACGGCCAGGCCGCCCGGCTGCTGGCCGCGCTCGAAGAGCGCCCGGAGCTGCCGCTGCCCGCGGTCGCCGCCACCCTCGCCCACCACCGCACGGCCTTCGACCACCGTGCCGTGGTCCAGGCCGACGACCGCCCCCAGCTCCTCGACGCCCTGCGCGCCCTCGCCGCCGGCCGGCCCGACCCCGACCGCACCGCCGGCCCGCAGCACGCCGCCCCCGCCGGAAAGCTGGCCTTCGTCTTCCCCGGACAGGGCAGCCAGTGGGCGGGCATGGCCCGCGACCTGCTCGAGCGGGACCCCGTGTTCGCCGACGAACTCGAACGCTGCGACGCCGCCCTGCGCCCGTTCACCGAGTGGTCCGTGGCGGCCGTGCTGCGCGGCGACACCGGCGCCCCGCCCCTGGACCGCGTGGACGTCGTCCAACCCGCCCTGTTCGCCGTGATGGTCTCGCTGGCCGCCGTGTGGCGGGCCCGGGGCGTCCGCCCGGACGCGGTGATCGGGCACAGCCAGGGCGAGGTCGCGGCGGCCTGCGTGGCCGGCGCGCTCAGCCTCAACGACGCGGCCGCCGTCGTCGCCCTGCGCAGCCAGGCCCTGACCGGACTGTCCGGCACCGGCACCATGGCCCTGATCGCCCTGCCGCACACCGACGTCGAGCCGCTGCTCGGCGACGGCCTCGCGGTCGCAGCCGTCAACAGCGGCCGGGCGACCGTCGTCGCGGGCCCCGGGGAACCGCTCGACGCCCTGCTCGCGGACCTCCAGGCACGCCAGGTCTTCGTCCGCCGCCTCGACGTCGACTACGCCTCCCACAGCGCCCAGGTGGCACCCGTCCGCGACCGGATCCTCGACGAACTCGACGGCGTCACCACCTGCCCCACGGACATCGCCTGGTACTCCACCGTCACCGGCGAACCGGTCACCGAGGAGCAGGAGGCAGGCTACTGGTACACCAACCTCCGCGAGACCGTCCGCTTCGCGCCCGCCGTCGCGCGCATGCTCGCCGACGGCTACCGCCACTTCGTGGAGCTGAGCCCCCACCCGGCCCTGCTCACCGCGCTGCGCACCGTCGGCGAGGACACCGGCCACGACCTCACCGCCGTCGGCTCGCTGCGCCGCGACGAGGACGGCCCCGCCTGCCTGGACCGGGCCGCCGCCGAACTCCACGTCCACGGACGGCCGCTCGACTGGCGCCGCCTGGTCCCCGACGGCGACATCGCCGACCTGCCGACGTACGCCTGGGACCCGCAGCGCCACTGGATCGAGCCCGAGGCCGGCACCGGCGGCCCCGCCCTGTTCGACCGCGCCGCGCACCCGTTGCTGGGCATCCAGCTGCAGTCCGCCGACGAGACCCGCTGGACCTTCCGCAACGAGTGGTCCGCGGCCACCGCCGACTGGCTGCCCGACCACACCGTCTTCGGCCGGACGGTGGTCTCCGGCACCACCCTGATCGAGCTGTGCCGCGCCGCCCTCGCCGCGGCCCGGCCGGACGCCGCCGACGTCACCGACCTGCTCCTGCTCAGCCCCCTGGTGCTGCCCGCATCCGGCACGGTCGAGGTCTCCGTCGAGGTCGTCACCGCCGGCGCCGTACCAGAGATCACCGTGCACAGCCGGCCGCGCGCCACCGACGCCCCCGGCTGGACCCTGCACGCCACCGCCTCGGCCGCCGACCCGGCCCCGCCCGCCGCCGACCGGCCCCCGGTGTGGCCCGACGCCGCCGAGGAGAGCTGGACCGCCGGGACCTACGACCGCCTGGCCGCCCTCGGCCTCGGTTACGGCCCCGCGTTCCAGGGCGTACGGTCGGCGGTCACGACCGGAGACGGCGTACTCCTCGCCCGCCTCGCCCTGCCCGCCGCCGCCCGGGACGGGGCCGACCCCTACCCGGTGCACCCGGCCCTGCTGGACGCCGCCCTGCACGTCTCGGCCGCCCTCGCGGCCGACGACGGGCGCCCCCTGCTCCCCGTCGCCGTGGGCCGCTGCGTCCTGCCGTACGGCGGCACGGGCGAGCTCACCGCGCGGGTGCGGCACACCGGCGGCTCCGCCACGGACCTCACCCTGGACGTCACCCTGTGGGACACCGACGGCCTGCCCGCCGGCCGCCTGGAGGCCGTCCGGCTGCGCGCCGTCGACGCGGCCGACCTCGACGCCGGTTCCGGGAACGCCCGGCACCTGTACGAAACGGCCTGGACGGCCGTCGAGCGGCCCGCCGCCGCACCGGAGACCACCTGGACCGTGACCGGTGACGCCGCCGACCCGCAGGTCGCCGCCGCCCGGAGCGGCCTGGAGCCGTGTGAGACGGGCGCCGGGACCGTCGTACGGTTCTGGCCGCGCCCCGCACCGGACGCCGAACCGGTGGCCGGCGCACACGAGTGGGCGGCCACCGCGCTCGGTGAACTGCAGCGGCTTCTCGCACTGCCCGGGGAGCAGGCGCCGGCCCGGACGGTCTGGGTGACCCGCGGAGCGGTCGCCGCCGCCGACGGGGACCCGGTGTCCGGGTACGCCCAGGCGGTGCTGTGGGGCCTGGCCCGCAGTGCCCGGGCCGAGCACCCCGACCTCGGGCTGACACTGCTGGACCTCGACGACTCCGACCCCGTGCCCGCGCTCCGAGCCGTGGCGAAACTCGCCGACGAGCCCGAGATCGCCGTACGCGACGGGAGGTTGTTCGCGCCCCGGCTGGTGCGCGCCCGTCCGGCACGCGAGGGGGCCGAACCGGCCGGCCCGCGGGACACCGTTCCCACGGACGGCACCGTCCTGGTCACCGGCGGACTCGGCGCGGTCGGCGGCCACATCGCGCGGCTGCTGGCCGAACGCGGCGTTCCCAGGCTCCTGTTGACCGCCCGCATGGGAGCCGATGACCCGCGTGCCGCCGAGGCGGTCGCCGAACTGGCCGCGCTCGGCGCCCAGGCGGAGGTCGTCGCCTGTGACGTCACCGACCCGGACGCCGTCGCCGATGTCCTCGCCCGGGCCGGTGCGCACGCGCCCCTGCGCGGGGTCGTCCACTGCGCCGGCGTCCTCGACGACGGCGTGGTCGCCGAGCTGACCCCCGAGCGGCTGGAACGGGTGCTGCGGCCCAAGGCCGACGGCGCCGCCCATCTGCACCGGCTCACCGCCGACGCCGAACTGGACCTGTTCCTGCTGGTGTCGTCCGCCGCCGGCGTCGTGGGCAACCCGGGCCAGGGCAACTACGCCGCCGCCAACGCCTTCCTCGACCAACTCGCGCACCACCGCCGGGCCATGGGCCTGCCCGGTCTCTCCCTCTCCTTCGGTGCCTGGGCCGGTGAGGGCCTCGCCGCCGCCCACGCCGACCTGGACCGGATGGCCCGGCTCGGCCACCGCGCCCTCACCCCGGAGCAGGGCCGCGACCTGGTGGCGCTCGCCCTGCGGCGGGGCGCCCCGCACCTGGTCGCCTGGGCGCTCGACCTGCCCCGCCTGCGCGCGTCGGACGCCGCCGGCACCGCCCTGTGGCGCTCCCTGCTGCCCGCCCCACGCCCCGCCTCCCGGGCGGGGGAGGCGCTGGCCGGCCGGCTGGCCCGGCTGCCCGAGCCCGAGCGGGCCGAGCGCGTCCTCGCACTGGTCCGCGACGAGATCTCCCGCGCCCTCGGCCTGCGCTCGGCGGAGTCCGTACGGCCCGACCAGCCGCTGCGCGAGCTCGGCATGGACTCCGTCACCGCCGTCGAACTGCGCAACCGCCTGGCCGCACGCCTCGGCACCCGGCTCCCCGCCACCCTCCTCTTCGACCACCCCACCGCCGGCCGGCTCGCCGAGCATCTGCTGACCACCGTGCCGGGCCGCACCACGCCCACGGTCCCGAAGACCCCCACGAGCGCGCCGGACACCGCGGAACCGATCGCCGTCGTGGCCATGGCCTGCCGCCTGCCCGGCGGGGTGAGCGACCCGGAGGACCTGTGGCGGCTGGTCGCCGAGGGCCGGGACGCGGTCGGCCCCTTCCCCTCCGGCCGCTGGGACGTCGAGGCGCTCTACGACCCCGACCCGGACGCCCTCGGCAAGTCCTACGCCCGAGAGGGCGGATTCCTCGACGACATCGAGTCCTTCGACGCGCCCTTCTTCGGCATCACCCCGAAGGAGGCCGCCGCCATGGACCCGCAGCAGCGGCTGCTGCTGGAAACGGCGTGGGAGGCGCTGGAGCGCGCCGGGATCGTGCCCGCGCGGCTCGCCGGCAGCACCACCGGCGTCTACGTCGGCATGTTCGGCAGCGACTACCTGGCCGGTTCCCGCCTCGACCAGCTCGACGGCTATGTCGGCACCGGCTCCGCGCTCAGCGTGGCCTCCGGCCGGCTGGCGTACGCGCTCGGCCTGCACGGACCGGCGCTGACCGTGGACACCGCCTGCTCCTCCTCCCTGGTGGCGACGCACCTCGCGGCCCAGGCCCTGCGCAACGGGGAGTGCGACCTCGCGCTGGCCGGCGGGGTGACGCTGATGGTGACCCCGCAGACCTTCGTGGAGTTCAGCCGGTTGCGCGGGCTCTCCCCGACCGGCCGCTGCCGTTCCTTCTCCGACGACGCCGACGGCGCCATCTGGGCCGAGGGCGCCGGCATGCTCGTACTGAAGCGGCTGGGCGACGCCGAGCGGGACGGCGACGAGGTGCTGGCCGTCCTGCGCGGCACGGCCGTGGGCCAGGACGGCCGCAGCCAGGGCCTGTCCGCGCCCAACGGCCCCGCCCAGGAACAGGTGATCCGCCGCGCCCTGGAGCTGTCCGGTCTGGAGCCCGCCGACATCGACCACGTCGAGGCGCACGGCACCGGGACGACCCTCGGCGACCCGATCGAGGCGAACGCCCTGGCCGCCGTCTTCGCCGGCTCCCGGCCCGGGGACCGGCCGCTGTACCTGGGTTCACTGAAGTCCAACATCGGCCACGCGCAGGCCGCTTCCGGCGTCGCCGGACTCATCAAGGTCGTCCAGTCGCTGCGGCACCGGACGCTGCCCCGCACCCTGCACGCCGGCACACCCAGCCGGCACGTCGACTGGGCGGAGAGCGGGCTGCGGCTGCTCCAGGAGCCGGTCGCCTGGCCGGCCACACCGGGGCGGGTGCGGCGGGCCGGGATCAGCGCCTTCGGCATCAGCGGCACCAACGCCCACGTCATCGTGGAGGAGGCCCCGGCCGCACACGCACCGCAACCGGCACCGCAGGAGCTCGAACTGCCCGCCTCCAAGCGGCTGTTCGTACTCTCCGGGCGCAGCGAGGCGGGCCTGCGCGGGCAGGCCGCGCGGCTCGCCGCACACCTCGGCCCGGACGCCGCGCTCCCCGACGTCGCCCACACCCTGGCCCGGCACCGCAGCCACTTCGAGTGGCGCACCGCGGTCGTCGCCGGCGACCGGGAGGAACTGCTGTCCTCGCTCAAGGCGCTGGGCGGCGGCCGCAGGCCCGTGCCCGCACCGCGCGAGGAGCAGACCGGCAAGGTCGCCTTCGTGTACGCCGGGCACGGCGGCCAGTGGACCGGCATGGGGCTGGAACTGCTGGACCGGTCGGAGGCCTTCCGGGCGGAGCTGACCCGCATCGACGCGGCCGTCGAGCGGCAGGCCGGCTGGTCGGTGCTCAACGTCCTGCGCGCGCCCGAGGAGTTCTCCCCGCTGGAGCGCACCGAGTACCTCCAGCCCGTCCTGTTCGCCGTCAACGCGTCCCTCACGGCGGCCTGGCGCGAGCTCGGCGTCACCCCGGACGCGGTCGTCGGCCACAGCCTGGGCGAGATCGCCGCCGCCTACAGCGCGGGCGCCCTCACCCTGGACGACGCCGTCACCGCCGTCACCGCGCGCGCCACGGCGGTCGTCCCGCTCGTCGGGCTCGGCGGCATGCTGGCCGTCGAACTGCCGCCCGCGGACGTCGAGAAGCTGCTCGAACCCTACGGCGGCCGGCTGTTCGTCGGCGCGGTCAACGCCCCCGGTGCCACCGCCGTCTCCGGCGAGACCGAGGCGCTCGACGCACTGCGCCGGCACCTGGCGGAACAGGGCGTGCCGACCCGGGTCCTGTCGACGCCGTTCGCCTCGCACACCCCGCTCATGGATCCCTTGCGCGAGGAGCTGCTCGACCGCTTCTCCGGCATCCGCGGCACCCGCACCCCGGTCCCGCTTTACTCGTCGGTGCGCGCCGAGCCCGTCGCCGGGGACGGCCTGGACGCCGCCTACTGGTTCGCCAACCTCCGCCGCCCGGTCCGCTTCGCGGACACCGTTCGGCGCATGCTGGACGACGGCTTTCGCTACTTCGTCGAACTCAGCCCGCACCCCTCGCTCGTCCCGGCCGTCGAGGCCGTGGCCGCCGACGCCGGCATCGACGCGGTCGGCACCGGCTCCCTGCGCCGCGGCCGGGACGGGCAGGACGTACTCCTCGGCAGACTGGGGGAGTTGTACACCGCCGGGTACACGCCCGACTGGACGGCGCTGTTCCCGCACGGCCGCCGCGCGCCCCTGCCCACCTACGCCTTCGCCCGGGAACGCCACTGGCTCGCCCCCGCCCCGGCCGGCCCCGGCGGCGGCTCTCCGCTGCTCGGCACCCACGTCCAGGCCAGCGACGAGCCCGGCCGGGACCTCTTCCAGACCGAGATCGACCTGAGCGACAGCCGGTTCGCCTATCTGACCGACCACCGGGTCACGGGCGAGGTGTGGCTGCCGGGCGCCGCCTTCCTCGACCTGGCCCTGGAAGCCGCGGCCACCGTCTCGGACGGCGACGCGGTGCAACTCGCCGACGTCCGGTTCGCCCAGCCGCTGCGCCTGGACGCCGAGCGGCCCGTACGCCTGCAACTGGCGCTGCGCGACGCCGAGGACGGCTTCCGGGAGTTCACCATCGCCTCCGCCCCGGCCGGCCGGTCCCACTGGGAACGGCACGTCACCGGGCGCATCGCCCCGACACCCGCCGGCCCGCAGGAGGGGCCGGGGCTCGCCGCGCTGCGCGAGCGCTGCGCCGAGCGGGTCGACCTGCCCGGCGTCTACGCCGGCCTCGCCGCCCTCGGCATCGACTACGGCCCGGCCTTCCGGGGCCTGGACGACGGCCACCAGGACGGCGGCACCCTGGCGGTCGCCCGTCTGGCCGCCCGCCCGGCCGCCGGACACCTGCTGCACCCCGCCACCCTCGACGCCTCCTTCCACACGGCGGCGCTTCCCGCCGACGCACCCGACGGCAGGGCGTTCGTCCCCGCCGGCGCCGCGCGCGTCCACTTCACCGGCCGCCGCACCACCCCCGCCTGGGCGAGCTGCGCCCTGGGCCCGGTCGAGGGCGACACCGCCACCCTGGACCTGCGGCTGTGGGACGAGCAGGGCCAACTGGTCCTCGCCGCCGACGGGTTCCGGCTCGCCGCCCTCTCCCCGCTGGACGGCGCCCTCTTCGAGACCCGCTGGCAGCCCCGCCCCGAGGCCCGGGAACAGCCCGCCGGGGGCGGCTGGCTGATCCTCGCCGACGAGAGCGGCGTCGCCGACGAACTCGCCGCCCGGATCGGTGACTCGGCGCCCTGCGTCGTCGCCCGCCCGGGTGCCGCGTACGGCGTCGAGGGCCCCGGCCGCCACGTCCTCGACCCGGCCGACCCCGGCCACCTCTCCCGGCTGCTGGACGAGGCCTTCCCGGACGCGCCGCCCGCGCGCGTGGTCCAGCTGACCGCGCTCGACGCCCCGCCGGTCACCGACGAACGCAGCGCCGAGGAAGCGGCCCGGCTGTGCTGCCTGACCACCCTGCACCTGGTCCGCGCCCTGACCGAGCGCCCACGCGGCCGGGCACCGCGCCTGTTCGTCGTCGTCCGCGGCAGCCAGGCCGCCGGGGACAGCACCGCGGTGACCCATCCCCAGCAGGCCCTCGCCTGGGGGTTCGGCCTCACCGTCGCCCAGGAGCACCCGGAACTCGCCACCACGCTGGTCGACCTGCCCGCCGACGGCGGCACCGACGCCCTGTGGACCCAGCTCCGGCACGCCGACGACGAACGGCTCGTCGCGCTGCGCGACACCGGCCGGATGGTGCCGCGCCTGGCCCGCACCCGCCCCGACGACGACGGCGGCCACCCGGAACAGCCGGACGGCGTCCACCTGATCACCGGTGGCCTGGGCGGCCTCGGCCGGGTCGTCGCCGAACGCCTCGTGCGCCGGGGCGCCCGCCGGCTCGCCCTGCTCAGCCGCACCGCGCCCGACGCGGCCGCCACCGCCTGGATCCGGGACCTTCGGCAGCGCGGGGTCGCCGTGCACCTGCCCCGCGCCGACGTCGCCGACCGGGCCGCACTCACCGCCGCCCTGGACGCCCTGCGCCGGGAGGCGGGACCCGTCGCGACGGTGGTCCACGCCGCCGGTGTGCTGGACGACGCCACCCTGGCGAACCTCACCGACGAGCGCGTCCGGCGGGTCCTCGCGCCCAAGGTGCTGGGCACCGCCCTGCTCACCGAACTGGTCCCGGAGGCAGCCAACCTGGTCCTGTTCGCGTCGGCGGCCGGCCTGCTGGGCTCGGCCGGACAGAGCCCGTACGCGGCGGCCAACGCCTTCCTCGACGCCTGGGCGCACTCCTTGGCCCGCACCGGCCGGCGGGCGCTGAGCCTGGACTGGGGCGCCTGGGCGGGCGTCGGCATGGTCGCCGAGTCTACCGCCCGGGCCGCCGAGACCGGCCGCTCCGGTCTGATCGCCTTCTCCCCGCAGGACGGCGGCGAACTGTTCGACCGTGTCCTGGCCACCGCACGCCGCCAGCTCGCGCCCCTCGCCCTCGACCCCGACCTGCTCGCCCTCGACCCGGACGCGGCACGCGGCCGCCCCATCCTGGCCGACCTGGTCACGGTCCCGGCCGGCGGCGGGGCCACCGACGACCTCGTGCACAAGGTGTTCGCCGCCGCCACCGCACAGGAGCGCGCCGAATGGCTCGAGACCTATGTACGGGCCCGGGTGGGCGAGGTGTCCGGCGGCGCGGTCGACGTGTTCGCCACCACGGCCCTGAAGGAACTCGGCCTGGACTCCCTGATGCTGGTCCGCCTGCGCAACGCCTTCGCCCGCGAGCTGGGCGTCGAACTCCCCGCCTCCGACGTGTTCTCCGCCGCCGACGTCCGCAGCCTCGCCCGCACCCTCGCCGAGGCCCTGCCCGAACGCGCGACACCGACCGGGCGGGCACGGACCGGGCCCGCGCGCGAGGTGCCGGAGACCGACCTGCGGCCCGCCACCCGCGACGTCGTACGACTCCTGCGCAGCGCCCGGCCCGGCATGCCCGACGCGGCCCACGGCGTCGGCCTCGCCGTACGGCTCACCACGGCGACCACCCGCGCGGCCCTCACCGGCATCCTCGACCGGCTCGCCGCCCGGCACGCCGCCCTGCGCACGGCCGTCGTGCCCGGCGCCGACGGCGGACGGCACCTGCGCGTGGACCGACAGCCGCCGGCGCCCCTGCTGCGCTGGACCGACGCCACCGGCGTGGACGCCGCCGAGCGGCTGCGGCTGCTGCTGGAACCGCCGTTCGACCTGGCCGCCGCGCCGCTGTGGCGGTTCGAGCTCATCGACGGCGACGACCGCGGCCAGCTCCTCGTCTTCGGTGCCCACCACGCCGTCAGCGACCTGCAGTCCCTGCTCCTCGTCGCCGCGGAGATCGACGCCGAGCTGTCCGGCACCCCGCTGGACGGCGAGGTCACCAACCGGGACATCGATCTGCTGATCGAGGCCCAGCAGGGCGACGGCGAGGGCCCCGGCGACGAGTGGCGCGCGGCCTTCGAGGGCAGCGAGCGGCTCGACCTGACCCTCGCCCGCCCGCGCCCGGACACCCGCTCCTACCGCTCCGGAAGCGTGACCCTCACCCTGCCTGACGGGCTCGGCGAGCGCATCGCGGCCGCCGCGAGCGACCTCTCCGTGACGCCGGCCGCGTTCTGCCTCGGCACCCTCACCGTGCTGCTGGCCAGGAAGCGGGAGCGGGAGCGGTTCGTGCTCGCCGTGCCCGTGGACACCCGCATCCACGCCGACGCCCACGGCGCGGTCGGCTTCTTCGGCGTCCCCGTGCCCTTCCCGGCCCGGGCGGCGGCGGGGGAGCGGGTCGCCGCGGTGCTCGCCCGCACCGACGACCGGCTGCGGCAGGTGCTGGCGAAGGGCGCCATGTTCTCCGACGTGCTCGCCACGCTCGCCCGGCAGGGCCTGCACCGGCCGAACGCCCCGCTGGTCGAGGTGTACTTCAACTACGTCCGGTTCTCGGGTGAGTTGAGGAACCTGGAGGTGCTGCCCGCCGGCGTCGGCCACACCGACCTCGACCTGATGGTCACCATGACCCCGGACGCGGGCACCGTCCGCCTCGACCACAACCTGGACATCCTGGACGCGCAGACCACGACCGGACTCGGTGAGGAGTTCCTGCGGCTGCTCGAGGAGACCGCGCAGGACGCGAACGGACTCGTACGGGAGAACGTCGCGACCGACACCACTCCGGTCACCGAAGCCGACCTTGAGGGTCCCCGGATCGGGCTCGCCGCCACCTTCGCGCTCGGCAACCTGCCCCTGCTGTGCGAGGCGGCGCTGGAGGAGGAGCGGGCGAGCGCCGTGGAGGCGCCGTACCACCAGGTGCTCGCCGCGCTCCAGGACCCGTCCGGCGTCCTGTCCGACCCCGCCACCGCGGTGGGCGTCGTCCTGCTGCGCGCCGCCGACCTGGAGCGGTTCGGGCCCGTGGACGACACGGTCCTCGACGAGCTGGGCACCGCCTACCCGGCCGCGCTGAAGTCCCTCGCCGAACGCACCCGCAGGCCCCTCGTCGTCGGCATCCTGCCGACCGCCGCGCCCGCGGACCGCTTCCTCGCCTGGGAGCGGCAGCTCGCCGCCGCCCTCGACGGACTCCCCGGCATCGCCGTGCTCGGGCCCGACGACTGGACCCGCCACCACACCGTCGAGGACCCCTTCGACGCGCGCACCGAACGCCTCGCCCACCTCCCGTTCACCCCGGAGTTCCAGGCGGCGGCAGCGCTGAGCCTGGCGGAGGTGGTGCGGGCGGTACGGCGCCCCGCGCCGAAGGTCATCGCCGTGGACGGCGACGAGACCCTGTGGGGCGGAGTGGCCGGTGAGTGCGGACCCGAGGCGGTGGACCTCACCGGACCCCGCGCCCTGCTGGCCCGCAGGCTGCTGCAGTGGCGGGCGGCGGGCGCGCTGCTCGCCCTGGTCAGCAACAACGACGAGGCCACCGTCCGGGCCGTCCTCGACCGGCCGGACAGCCTGCTCCGGGCGGAGCACTTCAGCGTGCTCTCCGCCGCCTGGGGACCCAAGCCCGGCCGCCTCGACGAGGCCGCCCGCGCCCTCAACCTCGGTCTGGACAGCTTCCTGTTCCTGGACGACAACCCGGCCGAGATCGCGAAGATGCGGTCGGCGCTCCCGCAGGTGCTCTCCGTGACCTGCCCGCCGGCCGCCGAACTGGAGGCGTTCCTGGGCCGGTTGTGGCCCCTGGTCCCGGCGGCGGCCACCGCCGAGGACGCCCTGCGGGCCCGCTTCTACGCCGAGGAGCGCGAGCGGGACGCCGTGCGCGCGGGCGCCGGGTTCGAGGAGTTCCTGGCCCGGTTGAACCTCGAGGTCGACATCCGGGAGCTGGGCGGGGCCGACGTCGAGCGCGGTGAGCAACTCGTGCGCCGGACCAACCAGTTCACCCTGCGCGCCCGCTCCGCCGACGGCGGCGACCTGGCCCGCTGGCGCGAGCGGGGCGAGGTGTGGACGGCGTCGGCCCGCGACCGCTTCGGCGACTACGGCCAGATCGCGCTGCTCGCGGTACGGGCCGACGGAGACCGGCTGGACGTCCTCGCCTGGCTGATGAGCTGCCGGGCGCTCGGCCGGGGTGTCGAGGAGCGGCTGCTCGCCCGGCTCGCCGACCGCGCCGAGGAGCTGGGCTGCGCCAAGGTCCGCATCACGGCGGAGCGGACCCCGCGCAACGCGCCGGCCCGGCGGCTGCTGGCGGCGCTCGGTGGCGGGGACCCGGACGACGCCCGCCTCGACGTCCTGGTCACGCCCGACCGCCTGCGCGCCTTCCGCTCCTGGGAACAGCCGTGAGGACGCCTCGGACGGCAGCAGTGAGGAACACGACCATGCACAACGCGAAGGGCACTCATGCGTGACGTGAACGAGGAGCCGGTGCACGCCGGCCGGCGAGCGGTCGCCGAGGCGATCGAGCGGGGCGGCGGCGGGCTCGGCGTGTCCGACCTGCTGGCCCGGGTCCGGGCGGCGGCCACCGCGCCCGAGCCCGCCCCGGCCACCGCGCCCGACCTGGACGCGCTGACGGCCACCATCGCCGCCGCGGCCGGCCGCCACCTGCCCGCCGGCCGGCTCGCACCCGACGCCGACTTCTTCGACGCGGGCGGCTCGTCCGTCGACGCGGTGGAGCTGGTCGCCGAGCTGGAGGGCGAACTGGGCATCGAGGTCGACCTGGACGAGGTCTTCGCGGACGCCCGCCCGGCGAGCCTGGCGCGGCGATGGCTGCCGCTGGTGGGGGGCGGCGCGGTCCCGGCCGCTGCGGCGACGTCGGCCGAGGCACCGGCGCCGGCCGGGGCGCCGGTGCGCACCACGGCGCCGGCCGGGGCATCCGCAGCGGCCGTAGCCTCGGTGACCGCACCGACGCCGGCATCGACGCCGGTCAGCCCGCCGGCAGGAGGCGGAGCACCGGCACACGCACCGGCGCCGGCCCAGCCCCCCGCCCCCCACTCCCGGGCCCGCCGGGAGGACCTCGACCAGATCCTCGCCGACCTCGCCCTCGCCGACCGGCTGCCCTTCACCGACGTCCCCGAGCCGCTGCCACCGCGCCGGATCCTGCTGACCGGCGCCACCGGCTTCCTCGGCAGCCACATGCTGCTGGACCTGCTGCGGCACAGCGACGCGCACGTGTACTGCCTGGTCCGCGCGGCCGACGAGGAGGCCGCGACCGCCCGGCTCGCAGCGCAGCTGCGCGCCTACCGGCTGCCGTGGTCCCCGGAGGTCCGCCGCCGGATCACGGTCCTGCCCGGCGACATCCGCCGCCCGCGCCTCGGTCTCACCGACGAGCAGTGGCACACCCTGGCGCACGAGCTCGACAGCGTCGTCGGCGTGGCGGCCGCCGTGGACTTCCTGCGCGGCTATCAGTCGCTGCGCGGCAGCAACGTCCTCGGCGCCCTCACCCTCGCCGAACTCGCCGCGACCGGGCGGCCGAAGCCGCTGCACCACATCTCGTCCATCGCCGTGTTCAACGAGGTCGGCATCACCTCGATGGGTGAGGACGACCCCCTCGCGCACGTCGACCGGCTCGTCTCCGGCTACGACCAGTCCAAGTGGGCCGCCGAGGTGGCCCTGCGCCGCGCCCGCGACCACGGCCTGGTCGTGACCGCGCTGCGCCCCGGCGGCATCGGCGGCCACACGAAGACCGGCGCCTACAACGCGCAGGACCTCAGCAGCGGCCTGATCTCGGCCTTCGGCCGCTTCCGCACCGTCCCGGCGTTCCACTACCTCAACGCGGCGCCGGTGGACTGGGTGAGCCGGGTCGCGGTCGCCGCGATCTGCGAACCCGACGCCTGGGGCTTCGACTACCACCTCACCGGCGTGCCCAACACCCTCGACGACGTCGTACGGGACATGGCGCTCGGCGGCATGCACGTCCGCGTGCAGGACTGGGACGAGTGGCGCACGGACATCCTCGCCCGGCTGGAGGCCGAGCCGGTGCCCGAACTCGCCTTCCTCTCCCGCGTGTTGCAGAGCCCGACCGCGCTCAAGCTGTGCGAGGCCACCCTCAAGGGCCCCGCCGCCGCCGGTGAGCGCACCGACGCCCTGGTCGCCGCCCTCGGCCTCGCCCCCGCCGCCCGCTACGACGCACAGGCCCAGCTGAAGACGTTCGAGAAGCTCGCCGACGACGGCCTGGCCCGGCTCCCGCACAAGGACGACCAGCCCTACCTGTGGTTCTCCGAGACCACCGAGGGCACGGTCGGCCCGGTCGGCGCCACCTCCGGGACGCCCTGCTCCATGGCGCTCACCCTGTCCATCGCGAGCATGTACCAGCTGGTCAGGGAGCGCCGGGTGGACGTCACGGGCGAGGTGACCTGCAGCGCGATGCACCCCGAGCCGCTGACCGTGGAGCGCGGCGACGTCTGGATCCGCCCCGAGGAGGGCATCCCGCAGCGGCACGGTCTGCGGCATCAGCTCCTGCGCTACCGGCTCACGCTGTGCGACGCCGACGGCAACCGGTGGTGGCTGGAGGGCCGCAAGTACGCGCGGGCCCGCCGGGACCTGTGGCGCCAGACCCGCGCCCTCACCGTGGAGATCGGCCGTGAGGGCGAGACCGCGAGCCTGCTCGGCGAGGTCGTCGTACCCGCCGACTCCTACGTCCGCGACCAGATCGACGGCATCCGCGTCGACCCGCGCCTGACCGCCCAGGAGAAGCGGGCCGCCAAGCTGACCTGGCTCGCCTGGTTCGGCCTGGAGATGGGCCGCGGCCTCGTCGCCCCGTTCGCCCGGGCCGCCGCGGACCTGCTCGACCTGCGCCGCACCCCGACCCTCACGGAGCAGCACCGATGATCTTCCGCACCACTCCCTCCCGGACGGCCCGGCCGGCGCTGCGCAGGGTGCGCACCACTGCCGCCCCGCGCCCGCTGCGCCACCGCCTCGACCCGGCCCGCGTGGAGGAGATCCCGTTCCGCGCGAGCGACGGCGTCCGCCTCGGCCTGACCCGCGTGGACACCGGTGCCCCGGGACGCCCGGCCGTGCTGCTCCTGCACGGGCACACCGCCTCCGCCGACATGTTCCTGCTTCCCGAGACCCGCAACCTCGTCGACGTCCTGCTCGACGACGGCTACGAGCCCTGGCTGCTGGACTGGCGCGGCAGCTGCCGGCTGCCGTACAACGAGACCGGGCAGCGGTACACGTACGACGACGTGGCCCTGTACGACATCCCCGAGGCCGTACGGCACATCCGCGCGCGCATCGGCGACCGGCCGCTGTTCGTGGTGGCCCACTGCATCGGCTCGCTCACCCTGTCGCTGAGCCTGACGGCCGGGCTGGTCCCGGGCCTCGCGGGCGTGGTCTCCCAGGGCGTCTTCCTCACGCCCAGGCTCGCGGGGCGGACCTCCCTGCGGATGTCCGTGGCGGGGGAGCTGCTGAAGTCCCGCATCGACCACATCCCGGTCGACTTCCGCCGGGTGGGCCTGTGGTCGAAGTACACCCCGCTGTTCGCGCTGGCCGCCCGCAGGGCCGCGTGCCCCGACCCGACCTGCCAGATCCTGCACAACTCGGCCTGGGGCACCGGGGCCTCGCTGTTCGCCCACGAGAACCTGCACCCGGTCACCCATGACCGGCTCGCCGAACTCCTCGGCCCCGCACCGCTGTGGATCCTGCCCCACCTGCGCCGGATCGAGCTGGCCCGCAGCGTCGTGCGCTGGCACGACACCGACCACCGCTACCGTGCGCTGCCGCCCAACGCGCTCGACGCAGCGGACCGCATCGACACCCCGGTGCTGCTGCTCTCGGGCAGCGAGAACGGGCTCTGGCTGGACTCGCAGCGGCTCTGCCACGAGGTGCTGGGCCACCGGCAGCCCCAGCTGGACGTCTCGTACACCGAGATCCCCGGCTACGGGCACCTGGACACGTTCCTGGGCCGGGGCGCGGCGCTCGACGTCTTCGGGCACATCCTCGAATTCCTCGGCGCACGGCGGTGACGGCCGCCCGGCGGGCCGACTAGCCTACCCGTCAGTAACCGGATCGCTCCCCAGGAGGCGCCCCATGCCGCAGCTCGAAGTCGACGGCGCGACACTCACGTACGACGACGAGGGCCCCCGCGACGGCGTCGGGGTGCCCCTGGTGTTCGTGCACGGCTGGACGGCCGACCGGCACCGCTGGGACCACCAGCTGGAGCACTTCTCCACCGGGCGCCGGGTGATCCGGCTGGACCTGCGCGGGCACGGCGAGAGCAGTGGCGCGGGCTCGCGGACCATCGAGGACCTGGCCCGGGACGTGCTGGCCCTGCTGGACCACCTCGAGGTGGAGCGGTGCGTCCTGATCGGGCACTCCATGGGCGGGATGATCGCGCAGACCATCGCCCTGTCCCACCCCGGGCGCGTCGAACGCCTGGTGCTGGTCAACTCCATCGGCCGCATGACCTACAGCCGGGGCCGGGGCCTGCTCATGACGGTGTCCACCCTCGTGCCGTTCAAGGTGTTCGTCGCCGCCAACATCCAGCGCGCCTTCGCCCCCGGGTACCCCCGCGAGGAGATCCGCTCCTACATCCGGGCCTCCGCCGCCACTCCGCGCGAGGTCGTCATGACCTGCTACTCCGCCATGCGCGCCTTCGACGTCCTGGACCGCGTCGGGGAGATCCGCGTGCCCACCCTGCTGGTGCACGGCTACCACGACATCCAGCTGCCGGTGCGGCAGATGCTGCGGCTGGCGAAGGCCTGCCCCGACGCGGTGGTCCGCATCATCGACGCCGGCCACGAGCTGCCGGTGGAGAAGCCCGCCGAGCTGACCGCGGCCCTGGACGCGTTCCTGACCCCGAAGCAGTAACGGCCGGGCCCCTTGGCGAAGTTTTTGCCCGTGGCCGGTTCCCGGCGGCCCCGGCCCGGGGCGACGGCGGTCCGGTGGCCTCGCGCGGGCAAAACGCGGCCGAAACCGTGGGGGAGGGGAGGCCGCCCGGGGCGGGGCCGCGTTGACCGCCGGGAGCGCCTGACGGAGGCTCGTCATATAGGTGCTCGATACAACTGGTTGGCGGCCGTCCCCTGTCCCCCTCGGACGACACGGGCCGGGCGCCCGCCGGAGGCAGGAGGCAGCGCATGTGCGGCATCACCGGATGGGTCTCCTACGACCGCGACCTGACCGCAGAGGACACCGCACTGCGGGCGATGACCGAGACGATGGCCTGCCGGGGTCCCGACGACCGCGGTACGTGGGCGGAGGGGCCCGCCGCGCTGGGACACCGCCGGCTCGCCATCATCGACCTGCCCGGCGGCCGGCAGCCGATGACCGTGCGCACACCCGGCGGAACCGTCGCCCTCGTCTACTCCGGGGAGACGTACAACTTCACCGAACTGCGCCGCGAACTCGTCGCCCTCGGCCATGAGTTCACCACCGACTCCGACACCGAGGTCGTCCTGCGCGGCTACCTCGCCTGGGGGGACGCCGTCGCGGAGCGGCTGAACGGCATGTACGCCTTCGCCGTGTGGGACGGCCGCCACGGCGAGCTCGTCATGATCCGCGACCGGATGGGCATCAAGCCGTTCTACTACCACCCGACCGCCGACGGCGTCCTGTTCGGCTCCGAGCCCAAGGCGATCCTCGCCCACCCGCTGGTCCGCCCGCGCGTCTCCCAGGACGGGCTGCGCGAGCTGTTCACTCTGATCAAGACGCCCGGCCACGCCGTCTGGGACGGCATGCGCGAGGTCGAACCCGGCACCGTGGTCACCGTCGGCCGCGGCGGGATCGCGACCCGCGTCTACTGGCGGCTGGAGACCCGCCCGCACACCGACGACCGCGACACCACCGTCGCCACCGTGCGCACGCTCCTCGACGACATCGTGCGCCGCCAGCTGGTCGCCGACGTCCCGCGCTGCACCCTGCTCTCCGGCGGCCTCGACTCCTCCGCGATGACCGCGCTCGCCGCCCGGCAGCTCGGCGAACGCGGCGAGAAGGTGCGCAGCTTCGCCGTCGACTTCGTGGGCCAGAGCGACCACTTCGTCGCCGACGAACTGCGCGGCACCCCGGACGCGCCCTTCGTGCACGACGTGGCCCGGCTCGCCCGCACCGACCACCAGGACATCGTCCTGGACACCCAGTCCCTCGCCGACCCCGCCGTACGGCAGCGGGTGATCCGCGCCCGGGACCTGCCGGCCGGGTTCGGCGACATGGACGCCTCCCTGCTGCTGCTCTTCCGGGCCATCCGCGACCAGTCCACGGTCGCCCTGTCCGGCGAGTCCGCGGACGAGGTCTTCGGCGGCTACCTGCAGTTCTTCGACGAGGACGCCCGCCGCGCCGACACCTTCCCCTGGCTGGTCCGCTTCGGCCGCCACTTCGGCGACGACACCGACGTCCTGCGCCCCGAGCTGGCCAAGTCCCTCGACCTGGACGGGTACGTCGCCGACGGCTACCGCTCGGCCGTCACCGGCATCGAACGCCTGGACGGCGAGAGCGACTTCGAGTACCGGATGCGGCAGATCTGCCACCTCCACCTGACCCGCTTCGTGCGCGCCCTGCTCGACCGCAAGGACCGGATGAGCATGGCCGTCGGCCTGGAGGTCCGGGTGCCGTTCTGCGACCACCGGCTCGTGGAGTACGTCTACAACACGCCCTGGTCGCTGAAGTCCTTCGACGGCCGGGAGAAGAGCCTGCTGCGGGAGGCGACCGCGGACGTCCTGCCGCGCTCGGTGTACGAGCGGGTCAAGAGCCCGTACCCCTCCACCCAGGACCCGCGGTACGCCCGCGCCCTCCAGGACCAGGTCAAAGACCTCCTCGCGCGGCCCGCCCACCCCGTCTTCGACCTGGTCGACCGGGACCGGGTGCGGCAGGCCGCCGAGCGTGCGGCCCCCGTCAGCAGCCAGGTCGCCCGGCGCGGCCTGGAGCGCGCCCTCGACCTGGCCCACTGGCTGGACCTGTACTCCCCGCAGCTGGTCCTCAGCTGAGCCCGATGGCCCGGTCCGCGGCGGCCGCCGTCGGCTGCCACCACGTCGTCACCGGCTCCCACACCAGGACCTCGCTGCCGGTGCCCAGCTCGGCGGCGGTGAACGAGCGGCCCCACTGGAACGCCGACGGGCTGACCCCGATCCCGGGCACCCGGCGGGTCTCGGGGTCCGCCGGGTCGGCGATGGTGCGCACGTCCGCGTACGCCGTCCTGCCCGCGCGCAGCGTGTACGTCCCGCCGGAGCTGTCCGGCACCGGGAGGGCCACCCCGTCCAGGTCACCGAAGGTGACCGTGGGCACCCGGTCGACCAGGCAGGCGCGGGGGCCGCGGTTGGTCACGCCGAGGCGCAGCACGGTCGGATCGGCGGACGCGGCCTTGGCCCGCACGGTCAGCACTTTCTGCGCGCAGCGCGCGGCCCGGTCGGGCGCGGGCGCGGGCGCCGCCTGGCTCGGCGGTGCGGTCAGCAGCAGGGCCGTGGCGGCGGCCGGGACGGCGGATACGGCGAGGGCGGTGCGGATGCGCATGACGGGTTCCCCTGTCGGTCACGGACGGATACGGCGCGCCGAGGCACGCCTGCCCGGTGTGACGTCCCGGATGCCCGGGAGGTTGTGCCGATTTCGAGCCGGTTACCCGGT
Source organism: Streptomyces sp. NPDC030798 (assembly GCF_055572275.1). Lineage (NCBI taxonomy): Bacteria > Bacillati > Actinomycetota > Actinomycetes > Kitasatosporales > Streptomycetaceae > Streptomyces > Streptomyces sp. NPDC030798. Next base: position 385,518 of record NZ_JBVIDR010000003.1, on the reverse strand, counting down.
TGCGCTGGTTCTGTCATCCCTTGGTGGTGTTCGCGGTCGAACCCCAGTCGTCGCCGTCCGCCGGGCAGGAGCTGCCGCTCGCCGGCAGGAAGCCGTACAGCAGGAAGTCGTTCACCTTGCGGTGCACACACGTGGACGACGAGTACCCGGTGTGCCCCTCGCCCTTGTTGTCGAGCACCACGGCCGCCGGCCCCAGCCGCCGCGCGGTCTCCTCGGTCCAGCGGTACGGCGTCGCCGGGTCGCCGCGCGTGCCGACGAGCAGCATCCGGGCCGAGTGCACGTTCTTGACCCGGTGGCGGATGAAGTCCGTGCCCTTGGGCCGGCCGTAGCACATCAGCAGCTGGGTGAGCCGGAACCGGCCGAAGACCGGTGACGCCTGCTGGTAGGCCGCCGCCAGGTCCTTCAGGTCCTTGGTGGCCTGCCGTTCGGTGGGCCGGTCGGGGTCGTCGGCGCAGTTGATGGCCATCAGGGCGGCCGGCAGATTGTCCGCGGGCACGTCCTGCGGGGCGACCAGCCCGCCGTCCTGCCTGCGCTGCCGGTCGTGCCCCGTGCCCTGCCGGACCGGTACGGCGAAGCCGCCGCCGGAGGCGAAGCCGAGCACCCGCCGGGTGTCGCCGTCCTCGATCAGGGAGCCCAGGGCGCGCTCCAGCGAGGGCCAGAGCTGCTTGCTGTAGAGGGCCTGCCCGATGGCCGCCACCAGGTCCTGTCCGGAGAAGGCGCCGCCGAAGTCCGTGGGCACCGGGTTCTCGTCGAGGGAGCGCACGAGCTGGACGACCTGCTCCCCGGCCGCGCGCCGGTCCTGCCCGAACGGGCATGCGATGTCGCTCGTGCACCAGTCCAGGAAGTCGTCCAGTGCCGTCTGCTGGCCCTCGGCCCCCGCCACCCCCTGCTCGGACAGCGGCTCGGTCAGGGTGTCCACCCCGTCCAGCGCCATCCGGCCGACCTTGTCCGGGAACTGCGCCGCGTACACGGCGCCGAGCCGGCTGCCGTAGGAGAAGCCGAGGTAGTTGAGCTTCTTGTCGCCGAGAGCCTGGCGGATCACGTCCAGGTCCCGGGAGGCGTCCACGGTTCCTATGTGCCGCAGCACCGGGCCGGACGCGCCGGCGCACCGGGCGGCGATCCTGCGCAGCTGCTGCATCAGCGCCTGCGGCCGGCTGAGGGACCCCGGCCGCACGGCGAACGGGTCGCCGTCGTCGCCGCAGCTGACGGGGGAGGACCGGCCGACGCCGCGCGGATCGAAGGAGACCACGTCGTAGCCGTTGGTCAGGTCCATGAACTGCTTGCCGTCGGTGGCCAGCTCACTGACGCCCGGGCCGCCGGGCCCGCCGAAGTTCAGCAGCACCGAACCCCGGGAGGGGCCGGTCGCCCGGTAGCGGGCCAGGGCCAGGTCCAGCGTGCCCGCGCCGGGTTGCGCGTAGTCGAGCGGGACGGTCACCTTCCCGCACTGGAGGTCTTTCGGCAGGTCCGGGCCCTCGCAGGCACCCCACGCCACCCGCTGCCGGTAGAAGCGGGACAGGTCGGGCTGCGGGCGGTCCGCCGCGGTCGCGGGCAGCCCCGCCCCGACGAGCGCCAGGGTGAGGGCCCCGGCACCCGCGATGCGCCGCACGGCGGGCCGTGTGGACAGCTTGGCCAGCATCGATCGCCTCCCGGGGCACATCCGCCGCGGACCGGGGCTGCGCCCTCGATCACCATAAGCGGGCCCTGCGCGGGCCGCCTCCGGGCGAGCGGGGAGATGCCCGTTGATCTATGCTTCGCCGCCTCCGGGGTGATCAATGATCATTCGATGGCTTTGCATGCGGTTCGAATGATCATGCCACTCGATGGGGTGAAAGACCGATAAGCCATAACTCGGATGGTTCCCCTGCGTTTGATGGGGTGCGGGTGAGCGCCCGCCACGAAGTCTGGAAGGCAGGGAAACCTATGGGACGGGCTACCCGAAACGGTGTGATCGCGGTCGTCGCCGCCTCCGGCGCCATGGCCCTGGCGATGCCGGTGACCGGCGCCTTCGCGGCCGGCGGGGCCGGCGCCGAGGGCTCGGCGGCCGGCTCACCCGGTCTGATCTCCGGCAACACGATCCAGCTCCCGGTGCATGTCCCGGTGAACGTGTGCGGCAACACCGTCGACGTGGTGGGGCTGCTCAACCCCGCCGCGGGCAACGCGTGCCGGAACGGGGACGAGGCCGGCCAGGGCGGCCCGGCCGCCTCCGGCGGTGCGTCGGCGCAGGGCGCCGCGGAGGACTCGCCCGGTCTGGTCTCCGGCAACACGGTCCAGCTCCCCGTCCACGCGCCGGTGAACGTCACCGGCAACTCCGTCAATGTGGTCGGCGTGGGCAACCCGGCCGTGGGCAACCACTCCGCCAACACGCCGGGTGACGAGCCGAGCCCGCCCGCGACCCGGGCGCCGAAGCCGCCGGCCCGCGTCCCGTCCCGTCCGGCGCCGCACGCCCCGGCGCCCTCCGTGGCGACGCTGGCCCACACCGGCACGGACCTGACGGCCCCCGCGATCGCCGGCAGCGCCGCCCTCCTCCTCACCGGGGCGACTCTCTACCGCCGCTTCCGCCCGGGCCGCACCCGCTGACCCGCGCCTCCGGCAGCCGTCGCCCAACGGCTGCCGGAGAAGGGCCGGTTGAGGTGGCGCAACGGCCGATCTCGGGTGGTGCGGGCCCCGGTCGATCGGGAAGGATGCTGCGGGCACGGCCCCGCGCCGTGCCGTCCTTCACGAAACGACCCCACCGGAAACGGAGCGCATCGATGACGTCACCGGCCCCCCAGGACCTCGTCGTCACCCGGGCCACCCTCGCCGACTGGCCGGTGATCAGCGGGTGGGCGGCGGCGGAGGGCTGGAACCCGGGGCTGTCCGACGGCCCCGCCTTCTTCGCCCAGGACCCCGAAGGGTTCTTCCTCGGCCGGATCGACGGGGAGCCGGTCTCGGCCATCTCCGTGGTCACCTACGGCTCCCCCTACGCCTTCCTCGGCTGCTACCTCGTCCGGCCCGGCCTGCGGGGCCAGGGCCACGGCCTCGCCACCTGGAAGACCGCCCTGGCCCACGCCGGCGACCGCACGATCGGCCTGGACGGCGTCGTCGCCCAGCAGGACAATTACCGCCGCTCCGGCTTCCGGCTCGCCCACCGCACCATCCGGTTCAGCGGCCCGGCCCCCGAGACCCGCGTTCCCGCCGGTGTCCGCCCCGCGGTCCCGGACGACCTGCCCGCCCTCACCGCCTACGACAGCGCCTGCTTCCCGGCCGACCGCCCCCGCTTCCTCGCCGAGTGGCTGACGGCCCCCCGCCACCGTGCCGTCGTCCGCCACGACGGCGACCGCGTCACCGGGTACGGCGTGCGCCGCCCCGGCCACGACACCCTGCGGATCGGCCCGCTCTTCGCCGACACCCCCGCCGATGCCCATGCGCTGTTCGCCGCCCTCACCGCCGACGTCACCGGCCAGCAGATCGCCCTCGACGTCCCCGAACCCAACACCACGGCGGTCGCCCTGGCCGAGGAGGCGGGCTTCACCCCCTCGTTCGAGACGGCCCGTATGTACACGGGACCGGTCCCCGACCACGCACAGGAGCGGGTGTTCGGCGTGACGACGCTGGAACTGGGCTGAGCCGCAGGGCGACTTGGACCGGGCCCGCAACGGGCGCTCGCCAGGGCCTGCGGCGGCTCTCCGGGTCGCGCGGGTCGTCCTCACCGGCTGTCGTTCCGTACGGCACGAAGGCGCCGCGCGCCGTCGCCGGCACGGGCGGCGCGGTCCGCGACGGGCTGGTCCGGCGCCTGCCGGGCGTGCCGTCCCGGCCGCTTCTGCCGACGGCGCGGGCAGCGCCGTTCACCACGGGCCGCAGTCCGTGTCCGTGCGTCCTCGCCGTCGGGCCGAGCAACGCGGTTCGCCTCGGGCCGGTTTCCCACCGGCCGCAGCCGTGGCGCCGGGGCGCAGGCCGCCCGCGCGCCGACGCCGGCAACACCCTCCACGCCGGCGGCACCCGTGTCGGCGCCCGCCAATTCGGTTGCCCCGTCGGCAGGCGGATGATGGAGTCGGGCTCATGGATCATGCCGCCGTCCTCGCCCTCTACGACCGTGACATGCGCGAAGGCGCGCGCCCGGACGGCCCTGGTGTCCGGGTCGAGCGGGACGGTGCCCTCGTGCGGCAGGTCGCGGACGCGCAGGACTGGAACGGCATCGTGTGGTCCGCCCTCGACGCGGCGACCGCGGACCGGGTGATCGGTGAGCAGATCGCCCACTACACCGCGCTGGGTCTGGGATTCGAGTGGAAGCTGTACGGCCATGACCGTCCGCTCGATCTCGGCGCCCGGCTCGTCGCCGCCGGGTTTCGTGCCGAGCCCGAGGAGACGCTCCTGGTCGGTGAGGTCGCCCGGCTGGCACTGGACGGTGAGCCGCCCGCCGGCATCCGCATCGTGCAGGCCACCGACGCGGACGGCATCGACCTCGTCGTCGACGTGCACGAGCGGGCGTTCGGCACCGACGGCACCCGGCTGCGGCACCGGCTGCTCGCCCGGCTGGCCGCCGACCCGGGCACGGTCGTCGCCGTCGTGGCGCTCGCCGGCGACGAGCCCGTCAGCGCCGCCCGCATGGAGCTGGTGCCCGGCACCCGGTTCGCCGGGCTGTGGGGCGGCGGCACGGTCGAAAACTGGCGGGGCCGGGGCATCTACCGTGCCCTGGTGGCCCACCGCGCCCGCGTCGCCGCCGCCCACGGCTACCGCTACCTCCAGGTGGACGCCTCGCCCATGAGCCGACCCGTCCTGGAACGCCTCGGCTTCCACGCGCTGAGCACCACGACGCCCTACCTCTACGGTCTCTGACCGTCAGCGGCGCACGCGCGACCGGTCCAGCGCGGCCACACCCACGGCCGCGAGGGCGATCTGGATGAGCCACTCGATCCAGTCCGGCCCACTGGTGTCCGCGACCCCGAGTCCGGCCGCGATGGCCGAGCCCAGCAGCGCCGCGATGATGCCCACGACGATCGTCCACAGGATGCCGATGTGCTGCCGTCCGGGAACGACCAGCCGGCCCAGCACACCGATGATGATGCCGATGACGAGGGCACTGATGATGCCTGAGATCTCCATGTCCATCCCTCTGCGTCCGGTCCCCCACTGCTCTGCCATGTGCCCGCTGTAAGCGGACGCACGCCGCCCCGCTTATTGCCGGGACTTTCTGTTCACCGGGTAGTCATGCCATGTACCTTTCAAACAATCGACGCGTGTAGAACCCTCAACCACGTTCTACGCGCGCAGACTTGGCGTCCCCACCGCCAACTCCCCACCCCTCATGGAGGTTCGACGGATGCCCGGATCCCGGAGATCCCGCCGCACACTCACCACCGCCCTGACCGGCCTCGGCCTGCTCGCCGCCTCGGTGGCCCTGCAGGTCGGCTCCGCCCCCACCCCCGCCCGCGCGGCCACCACGCACCGGATCCTGTTCGACAACGCCCATGCCGAGACGGCCGGCAACGCGGACTGGATCATCTCCACCAGCCAGCCCGACCCGCTCGGCCAGGACTCCTCCCCGTCCACCGAGACGGACTGGACCGGCGCCCTGTCCTCCTGGGGCGTGGCCCTGCAGAAGGCCGGCGGCTACAGCCTGAAGACCCTGCCGTCGGGCTCGAGCCTCAGCTACGGCGGCTCCTCCGCCACCGACCTGACGAACTTCGACACCCTGGTCCTGCCGGAGCCCAACACGCTGTTCAGCACCGCCGAGAAGACGGCGATCATGAACTTCGTGAAGAACGGCGGCGGCCTGTTCATGATCTCCGACCACACCGGCGCCGACCGCAACAACGACGGCGAGGACGCGGTCGAGGTCCTCAACGACCTGATGACCAACAACAGCGTCGACTCCACCGACCCGTTCGGCTTCTCCATCGACTCGCTGAACATCACCTCCGGGTATCCGGCCGCGATCAGCGACAGCACCGACCCGGTCCTGCACGGCTCCTTCGGCACCGTCAGCAAGAGCCTGATCGCGAACGGCACCACCGCCACCCTCAAGCCCTCCGACAACTCCGGTGTCAAGGGCCTGCTCTACCGCTCGGGTTACTCCGGCAACACCGGCGCCTTCTTCCTGACGTCCACCTTCGGCAGCGGCCGCATCGCCTTCTGGGGCGACAGCTCGCCGATCGACGACGGCACCGGCCAGTCCGGCAACACCCTGTACGACGGGTGGAACGACTCCGGCGCCACCAACGCGGCCCTCGCCCTCAACGCCACCGCCTGGCTGGCCGGTTCCGGCACCGGCGGGGGAGGAGGCGGCGGGGGCGGCGGCACCTGCACCGCCGCACAGCTGCTCGGCAACCCCGGCTTCGAGTCCGGCGCCACCACCTGGACCGCCTCCGGCGGTGTCATCAGCAACGACAGCGGCGAGTCCGCCCGCAGCGGCTCCTACAAGGCCTGGCTGGACGGCTACGGCTCGGCCCACACCGACACACTCGCCCAGACGGTGACCCTTCCGGCCTCCTGCACGAGCGCCCGCCTGAGCTTCTACCTGCACGTGGACACCGCCGAGACGACCACCTCGACGGCCTACGACACCCTCAAGGCGCAGGTGCTGGACAGCAGCGGAACGGTGCTCTCGACGCTGGCCACCTACTCGAACCTGAACGCCGCCGCCGGCTACACCCAGCGCAGCTTCAGCCTCGCGGGCTACGCGGGCCAGACGGTCACGATCAAGTTCACCGGCACCGAGGGCTCCACGCTCCAGACGTCGTTCGTCCTCGACGACGCCGCGCTCGACGTGAGCTGAGCGGTCGCCGCGGCGGGGGCGGGGGCGGACCACTGTGCCCGCCCCCGCCGTGTCAGGCGGCCGGCACCGTCTGCTCGGGCGTGTTCCAGCCGGAGATCCGCACGTGCGGCGCCGAGCCGTGCAGATCGGCGGTGCGGTAGGTGGCGGTCAGGGTCACCGACTCGCCCGGCCAGAGGCTGACCTCGTTGTCCGACCACCGCACCGGCAGCACCGGCCGGCCCTGCGCGTCGACCAGATGGACGTCGGTCAGCAGCGACGGCGTCCGGCCGGTCCCGGTGGCGCGCACGGTCACCGTCGTGGTGGCCGTGCCGCCGGACGACTCGGTCGACGCCGTTGCCGCCACCGGCGCCGGCGCCATCGAGGAGAGTCCCCTGAGGTCCGCGTAGCCGGTCGTCGGCGTGTGGTACCAGTCGGTGCGGGCCCAGTCGAGCGTGTCGGCCCGGGTGGAGAGCCAGTACACGTTCCGGCTCACCTCCCGGCCGGTCGCGTCGGTCAGGGTCAGCCGGAGCAGGTACGTCGCCGACCGTCCGGGCACCGAGGACGGCAGGGTGAGCGCGGTGCCGTGGGCGCCGTCGCCGGGCACCGTCATCGCGGTGACGGTCCGGTCGTACGTCTGCGTGCCGTCCGGGTCGAACAGCGTGGCCCGCGCGGTGAGCCCGCCCGCGGAGGCGTGCCGGCGGTTCACGACGACGACGGAGCGGTCGTCGTAGGAGTACTGGACGTGCAGCGGTTCGTTCGCCTTCTTCGCGCCGAAGTAGGCGCCGCCCTGGTCGAGGTAGCGGTCCGTGAGCTGCCAGTGCAGGGACGTCCAGCCGCTGTTGAACATCCAGTGGACCACCCCGGTGGCGGGCCGGTCGGCGTCCGTGGCGTTGCGGGCGTAGGCCTCGAACTGGGCCCGCACGTTCTCGTACTGGGCCAGCTGCGCCTTGCGGACGTAGTCGGTGAGGCCGGTCGGGGCGCCGTAGCGGCCGGTGAGGGCGGCGTCGTAGATCTTCAGGGTGCCGAAGACGGAGGACGGCGAGCGGTGGTACTGCCGGGCGTCCGGGTTCTTCCAGAGCGTGTCGAGTTCGGCGGGCGTCATCATCCGGCGCAGGGTGTCCAGGGTGGGGATGTCCGGGCCCGCGCTGGTCTCGGAGTTGAAGCCGGTGGCCCCGCCCTCGCGCTTGGCGTACCAGTAGCCCGGCGGCACCCAGTCGTACGGGCCGGTCATCTTCATGCCCGAACGGCCCAGCTTCGGTGAGGAGTTGTCGGACGCCGCGGCGACCACCGGGTTCGGCCAGTCGGCCGCCTTCAGGGCGTCGAGGTAGTTGCCCTCGATCGTCGCGTCGGGGGCGGCGTCGCTGCCGATCAGGAAGGAGATCACGCTGGGGTGGCCGCGCAGCCGGGCGGCCTCGGCGGCCATGGACGCCTTGGCGACCGGGTAGTCCGCGTCGGTCCACTTCTCGCCGGAGCCGTCCTCGTTGACGTTCCCCTCCCACTTGTCGCAGCACTCCCAGCCGGGCAGCGTGAGCACGCCGTAGCGGTCGGCGAGGTCGAAGAACTCGTCGGGCTCGATGTGGCCTTCGAGCCTCAGGGTGTTCAGGCCGAGGTCGAGGGCGTACCGGAGCCGGTCCGCCACGTACGTGGGATCCCAGCGCAGGAACTCGTCCGGGGACCAGCCACCGCCCCTGATCAGCAGCTTGCGACCGTTGATCAGGTACTGGCGGGCGCCGTCGGCGTTCAGGGGTGCCTGGACGTCACGGATGCCGAAGGTCTCATGCGCCGTGTCCGAGGCCGTGCCGGACACCGATGCGCCGAGATCCAGGTCGTACAGGGGCTGGCCGCCCATGCCGGCCGGCCACCACACGGCGGGGGCGGTGAGGTGCAGGCCGGGGACGTCGTCGGCGGAGAAGGTGACGGTCTTCGTCTCGTGCGGGGCGAGCGGCACGCTCCGGGCGAAACTCGTCCCGGCGACGCGGCCGGTCACCTCGGCGGTGAGCGCCGATGCCGAGTCATTGCGGACCTGCGCCTTGACGGCCAGGTCCGCGGTGGCGAGGGAGGGGACGGCGAGCCGGGACACCACGTGCGCGTCACGCAGCGCCACCGGGCCGCCCCGGCGGACCAGGACGTCACGGACGATGCCCATGTTGCGGTCGGGCGGAGGCTGGAGCCAGTCGAGCCAGCCCATGGTGAGGTCGGCGTCCGGGTCGTTGGGCAGGATCCGGAACGCCACCGTGTTGGTGCCCGACCGCACCAGCGAGGTGATGTCCAGCTCGTGGCGGGTGTAGGCGCCGGTCACGTCCGCGGCCTTCGCCACCCGGTGCCCGTTGACGTACACGTCGGCCGCCGAGACGACTCCGCTGAAGTCCAGGTGGGTGCGCCGGGCGGTGTCCTCGACGGTGAAGTCGGACCGGTACCACCAGGGGACGTCGAAGTCCTCGCGCGGGATCCGCTGCAGGTTGGTGGAGTGGAAGGGGTCCGGGTACACCCCGTCGGCGAGCAGGGCCGCCACGACCGTCGAGCGGGGGCCTGCCGGATGCCAGCCGGTGGCCGGATAGCCGGGGGAGGAGACCGCCGCCGCGGAGTCGCTCACCTTCGCCGTGGACTGGATCGCGTACCCGGCGAGCGGCGTGGCGGAGCCGGCGGCCGACGGCACGTGCGTCACCCGGGGATGCGGCAGGGGCGCGGGGGCCGCGGCCGGCTCCCGGGGGCCGGCCCAGGCGCCGGTGGTGAGCGTGCCGAGCAGGCCGAGCAACGCGGCGGCCAGGGCGAGGCGGCGTCCGGGGACGGGGCGAGGGAACACGGCGGTCTCCAGCCTCGTAAAGTTAGGAAACTTTACTAACCTGCCTCAAGGTAGGGCGCGGGCCGAACCGTGTCAACGACCGTAACCGGCGCCGGTGCCGGTGACGGGTGCGAACAGGTCAGGCGTCCCCCGTACGGCGCTCGAAGACCAGGTCCCGCGCCGTGCCCAGCGCCGTCGCGACCGCACCGAGCAGCACCGCGTCCTCGCCGAGCCGGCTCGGGGCGATCCTCGGCCGCAGCGGGGTGAGTGCGCGAAGGCGCTCGCGGACCGGCCCGAGCAGCAGGTCCACGCTGTGGCCCACCCCGCCGCCGAGCACCACGAGGTCCGGGTCGAGCACGGCGGCGGCCGCCGCCACGGTGTGCGCGATCCGCTCGCCCTCCAGCTCCACCGCCCGCACCGCCGCCGCGTTGCCCTGCCGCGCCGCGTCGAAGACGGCCTTCGCGGTGAGCTGCCCGCTCATCCCGAACTGCCGGGCGGCCTCCACCACCGCCACCCCCGAGACCGCGTCCTCCAGCCGCTCCGGCTCGGACCGTGCCGTGCGCGGTATGCGGTCCCCGGGCTTCTCCTGTGGTTCCGGCCGCCCCGGCCAGGGCAGGAACCCGATCTCCCCGGCGAGCCCGCGTGCCCCCGTGAACAGCCGTCCCTCGTTGACGATCCCCATGCCGAGGCCGGTGCCGATCAGGATGTACGCGAAGAGCCGGCTGCCCGCGCCGACGCCGTAGGTGTACTCGCCGAGCGCGGCCAGGTTGGCGTCGTTGTGCACCTCCAGTGGCACGCCCAGCTCCTCGCGCATCCGGTCGACGAGCCCCGCGCGGCCCCACCCCGGCAGATGCATCGCGTACCGCACCCGCCGCTGCTTCTCGTCGTAGACCCCCGGCGTGCCGACCACCCCGTGGACCACCTGGGCCGGGTCCACGCCGGAGTTGCCGATCACCTGCCGGGCCGTGTCCACCACCAGGCCGGCCAGGGCGGCGGAGGCGCGGGCCCGGTTGCGCACGTCCGCGCGGGCCACCACCGTGCCGTCCAGGTCGACCACCGCCACCCGCAGCCAGCCCCGTCCGATGTCCACGCCGAGCGCGTATCCGGCGGCCGGGTCGGGGGCGTACAGCACGGCGGTGCGTCCGCGCCCGGGGGCGTGGGTGCCGACCTCGTGGACCAGCCCCGCCGCCTCCAGCGAGGCCAGCGCACTGGACACCGTCGGCTTCGACAGGCCCGTGTCCCGGGCCAGTTGGGCCCGCGACGCGGTGCCGAGGGCGCGCAGCCGGTCCAGCAGCAGCCGCTCGTTGGTACTGCGCAGGCGCTGCCGGTTCCAGGGCTGGTCCTGCGGCTCTTCGGGGTCGCGGGCGGGCATCGCACCATTCTCACGCATGGCCGCCGCCTACTTGACGCCGATAGTAAGTCTCCTTAACTTTATCGGCCAGTCACCCCGGCCGGGCGCGTCGCCGCCGAGCACGCGGTCCCTGCGCCCGTCGCGTCAGGAGTCCCCATGTCCGGTAGCCCGCCACCCCCCGGTGGCTTCGTCCGCCGTGTCGGCCTGTTCCAGGCCACGGCCATCAACATGAGCCAGATGTGCGGCATCGGCCCGTTCGTCACGATCCCGCTGATGGTCGCCGCGTTCGGCGGCCCGCAGGCGGTCATCGGCTTCGTCGCGGGTGCCGTGCTGGCGCTGTGCGACGGCCTGGTCTGGGCCGAACTCGGCGCCGCCATGCCCGGCTCCGGCGGCAGTTACGTCTACCTCCGCCAGGCCTTCCAGTACCGCACCGGCCGCCTGATGCCGTTCCTGTTCGTGTGGACGGCGATGCTCTTCATTCCCCTGATCATGTCCACCGGCGTGGTCGGCTTCGTCCAGTACCTCGGCTATCTCGCCCCCGGCCTCGGCCGGACCTCGGGCGATCTCGTCGGCCTCGGCATCATCGCGCTGGTCGTGCTGCTGCTCTGGCGGGGCATCGAGCACATCGCCCGCATCACCGCCGTGATGTGGGCGGTGATGATCGCCTCCGTCCTCCTGGTGATCGTCGCCGCGGCCGGCGACTTCAGCCCGCACCTGGCCTTCGACTACCCCGCCCACGCCTTCGACCTGACGAGCGCCCACTTCTGGCCCGGCTTCGCCGCGGGGCTGACCATCGGCATCTACGACTACCTCGGCTACAACACCACCGCCTACATGGGCGCCGAGATCAAGGACCCCGGCCGCACCCTGCCGCGCTCGATCCTCCTCTCCATCGCCGGCATCATGGCGATCTACCTGCTGCTGCAGATCGGCACCCTGGGCGTCGTCGACTGGCACCGCATGACCGACCCGCACGACATCGCCGCCACCTCGGTGGCCTCCGCCGTGCTGGAGGAGACCTGGGGCAGGGGCGCCGCCGACACCGTCACCGTGCTCATCCTGATCACCGCCTTCGCCTCGGTCTTCACCGGCCTGCTCGGTGGCTCCCGGGTCCCCTACGACGCGGCCCGCGACCGGGTCTTCTTCCGGCCGTACGCGAAGCTGCACCCGCGGCACCGCTTCCCGATGCTGGGCCTCGCCACCATGGGCGTGATCACGGCGATCGGCTTCCTGATCGGCCGGCACACCGACCTCGCCACGCTGATCCAGCTGCTGACCACCGTGATGGTGATCGTCCAGGCCCTCGCCCAGATCGTCGCGCTGACCGTCCTGCGCCGACGGCAGCCGGCCCTGCCGCGCCCGTACCGGATGTGGCTCTACCCGCTGCCCAGCATCCTGGCCTTCGCCGGCTGGTGCGTGATCTACGGGTACGCCGACCGCAACTCCCCGGGCCGCCACCCCGTCGAGTGGTCCCTGGCGTGGCTCGCCCTCGGCTGCGTGGCCTTCCTCGTCTGGGCGCGGCTGGAGGGGGTCTGGCCGTTCGGGCGGAAGGAGATCGGAGAGGAGTACCTCGCCGGGCGCGACCCCGACGCCGAGCCCATCGGGAGCTGAGGCCCAACGGCCCCCCGATGGGATAGATTTGACGCAGCCGTCATGAGCCTCCCCGGTCCGGACCCGGTCCGCCGGGGAGGCTTTCGTCCATGACCGAAACCAACGCTCCGGACGTCTCCGTCCGCCCCGCGACCCCCGAGGACCGGCCCACCGTGGAACGGCTGTGGCTGATGTTCCGCCACGACCTGTCCGAGTTCCGGCAGGCCCTGCCCGCTGCCGACGGCACCTTCCGCTCCGACCGGGTCGAGCACGCCTTCTCCGCGCCCGGCTGGGCGCCGTACCTGCTGATCCGCGACGACCGCCCCGCCGGATTCGCCTTCGTCCGCGCGCTGGACGGCCCGGTGCGGGTGCTCAACAGCTTCTTCGTCGTCCGTGGGGCCCGGCGCCGGGGCATCGGGCTGCGGGCCGCGCGCGAGGTGCTGACCCGGTACCCGGGACCGTGGGAGATCGCCCACCAGCAGGACAACCCGGCCGCCGTGGCCTTCTGGGAGCGTGTCGCCACGGACCTGGCGAAGGACGCCTGGACCCGGGAGCCCCGCCCGGTGCCGGACCGGCCGGACCTGCCCCCGGACCTGTGGATCTCCTTCACCGTGCCGGCCTGAGGCCCGGGCCGGCCGCGCGCGGCGGTCGGGAGGCCGGTCCGCCCGGGCGGACCGGCCTCGCGTTCTTCGTGGCCTTCACTTTCTTCGCTTGGTCCTCCCTTCCTCGTGTCCTGTCCTTATGGCCTGGGGGCGCTCTTCGCCGCCGTACCGGCGCAGATCAGTCCGAGACTGCTGCGGTGCGCGGTGAGCGCCGCATACCCAGTTTGCTCTTATTGACCCCTTATGTGTAGAGGTGGCTCAGAGCTGCCGGCCGAGGCCGCCCGTGCGGCGGCCCGCGCGATGTTGCGGGCCATGCCGCCGAACACGATGGCGTGGAACGGCGAGACACTCCACCAGTAGGCGTGGCCGAGCAGTCCGTGCGGGTGGAACAGAGCACGCTGCCGGTACCGGCTGCGGCCCGCACCGGCGGACTCGGCGTACATCTCCAGCCAGGCCAGACCCGGCAGCCGCATCTCGGCCCGCAGACGCAGCAGGTGCCCCGGCTCGATCTCCTCCACCCGCCAGAAGTCCAGCGAGTCGCCCACCCGCAGCCGCTGCGCGTCCCTGCGGCCCCGGCGCAGTCCGACCCCGCCGACCGCCCGGTCCAGCCACCCCCGCAGGCTCCAGGCGAGCGGGAAGGAGTACCAGCCGTTCTCGCCGCCCACGCCCTCGATCACCCGCCACAGCTCCCGCACCGGGGCGTCCACCGTCGCCTCCCGCTGGTCGGTGTAGAGGCTGCCGCCCGCCCAGTCGGGGTCGCTCGGCAACGGATCGCTGGGCGCTCCGGGCACCGCGGCGGACGACCAGCGGGTGGTCACGTCGGCCTCCTTCACCCGGCGCAGCGCCAGCCGTACCGCCTGGTCGAAACCGAGCGGGTGCCCGGGAGGGTCGGGCAGGTACCGCGCGAGGTCGTGCTCGCGGCAGACGACCTCGTGCCGCAGCGACTCGGTCAGCGGCCGCGCGATGGACGCCGGCACCGGGGTCACCAGGCCCACCCACAGGCTGGAGAGCCTCGGGCTGAGCACCGGCACGGGCACGATGATCCGCCGGGGCAGACCCGCCACACGCGCGTACCGGGCCATCATGTCCTGGTACGTCAGGACGTCCGGCCCGCCGATGTCGAAGGCCCGGCTCACCTCGGCGGGCAGCCGCGCGCTGCCGGCCAGCAGGCGCAGCACGTCCCGTACGGCCACCGGCTGGATCCGGGTGCGGACCCAGCTCGGGGTCACCATCACGGGGAGCCGTTCGGTGAGGTGGCGGAGCATCTCGAAGGACACCGAACCGGAGCCGATGACGACCGCGGCACGCAGCACGGCCGTCGGTACGCCCGAGGCCAGCAGGATGCGGCCCACCTCGGCCCGGGACCTGAGGTGCGGGGAGAGCGCGGACTCGGGCACCCCGGCAGGGGTGAGTCCCCCGAGGTAGACGATGCGGCGTACGCCGGCCGCCCGGGACTGCTCCCCGAAGATCCGGGCCGCGCGGCGGTCCGTCTCCTCGAACTCCCGGCCGGTGCCGAGCGCGTGCACCAGGTAGTAGGCGACGTCGACGTCCCGTACGGCCTCCCTGACCGCGTCGGCGTCGGTGACGTCACCCCGGACCACCTCCACCTCACCGGCCCAGGGCTGGTCACGCAGCTTGCCGGGGGACCGGGCCAGGCAGCGCACCCGGTACCCGGCCGCGAGCAGCTCGGGCACCAGTCGGCCGCCGATGTAGCCCGTGGCACCCGTCACCAGGCAGCGCTCTCCCGTCGGCCGTTCGTCGCGGTTCATGGCTTTCGGCCCTCCGTGTCGGCGACCCCCTCCCCATGCTTCCCCGCCGGGCGCCTGCGAAGGTTGCCCACCGACCGGGTGACATGTCCGCACACGTCCCGGGCAGTGGGTAAGCACAGGATGTACGTTCCGTTCGCCGTGGATACCGGAGGTGACGGCCACCATGGACGCGAAGGTGTTGGAGCGGTTCCCCGCCGGGGCCCCGCGTGGCTCGTGGCCCGCGGAGGAGTACGCAGCCGCCCGTCGTGCCGAGGGCCAGGACGCGACCGTGGTCATGGACCTGAAGTCCGACGCCTTCCTCGTCGTGGTCGAGGGCTCCCGGGACGACGGACGGCCCTGACCGGCCCCCTGTGATCGACCGCCGCTGCCGGACTGCCCGTTGATGACACGACAGCCCCGGCACGCCGGGCCGTCCGCCGCCCTCGGGCTGCCGGCCGCCCGGGCCGCGCACGATGCCGAGGGAGCCGTACGGTGCCGCGCCGGGCCTGCGCGCGTGCCGGAGCCGCCAGAGCGGCGACGCCGGGTGCCGGACGGTCGTGCGGTGGCCCGGCGTCTGTCGCGCCGCCGTCGAGCCCCCTACCGGGCAGCGCCTCGGCCGCGGCCGGTCAGTGCCCGCAGATGTGCCCGCCGGGTCTCCGCCGTCTGGCCCTGCACCAGCAGGAACAGGCCCTCACGGGCCAGGCGCTGGGCGCGGCTGGTCAGTGCGGTCGCACGGCCGCCGCCGGCCACCATCGCGGCGGTCGTCGCGGCCCCCAGCACCTCGTACGCCTCCGCCCGAAGGGCCAGCCGCTCCGCCACCCGCTCGAGCGGCGCCGGATCGTCGGCCAGGGCGTAGGCCCGGCGGCGCACGTCGGCGACGCGGTCCCGCAGCGGGCCGGACACCTCCTCGTCCAGCAGTGACAGCGCCGCCTCGGCGACGCCGAACACCGCCGGGTTGGCGTTCAGCGTCCGCGCCCGGTCGCCCGGTGCCCACCGCTCGTAGGGCGCGCGCAGGGCCACCGCCTCCTCGGGCACCCGCAGGCCGTCCAGCTCCAGGGACACCGTGCGGGCGGCGGTGAGCGCGGCGAGGCGCATCGGCGGCGAGGCCCGCAGGCCGGGCTGCTCGTGCGCCTCGACGAAGGCGAACAGCACCTCGTCCGCCTCGGTCACCCCGGCCAGCAGCATCACGTCGTTCAGCCCCCACCCGGTGTACCAGGGGACGGTCCCGTCGAACCGCCACCCGCCGCCCTCCCTGCGGACCCGCACCGGAACGCGCGCGGGGTGGCTGCGCAGGTGCGCGTACGCCACCCCGGACAGCAGCTCCCCGCGCGCCAACGGACCCAACAGCCGCTCCCGCAGCGGCCCTTCACCACGGGCGAGCGTCTGCACCGGCGTGTGGTGCTGCGTCTGCACGAACCAGGTCGAGCAGCACGCCCCGGCCAGGATCTCGGCGGTCTCCCGCAGTACGGCCGGCGGCGCCCCCGAGCCGCCGTACGCGACGGGCGCCACCACGCCGAGCAACCCCGAGCGCTTCACCGCCCGGATGTGGCTCGCGGGCACCCCCTCCTGGTCGACGCGTTCGGCCTCCGGGACGAGCAGATCGGCGGCGAGCCGCCGGGCACGGGCGACGAGCGGATGGGCGGTGTCGGTCATGGGGGTGATTCTCCCGGAGAGCGGTGGCGGGAGAACTTCTCCCGGATTCGACGGGGCGCGGTGTCGATCCGGGGGTCCGCCGTTCGTGTAGGAGGTGACAGCAGGCCCGGACACGGGCACAACGCCTTGGAGGACACCATGAAGCACTACCTGCTCAGCGTGGTCCAGCCGGCCGGCGGCACCCCGCCCGCCCCGGACGCGCTCGCGGAGATCATGCGCAACGTCGAGGCCTTCAACGACGAACTGCGCGCCGCCGGGGCGTGGGTGTTCGCCGGCGGGCTGCACGGCCCGGAGACCGCCACCGTGCTCCGCCCCCAGGGCGACGACGTCCTCGTGACCGACGGCCCCTACGCCGAGGGCAAGGAGTACCTCGGCGGACTCTGCCTGATCCGCGCCGCCGACCTGGACGAGGCCCTGGAGTGGGGGCGCAGGGCGGCCCTCGCGACCACCCTGCCCATCGAGGTGCGGCCCTTCGCGGACCGGCACTGACGGAGCAGCAGCCATGGCCGGGGCTCCCGACATCGAGGCCGTCTTCCGTGCCGAGTACGGCCGCGCGGTCTCCGTCCTCGTCCGCCTCCTCGGCGACATCGACCTCGCCGAGGAGGCGGTGCAGGACGCCTTCGCCACCGCCGTCCGCAAGTGGCCGGAGACCGGCGTGCCGCCGAGCCCGGCCGGCTGGATCATCACCACCGCCCGCCGTCGCGCCGTCGACCGGCTGCGCCGCGAGTCCTCCCGGGACGCCCGGCACGCCGAGGCCGCCCGGCTGTACGCACCCGCCGCACCGGTCGAGGAGGGCCCCGTGCGCGACGACCGGCTCCGCCTGATCTTCACCTGCTGCCACCCGGCGCTCGCCCCGCAGGCCCGGGTCGCCCTCACCCTGCGCCTGCTCGGCGGCCTCAGTACCGCGCAGATCGCCCGCGCCTTCCTGGTACCCGAGGCCACACTGGCCCAGCGCCTGGTGCGGGCCAAGGCCAAGATCCGCGACGCGGGCATTCCCTACCGGGTGCCGCGCGACGCCGATCTGCCCGACCGGCTCGGCGGCGTCCTCGCCGTGATCTACCTGGTCTTCAACGAGGGCTGCACCGGCGACCCCGGCCTGTGCGCGGAGGCCGTACGGCTCGGCCGGCTGCTGACCGAGCTGATGCCGGACGAGCCCGAGGCCACCGGCCTGCTCGCGCTGATGCTGCTGACCGAGGCGCGGCGGCCGGCCCGGCGGGCCGCGGACGGCACCCTCGTCCCGCTCCCCGAGCAGGACCGGACCCGCTGGGACCGGGCTCTGATCGACGAGGGCCAGGGCCTGGTCCGACGCTGTCTGCGCCGGGGCCGGCCGGGCCCGTACCAGATCCAGGCCGCCGTCAACGCCGTGCACAGCGACGCCCGCACCGCCGCCGCCACCGACTGGGGCCAGATCCTGCGCCTGTACGACCAGTTGACGGCCGTCGCCCCCTCGCCGGTGGTCGCCCTCAACCGGGCGGTCGCCGTGGCCGAGGTGGAGGGTCCGGCCGCCGCCCTGCACCAGGTCGACGCGCTCGACCTCGGCCGCTACCACGTGCTGCACGCCGTCCGCGCCGACCTGCTGCGCCGCCTCGGCCGGACCACCGAGGCGGCGCGGGCGTACGAGACCGCCGCCGCACTGGCCGCGAGCGAGGCAGAACGGGCCTATCTGGAGCGGCGCCTACGGGAACTGGACCTCGGGACGGGGTGACCGACGTCACCGTGCCAGCCGGAATTCACTTGAGCACCTGAAAGGTTGGCAAGTGCATCCGACTGTTCGATTCCAGTCGCGGGCGGACCCGCCCGTGCACCACCCAGCGAGGCACCCCGTGAACGACTTCACCCCCGAGCGTCCCGCCGACGTCGTGGCCCGGCTGCGCGCCACCTTCCGCACCGGCCGTACCAAGCCCGTCGAGTGGCGCACCGGACAGCTCCGGCGCCTGCGCGCGCTGCTCACGGAGAACGGCCCCGACCTCGCCGCCGCCCTCCACGCCGACCTGGGCAAGAGCAGCACCGAGGCCTACCGCACCGAGATCGACTTCACCGTCCGCGAGATCGACCACACCCTCGAGCACCTGGACGCGTGGCTGCGCCCGGAGCCCGCACCCGTCCCCGCGCACCTCGGCGCCGACGCGACCGCCTGGACGCAGTACGACCCGCTCGGCGTCGTCCTCGTCATCGCCCCCTGGAACTACCCCGCGCAGCTCCTGCTCGCCCCCGTGGTCGGCGCGCTGGCCGCCGGCAACACGGTCGTGGCCAAGCCGAGCGAACTGGCCCCGGCCACCTCGGCCGCCCTGGCCAAGCTCGTGCCGGCCTACCTGGACACCGACGCGGTCGCCGTCGTCGAGGGCGGTGTCCCGGAGACCACGGCCCTGCTGGCCGAGCGCTTCGACCACATCTTCTACACCGGCAACGGCACCGTCGGCCGCGTCGTGATGCGCGCCGCCGCCGAGCACCTCACCCCCGTCACCCTCGAACTGGGCGGCAAGTCACCAGTGTTCGTGGACCGAGGCACCGACATCGACGTGGTCGCCGACCGGCTGGCGCGCGGCAAGTTCCTCAACGCGGGCCAGACCTGCGTCGCCCCCGACTACGTCCTCACCGACCCGGAGACCGCCGCCGCCCTGGAGAGCGCGCTGGTCCGCGCCGTCGAAGCCCTCTACGGCACCGACCCGGCGGCCTCGCCCGAGTACGGGCGGATCGTCAACGAGCGCCACTTCGACCGGCTTTCCGCCCTGCTCGGCTCGGGCCGCACCGTGGTCGGCGGCGGCAGCGACCGCGCGGCGAAGTACATCGCGCCCACCGTCCTCGCGGACGTCGACCCGGCCTCCCCGGTGATGCGGGAGGAGATCTTCGGCCCGATCCTGCCGATCGTCACCGTGCCGGGCCTGGACGAGGCCATCGACTTCATCAACGACCGTGACAAGCCGCTCGCGCTGTACGTCTTCACCGAGTCCGACGGGACCCGCGACCGCATCGCCGCCGAGACCTCCTCCGGCGGCCTCGGCCTCGGCCTGCCGCTGGCCCACCTCACCGTCTCCGACCTGCCGTTCGGCGGGGTGGGGGAGAGCGGCATGGGCAACTACCACGGGCGCTACTCCCTCGAGACGTTCAGCCACCGCAAGGCGGTCCTGGCCAAGCCGCTGAACTGACCGTTTCCTGCGGGGAGTCGTGCGATACTCCGCCGATGCCCACTGAAACGATCACCGCGGACGCCTCCGGAACCGTCGAGCTCGGCGATCTGTCCGTCCACCGCATCGGCCTCGGCGCGATGCGGCTGACGGGCAGCGCCGCCTTCCATCTGGGCACCCCCAGCGACCGGGAGCGCTCGCTCGCCGTGCTGCGCCGGGCCGTGGAGCTCGGCGTGAACCACATCGACACCGCGGCCTTCTACTTCTCCTCCCTGCGCTCCGCCAACGAACTGATCAACACCGCCCTCGCCCCCTACGCCGACGACCTGGTGATCGCCGCCAAGGTCGGTCCCTTCCGCGACTGGTCGGGGGAGTGGGGGACCGCGGCCCGGCCCGACCGGCTGCGCGGCCACGTCGAGGAGAACCTGCGCCAGCTCGGCCGCGACCACCTCGACCTGGTCTATCTGCGCCGGATGGGCCAGGAGTCCATAGCCGAGCACTTCGGTGCCCTCGCCGAGCTGCGCGAGGCAGGCCTCGTCCGCCACCTCGGCATCTCCGCGGTCGAACCCCGGCACCTCACCGAGGCCCTGGAGATCGCGCCGGTGGTGTCCGTGCAGAACCGCTACGGGCTCGACAAGCCCTACCCCCACGGCCGGGAACTGCTGCGCATGTGCGGGGAGCGGGGCATCGCCTTCGTCCCCTTCTACGCCGTCGCCGGCGAGGGCGGTGAGCGTGGAGCGGCCGAGGCGCGCCAGGAGGAGGAGGTCGCGGCCGTGGCCCGTGCGCACGGCGTCAGCCCCGCGCAGGTCCGCATCGCCTGGACCCTGCAGCAGGGGCCGCACGTCCTCGCCATCCCCGGCACCGGCGACCCCGCGCACCTCGTGGAGAACGTCGCCGCGGGCGCGCTGCGCCTCACCGCCGAGGAGCTGGACCGGCTCGACGCCGTTCGGGAGCGGGCGGCCTGAGGGCACCGTCCCCTCACCGGGGCGCACGGGCGGACCGCGCTCGGCTCGACCCGGTTGACTACGATTGCGTAGACGCCGTGCCGCACGGGCCGCGGGGACGAGACGGGGTGAGGACCGTACCCATGACCGACGCCAGGGACGAACGCCGGCCGGCCGGTGAGCTGGAAGCGAGCGTGATGGCCGCCCTGTGGGCCGCGGGAGCGCCCCAGACCCCCGGCCAGGTGCAGCGCAGTCTCGGCGGGGGCCTGGCCCGTACGACGGTGACCACGATCCTCACCCGGCTGCACGACAAGGGCACGGTGGCCCGGCAGCGCCAGGGCCGGGGCTACGCCTACGTCCCGGTGCAGGACGCGCAGGGGCTCACCGCCCGCCGGATGCACAGCGAGCTGGACCGCGACAGCGACCGGGAGACGGTCCTCGCCCGGTTCGTGGCCCAGCTCAGCCCCGACGACGAACGCATCCTGCGGGACCTGCTCGAATCCGACGACCGATGACCGCGCTCCTCCTGCTGCCCCTGCTGCTGCCGTTCGCCCTCCCGGCACTGGCCCGGCGTGCCCTGGACCGGCTCGCCCCGGTGGCCGCGCTGCGGGCGCTGACCGCCAGCGCGGTGGTCCTCGCGGGGTGTTCGCTGGCCGCGCTCGGCGCGTTCGTGCTGACCGGGCTGCTCAAGCTGCCGCTGTTCGCCGCGCTCGGGGAACTGGTGCACCCGCTGCGCACCGCCTCCGATCTCGTCGTCGTCCCGGCCGCCGCCACCTCCGTCGGCGCCCTCGCGGTGTGCGGCTGGACCCTCGCCCGCTCGGTACTGCACCAGACCCGCGCGTTCCGGGCCGCCCGCACGGCGGCGGGGCGCCGGCCCGCCGCGGGCGACCTGTGCGTGGTCGACTCGCCGCGGCCGGACGCGTACGCCCTGCCCGGGCGCCCGCACCGCATCGTCGTCACCACCGCCATGCTGCGCAGCCTGGACGGACCCGAGCGGGAGGCGCTGTTCGCGCACGAGCGCGCGCACAACGAGGGCGGCCACCACTACTTCCTCGCCGCCGCCGAACTCGCGGCGCACTGCCACCCCGCCCTGCGCCCGGTCCGCGAGACCATCCGGCTGGCCGCCGAGCGCGCCGCCGACGAAGCCGCCGCGGCCCTGGTCGGCGACCGGCGCCTGACCGCCCGCGCCATCGCCCGCGCGGCCCTCGCCGGCCAGGCCGTCCGCTCCGACCGCCCCGGCTTCGCCCCCGCCGCGACGACCGGCCCCGTCCCCCACCGCGTCCAGGCCCTGCTGACCACCCCCCGACCCCCGCACCGCACCCACCGCCGCCTGGCCGCCGCCCTCCTCGCCACCTGCACCGCCCTCTCCTGCGCCTCCGCCCTGACCGGCATGGCCGACTTCCACCACAGGGTGGAGATCGCCCAGGGCGAGCGCTGACAAGAGCTGCGCGCCGCTCGGGTGTCCGGGCCTCATGTCGACCGGTGGACCTCCGTCACAGGGTGGAGACCCTCGTCCGGTGGTGCGCTCCGCGCCCGGGCCGGATCACCGGCCCCCGCCTCGCCGCTGCCCGCCTCCCGGTGCCGGGACTCCGGGGCGGATGCCTCGGGCCCAGCCACTTCCCGCACCCCGCGTTGTGCGGGATCGGGTCTGCCTGAGCGAGCCACTGCCTCCACCCCGCCCGGGTTCCCGCCCCTCCACGGCCCCGCCCCGCCCCAAGCCGGCCACCGCCCCCGGCGGCCTCTGCGAAGGCGACTGGCGCCGTGGAGGGTTTTACGTATAACCTCTGCCGCTACCACCCCCACCGGACGGCACCGGAAGGCCCCGATGAGACGCGTTGCCCTGGTCACGCTCGTCGTTGACGACTACGACGAGGCGATCCGCTTCTACACCGAGGCGCTCGGGTTTCGGCTGGTCGAGGACGCGGCGCGGCCCGACGGCTCGCGTTGGGTCGTCGTCGAGCCCGGACGCGGGGGCGACGGCACCGGTCTGCTGCTCGCCCGCGCCAAGGGCGAGGAGCAGCGCGCCCGGGTCGGGGACCAGACCGGCGGGCGGGTCGGGTTCTTCCTGCACACCGACGACTTCGCCCGCGACCACGCCCGCATGACCGCCGCCGGCGTGACCTTCCTGGAGACCCCCCGCCACGAGCCCTACGGCACGGTCGCCGTCTTCCAGGACCTGTACGGCAACCGCTGGGACCTGCTCCAGCCCGCCGCCACCGACTGAACCACCACCGAGGACACAGACAGACCCATGACCGCGCCCCGCATCGACACCGAGACCCTCCGCCGGCTGCCCAAGGCCGTGCTGCACGACCACCTCGACGGCGGCCTGCGCCCCTCCACCGTCGTCGAACTCGCGGCCGCGGTCGGCCACACCCTGCCCACCACCGACCCCGACGAGCTGGCCGCCTGGTACGTCGAGGCCGCCAACTCCGGCGACCTCGTGCGCTACATAGCCACCTTCGAGCACACCCTCGCCGTCATGCAGAACCGCGAGGGCCTGCTGCGCGTCGCCGAGGAGTACGTTCTCGACCTCGCCGCCGACGGCGTCGTCTACGCCGAGGTGCGCTACGCCCCCGAGCTGAACACCCGGGGCGGGCTGTCGCTGCGCGAGGTCGTGGAGACCGTCCAGGAGGGCCTCGCCGCCGGCATGGCCAAGGCGGCCGCCGCCGGCACCCCGGTCCGCGTCGGCACCCTGCTGTGCGGCATGCGGATGTTCGACCGGGTCCGCGAGGCCGCCGACCTGGCCGTCGCCTACCGCGACGCGGGCGTCGTCGGCTTCGACATCGCCGGCGCCGAGGACGGCTTCCCGCCCGCCGACCACCTGGCCGCCTTCGAGCACCTGCGCCGCGAGAACGTGCCGTTCACCATCCACGCCGGCGAGGCGCACGGCCTGCCCAGCATCCACCAGGCCCTGCAGGTGTGCGGAGCCCAGCGCATCGGCCACGGCGTGCGCCTGACCGAGGACATCCCCGACCTCGCGGCCGGCAAGCTCGGCCGGCTCGCCTCCTGGGTGCGCGACCGCCGCATCGCCCTGGAGATGTGCCCCACCTCCAACCTGCAGACCGGCTGCGCCACCTCCATCGCCGAGCACCCCATCACGGCCCTGAAGGACCTCGGTTTCCGGGTCACCCTCAACACCGACAACCGCCTGGTGTCGGGGACGACGATGACCCGGGAGATGTCCCTGCTGGTCGAGGAGGCCGGCTGGACGCCGCAGGATCTGCGCACGGTCACCGTGAACGCCCTCAAGAGCGCGTTCATCCCGTTCGACGAGCGCAACGCCCTCATCGAGGACGTGGTCCTGCCCGGCTACGCGGCCGCGCTCTGAATCAGCCCCCTGAGGTAGGCGGCCTGTCCGACGTGCTGAAGGTCGTCGGACAGGACGCTCACCAGGCGCACGCCCAGCGTGACCGGCGGATCCCAGCGCTCGTCCACGATCCGTTCCAGATCCTTGGCGGCGAGCGAGCGCAGCGCACCCAGGGTCTGCTCGTGGACGGCGTCGTAGTACTCCGCCAGCAGACCCGCCGACTCCACCCGTACCTTCGCGACCTTCGCGGCACTGTGCCCGTACCCGGTGTCGTGCCGGGGCAGGTCCAGGCCGAAGCGTTTCTCCCAGCCCTGGGAGAGCCACACCTGATCGAGGTCGAAGGCGTCGGCGACGTGGTCGTCCTGCACCCGGGTCAGGTGCCAGACGAGCCAGGCGACGGAGTTGGCGTCGGGCGCCGGGCGGTGGTGCAGCTCGTCCGGTCCGAGGCCGTCGAGGGCGGCATGGACTTCTTCCTGGATGCGGCCGTAGCCGTCGATGAGGATGTCCTTCGCATGCATGCGTCCACCATCGCGCATCCCGCCCCCTCCGGCGGGGATCCGGTGGCGGGTGGCCGAAAAATCAGCGGCCCCGGGACCCGTCCCCGGCGTGCCCCGGGTCTCCTGTCTCCAGCAGCGTGACCAGCGCGCGGGCCGCCGGGCTGGTGGCCCGCTCCGGCGGCAGCAGGGCCACCGTCTCGTACTCCGCCTCGGCCGCGCCCTTCAGCGGCAGTGCCGTGAGCGCCGGCCGCTTGTGCCGGAAGTGGCGTGGCACCACGGCGACGCCCAGGTTCTCGTCGACCAGGTCCAGCAGGCTGTGCACGTCGTTGACCTCCAGCGCGACGGTGCGCCGCACCCCGGCCGCGAGGAAGGCGGCGTCGGTGGTGCGGCGCGGCCCCCAGTCCGGGTGGAAGTCCACGAACACCTCACCGGCCAGGTCCTGCGGCGTGAGCACCGCCCCGGCGGCGGCGAGCCGGTGGCTGGGATGGCACAGCACGGTCATCGGCTCGCTGGTCAGCGACACCGAGCGGAGCTGGTCGCCGTCCGCCCGGGTGCGGTAGGCGAAGGCCAGGTCCAGCCGACCGGCCGCGACCTCCTCGGCCAGCGCGCCCGAGCCCGCCTGCCGCAGCCGGATCTCCACGTCCGGATGGCGCCGCCGGAAGGCCGCCAGCAGCCCCGCGACATGCACCCCGGCGATGCACTGCTCGGTGCCCAGCGCCAGCGTGCCGCGCAGCACGCCCTGCACCGCGGCCACCGCCTCGTGCGCCGTGCGCACCTGGGCCAGGATCCGCTCGGCCTCGCCGAGCAGGGCGCGCCCCGCCTCGGTCAGGGTCACCCGCCGGGTGGTCCGCACGAACAGCGGCGCCCGCAGTTCCCGCTCCAGCGCCCGGATGGACGCCGACAGGCCGGACTGGGACACCATCAGGCGTTCCGCGGCCCGGGTGAAATGCTGGTCCTCGGCGACCGCGACGAAGTGCTGGAGATGGCGCAGTTCCATGATTGTGCAGCCTAGCCGCACAATCCCATCGGATTCTCCTGTTGGACCGCTGTGCGTGCTCCGCGGAAGAGTGGACAGGCCAGACCGTGTGCCCACCCCTCTGGAGTCTCGTTGTACACCGCACACCCCGACCGTTACGCCGATCTGCCCTACCGGCGCACCGGACGCAGCGGCCTGAAGCTACCCGCGCTGTCGCTCGGCCTGTGGCACAACTTCGGCCCGGACCGGCCGGTCGAGACCCAGCGCGCCATCCTGCGCCGCGCCTTCGACCTCGGCGTCACCCACTTCGACCTCGCCAACAACTACGGCCCGCCGCCCGGTGCCGCCGAGTCCGCGCTGGGGGAGTTCCTGAAGGCGGACTTCGCGCCGTACCGCGACGAGCTGGTCATCTCCACCAAGGCGGGCTACCTGATGTGGCCCGGCCCGTACGGCGAATGGGGCTCGCGCAAGTACCTGCTGTCCTCCCTGGACCAGAGCCTGAAGCGGATGGGCCTGGACCACGTCGACATCTTCTACTCGCACCGCCCCGACCCGGACACTCCGCTGGAGGAGACGATGGGCGCCCTGCACTCGGCGGTGCAGCAGGGCAAGGCGCTGTACGTCGGCGTCTCCAACTACTCGGCGGAGCAGACCCGCGAGGCGGCCCGCATCCTCGCCGACCTCGGCACGCCGCTGCTCATCCACCAGCCGCGCTACTCGATGCTGGACCGGCGCCCCGAGGACGGGGGCCTGCTGGACGCCCTGGACGAGCTCCAGGTCGGCTCCATCGTCTTCTCCCCGCTGGAGCAGGGCCTGCTGAGCGACCGCTACCTCGACGGCATCCCGGAGGGCTCCCGGGCGGCGAGCGACAGCCCGTTCCTCAACTCCGACGCGGTCACCGAGGACCTGGTCGGCCGCCTGCGCGCCCTGAACGACATCGCCGCGGCCCGCGGCCAGACGCTGGCCCAGATGGCCCTGGCCTGGGTACTGCGCGGCGGCCGGGTCACCTCCGCCCTGGTCGGCGCGAGCAGCCCGCGCCAGATCGAGGACAGCGTCGGCGCCGTCCGCAACCTGGACTTCGACGCGGAGGAACTGGCCCGTATCGACACGATCGTCAAGGGCTAGGCCCGCGCGGCGGTGGCCGCGGCGGGGCGACAGGCCCCTGCCCGTGACCGCACGCGGGGGAGCACGCGGCGGATGCCGCGTCTCGCGCGCTCGAGCGGGCGCGCTCCGCCTCGTACGGTCGTGCGGACCAGCCGGCGCTCGCCCGCACGGTCCACCGCCCCGCCCCCGCCGGCGCCCGCCGCCACCATGGGCCGGCGCCCGGAGCGCCGGGTGACCGGACAGGTGGGGGCGGGGCGGAGGGCTGCGGGCGCCGGCCCGGACCGAGGTGTCCATCGGTCACGCCGCCGGCAGCCGGTCCAGGAAGCCCAGCACCTGCCGGATGCGGCCCTCGGCGTCCAGTGTGATCACGTCGGACCCGGCCACCGGGGCGGAGCCGTCGGCCTCGTTCACCAGCTCCCAGCCGAAGCGCGCGACGTCGTGGTGCCCCTCCACCGTGCCGAGGAGACGGAAGGCGAACCCCGGGAACTGCTCCTGGGCGGCGGCGATCACGGCCGCGATGCCGTCGTGCCCGCGGACGTCGGCCAGCGGGTCGATGTAGCCGCCGTCCGCGGCCCAGGCGGCGGCGACCGCCTTGGCGCGGGCCTCGGACTCGGTGGCGTTCCAGGCCTCGAGGTAACGGACGACGGCACTCTCGTAACGGTCGGTGTTCACGGTCATGGCGAATCAGCCTCCAAAGAGGTCGTCACTGCTGGTCGGAAGCCGGATCCGGGACTTCGCCGATCCGGTGTGACCACCATGCCCGCCCGTCCAGGGGCCGGTCGATTACCTCCGGGGTCATGACCGGGACGCCGTACACCCGCGCATTCCCGGCCACTTCGGGCGGTGAATATGCCAACAGACTGGCCGGAAAGTCATGGTGACAGTGTGTCGGGAGTGGCGATACTCGAACGGCAGGGGCACTCCAACCGCACAGAATCGCACGGAAAGCGAGGCGACCCCCTGGGACCGGCCTGCACCTCAGCGAGGCGACGGGGGAGTGATCGTGCACGACGAATTCCTGTGCCATGTCACGGCGTACGGCACCTGCGGCGGACAGCGCGTCGGCGTACCGCTCGGCACCTACCGCGCGCCCACCCTGGCACTGGCCCTGTGGTGGTTACGGGACCGGGCGTCCTGGATCGCCGAGCGGCTGGACCCCCGCCCCGAGGACCCCGCCTTCCCGGCGGGCGCGCTCGTCCCCGTCGCGGACACGGTGGCCGACGTCCCCGCCCTGCTGCGCGCCTGGTGCGCCGACGTGGCCCGGCAGGAACAGGTCGCGGACGAGTTGGCCGGAGGCCGCCTGGTGCGGATCGCCGCCAGCGACGACACCACCGAGTACGAACTGCTGGCGGAGTCCGTCGACGCCCTGCGCATGCAGCGCACCCTCCCGGCACTCGTCGTACCCGTCGCCTGACACGTGCCACGCCCCGCCCGCAGCCCACGAACAGCCCTGTCACGCGGCGCACATATGGTCGAATCGGGCACCACGCGGTGCTGCCCTGCGACGGCGGCCACTGGACGCTCCGCTAGGTCACGGACGCGTCGACCAGGCCCCGCCGCCGCACCGGCCGGGCCAGCAGCGCGCCCACGAAGCCCGCGGCCAGGCCCCACAGGGCGCCGAGGCCCACCGCCTGCCACAACCGGGGCCGCAGGAAGAGCATCCCGGACAGCCCGCCGCCCAGATCGCCGATGCCGAGCAGGGACAGCCCGTAGTGCGCCGAGATCCGGCACAGCAGACAGATCATGAACACCGTGAGAGCCAGGGCCACCGCCATCCGCACCGCGTGCTGCCAGGCCCGGACACCGGCCGGCGACCGTACCGCCATCCCGAAGGCCACGGCCGGGAGGAGCACCGCGTCCACGACCAGCAGCCACCACATCGTGCCGTCGTAGTCGGTGAGCGTGTGCAGGTTGAGCGTGGAGACGTCGGGTGTGCGCAGCACCTTGTCCAGCACCTGCGGCACGGGCAGCCCGAACGGCCCGTCCACCCTGCCGTGCCAGGTGGCCCCCTGGCCGAGGGTGAGGGCGAGCCACACCAGGTTGGGCAGCCCCAGCAGGATCAGCGCGAACGTCTCGGCCGGGTGACCGCGCGTCGCCGCCACCACCAGCGCCAGCACCAGGCCCACGACGACATAGCCGAGCAGCAGGACGACCATGGCGTGCGCCGCGGGCCGTACCGGCTCCCGCAGCCGCAGCAGCCGCCCCGGCAGCGGCGCGCCGGGGGCCACCAGCAGCGCCAGCACCAGCACCCCGGCCAGCCACAGCAGCCCGAACAGCACGGTCAGCGGCACGTCCGTGGTGAACCCGAGCGTGGGCTCGACCCCGAACAGACCGGCCAGATCGCTGAGGGTGCCGTCGCCCACGTCCACGGCGAAGGTCTGGCGGGCCGCGACGGACAGCCCGATCAGCGCCAGCAGCCAGAGCACCGCCAGCCGGGCGGCCCAGCCGGCCAGCTCCCCGGCCGAGGCGACCGCCCGGTGCCGCAGCGGCCGCAGGAAACCCGCCCCGATCACCAGGGCCCCGGCCAGTGTCACCGACAGCGGGATCACGCTGAGGCCGGCCCGGGTCCGGGCCAGCGCGCCGGCGTCGCCGGTGAGTTCGAGGCTGCCGCCGACCGCCGCCACCACGGTCGCCACCACGACCCGGGCGAACGCGCCGTCCGGCAGGTCCGCCGCCCCGGCCGCCCACAGGCCCACGGCCGCGAGGACGACCATGACGGTCAGTCCGGTCAGCACGGCCGCCAGGGCCTGCGCCCAGCCGTGACGGGCCACGGGCCGTGCGGAGACGGTCGGAGGGCTCACGCCTGTCACGCTAGGCAGCGCCCGCCCGCCGCGCGCGCCGGGTGGGCCGTCCGGTGTCGGCTTGCGGGCCGTCCGGGACCGGGGCACACAAGGGGATCCGCTGCGCATCACATGCGCACGAGCGGGACCGTCCCCGAGGTGAGCCGCGCCTCGCGCGGGGGGAAGCGGGGCAGTGAGCGGGCCCACGTTTCGCGGGGGACTGCGGCGCCCGGCTCGGGGTACGAGGACAGATGCGACAGTGACCGGCCGGACCGGGCATTCCGAGAGAGACACGTATGACCGAGCACCTGGGCGGGGCAGTGATACCGACTGGTTTCGATGTACCCGTGGAGCCGCTGCGACGCGCGGCGCACTACACCGGCGAACCCGGATGCATCGCTGAGGCACGGGCCTTCACGGCCCAGTTCCTGCAGCAGCTGAGGACCGAGTGGTGCGCGGACATCGACCGCCGGACCGACGGCGATCTGCTCCTCGTCGTGAGCGAGCTGGTCACCAACGCCGAACAGCACAGCAGCGGCCCCTGCATCCTGGAGCTGGAGGGCACGGACACCGCCGTCGTGGTGGCCGTATACGACAGCAGCTCCGCCCTGCCCCGCCGGTTCCCGAAGAACCCCGAACGCGTCGGCCGGCACGGCCTGGAGATCGTGCACGCCGTGGCCGCCCAGGTGACCGTGGAGCGCGTACCGGTGGGCAAGCGCGTGTGCGCGCGCGTGGAACTCAAGCGGTGAACCGGTGGGGGCGTCGCCCGCGCGCTCCCCGTTGCCCCCTGGCCGGGCCCGGGCGCCCAGCGCCCGGGCTCACCTCACGCGCAACCCAGTTCGCCCAGCATCCCCTGGCGCAGCCGGGTGATGATCCGCTTGATCAGCCGCGAGACGTGCATCTGGGAGCAGCCGAGCCGTTCCCCGATCTCCGCCTGGGTGGCCTCCTCGACGAACCTCATGTGGATGATCTGCCGGTCGCGGTCGCTCAGCTCGGCCATGAGCGGGGCGAGGGCGTGGAAGTCCTCGACGAGCCGCAGCCCCTCCTCCTCCACGCCGATGAAGTCCGCGAGCACGGCCTCGCCGTCCTCGGGGCCGTCGCCGGTGAGCGCGGCGTCCAGGGACGCCGAGTTGTAGCCGTTGGAGGCGAGCTGGGCCTCGACCACCTCGTCCGCACTGATGTTCATGAGCGTGGCGAGCTCGGCCACCGTCGGGTCCCGGTCCAGCCGGCTGGACAGTTCCTCCCGGGCCTTGGCCAGCTCCACGCGCAGCTCCTGCAGCCGGCGCGGCACGTGCACCGCCCAGGTGGTGTCCCGGAAGAACCGCTTGATCTCGCCCACGATGTAGGGCAGCGCGAAGGAGGTGAACTCGACCTCGCGCGACAGCTCGAACCGGTCGATGGCCTTGATCAGGCCGATCATCCCGGTCTGGACGATGTCCTCCATGTCGTCGCCGCGGCCCCGGAACCGCCCGGCCGCGAACCGCACCAGCGACATGTTCATCTCGATGAGGGTGTTGCGCGCGTACTGGTACTCGTGCGTGCCCTCCTCCAGTTCGGCCATCCGGCGGAAGAACTGCCGGGACAGCTCCCGCGCGTCGCGCGGCGCGACGGCCGCCGGGTCCTCGATGCCAGGCAGTGATCCCTCGCCCGTCCTGTCCCGCTCGGTCTTCTCCACGACCTCTGCTCCCGACCGGATCCCGGCGGTCTTCATTGCCTCTCCCACGAAAGTCACGGTTCGACGTCTGCCTCTGGGGCCTGGTCCATCCCTGCCCACGGTGCGTGTTCCCCGGATACCCGGAAACCGGAATCCCATGCCTGCCCGTGGTGCCGTTCACCCAGCGGGTACCCCCGGTGACGGCACGCATGCGGCCCCCGCCCAGCCCTGGCCGGAAATAACCGCCGTCCGGGTGCGCAGACGGTGCCGGGATCTAGGGTGAGGGGGTGACGAACCAGGTGAGCGACGACGTCCGTGTCATCCCGCTGCGCCCCGCACCGGCTCGCCCGGCGGCCCCGGACCCCGCGCCGAAGGAGCCCTTGTGGCGCGATCTGGTCGGTGGGGTGCTGCGCCGGGAGCGGCTGGCGCAGGAGCGCACCCTCCGGGAGGTGGCCGATACGGCCCGGATCTCCCTGCCGTACCTGTCCGAGATCGAACGCGGCCGCAAGGAGGCCTCCTCCGAGGTCCTCGCGGCCGCCGCCCACGCGCTCGGTCTCGGTCTCGGCGATCTGCTGTCGCTGGCGCAGGGCGAGCTGACCCGGCAGACCTCCACGGCACGGCGTACCGCGCGCCGCACCTCCTACCAGGGACTCTCGCTCGCCGCCTGAGCCCGGCCGGAGACGCCGCCGGGGCATGCGTCCGAAAGACACCGCGGGGCGGCCGATGAGTTCCGGCCCGGCGACCGGTCGACACAGATGACCGTGTTCCACGCCCCAGGAGGTACGCATGACCACCGACGGATTCACCACGTGTCTCTGGTTCGACGGGCAGGCCGAGGAGGCCGCCGAGTTCTACGTGTCGGTCTTCAAGAACTCCAGCATCGGCCGTGTGGGCCGCTACACCGAAGCCGGCCCCGGTCCGGCCGGCTCGGTGCTGACCGTGGAGTTCACCGCCAACGGCCAGAAGTTCGTCGCGCTGAACGGCGGCCCCCAGTTCACCTTCAACGAGGCCGTCTCCTTCCAGATCCTGTGCTCCGACCAGCAGGAGATCGACCACTACTGGAGCAGGCTCACCGAGAACGGCGGCGAGGGCGGTCCCTGCGGCTGGCTCAAGGACCGCTTCGGCGTCTCCTGGCAGGTCGTCTACGACCGGCTCATCGACCTGATCCAGGACGCGGACGCCGAGAAGGCGGCCCGCACCATGCGCGCCATGATGGCCATGGGCAAGCTGGACGTCGCCGAACTGGAGAAGGCGTACGCGGGGGAGTAGGAACCGGCGGGACCTACCCGGCCTCGGCGAGGATCTCGGCGATCACATGCCGGGAGTTCTCCGCCAGCGCCGGGTTGGTGTCCCAGTAGTACGGAAGCTGGACCAGCGACACCGACAGCGCCCAGCCCCGCCCGCGCGCCCACTCGGCGTCGTCGGCCCCCACGGCCTTGCGGAAGGTGGCCCGGGCGGAGGCCGGCAGCAGGTTCCAGGCGACGATCAGGTCCACGGCGGGGTCGCCGACCCCTGCGGTGCCGAAGTCGAGCACGGCGCTCAGCCGGCCGTCGTCGACCAGTACGTTCCCGGGAGAGAGATCCCCGTGGGCCCACACCGGCGCCCCGGTGTGCGCCGGGGCACTCAGGGCCTGCTCCCACAGGGCCGAGACGGCGTTCGCGTCCACCCGCGTGCCCAGCTCGGCCACGGCCGCGCGGGTGAGTGCGTCCCGCTCGGCGAGCGGACCGCCCCGGTAACCGCGCGGGGCGTCCCCCCGGAGCGGTCGCGCGCAGCGCGCGCACGAACGCCCCGAGGTCCTCGGCGAGCCGCTCCGGCTGCTCGACCGCCCCCGCGACCGGATTGCGGCCCTCCAGCCAGCGGTAGACGGACCAGGGCCAGGGATGGCCCTCGTCCGGCTCGCCCATTCCCAGCGGCTCGGGCACCGGCACCGGCAGCAGCGGCGCGAGCCGCGGCAGCCATCGCTGCTCGTGCCGCACGTCCGACACGGCCGAGGGCCGCCGGGGGAGCCGTACGACGAGATCGGTGCCCAGCCGGAACATGGCGTTCTCGGTTCCGGAGGAGGGCAGGCGGCGTACGGGCAGGGCCGCCCACCGGGGAAACCGGCGGGCTATCAGACGGTGGACCAGCGGGGCGTCGAGGTCGAACTCGTCGGCGTGCATCCGCCCGGGCTGCGGGCTGTCGAAGGCGCTCATCGCGAGCCATCCCACCGCCTCGACGCCCTCGCTGTCCAAGGGATTTCGCCGGGCTCAGACCCGGTCGGCCACGATCAGCAGGTACTGGAAGCTGCCGTTGCGGTACGCGGACAGGAAGGTGTCCTCGATGCCCGTGACCAGATGGTCCGCCTGCCGGCGCAGCTCCCAGTACGGCAGAGCCGCCGCCGTCAGGTCCTCGACGTGCACCGGCACCAGCCGGTTGCGGGCCATCGCGCGGAAGTACTCCGAACGCGGATGGATGTCGCAGATGTAGTGCGCGTTGATCAGCGAGACCTCCCGGGAGGCCCGGCCGTAGGTGTCGTTGTAGCAGCCCGTGATCACCACGTACCGCCCGCCGCGGCGCAGCAGCCGGGCGTGCTCGGCGAACAGCAGGTCCAGCTCGACGTACATGGTGGACTCGTTGTTCCACGACGCCGCGTACGCACCCGGCGCGAAGCCGGTGTCGAGCATGTTGCGGTGGTGGTAGCGCACCTTGCCGTCGATGCCCCGCGCACGGGCCTGCGCGTTGGCGAAGTCGGCCTGCTTGGCGGAGATCGTGACCCCGTCGGCGTGACAGCCGTAGCGCAGATGCGCCACGACGCTGCCGCCGCCGCGCCCGCAGCCGGCGTCGAAGACCCGGTCGGTCGCGGTGAGAGGTCCGAGACGGGAGGCGAGCAGCTCGGCCTGGGCGTGCTCCAGCCGGTGCAACTCGGCGGTGACGCGCTCCCGGCGCAGCTCCGCGTCGGGCTCGTCGAGCACCGAGAAGTCGGCCTCCCCGATGCCGTAGTGGTGGTGGTACAGGTCGTCGATCCTGCCGAGTTCGAGGTTGACCGGATTCTCCTCGGCGTTCCAGTACTCCGCCACGCGGCTCTGGTACGTGGACTGGGCCGGTACCGCGGCAGCCGTGGTGGGGGCGGCGGGGGCGCTGGTCAAATGGGTCTCCTTGATGGTGCTGTACGGCGTTTCACTTCACTGCCACTGGCGGGTCACCAGTAGTCGGGCAGGTGGTAGCGGTGGGTGTTGGTGGCGTGCCACTCGTGGTTGCCGGACACCCAGGCGGCGAGCCCCCGGGCGTAGCGCTCGACGAGGGGCGAGGTGGCGGACAGGACGGCCGACTCCTCCTCGAAGGCCTCCATGATCCGGTTGTGGATCTCGACGGACCTCAGATAGGCGGCCTTCAGCCCGCACCGCTCGTGGGCGGCGACGACCTGCGGCAGGTTGAGGTGGGTCGGATCGCTCGCCAGCTCCTTGGTGAAGGAGTACAGGTCGTTGACGATCGTGGTGGCGTTGCAGGCCAGCGCGGTGATCCGCTGGATCTCGGGGCGGGCGTACACCGGTTCGGGCAGCTCGTAGCCGTCCACCGCGTCGACGATCGACAGACACGGGCGGAAGTTGTTGAACTGGCGCATCACCAGGTACTCCCACACCCGCGGCACATACCGGGTCTCGGCCCAGGCCGCCTCCGCGAGGTAACCCAGGTGCAGCCGGGCGATGTCGTGCACGAACCGGCCGGTCTGGCTGGGCGTGGCGAAGCCGGCGTAGTCGGCGAGGGCGAAGTGGTACGAGCGCAGGGGACCGTCGGCCCGCATGCCCCGGCGCCACTCCTCCTCCAGCTCCGGGATGCCGTGGTAGGGGTCGATCGCCGACTGGGCCATGATCAGCCGCCCGCCGAGGCCCCGGCGGGCGCCGCCCCGGCCCTCGTCCTCCTCGCAGTAGCAGGAGTCGACGACGTTCTCGGCGAGCAGCAGTTTGCCGGCGACGGTCAGCCGCTCCAGGTCCAGGGCGCCGGGATGCTGCAGGACGACGGCCCGGCCGAACTGGAAGCCGGAGAAGTCCCCCTGCCACGCCTGCGGGAACAGATCCAGGTCGCGGGCCCAGGTCTCCAGTCGGCGGTCGACCTCGGCGGCCTTCTCCGGGTCGGCGGGGGCGGCCGGCGGGCAGTGCAGTCCGGGGATCGCCCCGGTGCGCCGTGGCCTGCGCAGGCTCTGCGCGATGTTCGGCGGCCCGGGCAGCGCGTAGGCGCGGGTGGGTGTGCTCATGGCGTGCTCCAGGACCTCAGTCGGCCGTCCGGCCGATCTGGACGTTCTCCAGGATCCCGGCGGCGTCGGGGACCAGGATGGCCAGCGAGTAGTAGGCGGTGACGAGGTAGTTGACGATCGCGGCGCTGTCGATGCCCATGAAGCGGACGTTCAGGCCCGGCTGGTACTCCTCGGGGATGCCCGTCTGGTAGAGCCCGATGACGCCCTGGTCGGCCTCGCCGGTGCGCAGCGCGATGATGCTGGTGGTGTGGTCCTCGCTGATCGGGATCTTGCTGCACGGGAGGACGGGCACCCCCCGCCAGGCGGGCACCTCGTGTCCGTCGACCTGCGCGGTGCCGGGCACCAGGCCCCGCCGGTTGCACTGCCGGAAGAAGGCCGCGATCGCCTTCGGGTGGGCGAGGAACACCTTGGTCTTGCGCCGCATCGACAGCAGCTCGTCCATGTCGTCCGGC
Organism: Streptomyces sp. NPDC030798; assembly: GCF_055572275.1. Lineage (NCBI taxonomy): Bacteria > Bacillati > Actinomycetota > Actinomycetes > Kitasatosporales > Streptomycetaceae > Streptomyces > Streptomyces sp. NPDC030798. The sequence goes on along the minus strand of NZ_JBVIDR010000003.1, from coordinate 349,986 downwards.
GTCGGCGGCCCGGTGAAGGTGCTGACGCGCTGGCCGTAGTCGACGTTGTGGAGCAGTCCGAACTCCCGGTTGTTGACCAGCTCCCACTCCTGCCGCTCGCGGATCTCCTCGACGGTGAGCCGGAGTTGCTCGGCGGTCTGGTCCATCGGGTCGTTGTAGAGGTCGGCGACCCGGGTGTGCACCCGCAGCACGGTCTGGGTGAGCGACAACTCGTACTCGCGCGGCGCGAGGTCGTAGTCGACGAAGCCGCCCGGCAGCGTCGGCTCGCCCGCGTGGCCGGCCTGGACGGGGACCTCCGCCTCGCCCTTGCGGTTCATCGGCCGGCCCTGGCGCTCGACGTACGCCCGCAGATGGGCCCCGAGCGACGGCACCCGCTCGATGAACTCCGCGACGACGGCCCAGGGCAGCGCCAGCACCACACCCGCGGTCTCGGCCCGGACCGAGGCGAGCCACAGCGGGTCCGACTGGCCGACCGCCTCGTCGCCCATCTGGTCGCCGTCCGTGACGACCCCGATGATCTCCTCCTCGCCGTACTTGCCGGACGTGTAGCGGGTGAACCTTCCGTGCACCACGAGATAGGCCTCGGTGACCGGCTGGCCGGCCTCGAACAGCACCTGGCCGGCGCGCACCTCCCGGGGCTGGAACCGGGCGGCGATCTCGCGCAGCACGTCCGTGTCGGGGTAGCCGCGCAGGACCGGCAGCTCGGTCAGCGTCTCGGGGACGACCCGGATGTCGTCGGCGCCGTTGTGCTCGAAGTGCACGCGCCCGCGGCCGGTGCGCAGCTGCAGCCGCCGGTTGACCCGGTAGGTGCCGCCCCTGACGTCCACCCACGGCAGGGCCTTCAGCAGCCATCGGGAGGTGATGGCCTGCATCTGGGGTGCGGACTTGGTGGTGGTGGCCAGCTGGCGCGCCGCCCGGGTGCCCAGGCTGGTGAGCTGCCCGTCGGCCGGGGCGGCGGGCTCGGGTTCGTCGACTGCGGAACCGGTGGCGATGTCCGGAGTGGACACATTCCCTCCTGCGGAGAGGCGGACGGGGGTGATGCCGATCGATGGGTGGTGCGCGGGATGCCGGTGCGCTCCGACCAGCCAAACAGGACACGTGAGCTGCGGGTACGGCGCGCAGGGGGCGGATTTGATCAAGAGGTGGTGCAAACCCGCTGCCGAGGGCGTGCCGCCGCGGGAACCGTGATCGCGCGCCGGTGCGCTGCTTCCGCACCCCGGGTGAATCCGCCTCCCTGTCGCCCCGCGCGGATCGCCCGGCATCTTTCGGCGCGCGGGCCGGGCGCGGGATGACTAGCGTGATGTCCCGGGACGTACCGTCTGACCGAGAGGGCCCGGGCCATGGCCGTGCAACCTGAAGGAACGCCCTGTTGGGCCGATGCCATGTTCAGCGACGTCGAGGGCGCCAAGACCTTCTACGGCGACGTCCTCGGCTGGACGTTCGGCGAGACGTCGTCGGAGTACGGCAACTACACGCAGGCGTACGCCGACGGCAAGGCGGTCGCCGCCGTCGTACCGCCGATGCCCGGCCAGGAGGGGCAGTCGCAGTGGTGCCTGTACTTCGCCTCGCCGGACGCGGCCGCGACCGCGCAGCGGATCCGGGACAACGGCGGTGAGGTGCTGATGGAGCCGATGCGGGTCGGCGACTTCGGCACCATGTGCCTGGCCCGCGAGCCCAGCGGGGCCGTGTTCGGCGTGTGGCAGGCGGGCACCCACGAGGGCTTCGAGGCGACGGCGGTGCCCGGTGCCTACTGCTGGGCCGAGGTCTTCACCCGGGAACCCGAGAAGGCCGACACCTTCCTGTCCGCCGTGTTCCCGTACCGGGCCAAGGAGATCGAGGACCACGCGATCGACTTCCGCATGTTCGACATCGGCGAGGAGACCGTCCTCGGCCGGATGCGGATGACCGACGACTTCCCGCCCGAGGTGCCGTCGTACATCAACGTGTACTTCACCGTCGACGACTGCGACGCGGCGGTGGCCCGGGCCGGCAAGCTCGGCGGGGTCCTCCGCTTCGGCCCGATGAGCAGCCCCTTCGGCCGGTTCGCGGCGCTGACCGACCCGCAGGGCGCGAACTTCTCGGTGATCGACATCACGACCACCGAGGGCGACATGCCGAAGGTCAAGGAGGTCTGACCGGCCCGGGCCCGGCGCCTCGCGCGGTCGTGGCATGATCGGGCGCATGCGTGAACGTGTGGTGGCCGCGTGCGACGGGGCTTCGAAGGGCAACCCCGGACCGGCCGGATGGGCATGGGTGGTCTCGGACGACGAGCGGACGCCGGACCGCTGGGAGTCGGGACCCCTCGGCCGGGCCACCAACAACGTCGCCGAACTCACCGCCCTGGAGCGTCTGCTGACGGCCGTCGACCCCGACGTGCCGCTGGAGATCCGGATGGACTCCCAGTACGCGATGAAGGCCGTCACCACCTGGCTGCCCGGCTGGAAGCGCAACGGCTGGAAGACGGCCGCCGGCAAGCCCGTCGCCAACCAGGACCTGGTGGTCCGCATCGACGCGCTGCTGGACGGCCGCTCCGTGGAGTTCCGCTACGTGCCCGCCCACCAGGTGGACGGCGACCCGCTGAACGACTTCGCCGACCGCGCCGCCAGCCAGGCCGCCTCGGCGCAGGAGGCGGCCGGCAGTGCCCTCGGCTCCCCGGAGCCGCCGCCCTCGCCCGATGCACCCGTGGCCAGGGCGCCGCGCCGCAAGGCGGCGCCCCGCCGCACGGGCGGCACGGCGTCCTCCCGCACCATCAAGGCGAAGTTCCCCGGCCGCTGCCCGTGCGGCCGGTCCTACGCGGCCGGCGAGTCCATCGCCAAGAACGCGCAGGGCTGGGGCCACCCGGAGTGCCGGACCGCCGAGGCCTGATCGGCGCGCGGCCCGGTCAGTCGTCGAAGGTGTAGAACCGCGTGTGGTCCAGCAGGTCGGCCGGGCGCACGTCGTTCCACGGCTTCATCGTCTCGTTCAGGTCGACGACGTCCGGGGTGTTGCCGGTCGGCACGTACCCCGCGTCCGGGTGCCGGCGCTGCCACTCGGCCCACAGCTTGTCGATGTAGGCGTGGTGCAGCCAGAACACCGGGTCGTTGGGGGAGACCCCGGTGGCCATCTGGCCGCCGACCCACACGTGCACCCGGTTGTGCAGGTTGACCCCGCGCCAGCCCTCCAGGTGATTGCGGAAGCCGTCGGAGGCGCTGTTGTAGGGCGCCATGTCGTACGCCGGTATCGACAGCACCGACTCCACGTCCGCACGGGTCGGCAGCTCGCGCACGCCCTGGCCGAGCGAGCGGCGCAGGAAGGTACGGCCGTCCACCCGCACGCTGATCGGCCAGTTGCCGCCGGTCGCGGCGAACGGGCCGTCCATCACCCGACCGTCCGAACTGCGCCCGGTGCCCCCGAGGAAGTCCGGTGCCCACAGCGAGGCGCGCACCGTGCGGTCGGTGCTCCAGTCCCAGTACGGCAGTGCGACGGAGGAGTCGACCGACTGCAGGGCCTGCTCGAAGTCGAGCAGGAATCTGCGGTGCCAGGGCAGGAAGGACGGGGAGCGGTGGCCGGTCCGCTCGCCGCTGTCGGTGTCGGACATGATGAAGGCGTTGTGGGTGCGGACGAACGCGTCGTAGCGTCCGCTGCGCTTCAGTTCGAGGACGGCGTCCACGAAACGCCGCTTCTCGTCGGCGGACAGGGTGGCCTGGTTCTTGCGTACGGTCATGTGCGAGGTGCTCCGGAAGTCCTGGCGGAGGGCGGTCAGTTGGCGGGGAACGGCAGCAGAGGTGCGCCCTGCAGCTCGTCCACCGCTGCGCGGGCGGCGGCGCGCGGGGTGGGCACCGGGTCGTAGTGGCTGACGACGCTGATCCAGCTGCCGTCGGCGTTGCGCATCACGTGCAGCTCCACGCCGTCGACGAACACCGCGTAGCCGCCGCCGTGTTCGTGGTGATGACCGCCCATGGTCGACGGACGCCCCTGTATCCGGCGGCCCTTGTACACCTCGTCGAAGGCCTCCGGCGAGCCGTGCTCGTGCCCGGAGGCGAGAACGCCGGGCGCGGCGAGGGCGGCAGGCGCGGCGAGGGTGGCCGCGGTGGCCGTGGTGGCGAGGGCGGCCGCCGCGGTGAGTGCGCGGCGCCGGGTGAGTCCGGGCATACGGGTCCTCCTGTGCTGGTGTTCGAGGGGTGACCCGGCATGCCTATCGGGACCTCCGGGAGCGGGAGAAATCCCCCGGTTCCGGTTGGCTGCGATCCGGACAATTACCCACATGTGGTGCAAGGTTGAACCAAGACGATCTTGCTGCCCCGGAGTGCCGACCGAGTGCGGAACGGGCAATTCCTTGCGGTCGCGCCCGTGATCGGGGTGGTTCCTCTCGCTCGCGGTCCACCGGAGTGGCGCGGATCACCGCCACAGAGTGACGCGATCCGGAAGCCACGCCCCCGTCCGGCCGGCCTGTTACTCTGCGTACGAAATGGCTACATTGAGTGATTGTCGGGGGTGTGTGTGAAGATCGTCTGCGTCGGAGGCGGGCCCGCGGGCCTCTACCTCGCCGTCCTGCTCAAGCGGCAGAACCCGTCCCACGACGTCACCGTCCACGAGCGCAACCCGGAGGGCTCCACCCACGGCTGGGGCGTGACCTACTGGCGCGGCCTGCTCGACCGGCTGCACCGGTACGACCCCGAGTCCGCCCGCGCCATCGAGGCCAACTCGGTGCGCTGGACCGAGGGCGTGGCGCACGTCCGCGGCCGGGTGACCCGGCAGCCGGGCGACGAGGGGCACGGCATCGGCCGCCACCGCCTCCTGGAGATCCTCGCCGGGCGGGCCCGCTCCCTGGGCGTGCGGCTGGAGTTCGGCAGCGACGTCACGGCTCGCGACCTGCCGGAGGCCGACCTGGTCGTGGCGGCCGACGGCGTGCACAGTGCCCTGCGCACCCGGTACGCCGACGACTTCGGCACCCGTCTCCAGGAGGGCCGCAACCCCTACCTCTGGCTCGGCACCACCAAGGTCTTCGACGCCTTCACCTTCGCCTTCGTCGAGACCGCGCACGGCTGGATCTGGGCCTACGGCTACGGCTACAGCGGCGAGCGCAGCACCTGCGTCGTGGAGTGCGCCCCGCACACCCGCGCCGGTCTCGGCCTGGACCGCGCCGACGAGCCCGGGACCTGCGCCCTGCTGGAGCGGCTCTTCGCCGGCGTCCTCGACGGCCACCCCCTCCTCCTCCGACCGGCGGCCGGCGCCTCCTGGCCCGTCTTCCGCACCGTCACCAACCGCACCTGGCGCCCCGGCAACCTGGTCCTGCTCGGTGACGCCGCCCACACCACGCACTACTCCACCGGCGCGGGCACCACGCTCGCCCTGGAGGACGCCATGTGCCTGGCCGCCTGCCTGGGCGCGCACCCCGCCCTGCCGGAGGCCCTGGCCGCCTACGAGCACCGGCGCAGATCCGCCCTGCTCGCCGCGCAGAGTGCCGCCCACCACAGCGCGCGCTGGTACGAGAACCTGCCCCGCTACATCGACCTGCCCCCGCACCGCATGTTCGCCCTGCTCGGCCAGCGCCACTCCCCCCTGCTGCCGTACGTCCCCCCGCAGCTCTACTACGGCCTCGACAAGGCGGCCGGGCGACTGGAGCCGCTGCGCCGGCTCAAGCGCCACATCGGGCCCCGGCTCGCCCGCGCCCTGCAACCCCGGTCGTAGCCCCGCCCGCAGCCGAGGCCGCCCTCCCGCCCACCGAGGAGCCCCCACGGCCGTACCCGTCGCGTTCGACTCGCGGCCCTGACCGTCCCCGGCGACGCAACCGCCGCCGCCCGCCGAGCCGGAGACGCCGAAGCCACGCTGCGCGAAGCGGGCACCGACGTGCGGGTGCACTCGGCGCCCGATCCGCGGGAGGCTCGACCGGGTGACAGACTGTCGCCATGGACGAACGCGTAATCGGCAGGTCGGGGCAGTGGGCATCGGTCGTCGGACTCGGCACGTGGCAGCTGGGCGCCGACTGGGGCGACGTGGACGCCAAGGAGGCGGAAGCGGTCCTGGAGGCGGCGGCCGAGTCCGGGGTCACCTTCTTCGACACCGCCGACGTCTACGGCGACGGCCGCAGCGAGGAGACCATCGCCACCTTCCTGCGCACCCGCCCCGACCTGCACGTCCTGGTCGCCACCAAGATGGGCCGCCGGGTCGAGCAGATCCCGGAGAACTACGTCCTGGACAACTTCCGCGCCTGGAACGACCGCTCCCGCCGCAACCTCGGCGTCGACCGCATCGACCTGGTGCAGCTGCACTGCCCGCCGACGCCCGTCTACTCCTCCGACGCGGTGTTCGACGCCCTCGACACCCTGGTGGACGAGGAGCGCGTCGCGGCCTACGGCGTCAGCGTGGAGACCTGCGCCGAGGCGCTCACCGCGATCGCCCGGCCGCATGTGGCCAGCGTGCAGATCATCCTCAACCCGTTCCGCATGAAGCCCCTGTACGAGGTGCTCCCCGCGGCCCGGGAGGCGGGCGTCGGCATCATCGCGCGCGTTCCCCTCGCCTCCGGCCTGCTGTCCGGCAAGTACACCAAGGACACCGTCTTCGCGGCCAACGACCACCGCACCTACAACCGGCACGGCGAGGCCTTCGACCAGGGCGAGACGTTCTCCGGCGTCGACTACGCCACCGGCGTCGAGGCCGCCGCCGAGTTCGCCGCGCTCGCGCCCGAGGGCTGCACCCCGGCCCAGCTGGCCCTGCGCTGGATCATCGAGCAGCCCGGCGTCACCACCGTCATCCCCGGCGCCCGCAGCCCGGAACAGGCCCGCGCCAACGCGGCCGCCGCCAAGCTGCCCGCGCTGACCGAAGAGACCCGCACCGCCATCCGCGAGCTGTACCGGCGACGGATCCAGGACCAGGTCGAACACCGCTGGTAGGCACGGTGCGGGCTGTTTGAACAAACGCCCGGGCGGTTAGACGCACCGCATGACGCAGCAGGAGCGGCGCAGGGGGCGCAACGAGACCGAGGAGGAGCGGGCCGACCGGATGTGGGTCGAGCTGATCCAGGAGGTCAGGGTCGCCCAGACCGGCGTGCAGATCCTCTTCGGATTCCTGCTGACCGTCGTCTTCCAGCAGAAGTACGCGACTCTCGCCCACGTCGACCAGATCATCTACATCGTGACCGTCGTCCTGGGCGCCTGCGCGACCGGCGCCCTCATCGGTCCGGTCTCCCTGCACCGCCTCGTCTCCGGCCGCCGGGTCAAGCCGCAGGCGGTGCGACTGGCCTCCCGGATGACGTTCGTCGGCCTGCTCCTGCTGCTCGTCACGATGGCCTCGTCGCTGCTGCTGATCCTCCGGGTGGCCACCGACGACGGCTATGTGCCCTGGCTCGTCGCGGCCGTCGTCCTGTGGTACCTGGTGTGCTGGTACGGCCTGCCGCTGTGGGCGCGCCGCAAGCACACCAGCCGGTCGGACGGCGGGGCCGGGCCGCAGGCCCCGCGCCCCCCGGTCAGCCCGCGCTGAGGATCTCCGCCAGCATCTCGTCGACCGGCACCTCCTCCTGCCCGGGAGCCACCACCTCGTGGGCCTCGCGCAGGAACGCGGCCACCGCCGGCGCCCACGCGTACACCACCGCGCGGTGCCGGCTGCCGTCGGCCCGGAAGTCCCCGAGGAACTCCAGGCGCAGCTCCCGCCACATCCCGGTGGCGTGCGGGGACATCCGTACGTCGCCCACCCCGACCGGCCTGGTCAGCCCCTCGACGAGCATCTCCCGGTCCAGCCGCCACCGCGCCAGCACATGGCCGTCGTGCCCGAACACGGCGGTGACCGCGAACGGGTCTTCCGCGTCGTAGCTCAGATGGGCGAGCACCGGGCACCGGGCGGTGCCGTCCGCCTGGAGCTGCACCACCAGGGTCTTGTGCACGAAGGGGTTCACGCGAGGGCCTCCGAGAACGAACGGACGTAGGGCCCTCTAGTACCCCGGTCACGCCCAAGATGCTCACCCAAGCGGCTGATTCACCTGTCGTTCACTCAGCCGAACGCGTCCCGCAGGGCGGGCAGCAGCGTCTTCGCCGACCAGTCCAGGAACTCCGGCTGCGAGTCGCCGCCGATCTGGACCAGGGCGACCTCGTCGAACCCGGCCTCGGCGTAGGGCCGTACGGCCTCCACGAAGGCGTCCGGGTCGTCGCCGCACGGGATCGAGGAGGCGACGTCGTCGGCGGTCACGAACTGGGTCGCGGCCTCGAAGGAGTCCGGGTGCGGCAGCTCGGCGTTGACCTTCCAGCCCAGGCCGAACCAGCGGAACTGGGCGTGGGCCCGCTTGACCGCCGTGTCCCGGTCGGGGTCGTAGCACACCGGCAGCTGGCCCACCCGGGGCTTGCCGGTGCCGCCGTGCCGGTCGAACGCCTCCAGCAGGCCCTTCTTCGGCTCGGTGGCGATGACCAGGTCGGCGAGGTGCCCGGCGAGCCGGCAGGACTGCTCGCCGGAGACGGCGATGCCGATCGGCGGGGCCTGCTCGGGCAGGTCCCACAGCCGGGCGGAGTCCACGTCGTAGTGGGTGCCGTGGTGGGTGACGTGGCCGCCGTCGAACAGGGCGCGGATGATCTCCACCGCTTCCTCGAGCATCTCGTGCCGGACGTCCACCGGGGGCCAGCCGCCGCCCACCACATGCTCGTTGAGGTTCTCGCCGGCGCCCAGCCCGAGCCGGAACCTGCCCTCGGACAGCAGCTGCACGGTGGCCGCCTTCTGCGCCACCACCGCCGGGTGGTAGCGGACCAGGGGGCAGGTCACGTACGTCATCAGCGGGATCCGCGAGGTGGCCTGCGCGGCGGCGCCCAGCACGCTCCAGGCGTACGGGGCGTGGCCCTGGGCCCGAAGCCACGGAAAATAGTGGTCCGAGGTCACCGAGAAGTCGAAGCCGGCCTCCTCGGCGCGCACCACGTGGTCCACCAGGTCACGGGGACCGGCCTGCTCGGTCATCATCGTGTATCCGATTTGCACCATGGGGGCCGAGTCCCCGGGCTGCCGGACGGAAAACGGGTCCGGGTGCCCGCTCAGCCCTTCGGCGCACGGAACGTCTGCAGGAAGGTCCGCTGGGCCAGCCGCGCTGCGGGGTCGTCCCAGGCGTCGGCCGGCGTGGCGAAGCGCAGCGAGAAGCTGTGGCCGCCGCCGATCAGGAAGCCGCGTCCGAAGGTGTGCACCCGGGCGTCGCCGGTGCCGGACAGCCACTCCAGGTCGGCTGCCGCGTACCCCTGGTAGGTGGTGGCCCGGATGCTGCCGATCCGGTGGTAGCCGGACAGCTGTTCCAGCTCCGGTTCGACGTCGTCGCGCCACACGACGACCGGGTCGGGGCCGGCGTGGGAGCTGTAGGTGACGGCGAGGGTGGGAGAGTCGCCGTCGGTGCCGAAGGTGACGCGGTAGGCGAGGTCCTTGACGCGGGTGGTCGTCAGCCGTCGCCAGCCGTCCGGCAGGGCCACGGAGAACCCCTCCGGCGCGGTGTACCGGTGGTACCCGGCCGGCAGCGCGGCGGCGGAGGCACTGGCGCCGGCGTGCGCGCCGGGGCTCGGGCTGCCGGGCGGGGCGGCCGGGCTGGTGGCGGCGGTCGGCCGGGAGCCGGGCGTGCGGGTGTCGGTGCGGTCGGCGGGCGGGGCGGTCGTGGCGGCGGGCCGGGACGGTGCGGACGAGGCCGAGGTGCCGGGCAGCTGGTGGGTGGCGGCCAGGACGGCGGCCGCGATGCCGGCGACGGCCAGCGCGGCCCCGGCGGTCAGGACGAGCCTGCCGCGCCCGCCCGGACCGGTGCCCCGCACGGTGGCGCAGGCGCCACGCACCCGGGGCTCGGGTACCGGGGAGCGGTCGGCGTCGGTGTCCTCGTCGAGGACCCTCGTCAGGGAATCGCGCACCACCGCACGGGTCAGCCGCTCCCGGGAGTTCTTGCGCAGCAGCCCCTGGACGGCCTGGGTGAGCGGGCCGGTGCGCAGCGGGGTGCGCAGGGGCAGCCGGTCCACGGCCTTCAGGGTGGCGTCCGGGCGGCCCCGGTCGCGGAACGGCGGGCGTCCCTCGACCATCGTGTAGAGGATGGCGCCGAGGGCCCACAGGTCGGCGGCCGGTCCGACGCGCTCGTCGCGGGCCTGCTCCGGCGAGGCGTACGACGGCGCCGTGAGCCTCGGTGCCAGGGTGGTGCCCGCCAGCCCGAACCCGGCCACCAGGACCGGGCCGCCGTCCCGCACGAAGATCTGGCCGGGGCTCAGCTCGCCGTGGGTGATGCCCTCGTCGTGGGCGGCCTGGAGCACGTCGAGGACGTCCAGGCCGAGCCGCGCCGCCCGGACGGGGTGGAAGGGGCCCTCCCGGTCGAGGAGTTCGGCGAGGGTGGTGCCCTCGATCCGGTCGGTGACCGTCCACAGCGTGCCCGCCTCCACGACGGCGTCGACGACGGTGGCGACCCGGCCGGGGCACAGCAGCCGCATGATCTCGGAGTTGCGCATCACCCGGGCCGTGGCGCGGCGCACGGTGTCGGCGTCGGTCTGCTCCGGCAGGGCGGTCTGCGCCACCATGCGGGGCTGGTGGGCGGTCACGTCCTCGGCGTGCCACCACAGCCGGTTCGTCTCGCGGGCGAACACCTCCAGGAGCCGGTACCGGCCGGCGACCAACTCGTGTGCGGAGACGTGCGCCTCGACCATGGTCATCCCTCGCTGAAACCCCTGCCTCGAACTTTCCCTGAGAGGTACGCGGCGCACGCGGGGGTGTGTTCAAAGAACTGCGGCTCCGATGCCGTTCCTGCCTTTTATTCAAATCGCCGAAAGGGCTTTCGAGTTTGCGAAGGCAGTGTGGGTCCGGGCGTCGACCTGCGGGTAACCGACGGTAAACGCCCGGGTGTCACGCGGGGTTCACAGCAGCCCGAAGCGGTCCGCCCAGCCGAGGACGTCCCCGGGAGTCGCATTGCCGCCGCACACCACGAGCCCCAGCCGGGCGCCGTCGCCGACCCGCGCCCGCACCTGCCGGGCGGCCGGCAGCAGACAGCCGGCGGCCGGCTCGGTCCACACCTTGGCGTGCTCGGCGAGGTCCAGGCAGCCCCGCACGGCCTCCCGGTCCGGCACCACCAGGACCTCCTCCAGCAGCTCGGACACATGGTCGTACGTCAGCCGGGACACCGAGGGCGCGCTCAGCGTGGTGACGAGCGAGGAGACCGGCACCTGCAGCGGACCGCCCGCGCGCAGCGCGGCGGACATCGCCTCGGCGCCCTCCGTCTCCACGCCCCACACCCGCACTCCGGGACGCCGGGCGCGCAGCGCGGCCGCCACCCCGGCGATCAGACCTCCGCCGCCGATGCTGACGACGACGTCCGTCAGCTCGCCGGCGTCCTCGGCGAGCTCCAGGCCCACCGTGCCCTGGCCGGCGACGACCACCGGGTCGTCGAACGGGTGGACCAGCGTGAGGCCCTCGTCCCTCAGGCGCAGCACCAGCTCGAACGCGCTGTCCATGCCGTCGGTCAGCCGTACCGACGCCCCCGCCCGCTCGGCCAGCTCGATGGAGCGGGCCGGTGCCGTGCGCGGCATCACCACGGTCGCCTTCACGTCGAGGGCCGCCGCCATCACCGCGAGCGCGATCCCGTGGTTGCCGCCGCTGACCGCCACCACGCCGGCCGCCCGCTCGGCCTCGCTCAGCGACAGCAGTTTCGCCGTCGCCCCGCGCGCCTTGAACGAGCCGGTGCGCTGCAGCAGTTCGAGCTTGGCGGTGACCGGGACGCCGAGCAGTGCCGTCAGGCCGGGGCTGGGCACGGTCGGGGTCCGGACCACATGGGGGGCGATGTGCTGTGCGGCGGCTTCGATGTCCGAGATGCCGATCAAGGCCGTTCACCTTCCCGGCGCGGGACGGGAAGCCGCGCCTCTCGCACCCTGACCCGTGCGGCCGCCCCAGGTCAACACGGTTTCGGTGGTCCGGGGCGCGCGGGCCCGGCGATCGGCCGGAAAGGGAAGGGGCCCCGGCCCGGGGGCCGGGGCGTGGCCTGCCGAGGGCTCAGTGCTGCTGTGCCTTCTGCGGCGTCGCCTCGCTCGGCCGGACCACCACGAAGCCCTCGCCCTGCAGCATGAGCTGGACCGCCTCGCCGCTGCCGCCCCGCAGCATCGAGCCGATGGACTGCGAGCGGTGCAGCGAGGTCTGCAGATGCGCCGTCCAGCCGACGACGGCGTCCGTGTCCACGTACACCGGCGACTGCGCCGAGACGGGGATCACCAGCGGGTTGCCCTCGCAGACCAGGCCGAGCCGGCCCTGTCCGCTGAACACGCTGTTGAACAGGCCGCCCCCGGCGATGCCGGAGCCCTTCACCGTCCTGATCTCGTACGACAGCGACGCGTCGAAGCACAGCACGTTGCGGCCGTTGACGGTGAACTGGTCACCGGGCTCCACCTCGACGATGAAACAGTTCTGCGCCTCGTGCGCGAACCACACCTCGCCCTGCCCGCGCACCGCCATCAGCGGCAGCCCCTCGCCGGTGACCGCACGCTTGAGCATGCCGCCCACGCCCTGGCCCTTGCGCTCGAACTGGAGGCCGCCGCGGTGGGCGATCATGGCGCCCTGGCGGGCGTACATCTCGCCGTTCACCGCGTACTTGATGCACTTGGCGTTCTCGACGGACATGCCCGGCTCGACGGCCGGGCGCACGACGTGCTCACTGGTAAAGAGGTCACCCTTCATGCGGGGCATCGTGTCCCGGACGGAGTGGTTCCGCCAAGATCACGGCCTTCGCCTCCTTGCCGCAGAACGCCGACTCCAGCACCCCGGCCAGTGTGCCCAGCACCTTCCCGTTGTTGGACGTGGTGGCCATGGCCGTGACGCTCCGCCTGCCGTCCGGCGCGGCGAACGCGTAGGTGTAGTACCCCTGCACCGCGCCCGTGTGGCCGTACACCGACACCCCGCAGGACAGGTCCCGCCGGCGCAGCCCGAGCCCGTAGGCGGTGGTGTCGTCGACCCGGGTGAAGCGCTCCATCTCCGCGAGGCGGGCCGGCGAGAGCAGTCTGCCGCCGAGCAGCGCCGAGTAGAAGGTGTCGAGGTCCTTGGCGCTGGAGATGACGGCGCCCGCGCTCTGCGCCCAGGACACCGTCTGCTCCGTCGCGTCCACCAGCCCGGCGCCGGGCCGGTCCGGGGTGAGGTAGCCGCGGGCGTACCGGCCGGGGATCCGGGTGTCGGGGTGGACGTAGAAGGTGTCGCGCAGGCCCAGCGGCCGGAAGACGCGGTTCTCGTACTCGGTCCTCACCGGGTGCCCGGTGAGCTTCTCGATGAGCAGGCCCGCGACGACGAAGTTGGTGTTGGAGTAGGAGTAGGCGGCGCCGGGTTCGTGGGTGAGCGGCTTGCGCAGGGAGAGGGCGACGAGTTCGCGGTAGGTGAAGACCCTGTCGCGCACCGCCTCGAAGCCCGGGACGCTGTCGGCGAACAGGTCGTCGGTGTAGTCGTACAGCCCGCTGCGGTGGCTCAGCAGGTGCCGGACGGTGATGCGGTCGTCCGGCAGCAGGCCGGGCAGATAGCGGTTGACCGGCGCGTCGAGGTCCACCTTGTGCTCGTCGGCGAGCTGCAGCAGGACCACCGCCGAGAAGGACTTGGTGACGCTGCCGATGCGGAACCGGTCGTCGGCGCCGATGGCCTGCCGGGTGGCGCGGTCGGCGACGCCTCGAGTGACCTCGTAGGTCCGGCCGTTGTCGTCGACCCGGGCCAGTGCCCCGGGCGCTCCCTCGGCCACCACGGAGCGCAGCACACCGTCCAGGCCCTGGAGGTCGGGCGGCTCGGGGGCCGCGGTCGCGGCCCGCGCCGGAAGTGCGCACAGCGACAGCACGACCGCCGCGAGGACCGCACCCCTGCCCACCGTTGCTGCGCCCATCCGGCACCCACTCCCATCCGCACGGTTCGTGATGCGACGTCGGTCACATTCAGGCCTGGGAACCTAGGCGATGCGGACGGCGTCTCCACAGCCGACACACAGTTGGTCATCTCGCGATCACTCTCTGGCGCCCATTTGCAAAGGATTGCCATAGAACAACGCGAAATGGATCATTCCGGCTTTACGTGCGCATGACTGATCCGGAAGGGTTGCCCCCCGGGGCCCGACCAGCCCTCGTGGCGCTCAACAACGCCATGCCTCAGGGCGGTTGGTGACTTCAGCCGCCTTTGAACGAAGGAACCCTGATCAGATTGCGTAGACCGCACATACGCACCGTGGCGGTCGCCGTCGCGGTGGCGACGGCTGCCACAGGCCTGGCCGGTACGGCCTTCGCGGGTCCCTCCACGGGGGTGGAGCGCACCGCCGCTTCCGCCGCCCCGAACGCCACCGCGGTGGTGGAGGCGGCGCGCACCGCGGCCTTCGCCCACGCGACGGCGACGGGTGTCTCGCAGGGCGACGAACTCCACGCCCAGGACGTGATGATCGACCCCGAGGGTGCCCGCCATGTCCGGTTCGTCCGGACGCACGGCGGCATGCCGGTGCTCGGCGGCGACCTCGTCGTCCACCTCGGCCGACAGCTGTCCTACACGGGGGTCACCCGCGCGGCCCAGCACACCGTCAAGCCGGCCACCACCCGGGCGAAGCTGACGCCGGCCCAGGCCGCCGCCAAGGCCGCCCGGGCCGCCAAGGGCGACGCGGGCAGCGCCGAACTGGTGGTGGACGCCCGCGGCGGCGCCTCGGCGCTCGCCTATCAGGTGACGGTCACCGACACGGCCGGCTCGCACACCGTCGTCGTCGACGCCGTCACCGGCAAGGTGCGCAGCAACACGCCGGACGCCGACGAGTTCCTGTCGCCGAAGCTGCTCGACACCCTGCGCGAGCGCGGCGAGACGGTCGACCCGTCCACCGGCGCCGGCTCCGCCGGGAGCACCGGCCTGCTCGGCTCGGGCCTGTCCGGCGCCACGCACTACCCGGCGACCGCGCACGGCACCGGCAAGACCCTCTTCGTGGGCAAGGTCGGCCTGACCACCACGGCGACGTCGCGGGGCCACTACCAGCTCAAGGACCCGAGCCGGTACGGCACCGAGGTCCGGGACGCCAAGGGCAAGTACACGGAGAGCTTCGGCGCGGGCACGAAGTTCACCAACACCACCAACGTGTGGGGCAACGGCAAGACCACCAGCCGGTCCAGCGCCGCCGCCGACGCCCAGTACGGCATCACCAAGACCCTGGACTTCTACAAGAAGACCTTCAACCGCAAGGGCATCGCCAACAACTCCAAGGCGGCCCGCGGCATGGTGCACTGGGGCAAGAAGGTCGCCAACGCCTTCTGGGACCCGACCTGCAACTGCATGCTGTACGGCGACGGCGACGGCGACATGTTCAAGAAGCCGCTCGTCGTCCTCGACGTCACCGGTCACGAGCTGACCCACGGCGTCGTCGAGGCGACCGCCAACCTGCAGCCGACGTACGTCGACTCCGACGGCAACCAGTACGGCGAGCCCGGCGCGCTGAACGAGTCCCTCGCGGACATCTTCGGCTCGAACGTGGAGTTCTACGCCAAGAACGCCAAGGACACCCCGGACTACCTGATCGGCGAGAAGCTGGGCCTGGACCAGAAGTTCCTGCGGCGTCTGGACCACCCGTCGCTCGACAAGCTCGAGGGCACCATCGACTACTGGGCGCCGGACACGGACTTCACCGAGGTGCACGCCGGCTCCGGTGTCTCCTCGCACGCCTACTACCTCCTCGCGGAGGGCAGCGGCAAGAAGAAGATCGGCACCGTCACCTACGACTCGCCGACGTACGACGGCTCCACGGTCAAGGGCATCGGCCGCACCAAGGCCACGGCCATCTTCTACCGTGCGCTGACCCGCTACATGGTCTCCACCACCAGCTTCCACGACGCGCGCGTCGCGACGCTGAAGGCGGCCAAGGACCTGTACGGCGCGACCAGCACCGAGTACAAGACGGTGGACAAGGCGTGGGCCGCGGTCAACGTCACCGCCGCCAACACCCCGGCCGCCGGTCACTGACCGCACGCCGAGCAGTACCGGCACCACCGGATGCCCCGCCCCGCGCGGGGCATCCGCATGTCCGGCTCCGGCCGCCCCGGGCCGCCGAGGTGCGGACCCGCCGCGACGGCGGGACGATGACCTCCGTGGGACACACAGGCACGTGCCGGGCGGGGGGTCCGGGGCCCGGCGCCTCCGGCGTGGCGGGGGAGTCCGTCCGGTGACCGGCCGGTTCGGGCGCCTTCGGCGGGTCGCCGTCGTCCTGCTGGTGGCCGCGGCCTGTCAGTCCGCGCCCGCCCGGGCCGCCGGGCCGCCGGGCGGGGCCACCGAGCGGGACTCCGGCGTCGTCACCTGGGCGGCGAGCGCCGACCTCCTGGGCGAGGGCGGCGCCGGCCGCGGATACCGGCTCGTCGTGCACACCAGCGTCGGCGGCAGCGCGCTGCGCGTCCGCCTCTCCAACGCCTTCGGCGACCGCCCGCTGACCCTGGACGGCGTCTACGCGGGCCTGCGGCTCCGGGGCGCGGCCCTCACCCCCGGCAGCAACCGCCGGCTGACCTTCGCGGGAGCCCCCCGGGTGACCGTGCCGGCCGGCGCGGTGGCCTGGAGCGATCCGCTGCCGGGCAGGGTCCCGGCCGCCGCCGACCTGGTCGTCAGCCTGCACACCCCGGGCGCGGCGGGCCCGGCCACCGGCCACGGCCTGGCCATGCAGACGTCGTACCTCACGCAGGGCGACCACGGTGCCGAGGAGAGCGCGGCCAACTGGACGGCGACGACCGGCTCCTGGTGGTACCTCGACGCCGTCTCCGTACGCCCGGCGAGCCCCGCCACCGGCGCCGTCGTGGCGCTCGGCGACTCCATCACCGACGGCTGGCAGTCCACCGCCGATCTCAACCGGCGCTGGCCCGATTACCTGGCCCGCCGCCTGAGCACGGCCCCCACCGCCGTCAAGGGCGTGGCCGACGAGGGCATCTCCGGCAACCGGGTCCTCGCGGACGGCGCCGGGCCGAGCGCCCTGCACCGGCTCGACCGGGACGTGCTCTCCCTGCCCGGCGTCCGGACCGTGATCCTCTTCGAGGGCGTGAACGACCTCAGGGCCCACACCGGCGTCACCGCACCCGACCTGATCGCCGGCTACCGCCGGATCGCCGAGCGGGTCCACGCGGCCGGCAAGTGCCTGGCGGTCGCCACCCTCGGACCGTTCCGGGACGGCCTCGGATGGGACCCCGCCACCGAGGCCGTGCGCCGCGAGGTGAACCGGTACCTGCGCGGCAGCGGGGCGTTCGACGCGGTCCTCGACTTCGACCGCGTCCTGCGCGGCCCGCACGACTCCGGGCGGCTGCTGCCCCTCCTCGACGGCGGCGACCACCTCCACCCGGGCGACCGGGGCATGCGGGCGCTGGCCGGCGCGGTGGATCTCGCCGGCCTCGACTGCGCCCGCTGACTCCCGCTCAGCGCAGCGTCTCTGCCCAGTTCGCCGGTACCCGGCCCGCCGGACCCGGTGCCGGCTGCTCGGCGGGATGGCCGGCCGGCGGCGCCAGTTCGGGGCCGGAGGCGTACAGCTCCTCCGTGTCGTAGTTCCAGAACCAGTCCTCGCCCGGCTCGAAACTGCGGATCACCGGGTGCCCGGTGGCCCGGTAGTGGGCGGTGGCGTGTTTGGCGGGGGAGTCGTCGCAGCAGCCGATGTGGCCGCAGGCCGCACACCGGCGCAGGTGGAACCACCAACCGCCGGCCTCCTCGCACTCCACGCATCCGGTGCCGCTCGGCGGCACACTCGGGTCGATCGCGGCCTCGTCGCTCATCCTGCCTCCTCGGGGTCTGCCAGGGCGGACGCCTCCTCGGGCGCCTCGGCGGTCAGCGGCAGCAGTACCTGGAACCGGGTGTCGCCGGGCACCGACTCGACCCGGAGCGTGCCGTGGTGCTTGTTGACGACGATCCGCCAGGAGATGTCCAGGCCGAGCCCGGTGCCCTCGCCGACCGGCTTGGTGGTGAAGAACGGGTCGAAGATCCGGCCGCGGATCTCCGGCGGCACCCCGGGCCCGGTGTCCCGGAACTCGACCAGCAGCCGCTCGTGGTCCGGCGCGGTCCGCACGGTCAACGTGCCCTCCCCGCCCGCGCCGTTGATGGCCGACACCGCGTTGTCGACGAGGTTGGTCCACACCTGGTTCAGCTCCGCCGGGTAGGCCGGGATCTGCGGGAGCGAACGGTCGTACTCCTTGACCACCCGGATGCGCGGGCCGATCTTGCCGGACAGCATCAGCAGCGTGCTGTCGAGGAGTTCGTGCACGTCGACCACCCGGTAGGGCGCCCGGTCGAGCTGCGAGTACTGCTTGGCCGCGTCGACGAGGTGCGAGATCCGGGTGGTGGAGTCCTCGATCTCGTTCATCAGCAGCTCGGTCTCGATGGTGTAGTTGAGCCAGCCCACCGCCCCGGGCAGGATCTCCTCGCCGACGGCCGCCGCGACCTGCTCCAGCCAGTCCACGTCCAGCCCGGCCTGCACGAAGGTGGGCGCGAGCTGCCAGCCCTGGTCGATGCCGTGGTCCTCCAGCCAGTCGCTGAGCGCGTCCTCCCGGTCGGAGGCCTCCAGCGGGCTGAGCGCCGGCGCCTTGGCGACCCGCTCGGCGGTGCGCTCCTGTATCTCGATCAGGCTCGCCAGTGCGTCCCGGGAGAACGGGCCCTCGGCGATCACGGCGAGCTTGTGCCGCATCTTCGCGACCCGCTCGCGCAGGCTCGAGGTGGCCCGAACGGCCGCCGCCGCAGGGTTGTTCAGCTCGTGCGTGAGCCCCGCCGACAGCGAACCGAGCGCCAGCAGCCGCTCCCGCTGGCCGATCATGGCCTGGGTGTTCTTCGACCCGAAGAACAGCCCCTCCAGCAGGTGGACGGCCATCGGGAACCACTCGCTCATGATCTCGGCGAAGGTGTCCGCCGGCAGCACGAAGAACCGCGTCGGCTCCGTCACCCGCATCGAGTTGTTGTAGACCTGACGCACCCGGTCCCCGAGGTACGCCTGCATGGCGCCCGCGTACACACCGCGCTGCGAGGTCCGGGACACCTCCACGTCGTCACCGCCGACGCGCCGCGAGAGCACCACCGTGCCCTCGACCATCACGTAGAAGCAGGTGGCCGGCTCACCCTCGGTGTAGACCGGGCCCGGCTGGAACAGCTCCACCCGGCCCGCGCTGCACAGCCGCCCGAGCTGCTCGGGCGCCAGCTTCTCGAAGAGGAACAGGGAGCCGATCTCCCGCGGGCTGCACGGCACGACCTGCCCGCTCACGACTGCTCCAGATACCGGTGGACGAGCATGACGGCCATGGCTCCCTCTCCGACGGCGGACGCGACACGCTTGGCGGACTCGGCGCGCGCGTCGCCCGCGACGAACACACCGGGAATGCTGGTCTCCAGGTGGTACGGCGGCCGCTCCAGCTCCCAGCCCTCCGGCGGCCGGCCGTCGGCGGTCAGATCGGGCCCCGCCAGGATGAAGCCGCGCCCGTCGCGCAGCACCGTCTCGCCCAGCCAGTCGGTCAGCGGCGCGGCGCCGATGAACACGAACATCCACTGGGCGTCGACCCGTTCGGCCTCCCCGCTCGCCACATCACGCAGCGTCAGCTGCTCCAGGCGGCCGGAGCCGTGCGCCGCGTCCACCACCGTGCGGCTGCGCACCGAGATGTTCGGCGCCTCCTCGATCTGCTGGATCAGGTAGTACGACATCGACGCCGACAGGTCCGGCCCGCGCACCAGCAGTGTCACCGACTTGGCGAACCGGGACAGATACATCGCCGCCTGGCCCGCCGAGTTGGCGCCGCCCACGATGTACACGTCCTGCCCCTGGCAGGCGGCGGCCTCGGTGAGCGCCGAGCCGTAGAACACCCCGCATCCGGTCAGGTCGGTGCAGCCGGCGGCCTCCAGCTGCCGGTACTGCACGCCCGTCGCCAGGATGACGCTGTGCGCGGCGATCGCCGAGCCGTCCGCGAACCGTACGACGCGCGCCGCGCCGTTGACCTCCAGCCCCGTCACCTCGCGCGCGGTCAGGATCTCGGCGCCGAACTTGGCCGCCTGCCGCCGCGCCCGGTCGGTGAGCTGGGCGCCGGACACGCCGTCGGGGAAGCCGAGGTAGTTCTCGATCCGGGAGCTCTGCCCGGCCTGTCCGCCGGTCGCCGACCGCTCCACCAGCACGGTCCTCAAACCCTCCGAGGCCCCGTACACGGCGGCACCGAGCCCGGCCGGGCCGCCGCCGATCACCACGAGGTCGTAGAAGTCGGCCGCCGGTGTCGTCGCCAGCCCCACCCGGGCGGCCAGCTCCGGCGCCTCGGGCTCGACGAGGACCGCACCGTCCGGGGCGACCACCACCGGCAGCCGCTGCCCGTCCTGACCGGCCGCGGCCAGCAGCCGCCGCCCCTCCGGCTCCTCCACGGAGTACCAGCGGTAGGGCACCTGGTTGCGGGCCAGGAACTCGCGCACGTCCGAGGAGCGCGCCGACCACCGGTGCCCCACCACCTTGGTGCTGGGCACCGGCTTGTAGGCGCTGTTGCGCCAGGCCTGCAGCAGATCGTCCAGCACCGGGTAGAGCTTCTCCTCCGGCGGGTCCCAGGGCTTGAGCAGATAGTGGTCCAGGTCGACCACGTTGATCGCGTCGATCGCCGCGTTGGTGTCGGCGTACGCGGTCAGCAGCACCCGACGCGCGCCCGGATACACGTCCAGGGCCTGTTCCAGGAACTCGATGCCGTTCATCTGCGGCATCCGGTAGTCGGCCAGGATCACGGCCACCAAATCGCCGCGCAGCTTCAGCTCCCGCAGCGCCTCCAGCGCCGACTCGCCCGACTCGGCGCGCACGATCCGGTACGACTCGCCGTAGCGCCTGCGCAGATCACGGGCGACGGCGCGGGAGACCCCCGGGTCGTCGTCCACGGTCAGGATGACGGTCCGCGCTGCGTCGGCGGCCTGTGCCATACGACTCCCACCCCGAGGTCGGCTGCACGGCACGGCGGCGCTGGGCCGGCCGCACCGGTTCAAGGGCCATCGTAGGGTCGATCGGCCCGGTCCGCTCCGGGAGCCGGTGATCGACCGCCCCCGCACGGGTACCGGAATCGGCGGCCGGCCGCACCGGATGCGCGAGACTGGCCCCGCGACGCGGACGACGAGGAGGCCCACGCGATGACACGCCCGATCACGGCTGGGGTGGACGGTACAGAGGAGAGCCTGGCCGCGCTGGACTGGGCGGCCCGGGAGGCCGTGCGCCGGAAGCTGCCCCTTCGCGTGGTGCACGCCTGGCGCTACGAGGAGTCGCTCGCCGTGGCCGACCGGGACACGCAGCACGGCTGGGTGTCCCAGGGCGTGGCCGACGCCGTCGCCGCCGTGCGCGGGCGCCATCCGGAGCTCGAGGTGGGTTCCGAGGTCGTCGAGGGCAGGGTGGTCGAGGCGCTGGCCCGCGTGGGTGCGGAGGCCGAGATGCTGGTGCTCGGCTCGCGCGGGCACGGGCCGGTCGTCGGCTTCCTGCTGGGCTCGGTCGGCCGGCAGGTGATCGCCGAGGCGACCCGGCCGGTGGTCCTGGTGCGCGCCGGGGACCAGCCGGTGGCCGAGGCGGCCGGCCGGGACGTCCTCGTGGGCCAGCACGGCGCCCCGGAGGACAGCGCGGCCGCGCTGCGGTTCGCCTTCGAGACGGCCGCCGCCCGCGGCGCCACCGTCCGCGCCGTGCGGGCCTGGACGCTGCCGCCGGTCTTCGCCTACAGCCCCGGCTCGCTGAGGCTCCTGGACGAGGCGGGCGGCCTCGAGCCCCACGAGAAGCAGGCCCTGGCCGAGGCGCTGGGTCCGTGGCGGGAGCGCTTCCCGCAGGTGCCCGTGGCCGAGCACGTGGAGATGGGCAGCGCCGGCCAGGTGCTGCTGTCACTGGCCGCCCGGGCCCAGTTGCTGGTCGTGGGCCGCCGGGCGCACCGCACGGCGGTCGGCGCCCGGATCGGCTCGGTCGCCCAGGGCGTCCTGCATCACGCGGAGTGCCCGGTGGCCGTCGTCCCGCACGCGTGAGCTACGCGGGGGTGGTCGGCTCCAGGGTCGTGCGGGCCTTGGGCAGGACGCGGGCGATGTAGTCCTCGACCGCGGTGTCCAGGCCGATGTCGTGCTCCGCCTGCTCGGACAGGTACCAGCGGTGTTCGAGGAGCTCGTGGTAGATCTCGGCCGGGTCCATGGAGCCGCGCAGCTCCGGCGGTACGGCCCGCACGGTCGGCCGGAACACGTCCCGCACCCAGCGGTGGGCGAGCACCTCGGGGCGGGCGGCGAGCGGGTCGCCCGGGGCGTAGTCGTCCTGAGTGGCCATCCAGCTCTCCAGGTCGTTCAGCAGCCGTCGGGCCTGGTTCTCCTCGGTGTCCAGCCCGGTCAGCCGCAGCAGCTGGCGCTGATGGTGGCCGGCGTCGACGACCTTCGGCACGAAGGTGACCGTGTCGCCGGCCGCCGAGTGCTCGATCTGCATCTCGGCCACGTCGAACCCGAGCTCGTTCAGGCGGCGTATCCGGCGCTCTATGTAGTGGGACTTGCCCGCCGGGTACACCGAGGTGCGGGTCAGTTCCTGCCACAGCCCGGCGTAACGGGTGCAGATCTCGTGCCCGAACTCGACCGGGTCGACGGACGGGTGCAGCGCGCCCGACGCCTCCAGGTCCAGCAGCTCGCCGCTGATGTTCACCCGGGCCAGGTCGAGGTCGTACTCCCGCTGCCCGGGGCTGAGCCGGGGGTGCAGGTCACCGGTCTCGGCGTCCACCAGGTACGCGGCGAAGGCGCCCGCGTCCCGCCGGAACAGCGTGTTGGACAGCGAGCAGTCGCCCCAGGCGAACCCGGCCAGGTGCAGCCGCACCAGGAGCACGGCGAGGGCGTCCATCAGCCGGTGCATGGTCGCCGGGCGCATGGTCGTCTCGAACATCGAGCGGTACGGCATCGAGCCGCGCAGATGCCGGGTGATCAGCACCGGCTCCAGCGGGGCACCGGCGCGGTCGGTGCGGCCGGTGACCACCGCGAGCGGATCGACGGCGGGGATGCCGATCCGGTCGAGGTCGCGCAGCAGCCCGTACTCGCGCAAGGCGGGCCGCTCGGCCAGCTCCTTGACGGCGATCACCTCGTCGCCGGCCCGCGCGTAGCGCACGACGTGCCGGGAGATGCCGCGGGGGAGCGGCACGAGGTACTCCTCGGGCCACTCCTCCAGGGGCACGTCCCAGGGCAGGGCGAGCAGGAGCGCGGGGTGCTCCGGGTTCGTGGCGCTGATCTGCAAAGCCATGGGAGGAACCTTAAGGCCCCGCCCGGCGGAGTCAGGAAGCGCGTTCTGCGGCCCGCTCGGCGGCGGCGCGCACGGAGCCCCGGTGGAGCGGGCCGTGGCCCGGCAGCAGGGTGTCGCCGTCGAGAGCCCCGATCAGCTCCAGCGAGGCCAGGGCCTGGGCGCGCTCGTGGTGGAAGAAGCCGTGGAGGAGCTGCGGTCCCTCGACCCGGGAGGTGGCGTGGCCGCTGACCAGGGCGTCGCCGGAGATCACGATGCCCGCCCCGGGCAGGTGGTAGACGCAGTGGCCGTCGGTGTGGCCGGGGGTGTGCACGGGCACCGGACGCCCGGGCAGGTCGAGCGGGCCCTGCACCGGGAACGGCTCGGGAGCCGTGACCGGGTTGTGCTCGGTACCGCCCACCTTGATCACATGCCTGGCCCAGGACAGCACGCCCGGCCGCCAGGCGTTGCGCACCACCTCGCCGAGGGTGACCTGCTGCAGGAACTCCCGCCGGGCGTGCGGGACTTCCCGCGGGTGCAGCTGGACGGGGATGCCGTGGGTGCTGCGCAGGTACTCGGCCGAGCCGATGTGGTCGTTGTGCGCGTGCGTGATCAGCACGGCGGTCACCGCCTCCGGTGAACTGCCCACTTCGGCCAGGGACTCCAGGAGGCCCTGCCGGTCACCGGGATATCCGGTGTCCACCAGGGTGACGGCGTCCCCGTCCTTGAGGATCACCCAGTTGGTGTGGTGGCCGTGCACCAGGTAGGTGCCGTCGGCGACTTGGTGTACCTCTGCCCGCATGATCTCCCCGAACCCCGAACCCGAACCGCTGCTGCCGGGGACAGCCAACCAGATCCCGGACCACGCCCCGCACGAGGGTGGCCCGGCGGTCAGCGCACGCCCTGCGGCCGGAACTGGATGCTGATGCGCGGCCCGGTCGCCCGGGCGGTCTTGGGCACGCAGTGCTCCCAGGTGCGCTGGCACGAGCCGCCCATCACGATCAGATCGCCGTGCCCGAGCGGCCGCCGCACCGTCGTGCCGCCGCCGGCCGGGCGCAGCAGCAGGTCCCGGGGTTCGCCGACCGACAGGATCGCGACCATGGTGTCCTCGCGGGCGCCCCGCCCGATCCGGTCCCCGTGCCAGGCGACGCTGTCCCGGCCGTCGCGGTAGTAGCACAGCCCGGCGGTGCTGAACGGCTCGCCCAGCTCCCCGGCGTAGTGCGCGGACAGTGCCGCGCGGGCCTCGTCGAGCACGGGGTGCGGCAGCGGGTCGTCCGCCGCGTAGTGGGCGAGCAGGCGCGGTACCGCCACCACGTTGTCGTACATCTTCCGGCGCTCGGCCCGCCAGGGGACCTCGGCCGCCAGCTGTTCGAACAGGGCGTCGGCGCCGCTGAGCCAGCCCGGCAGCACGTCGATCCAGGCGCCGGAGCCCAGCTCGGTCCGGCGCAGCCCGTCGAGGGAGCCGAGCCGCAGCTCGTCGGTCTGGTCGAACAGGGAGCCCTGGAGGTGCGTGGACATGGGCTCAGCGTACTCCTTAATCGAAAATCAGTTCCCATTCGATCAATGTCGCGCGCCGGGGCGGTTCCGATACACCGCTGTATCCGATACATTTCTGTATCGAACTCGGGAGGGGGCGGGACCGATGTCGGAGACGGTCAGGCGCGTCACGCGGCGCCGCGAGCAGACCCGCGCCCGCCTGCTGGGCGCCGCGTTCGAGGTGTTCGCCGCCAAGGGATTCGGACGGGTCTCCATCGAGGAGGTCTGCGAGGCCGCCGGCTTCAGCCGGGGCGCCTTCTACTCCAACTTCGCCACCCTGGACGAGCTGTTCTTCGCCCTGTACCGGGAGCGCGCCGACCTCATCGCCGCCCAGGTGGCCGACGCCCTCGCCCAGGACGGGCCCGACCTCGACGTGCCGGCCTCCGTGGACCGGGTCACCGAGGTGCTGCTGCTCGACGTGGACTGGCTGCTGGTGAAGACCGACTTCCTGGTGCACGCCGCCCGTGAACCGGCCGTCGCCCAGGCCCTCCTGGACCACCGCACCCGGCTGCGGGAGGCCATCACCGAGCGGCTCTCCCGGGCCCGCGGCCACACCGCGCTGCCCGCCGTGCTCGGCGACGCCGCCGGTGCCGCCCGCGCGGTGGTCGCGGCCTACGACGGCGTCACCACCCAGCTGCTGCTGGACAAGGACGTCGACGCCGCCCGCGCCTGGCTGGGGCAACTGCTCACCGCCCTGCTGACCGACGGCAGCGGCGCGCCGTACGCGGCACAGAAGCCGGACGAGTCGTAGAAGTCGCAGACGGAAGGACACCCATCGCCATGGACGCGGACGTCATCGTCGTCGGAGCGGGCCTCGCCGGCCTGGTCGCGGCGCACGAGCTCACCACCCGGGGCCGCCGGGTCGCCCTGGTCGACCAGGAGAACGCCGCCAATCTCGGCGGCCAGGCGTTCTGGTCCTTCGGCGGGCTCTTCCTCGTCGACTCACCCGAGCAGCGGCGCCTCGGCATCAAGGACTCCTTCGACCTCGCCTGGAGCGACTGGCGGGGCAGCGCCCGGTTCGACCGGGTCGAGGACGAGGACTCCTGGGCGGTGCGCTGGGCCCGCGCCTACGTCGAGTTCGCGGCCGGCGAGAAGCGGTCCTGGCTGCGCGGACACGGCATCGAACTGCTGCCGACCGTCGGCTGGGCCGAGCGCGGCGACCTCAGGGCGGACGGCCACGGCAACTCCGTACCGCGCTTCCACATCGCCTGGGGCACCGGCACCGGCGTGGTCGAACCCTTCGTCCGGTACGCCCGCCAGGCCGCCCGGGACGAGCTGCTCACCTTCCACCACCGCCACCGGGTCGACGAACTCGTCATCGAGGACGGCGCGGCACGCGGCGTGCGCGGCACCGTGCTCGCCGCCGACGACTCGCCCCGGGGCGTGGCCTCCAACCGCGAGCGCCTCGGCGACTTCGAACTCACCGCCCAGGCCGTCGTCGTCACCAGCGGCGGCATCGGCGCGAGCCACGACATCGTGCGCCGCTACTGGCCCGCACGGCTCGGCACCCCGCCCGCCGAGATGGTCACCGGCGTTCCCGCCTACGTCGACGGGCGGATGCTCGACATCAGCGCCGAGGCCGGGGTGCGCCTGGTCAACCGGGACCGGATGTGGCACTACACCGAGGGCCTGCAGAACTGGGACCCCATCTGGCCCGGCCACGGCATCCGCATCCTGCCCGGCCCGTCCTCCATATGGCTCGACGCCCTCGGCCGCCGCCTGCCCGAGCCCTGCCTGCCCGGGTACGACACCCTCGGCACGCTCGAGTACCTGCGCACCACCGAGGACATCGCCGGGTACGACCACTCCTGGTTCATCCTCACCCGCAAGATCATCGAGAAGGAGTTCGCGCTCTCCGGCTCCGAGCAGAACCCCGACATCACCGCCAAGGACCGCAAGGCCTTCCTGCGCGACCGGCTGCTCGGCAAGGGCGCTCCCGCCCCGGTGCAGGCGTTCGTCGACAAGGGCGCGGACTTCGTGACGGCCGGCAACCTGGAGCAGCTGGTCGAGAAGATGAACGGCCTGGCCGGCAAGCCGCTGCTGGACGCGGCCGAGGTGCGCCGCCAGATCGAGGCCCGCGACCTGCAGATCGCCAACCCCTACAGCAAGGACGCGCAGATCCAGGGCATCCGCAACGCCCGCCGCTACATCGGCGACCGCCTCGGCCGGGTGGCCACCCCGCACCGGATCCTGGACCCGGACGCGGGCCCGCTGATCGGCGTCAGGCTGCACGTGCTGACCCGCAAGACCCTGGGCGGCATCCAGACCGACCTCGACTCCCGCGCCCTGGGCGCCGACGGCAGCCCCATCGGCGGCCTGTACGCGGCGGGCGAGGTGGCCGGCTTCGGCGGCGGCGGCGTGCACGGCTACAACGCCCTGGAGGGCACCTTCCTCGGCGGCTGCCTGTTCTCCGGCCGGGCGGCCGGACGTGCGGCGGCCCGTCAGACGGCCTGACTCAGCCCGCCAGCAGCTCCGCCAGCACCGAGGCATGGCTCCGCTCCGGCGCCTTGGACGCCGTCAGCAGCGTGACCGGGCCCTGCCGGGCCGACTCCCGGAGGCCGCCGAGCAGTTCGGCGGCCTCCGGGGCGTCCAGCTCGGCCTCGTAGCGGCGCCGGAACTCCTCGTACGAGCCCTCCGTGTCGTGGAACCAGCGGCGCAGTTCGTGCGACGGCGTGAGCCCCTTCGGCCACGCGTCCAGCCGGGCCGCGTCCTTGGACAGCCCGCGCGGCCACAGCCGGTCGACCAGCACCCGCAGGCCGTCGTCGGGCTCGGGCGGTTCGTAGATCCGGCGCACGCGCACGCTCACGGTCGGGTCCCCTCTCGGCTCGCGGACGGTGTCGCGAGCCTACGTCGGCCCCTTCGAGCCATCGCGCGGCGGCGCGGCGCGACTTGACCAGAATGAGGGCGAAAGCGGTCCACCGTCCGCCTAGTCTGGGCGCGAAACGATCATCAGCCACCCCCCTTTGAGGAGCGCTTGTGACACCACCGCGCAGACAGGCCCCGATACGCCGTACCGCAGTCCTTCGTCGCGAGGCCGTCCTCGCCACCGTTCCCGTCGCCGTCGCGGCGCTGCTCGGGGCCGCGGGCCCCGCGACGGCCGGCACGATCGGCGCGGCCGGCGCGGGCGACCCCTACTTCCCGCTCAGCGGCAACGGCGGCTACCACGTCAGCCACTACGACCTGACGCTCCGCTACGACACCGCCTCCCGGCACCTCGACGGCAAGGCCGTGCTCACCGCCCGCGCCACCCAGAAGCTCACCCGCTTCGACCTCGACCTCAAGGGCCTGAAGGTCACCGGCGTCACCGTCGGCCGCACCGCCGCCGCCTTCCGGCGCAGCGGGCAGGAACTCGTCGTGACCCCCCGTCACGCCCTGCGCAAGGGCGACAAGTTCCATGTCACGGTCACCTACCGGGGCACGCCGAAGCCGGTCACCGACCCGGACGGCTCCGCGGACGGCTGGATCCCCACCGACGACGGCGCCTTCGTCGCGGGCGAGCCGCAGGGCGCCATGACCTGGTTCCCGGCCGACAACCACCCCAAGGACAAGGCGTCGTACGACTTCACGCTCACCGTGCCCAAGGGCCGCACCGCCGTCGCCAACGGCGTGCTGCGCTCGGAGCACACCGCCCACGGCCGCACCACCTTCCGCTGGCACCAGGCCGAGCCCATGGCCGCCTACCTGGCCACCGCCACCATCGGCAAGTTCAAGGTCGAGCGGTACACGACCCGTGACGGCATCCAGGTGTACAACGCGGTCGACGCCCGGGAGGCGCGTGCCGCCGCGCCCGTGCTGAAGAAGCTGCCCTCCGTGCTGGCCTGGGAGAGCAAGCTGTTCGGGCCCTACCCGTTCCGCGCCGCCGGATCGATCGTCGACCACGCGCCCGGCGTCGGCTACGCCCTGGAGACCCAGAGCCGGCCGCTGTACGACTCGGCGCCCGACCTCGGCACCCTGGTCCACGAGAACGCCCACCAGTGGTTCGGCGACTCCGTCTCGCTGACCGCCTGGAAGGACATCTGGCTCAACGAGGGCTTCGCGACCTACGCCGAGTGGCTCTACGCCGAGCAGCACGGCGGCGACAGCGCCCAGAAGACCTTCGACGCCCTCTACGCCCGCCCCGCGAGCGACCATCTGTGGGCGTTCCCGCCCGGCGACCCCGGCAGCGGCGAGAACATCTTCGACACGCCCGTCTACGCCCGCGGCGCGATGACCCTGCACGAGCTGCGCCGGGCCGTCGGCGACGCGGACTTCTTCCGGATCCTGCGCGCCTGGGCGACCGGGCACCGCGCCGGGCACGGCACGACCGCCCAGTTCGAAAAGCTCGCCGAGCGCGTGTCCGGCAAGGACCTGAACGCCCTGTTCCACACCTGGCTGTACACCGAGGGCAAGCCCGGCCGGGCCTGAAATCTGACACGTTCCAAACAAGTGTCGGCCAGGGTCTGAGCCATGATCCAGCGCAGAACCGCCGTCGCTCTCCTCGCCTCCCCGCTGCTGCTCACCGGCTGCGGCGGCGGAGCCGAGGCGACCGAACGCGCGACCCCGGCCACCCGCCGGGCGCCGACGGCCACCCCCACGCCCCGGTTCACGGCCGAGGCGGCGCCGCGGGGCATACCCGGCCTCGGGCCCACCATGGCCGCCGCAGTGCCCGGGCGCTGCCGGCAGGCCGTCGTCGTCACCGGACGCGGCCGGAACTCCCCGCTGTGCACGGTCGTCCTGTACCGGCGCACGGCCGGCGGCTGGGAGCCCGGCGCCGCCTGGCCCGGCCACAACGCGCTGCACGGCTGGAGCAGCCACCACCGGGCCGGGGACCTGCGCTCGCCGGTCGGCGTCTACACCCTCAGCGACGCCGGCGGCCTGCTCCCCGACCCCGGCAGCCGGCTCCCGTACCACCACTCCTCCGGGTTCACCTCGCCCGGCACCGGCTTCGAGGGCGAACCCCTCGCCGGGTCCTTCGACTACGTCATCGCCATCGACTACAACCGCGAGCCCGGCACCTCGCCCCTGGACTGGACCCGGCCGCTCGGCCCCGGCCGGGGCGGCGGCGTCTGGCTGCACGTCGACCACGGCGGCCCCACGCACGGCTGCGTCAGCGTCGCCCGGGCCCACATGAAGGAGCTGCTGCGCACGCTCGACCCGGGCCGGCACCCGGTCGTCGTCATGGGACACGCCGACCGGCTCGCCCGCTGACCCGCCGACCAGCCTAGGATCCGAACTCGTGTGCGCACATGTGCTGGTCGCCGAGGACGACGAGAAGCAGGCCGAACTGATCCGCCGCTCGCTGCTGGCCGAGGGCCACACCGCCACCGTGGTGCACGACGGCGCGGCCGCGCTCGACGCGGCCCGCCGGCTCCGGCCCGACCTCGTCGTGCTGGACCTCATGCTCCCGGTGATCGACGGCTTCGGCGTCTGCCGCGTGCTGCGCGGCGGCGAGGACCCCGACATCCCCGTGGTCATGCTCACCGCCCGCGCCGCCGAGGACGACGTACTGCTCGGCCTGGAACTGGGCGCCGACGACTACATGACCAAGCCGTACAGCCCGCGCGAGCTGATGGCCCGCATCCGCACGGTCCTCAGGCGCAGCGGCCGCGGTGTGGGCACCCGGGACGAGGACCCCGTCGTACGGGCCGCCGGGATCAGCGTCGATCCCGCGCGGCACGAGGTGCGCTGCGCGGGCGAGCCGGTGGAGTGCACGCCGGCGGAGTTCCAGATCCTGCTGGCCATGGCGGGCGAACCCGACCGGGTGTTCACCCGGCGGCAGTTGCTGCAGTGCACCCGCGGCTTCGACCGGGCCTCCACCGAGCGCGCGATCGACGTGCACATCATGAACCTGCGCCGGAAGATCGAGGCCGACCCGCGCCGACCGGTGCGCCTGGTGACCGTGTTCGGCGTCGGCTACAAACTGAACGGCGGCCGGGCGTGAAACGCCGGATACCGCTGCGCAAACGGCTGCTGGTCCGGCTGCTGTCCGTCTCCGCCCTCATCGCCGTCTGCTCGGTCGCGGCCACCGCCTGGCTCGCGGTGACGACCACCACCAGCGCCCTGAAGGAGGAGCAGGGCCAGGACCTCGCCGCCGACAACCGCATCCTCGCCACGCTCAGCGGGTACGCGGCGACCCACTCGGACTGGACGGACGTCCGGCACACCGTACGCGACCTGTCCCGGGAGACCGGCCGGCGCATCGCCCTCACCACCGTCGACCGCACCCTCCTCGCCGACTCCGCGCCGCGCGGCACCCCGCTGCCGCCCCGGCCCGCCGCCACCGTCGACCCCTTGCGCACCGACACCTACACCGAGAGCGGGGCGCAGCTCAGCGGCATCGATCCCCGGGTGGTGGGGCCCTACCGCGTCACGGCGAAGGAGCGGGCCGAGCTGGACGCGCTCGCCGACAAGCGCCGGCAGTGCTACGAGCGGTTCGGCATCGAGGCCACCGTCGTCCGCACCCCCAGCGGACGCCCCGTCCTGAGGGGTCCCGAGGGCACGGACACCTCCTACGCGGCCGAACAGTGCGCGGACGGCCGGCTGGGCACTCCCACCCCGACGGAGCAGAAGGCGCTGGACGCCCTGTCGGACCTGGCCCGGCCCTGCCTGAGGCGCGCGGGCCTGGACCTCGGCGGACCGCTGTTCCTCTCCCTCGACCCCACCGGGCGGGACGCCTTCGGCGGCGGCTTCCCGATGTCGAAGTACGCGCGGCCCGGCAGCGGTCTGGCCGCGCGCACGGACGCCTGCGTCCTCGCCGCCCGCCGCACCCAGCTGGAGCCCTACGTGTCGCCGGTCGCCGAGCTGTTCCTCGGCATCGGCGACCAGAACCCCTCCCGCTTCGACATGTCCCCGGCCAACAAGGCGAAGGTCGTCGGCGCGGCCGGCCTGGTCCTCGCCGTCACCGTCGCCGTGACCGCCGTCGTCGCCGTCCGGCTCTCCCGGCCCCTGCGCGCACTCACCGAGGCCGCCGGAGCGCCGCCCGAGCTGCACGTACGGGTGCCGGTGACCACCCGGGACGAGACCGGCATCCTCGCCGAGGCCTTCAACGACCTGACCGAGCGCCGTGAGCGGCTGGAGGCCCAGCGCAAGGCCATGGTCAGCGACATCGCACACGAACTGCGCAGCCCGCTGACCAACATCCGGGGCTGGCTGGAAGTCGTCCGCGACGGCGTCGTCGCCCCCGATCCCGCCCTGCTGGACTCCCTGCACGAGGAGGCGCTGGTCCTCCAGCGGATCATCGACGACCTGCAGGACCTGGCCGCCGCCGACGCCGGAACCCTGCGCCTGCACCGCGAGCCGCTGCGCGCCGGCGACCTGCTGGAGCAAGTGGCCGCCGCCCACCGGGTGGCCGCGTCCACCGCCGGGGTCGCGCTGCGCACGGAGGCCGACGGCACCGCCTGGCTGGCCGCCGATCCGGTACGGATGCGGCAGGCGCTCGGCAACCTGGTCTCCAACGCGCTGCGGCACACCCCCGCCGACGGCACGGTCACCCTGGCCGCCCGGCGGGAGGGCGAGGAGGTCGTCCTCACGGTCACCGACACCGGCAGCGGCATCGCCCCCGCGGACCTCGCCCACGTGTTCGAGCGGTTCTGGCGTGCGGAGAAGTCCCGCAGCCGCCGCACCGGCGGCAGCGGCCTCGGCCTGCCCATCGTCCGCCACCTCGTCGCCGCCCACGGCGGCACCGCGGAGGCCGCGAGCGAGCCCGGCCGGGGAGCGGTGTTCACCCTGCGGCTGCCCGCTGCCGCACCGCCGGGCGACGAGACCTGAGGGCACGACGCCGCAGGTGGCGATTCCCGGCGCCCGCCGGGGGTACTCCGGGTCGCGCGACACAGCAGCCGAGGGAGGTCATGCCATGAGCACATCGGAGGACCTGCCGGTGGTGTCCGGACTCGCCGAACTGGCCCGCCTGGTCGAGACCCACCACGGCCTGTACGTGCGCTGGTCCCAGGGCCCCGGGCCGGACCTCGGCGAGGTCTCCAGCACCG
Organism: Streptomyces sp. NPDC030798; assembly: GCF_055572275.1. Lineage (NCBI taxonomy): Bacteria > Bacillati > Actinomycetota > Actinomycetes > Kitasatosporales > Streptomycetaceae > Streptomyces > Streptomyces sp. NPDC030798. The sequence continues at coordinate 317,382 of NZ_JBVIDR010000003.1, read as the reverse complement.
ACGAGCTCACCGGCGTACCCATGCCGGGGCTGTCCGCCAACCCGCTCGACGTCGAGGACTGGTGGCAGGACCGGTCGGTGGAGCTGTGGGTGGCGCGGCGGCTGTTCGACTACGCGCACCTGCCGCACGAGAAGGGTCCCGGGGTGCGTCCCTGGGTCCTCAGGGGCCGGGAGACGGGCCGCGGCCCGGACAACGAGCCTCTCGTCGTGGACGTGGACCCGATGTGCTGGATCGCCGACGACATGATCGACGAGGCCAGGGCCGAGGTCGCCCGGCAGGAACACGAGTGGGGGCCGCTGCGCCGCAGCGGACGCTGAGCGGCCCCCGGTCGGTCACCGGTTCAGCCCGAACGCGGCCGTGAGCGGGCGCGGCGCCGCAGCGAGCGCCGCTCCAGCTCGGTCGTACCGCCCCAGATGCCGATGCTCTGGCCCGTGTCGAGCGCCCAGTCCAGACACTGCTGCTGGACGGGGCAGCGCCCGCACACCGCCTTCGCGCGCTGGGTCTGCACCTGCGCGGGCCCGGTGGTGCCTATGGGGAAGAACAGGTCGGGGTCCTCTTGACGGCACACGGCATGGTCGCGCCAGTTGTCCATCGGGTTCTCCTGCGATCGAAGTCGTCCGTGCCTGTCGCTTGTGTACGTCGGGTTCGGGTGACCGGTCGGAGCGGTATGAAACGGCACAACCGACGGAAGGATCGGGCGACGACCGCGGCCCGGTCACTGCTCGCGCAGACCCCAGGGGGAGTCGTACGCGCTCAACAGGTCGAGGAACGGACGCGCGGGGAACGCCTCGGGTCCCAGAACGCCCGTGCCCGACCAGGCACCGGTGGCGAGGAGCTCGAGGGCGACGACCGGATTGACGGCCGTCTGCCACACCACCGCCTGACAACCGTACTCCGCCATCGACCACTGGTTGTCGACCACGTGGTACAGGTACACCTCGCGCGGGGCTCCGTCCTTCGTGCCCCGCACCCAGGTCCCCGCACAGGTCTTGCCGTGCATGCGCTCGCCCAGGGTCGCCGGGTCGGGCAGGCAGGCGGCGACCACGTCGCGCGGGGAGACCCCGACCGGGCCGTCCGGGCCGGGCACGGTCACCGGCGCCGTGCGGTCGAGTCCCAGCCGGTGCAGGGTCTTCAGGGTCTCGATGAAGTCCCGGCCCAGCCCGTACTTGAACGTGACCCGGCGCGCGCCGACCCACCGCGGCATCAGCAGCACCTCCTCGTGCTCGACGTTCACGCACTCCACGGGGCCGATGCCCGCGGGGAAGTCGAACACCTCCGGCTCGCTGAACGGCGCGGTGGTGAACCAGCCGCGCCCCTCCTCGTAGACGACCGGCGGGTTCAGGCACTCCTCGATGGTGGTCCAGATGCTGAAGGAGGGCGCGAAGTCGTGGCCCTCGACGGTGAGGTTCGCGCCGTCGCGGACGCCGATCTCCTCGATGGTGTCGAACAGCTCGTCCGCCGCGTACCGGGCGAACACGTCCGACAGGCCGGGCTCCACACCCATGCCGACGAGCGCGAGCGCGCCCGCCCGTTCCCACGCCTCGGCGAGCGCGAACTGCTCGTCGCCCAGCTTGACGCCGCACTCCTCGTACGGCCGCTCCGGGTGCGGCCGGGACAGGGACATCGCCATGTCGACATAGGTGGCGCCGGCCGCGCGGGCCGCCCGGAACAGCGGCATCACGAAGCGCGGGTCGGTGGCGTTGAGCAGCACGTCGCAGCCGGAGCCGGCGAGCAGCCCGGCCACGGCGGCCTCGTCCGCCGCGTCCACCCGGGCGGCACGGAACCGGTCGCCGGCAGCGCCGAGGGCCGCGACCGCCGCCTCCGCCCGGGCCGGGTCGTGGTCGGCGACCACCATCAGGTCGAAGAACGGACGCCGGGCCGCGATCCGGGTGATCGCGGTGCCCACACCGCCGGCTCCCACGAGCAGTACACGCATGACGGAAACTCCTGCCTGGAGTGAGGGGTCGGATACATGGCGGGCGCGCCTCGGCCGGAATACAACGCCCCGGAGTGTCATAAGGTCAATGGCGTTGGCATAAGCGTGCCCGTCCCCGGGCCCCAGGGAGGACCGACCGTGCCCAAGCCCGTCGTGCCCGAGGAGAAGCGCCGCCGGCGACGTCCGACCCGCGGCGGCACCGTGCTGTCCGAACGGCTGATCGTCGCCACCGCGCTGCGGCTGCTGCGCGAGCACGGCAGCGGCGGGCTGAGCGCGCGCCGCCTGGGCCTCGCCCTCGACTGCGACCCCAGCACCCTGTACCGGTACTTCCGCGGCATGGACGAGCTGACCCTGGCCATCGGGGACGCGCTCATCGGTCAGGCGCTGCAGGGGTGGGCGCCGACCGGGCGGTGGCGGGCGGATCTGCGGGCGATCGGGCTGCGCATTCACGCCGCGTACGTCGCGCATCCGCAGGCCGCGCTGCTCACCGCCAACCGGGTCACCGGCCGGGCGCACGAACTCGCCGCCGACGAGGCGGTGCTCGGCGTGCTGCGCCGGGCCGGGTTCCCGCTGCCGGACACGGTCCGGATCTACCACGCCTTCATCGACCAGACCCTGGCCTTCGCCGCGCTCGACTCCGCCTCCCTGACGCTGCCGACCGCCACCCAGCGGGCCGACGAGGAGCAGTGGCGCTCGACCTACGCCCGCCTGCCCCGTACCACCCACCCCCGCATCGCCGAAGCGGCCCCCCTCCTGGCCCGCCGCATGCTCACCAGCGCCTATCCGACGGCCCTGGACATGCTGCTGGACGGCGCGGAGGCCTGTCTGACGTCAGCGGGCTGAAGCCGCGCCCCGAGACCACCGGTCCGTCACCGGGAGCCACCGCTGCCGCGGCTCCCCTCAGTCGCGCAGGGCCTCCCGCGCCGTGGCCGCCACCGCCTCGGCCAGGGAGGCCAGGGCCGGGGAGTCGAGCTTCCACTGCTGCCAGTACAGGGGGAGGTCGACCCAGTCGGTGGGGGAGAGGAGGGTGAGGCGGCCCTGGCGGAGCAGCGGAGTGGCCTGGGCCTCCGGGATCATGCCCCAGCCCAGACCGGCGGCGATCGCGTCGGCGAAGCCCTCCGAAGTGGGGACGTAGTGCCGCAGCGGACCGGCGCCGGGGCGGCCGAGCCGGCGGACGAAGCCGTCCTGGAAGTCGTCCTTGCGGTCGAAGACCACGACGGGCGCCCCGGGCAGGAGCTCGGGCAGCGGCCCGTCCAGGTGGCGTGCTGCGAACTCCGGTGCGGCCGCCGGGAGATACCGCATCCGGCCGAGCGGCCGCACCGAGCAGCCCGGCACCGGCTCGGGGGAGGAGGTCACGGCGGCCATCACCAGACCCTCGCGCAGCAGCGCCGCCGTGTGCGCCTCGTCCTCCCGGTGCAGTTCGAAGCAGAGCCCCGGCACCCGGGTGAGCGCGCCGAGGAACCAGGTCGCCAGCGAGTCCGCGTTCACCGCGACCGACACCCGTGTCGGCTCCCCGGCGCCGCTCAGCCCCAACTCACCGCGCGCGTCCCGCTCCAGCCGGGCGAGCTGCCGGGCGTAGCGCACCAGCACCGCCCCCGACTCCGTCGGCCGCACGGGCTTGGTGCGCTGCAGCAGCACCCGCCCCGTGCGCTGCTCCAGCGCCTTGACCCGCTGGCTGACCGCCGACGGCGTCACATGCAGGGCCGCGGCCGCCGCGTCGAAGGTGCCCTCGTCCACCACGGCGAGCAGTGTCCGCACCTGGTCCAGGGGAAGCTCTGTCATCACAACAGCTAAGGGTACGTAAGAATCTTTAGCTGTACGCAAGGTGGCGGCGCCCTTAGCGTCGACGGCATGCACCACGCCCTGACCGCCGCGGCCGCCGGATTCGGCACCGGCCTCTCCCTGATCGTCGCCATCGGCGCCCAGAACGCCTTCGTCCTGCGCCAGGGGGTGCGCCGGGACGCCGTCCTCGCCGTGGTCGGCATCTGCGCCCTGTCCGACGCGGTCCTGATCGCCCTGGGCGTCGGCGGCGTCGGCGCGGTCGTGGTGGCCTGGCCGGGTGCCGTACGGGCCGTCGGCCTCGTCGGCGGCGTGTTCCTGCTGTGCTACGGCGCCCTCGCCGCCCGCCGGGTCCTGCGGCCGGGCACCGGCCTGCGGGCGGAGGGCGAGGCGGCCGGCTCCCGCCGCCGCGCGGTCCTCACCTGCCTCGCGATGACCTGGCTCAACCCGCACGTCTACCTGGACACCGTCTTCCTGCTCGGCTCCCTCGCCGCCGACCGCGGCCCGCTGCGCTGGACCTTCGGACTCGGCGCCGCCCTGGCGAGCCTGTGCTGGTTCGCCGCCCTGGGCTTCGGCGCCCGGTTGCTCGGCCGGGTCCTCGCCAGGCCCGCCGCCTGGCGGCTGCTGGACGGCCTGGTCGCGGTCACCATGCTCGGCCTCGGCGCCCTGCTCGTCACGGGATCCTGAAACAAAGAATTCGGCACACCCGGCCGGTGCTGCCATAGTGAGCCCCGCACCGAAAGGTGTACGCACCAACCTCTGCCGTACACGCACCAACCTCTGCCGAGCGACCAGGACACCCGTGGACACCAGCGAGAGCAGCAGCACCGCGCCCGACACCGCAGAACCGGCCGCGCCGGCCCCGCCCCGGCGCGGCTGGCGCCGCTGGGCGATGGACACCCGGCCCCTGCGCATCCCGGCCTACCGGCGCCTGTGGTCGTCGACCGCCGTCACCGCCGTGGGCAGCCAGCTGACCGCCGTCGCCGTGCCCAAGCAGATCTACGACATCACCCACTCCTCGGCCTGGGTCGGCTACGCGAGCCTCGCGGGCCTGGTGCCCATGGTGGTGTTCGCGTTGTGGGGCGGCGCGGTCGCCGACACGGTGGACCGGCGCAAGCTGCTGCTGGTCACCAACACCGGGATCGCCGTGACCTCACTGCTGTTCTGGGCGCAGGCCGTCACCGGACTGGACTCCGTCGCCGTGCTGATGGTGCTGCTGGCCGTGCAGCAGGCGTTCTTCGGCCTCAACTCCCCGGCCCGCAACGCCTCCATCGCCCGCCTCGTCCCCGCACAGGAGCTGGCGGCCGCCAACGCGCTCGGCTCGACGGTGATGCAGACCGGCGCGGTGGCGGGCCCGCTGCTGGCGGGTGTGCTGATCCCGGTCGTCGGGCTGCCCGAGCTGTACCTGATCGACGCGCTGGCGCTGTGCGTCACCGTGTGGGCGGTGTTCCGGCTGCCCGCGCTGCCGCCGCTGGGCGACCGGCCGGTCCGCCGGGCCGGGGTGCGCGAGATAGCGGCCGGCTTCCGCTACATCGCCGGGCACAAGGTGCTGCTGCTGTCCTTCCTCGCCGACATCGTCGCCATGGTGTTCGGGATGCCCCGGGCCCTGTTCCCGCAGCTCGCCGCGCAGACCTACGCGCCCTGGGGCGAGGGGCTCGCGCTCGGTGTGCTGTTCGCCGGGATCCCGGTCGGCGCGGTGCTCGGCGGTCTGTTCTCCGGTGTCTTCTCCCGGGCGCGCCGGCACGGTCTGCTGGTGATCGGGGCGGTCGTCGGCTGGGGCGTGGCCGTCGCCGGAGCCGGGCTCAGCGGCAACCTCTGGCTGGCCGCGGCCTTCCTCGCCGCCGCCGGGGTGGCCGACATGATCTCCATGGTGTTCCGCGGGGCCATCCTGCTGTCCGCCGCGACCGACGAGATGCGCGGCCGGATGCAGGGCGTGTTCACGGTCGTCGTCGTGGGCGGCCCGCGCCTGGCCGACGTGCTGCACGGCACCGCCGGCTCGGCCTTCGGGCCCCGGGCCGCGGTGGCCATCGGCGGCGCGCTGGTCGTCGCGGTGATGCTGGCCCTCGCCGCCGCGGTCCCGGCACTGCGCCGGTACCGCATCTGAGGGCCGTCGCGGGCTCAGAGCAGCCCGCTGCGCCGCCGGATCGCGTACTGGTCCAGCAGCTTGCCGCGGGTGGTCTCCAGCCGGTGGGCGAGGATCTCGGCGACCGTCCGCACCAGCGAGAGTCCGAGCAGCGGGTCCTCCACGCACAGCGCCAGCACCGACGGCCCGTCGAACTCGTAGGCGCGCACGTTGCTGAAGGCCACCGCGCCGAAGTCCCACTGGTAGGGCGGGAACAGCCACGACCAGCCGAGCATGTCGCCGGCCCCCAGCGTGGCCACGGTGACCCGCTGCCGCGAGGTGACCTGCTGGTCGAGGTGGACCGCGCCCGAGCGGATCACCCAGAAGCGGTCGGCGGTGCCGCCGGCCTCGAAGATCCGGGTGTCCTCCGGGAAGGACACCTCCTTGGCCACCTCCATCAGCCGCTCGCGCTGGGCCTGCGGCAGGGCGGTCAGCAGTTTTATCGCTTTGGTCATCGCGCGGGCTCCTCGCCGGCAGCGGTACGGATGCTTCCCTCGGTGAATCCCTCGGTGCTTCCCCACTCCCATTTCAGCCGCTGCCGCCGCCCCGGGCACCTCGAAGGACGCGGGTTCTCACCGGCCGTGCGCCGCGCGGACATGAAAAAGCCCTGGCTGGACGGGGGAGGCCAGCCAGGGCCGTATGCGGTGGCGAGGGAGGACGGCTCGGTCGACTCCGTCACCACGTATGGATGAACACTAAACCATTTGGAGAGGGTTCGCCCAATCGTTCGCGGGTCACGTGACCTGTTTCACTCCGGGCGCGGTCGCCGGCGGCCCGCCGGGATCGACGATCTCCTCCAGCACCCGCAGCACCGCGTCGTACGTCTCCGCCCGCACGGACGCCTCCCGCGCCCCGTCCGGATCCGTCGCCGTCAGGCTCTGCGCCCGCTCCCGCCAGGCCCGCTCCTCCTCGGCCGCCCGGTCCCGGCCCCGCCGGATGCGTCGCAACAGTTCGTCCGCGTCCACCACATCGGTCATACGAACCGGGTACCCGGCCGTCCGCCGGTGATGGCACCGGCACCGACGGTGCGCGACAGCGGTGTTTGATCCCCGGCGAAGGGGGTCAGCCGGAAAGGAGAACCCGGCGAACCGGGCACGATACAGGGAGGGAAAGGGATGCGCGAGAAGCATCGGAGCAACTCCTCGACGGGTCTCAGGGAACCGTGCCGGACCCTGCCGTCCCGGCCGGCCGACGCCCGCCGCACCGTCCGGCGGGTGGTGCACGAGCGATGCAGGGCCTGCGCGCTGACCTGCGATGCCGAGGCCCTCGAGGACGCCCTGCTGGTCACCTCGGAACTCACCACCAACGCCATCCTGCACGGCGGCGGCATCACCGGCTTCGACGTCGACGTCGACGGCGGGGATGTGAGCGTCTCGGTCAGCGACCGCAGCGACGAGCTCCCGGTGGTCGCCGCACCGGTCGACGAGCGCGGCCGTACCCGGCTCGGCGGCCGCGGCTGGCCCATCGTGTGCCGGCTGGCGCGCGACGTCAGGGTGGCCGACCTGCCGCGCGGCGGCAAGTGCATCACGGCCGTCGTCCCCCTGCGCTGAGACCGGTGGGCGAAGTTCCGGCGAGCGGCGTTTGCCGCCGGGGCGGACGGGCAGACGGAATCTCGTGCTTCGGACCGGAGGCGCGCGCCCAGCGGAGACAACACGGCTGCTGCGGGCCCCCTTCCGGCGGGCCCTGTGGCATCTCCGCGGCGATACCTGACAGCACCGTTCGGGCCAGGCCCCGGGAAACAGGTTTCCGGCCGGCCCTGAAACCATCGTTCAGGAGCGATTCCGCATGCTGACCGACATGTCGACAAGCCGTCCCGGCACGCCCGACACCACCGCCCCCGCCGCGCCCGCGCGGCGGACCCATGACGACGCTCCCGACACCACGGCACTCTTCGCCCGGCTTGCGGAGCTCGAGGACGGCCCGGAGCGGGACGCCGTACGCGACGAACTGGTGACCGCGTGGCTGCCCATGGCCCACCGGATCGCGGGCCGATTCCGCGACCGCGGGGAGTCCGTGGAGGACCTGCGTCAGGTGGCCGCACTCGGACTGGTCAAGGCCATCGACCGGTTCGACCCCTCTCGCGGCGCCTTCGAGAGCTACGCCGTTCCCACGATCACCGGCGAGGTCAAGCGGCACTTCCGGGACCGGATGTGGGCACTGAGGGTCCCCCGCCGGGTACAGGAACTGCGCAACCGGGTGCGCGTGGCCCGCCGCGAACTCACCCAGAACCCCGGCAGCCCCGAGCCCAGCGCCGCCGACATCGCCGCCCACACCGGCCTCACCGAGGAGGAGGTCTCCGCCGGCATGGAGGCGCTGGAGAGCTTCAGCACCCTCTCGCTGGACGCCGAGCTGGCCGGCGGCGACGACGGCTACAGCCTCGCCGACACCCTGGGCGCGACGGACTCCTCCTACGACGTCGTCGTCGACCGCGAGGCCGCCAAGGAGGGCCTGCGCCGGCTGCCCGAGCGCGAGCGGGCCATCCTCTACATGCGCTTCTTCGAGGACATGACGCAGAGCCGCATCGCCGACCGGCTCGGCATCTCCCAGATGCACGTCTCCCGGCTCATCAGCCGCAGCTGCGCCCGGGTGCGCGACGAGGTGCTGGGGCAGCGGCCCGGCGGCCGGACCGCCCTGTGATGCCGGACCGCCCCGCCACGCCGGCCCCGCCGACCCCCCGCCCCGGACCGAGGAGCCTGCCCCGATGCTGATGCCCCCTCCCGCCGTCCTGCGCCGGCTCGTCGAGGAGTACGAGAGACTCCTCGCCGAGGAGGCGCCCGCGGCGGCGCCGAGCCCGCGCCTGCGGGACCTCGCCTACACGTTGTGCGTGTCCACCGGCACGCGCGAGATCGGACACGCCCTGGACACGGCCCGCATGCATCTGGCCACGACGGCACCCGCTCCGGTCGCCCCGGCCGCGCCCCGGTCCGAACCGCCGGCCACACCGGACGGGCTCCTCGCCGACGCCACGGCTCTGCATGTGAAGACCGCCGAACACGCCGGAGCCGAACACGCTGAACGCGCCGGACGCATACCCCGCCTCCCCGCGGACGCGGCGGCGCCGTGACCGGCCTCTCCGCGGATGGTGCGGCGCCGTGACGGCCTCTCCGCGGATGGTGCGGCGCCCTAACCCGCCTCCCCGCGGACGCTGTGGCGCCGTAACCCGCCGCGTCCCGTGCCGGCGCCTCCCGCGGCGTCTGCGCAGCGCCTGTCACCTCTTCGCCCGCTCGGGCACCATGCCGAGCGGGCGGGCCAGGCCCGACACCGCCTCGTCCAGGCGTTGCAGATGGCGCAGCACCCGGTCGGTCACGCGCCCGTAGCGCGGGGTGCGCAGGGTGCCCGGCTCCAGCAGGGACGCGATGCTGGGGCCGGACTCGACGGCGTCCGGGGAGCGGGGATCGCGCACATGCGCGGCGATCGCCTCGATGTTGTGCACGATCCGCCCGCACGCGGTCCGCAGCCGGGGATCGGCGGCGATCGACGGGTGCGTGGGCAGCAGTTCGGCGGTGGCCGCCAGCGACCGCCCGTGGTACGCGCAGGTCTCCAGCAGCGCCACCACATAGCGCGCGGTGTCGCGGCGGGAGCGCAGCGGAGTGATCGGGTGGGTCAGCGGCTGGGTGCCGGCGCGCAGGTCGGCCAGCGCCTGGTCCAGGTCGCGCGCCTGCTCCACCAGGTCGCCCGGCGCCCCGCCGCTCAGCTGGTCGACGGCGCCCCGCGTGACGTCCGCCAGCTTGTCGAGGACGGCGACGAGAAGGTCGTTGGTGCGCCGGTCGGTGTGCACCGGCAGCACCACCGCCGCCGCGATCACCCCGCACGCCGCGCCCAGGGCCGTCTCCTCCACCCGCAGCAGCAGCACCGCCGTGCTGTAAGTGTTCAGCAACGTGTACAGCAGCCCCAGCATCGCCGTCACGAAGAACGACATCAGCGTGTACGACAGGGGCGCGCTGTAGAACATCGCGAAGATGAACACCAGCACCAGGCCGAACGCCGTCCACGTGTGGTTGCCGACCAGCCCCGCGAGCCCGATCCCGGCCACCACGCCGAGCACCGTGCCGAGCAGCCGGCGGTAGCCCTTGACCAGGATCTCGCCGGTGGACGCGGTGTTGATGAACACGATCCAGCAGGTCAGCACCGCCCAGTACCAGCGCTGCGTGGACAGCAGCTCCCCGCCGGCGATGGCGAGGGAGGAGCCGACGGCCACCTGCACCGCCGCCCGGGTGGTGGGCCGCGCCAGACCGGTCGGCTCCGGCTCGGCCGGCTCGTCCTCCTCGCTGCTCTCGATGGCCGCGTCCTCGGCGTCCAGTTCCTCGCGCGAGCGGGCCGTGGCCGGTGAGTCGTCCGACTCGTCCTGCGGGCCGTCGAGGGCGATTCTGAGGCCCAGCACGGCGCGCGCGGCCTCGCCGAGACCGCGGAAGACGTCCTGCACGGCGGGGGAGGCCTTCGGCAGGTTGTCCTCCTCGCGGTAGCCGAGCAGCCGGTTGCGCACGTGGGCCAGCGCCGTCCCCGAGGCCTCGCCGACCGGCCGCAGCACCAGCAGCCGCAGCGCCCCCAGGTCCCGGCGCAGGACCGCCGTCGCCTCGTCCCGCACGGGCAGCGCGCCGCCGGAGGGCAGGGGGGCGCCGGGCAGGTGCAGGGTCAGGGTGTCCGTGCGCTCGGCGCTGCGCGCGGTGAGCAGGAGCAGACCCAGCCGCTCCGCGGCGATCTCGGCGTCCGCGATCCGGCGCTGCACCAGTCGTGCCGTCGCCTCGTCAGAGGTGCCGTCCTCCAGCCGGCCCTGGATCATCAGCGCCGTCTCGTGCAGCCGGGCGGTGCCGGTGCGCAGGTCGTCCAGGCTCTTCTCCACCTCCTCGGGACCGGCGTCCAGCAGCTCCACCTGGGTGGCGATCAGCTGCCCGAGCCGGGCGCGGAAGGCCCGCCGCAGCCGGTCCAGCGTGCCCGCCGGGGTCTGCGGGAGCAGCACGAAGCGGGCGACGGCACTGCAGGCGAACGCCACGGTGATCACCCCGCACAGGGCGGGCAGCGCCGAGGGCGCGGCACGCACGAACAGGGAGAGGAAGTAGACCTGGAAGGAGATCAGACCCAGGGCGGTGCCGCGCTCGCCGAAGCGGCGGCCGTAGACCGCGCAGAAGATGAGCACGACGAAGAAGAGGTCGCCCACGACGACCCAGTGGTTCAGCAGCGTGCTCACGGACACCGAGGCGAGCGCCACCGGCAGGCCCAGCGCGAGAGTGACGGCCTGCCGGGAGCGCTGCTTCTCCCGGATGGCGAAGGTCGCGACCATCGCGGCCATGGCGCCCGCCACCAGCTGCGGCACCGGCACCCGCAGCACGGCCAGCACGAGCAGGGTGAGCGCGATGGCGGTGACGGTGCGCAGGCCCGCGGTCAGCCGGAGCAGGCCGGGATCGGACGCCGCCAGCCGGTCCCACATCCGTGCCCAGCCCGACCGAACCGCTTCGCTCACGCCGCCGTGCTCTCTCCCGTAGCCAGAACTCGATCTTTGCCCCAGCATGGCACGGCGGCCGGACCGCCGGCCGTCGTGCCCGTGGCCGGCGGCGCCGCGTCACATCAGGGGCTCTCGGCCGCCGTGCCCTCCACCCGGGCCCGCACCTGTTCGGGTGTCAGATACGAGTCGGTGTACTCGAAGTCCTTCAGCCGGGCCGGCTTGCGCGCCTGGAAGCCGGTGCGGACGAAGTCGTCGCCCGCGACCGCGTTCAGCAGCCAGTTGGTCATCACCCGGGCCTTGGCGACGTTGGTGCGCAGCGCCGACCAGTGGTAGCCACGGGCGACCGCCTGCGCCGGCACCCCGCGCAGCTCGATGCCCAGCGGCTTGGACACGGCGTCCTTGCCGCCGAGGTCGACCACGAGCCCGAGATCCTTGTGCACATACGGCTGGAGGGGCCTGCCCCGCAGCGTCGCGATGACGTTCTCGGCGACCCGCTTGCCCTGGCGCATCGCGTGCTGGGCCGTGGGCGGGCAGACCGCACCCGCCTCGTCCTTCGCCTTGTCCGGTACGGCGGCGGCGTCGCCGAGCGCGAACACCCCGTCGTTGCCCGGCAGCGTCATCTCGGGGGTGACGGCGAGCCGGCCGCGCACCGTCTCCGCGCCGAGCGTGGCGATCAGCGGGCTCGCGACCACACCGGCCGTCCAGATCAGGGTGTGGGTCGGCACCACCCGGCCGTCGGTGAACGTGACCTCCTCCGGGCCCGCCTTGTCGATCGACACGCCGAGCGAGACCTCGATCCCGCGGCGCTTGAGGATCTCCTGGGCGCTGCGGCCGAGCTTGTCGCCGAGTTCCGGCATCAGCTTCGGCGCGATGTCGATCAGATGCCACCGGATCAGGCCGGGGTCCAGGCGCGGGTAGCGCTGGACCGCCGCGTGCGTGAGCCGCTGCAGACAGGCCGCGGTCTCGGTGCCCGCGTAGCCGCCGCCGACCACCACGAACTGCAGCCGCGCGGCCCGCTCGGCGGGGTCGTCGCTGGCGTCGGCGAGGTCGAGCTGCGAGATGACGTGGTCGCGGACGTACGCGGCCTCGGCGAGCGTCTTCATCCCGAAGGCGTGCTCGGTGAGCCCCGGGATGTCGAAGGTGCGGGTCACGCTGCCGGGCGCCAGCACGAGATAGTCGTAGCGCTCGTTGACGATCTTGTCGGTGATGGTGCGGATCACGCACACCTTGGACTTCAGGTCCACACCGATCGCGCCGCCCGGGATGATCCGGGTCCGGTACTTCTTGCTGCGGCGCAGACTGAGGGCGATCGACTGCGGCGTGAGCACGCCGGAGGCGACCTGGGGCAGCAGCGGGAGATAGAGCTGGTAGGCGAACGGTGTCACCAGGGTGACGTCGGCCTCGTCCGGGGCGAGTTTCCGCTCCAGACGGCGGACGCACTCCACTCCGGCGAAGCCTGCGCCAACCACCAGGATCCTGGGTCGTGTCACGGTGTTCATCCCTTTCTGCGGCTCCAGGCGGTCCGACTCGACGCCGTTCGCATGCCCCGGATCACCCCATCGATCCCACCGTGCCCCGTGCCGTCCCGCCGGCTCGGGTGCGGCAGGCAGACGAACGCGTGCGCACCAGCATGCCCCTGCTCGGGCCGGAGTAACCCGATCTCGCACAGATACACGTCGTACGCCCGCACGGCGGCCGCCGGGAGCGCCCGTCACCAGGGCAGGAACACGTGAATGTCCTTGCCCCGGTCGTGCACGACGACGCTGACCTGGGTGCACAGGGTGTGCACGAGGTGCCAGCCGATCCCGCCGCCGCCCGCGTTCGGATGGAAGGGCCGCGGCTCCGGCCGGGTGGTGCTGGTGTCGTGCATCGTCACGTGCACCCCGTCGAAGGTGCGGCGCATCCGCAGGGCGAACGGCCCGGGGGCGTACTGGATGGCGTTGGCGGCCAGCTCCGTGACGACCAGGAGGATGTCGTCCCAGAACTCCGGGGTGCCGGGTGGCGCGTCCTCGGCGAGGAAGCCCAGGAACTCCTCCGCGGCGAGCCGCGCGCCCGTGACATTGCGCAGCTCGCCCGGGAAGGAGTACGTACGCTCGTACTTCTCCTCCGAGGGCGAGTCGTCCCAGCGCGGCTCCGTCGTCATCTCGCATTCCCCGGCCCCGTCGCGCCGGGGCCTCTGCCCGTCCCGTCACGACCAGGGCGGTCGTCGTTGCTGATCACTCCAAGGCTGCGGGTTCCCACAGCCGGGCCGGCTATCCGTCCGTACTCCTCCTAGCGGAAGACGTCGTCCGACTCGTCCCAGTCGGCCGGCTCCTGCGGGTCCGGCCGCCGCGCCGCCCGCGAACGGGCCTCGTACATCGCGTCGATCTCCGCGGCATAGTGCCGCGTTATGGCTTCCCGGCGCAGCTTCATGGACGGCGTCAGCAGTCCGTTGCCCGGGGCGAACGATTCTTGCAGGACACGGTAGACCCTGATGGACTCCGTGCGGGACACCGCACTGTTGGCCGATGCCACGGCCCGGGCGATCTCCTCCTTGAGTGCGTTCTCCTCCCGCGCCTCCCGCCCCGGCGACTCGCCCTGCAGCGCCAGCGCCGCCCGCCAGTGCGCCAGGAACTCCGGGTCCAGGGTGATCAGAGCGCCCACGCAGGGCCGGTCGTCGCCGACGACCACCGCCTGGTGGATCAGCGGGTGCAGGCGCAGCCGCTGCTCCAGCGGGGCCGGCGCCACGCTCTTGCCGCTGCTGGTGATGATCACGTCCTTCTTGCGCCCGGTGATCGTCAGATAGCCCTCGGAGTCGAGCTGCCCGATGTCCCCGGTGGCCAGCCAGCCACCGCGCACCGTCGCCCGGGTCCGTGCCTCGTCGCTGATGTAGCCCTGGAACACCGACGGGCCGCGCACCAGGATCTCCCCGTCGTCGGCCACCTGCACCTCGGTCCCGGGCAGCGGCCGGCCCACCGTCCCGGACTTCTCCCGGCCGAGCGGCTGCATGGTGATTCCGCCGGCGGTCTCCGTCAGCCCGTAGCCGTCGTGCACGTAGAGCCCGATGCCCTCGAAGAACAGGGAGAGTTCCCGGCTGAGCGAGGAGCCGCCCGACGTGCCCCGCACGACCCGCCCGCCGAGCCCGGCCCGCAGCTTGCGGTACACCGTCCGCTCGTAGAGGGCGTGCTGCAGCCGCAGGTCGAAGCCCGGGCCCGGGCCGAGGCCCAGCCGGCGGCGCTCCTCGGCCTCGGCGAAGTCCCGCGCGGTCTGCGCCGCCCGCTCGTACAGCGCCCCCCGGCCCGTCTCCCGGGCGGTGCGCAGGAACGTCTTGTACAGCTTCTCGAACACCGACGGCACGCCGTACAGATACGTCGGCCGGAAGGTGCGCAGCGCCGACGCCAGCGCCGCCTGGCTCACCTCCGGTTCGTGCCCCAGCAGGAATCCGCCGCGCAGACACATGAGCATGATCATGATGCCGTACACGTGCGAGAACGGCAGGAAGACGAGCACCGCCGGCTGTTCCCCCGGCGGCGCCGCGGTGTGCCCCCAGCCGGCCACCAGGACGTCGCACGGGTAGGCCAGGTTGCGGTGGCTGAGCGCGCAGCCCAGCGGGCGGCCCGAGGTGCCGGAGGTGTAGGCGATGACCGCGGTGGAGTCCGGCAGCACGATCCGGCGCAGCGACTCCACCGTCGTCAGCGGGATCGTCGCGCCCTGCTCGGCGAGCAGCGCGACCGCGCCCGCGTCCAGCTGCCAGACGTGCCGCAGCCGGGGCAGCACCGCACAGACGGTGCCCACCGTCATCACGCCCTGCTCGTCCTCCACCACGACGGCCACGCAGCCGGCGTCGCGCAGGATCCACTCCACCTGGTCCCGCGAGGACGTCGGATGGATCGGGACGACCTCCGCGCCCACGGTCCACAGCGCGAGGGCGAACAGTGTCCACTCGCAGCGGGTGCGGGCCATCAGGGCCACCCGGTGGCCCGGCGAGATCCCCGAGGCGATCAATCCCTTGGCCAGGTCGACCACTTCGTCCCGCAGCTCGACCGCCGTCACTTCCTCCCAGACCCCGGACGCCGGATCCGCGCGGCGGGCGAGGACGGACAGGGTCGGTATCCGCTCGGCGGTCTCGAAGACGCTGTCCGCGAGGCCGCCGGTCAGGGGCGGTACGGCTGGCGGAGCGAGGGCGACGTCGCGCATGCGCTGCTCCCAGGGTGTACAGAGGGTGACTCCGCCGGTGGGCTCGGTGGCGGCGGGTGCTCGAATGTAGCCCAGGGAAGCGGTTTCGGTGCCAGGAACAGGCAAGTCGTGATCGGCTGATGATCTGGGCGTGTCCGGGGGACTCGGAGCACATGACTCATGTGAACCCCGACCCGGAGCCCGAGCGGACCACCGGCCTGGAACCCGGCGGTGGAGTACCGCCCGGCGAGACCCCGCCCGCCGAGAGCAGCATGCCGGAGGCCGGGCCCCGGGAGACGCACAACCCGCCCACCGGCTGGGCCAAGGCGCCGCTGGCGCTGATTCTCCTCGTCGTCGTCCTGGTCGCGCTGGGATTCCTGGCGTACGCCCTCGCCCTGATCCTCTGAGCCCAGGTTCCCGCGCGGCCGGCCCGGCCTGCCCGCACCGGCCGGCGCGGGCAGGTCAGCCCTGGGTGCGGCGCACGGACTCGGTGACGACGTCCCGGAAGCTGCCGGTGCGCTCCAGCACCCGCCGCTGCTCGCGGGCGCCGTTGCCGCGCCGCAGCAGTTCGGTCACGGCCTCGTCCACGGGCCGGGCGTCGCCGCTCTCGGCGAGCGCGTCCCCGGTGTGCTCCAGCAGCGAGCGCAGCACGGCCCGGGCCGGCCGCGGCCGCATGGTCACCGGGTCGAGGAGGTCCTGGTCCAGGCCCGACCGGGCGGCCTGCCAGGAGGCCAGCCGGAGCAGGCTCACGCTGTGGTCCGGCGCCGGCCGGCCGGCCCGCCAGTCCCGTGCGGCCGTCTCCACCAGGGCCCGGGTCAGCGTGGCGATCAACGCGGCGGTGTCCGCGCACAGGCACACGTCCGACACCCGGATCTCGACCGTCGGGTAGTGGGCGGACAGCCGCGCGTCGAAGTAGGCCATCGCCTCGTCCAGGATGGCGCCGGTGGCCACCATGTCCGCCACCCGGCGGTGGTACCGCTCCGCGGACCCGAACAGCTCCGTCGGCCCGGCCGAGGGCCAGCGTTCCCACACCCGGGTGCGGTAGCTGGCGTAGCCGGTGTCGCGGCCCTGCCAGAACGGCGAGTTGGCGCTGATCGCGTTGAGCACCGGGAGCCACGGGCGCAGCCGGTCCAGGACCGCGACGCCCTCCTCGTCGGACTCCACGGAAACATGCACATGACAGCCACAGACCAGTTGGTCGCGGGTGCCGACCCCGTACCGGTCGGCCAGCCACTGGTAGCGCTCGTTGACCGTGAGGGAGGGGCTGACCGGCAGCGGGGAGGTGGCGAGCGCGGCGACCGCGCAGCCGATCTGCCCCGCGAGCCCGGCCGCCTCCTTGCGGCAGCGCACGATCTCGTCGGCCAGCGCCGTCATGTCCGACTGCGGATGCGTGGCGAACTCCAGCATCTGCCCGAACAGCTCCTTCTCGAAGACGTCCTGCCCGGGATCGTCCTGGGCGGCACGGGCGAGCACGGCCGCCGCCAGCGCCTTCGGGTCGCCGCTGTCCGGATCGACCAGAAGGAGTTCCTCCTCCACACCGACGGTGCGCACTGATGCCGCCCTTCTGTTCATGCCGCAAGGGGCAGTCGGGTCTGTACGACCCCGACTGCCCCCGGGACGGCCGTCGACACCTGCCGGGTCAGCGCACCGGCGTCAGCCAGACCGTGGCGAGCGGCGGCAGGGCGAGCCGCAGGAACCCGTCCTCGGGCTTGAGGGCCCCCGGCGCGCCGGCCGCGACACCGCTGCCCCCGTAGCGGACGGCGTCGGTGTTGAGCGCCTCCTGCCAGGCGGGGATCTCCTCCGGTACCCACAGCCGGTAGTCGTGGCGGACCACGGGGGAGAGGTTGGACACCGACAGCAGGGGCGAGCCCGCGCGGTCGTGGCGCAGGAACGCGAAGACGTTGTCGTCGGCGGCGTCGCACAGCACCCACCGGAAGCCGCCCGGGTCGGTGTCCCGCTGCCACAGCGCCGGCGTGGCCCGGTACAGGCCGTTCAGGTCCCGGACCAGGTCCCGCACGCCCCGGTGGTCCCCGGCGGCGCAGTACTGCGGGTCCAGCAGCCACCACTCGGGCCCGTGCTCCACCGACCACTCGCCGCCCTGGGCGAACTCCTGCCCCATGAACAGCAGCTGCTTGCCCGGATGCGCCCACATGAAGCCGAGATAGGCGCGGTGGTTGGCCCGCCGCTGCCACCAGTCGCCCGGCATCTTCGACACCAGCGCCTGCTTGCCGTGCACCACCTCGTCGTGGGAGATCGGCAGCACGTAGTTCTCGCTGTAGGCGTACACCATCGAGAACGTCATCTCGTCGTGGTGGTACTTGCGGTGCACCGGCTCCTTCTGGATGTACTCCAGCGAGTCGTGCATCCACCCCATGTTCCACTTCAGCCCGAAGCCGAGCCCGCCGCCGTCCGTCGGCCGGGTCACGCCGTCCCAGGCCGTGGACTCCTCGGCGATCGTCACCACGCCCGGGCAGCGCCGGTACACGGTGGCGTTCATCTCCTGCAGGAAGGCGACCGCGTCCAGGTCCTCCCGCCCGCCGAAGACGTTCGGCTCCCACTGTCCGGAGTACCGTGAATAGTCGAGGTAGAGCATCGAGGCGACCGCGTCCACGCGCAGGCCGTCGATGTGGAACTCCTCGCACCAGTACACGGCGTTGGCGACCAGGAAGTTGCGCACCTCGGTGCGCCCGTAGTCGAACTCGTACGTCCCCCAGTCCGGGTGCTCGGCCCGTGCGGCGTTCCCGGGCTCGTACAGCGCGTCCCCGTCGAAGCGGGCCAGCGCCCAGTCGTCCTTCGGGAAGTGCGCCGGCACCCAGTCCATGATCACGCCGATCCCGGCCCGGTGGCAGGAGTCGACGAAGTACCGGAAGTCGTCCGGGGAGCCGAGCCGGGGCATCGGCGCGTAGTAGGAGGTGACCTGGTACCCCCAGGAGCCGCTGAACGGATGCCCGGCCACCGGCATCAGCTCCACATGCGTGAAGCCCATCTCCTTGACGTATGCGGGCAGTTCCTCGGCCAGTTCACGATAGGTGAGTCCCGGTTTCCAGGAGGGCAGATGCACCTCGTACACCGAGAACGGCGCCTCGTGGACGGGGGTGTCACCGCGGTGCGCCATCCACTCCCCGTCGCCCCACGTGTAGTGCGAGGCCGTCACCACCGACGCCGTGTCCGGCGGCACCTCCGTGCCCCGCGCCATCGGGTCCGCCTTGAGGAACCGGTCACCGTACCGGGAGGTGATCTCGAACTTGTACCGGGTGCCCTCGCCGATCCCGGGCAGGAACAGCTCCCACACCCCGGACGCGCCCAGCGAGCGCATCGGGTACTGCGTGCCGTCCCAGTACGTGAAGTCCCCGGCGACCCGCACCCCCTGGGCGTTCGGCGCCCACACCGTGAAGCGGGTGCCGGACACGCCCTGGTGCGTCATCACGTGCGCGCCGAGCGCCTGCCACAGCTGCTCGTGCCGGCCCTCGCGGATCAGATGCAGGTCCAGTTCGCCCAGCGCGGGCAGGAAGCGGTACGGGTCCTGCGTCTCCTGCTCGCCCTCGTCGTAGCCCACCAGCAGGGTGTACGAGGGGATTTCGGGGTACGGCAGGACGGCGGCGAAGAGCCCGTCGCCCTCGGAGGCGAGCTGGGTGCGCATCCCGTCGACCACGACACTGACCGAGCGCGCGTTCGGCCGCAGCGCCCGGAACAGGGTGCCGCCCGGCACCGGGTGGGCGCCCAGCAGGGCGTGCGGGTCGTGGTGCGCCCCGCCCAGCAGCCGGCCGCGGTCGGCGGCGTCGAGCGGCGGGACCACGGGGGAGGCGGGTCCCGCGGACTCGGGACGCGCGGTGTCGCGCAGTGCCATGACCTCAGCCTCCCCACACGGCGAGCCGCTTGATCGCGGCCATCGGAACCGGCAGCCAGTCCGGTCGGTGTCTCGCCTCGTACAGCACCTCGTACACCGCCCTGTCCGTCTCGTGCGCGCGCAGCAGCGCGTGCTTCTTGCGTGGATCCCACCCCGCCCGGGCCGCGTAGCCCGCGCAGAACGCCTCCCGGCAGCGGCGCGCCCACTCCGGCCGCCAGGGGCGGCGCTGACGCGCCGCGTAGTCGAAGGAGCGCAGCATCCCGGCCACGTCCCGCACCGGGGACTGCTCGGCCCGCCGCTCGGCGAGCGGCCGGGACGGCTCGCCCTCGAAGTCGATGACGAACCAGTCGCGCCCGGCCCGCAGCACCTGTCCCAGGTGCAGGTCGCCGTGGATGCGCTGGGCCGGGGGCCCCGTGTCGCACGTGGCCAGGGCACCGAACGCGGCCCGCAGGCCGGGGACGAAGGGCCGCAGGCCCGGTACGGCGTGCGCGGCGGCGTCCAGCCGCGCCGACATCGCCTGCGCAGTCCGCCCGTTCTCGCCCCGCCCGGCCGGCGGAAAGGCCTCGGCCAGCGCGAGGTGCACCTCGGCCATCGCCCGGCCCAGCTCCCGGGCCTCGACCGTGAAGTCGTCGCCTGCGGCGAGCGCCCGCAGGGCGAGCGTCCAGCCGTCGGTGGCGTCGGGCAGGAACGGCTGCAGCACACCCAGCGTGGCCGGCCGCGGCGAGGTCGTACTGAACCAGGCCACCGGCGCCGGCACCCGGGCACAGCCCTGCGCCGCGAGCGCACCCGGCACCTCCAGATCGGGGTTGATCCCGGGCTGGATGCGCCGGAAGACCTTCAGGATGTACGCGTCGCCGTACACGATCGACGAGTTGGACTGCTCGGCGTCCAGCAGCCGCGGCGGGAGCCCGCCGGTCAGGTGCACCGCCGGGGCCGTCTCGAAGCGCAGCGGGCCCGCCGTGCCGGGCTGCCGCAGCCGCTCCAGCAGCAGATGGGCCGAGCGGGGGTCGTGCAGCGCGTCGTAGACCGCGAGACCGGCCAGCGGGCCCTGCTCGGCCCGGCCGATGTACGCCCGCTCCAGACGCGGGGCCGGCCGCTCCCGCAGGCCGATCAGCAGCTGGTAGCAGTCGCCCGGCGGGGGAGTGCCGCCCGGCGCGGGCACCGGCACGTGCGATGCGTGGACCAGCAGGTGCAGACACCCCGGGAACAGCTCGGTCACCGACAGCACCGACAGATCGGTGACGGGCCGGTCCTTGCCCGCGAACCAGCGCTGCTTCGGCAGCCACTCGCGCAGCAGCCCGCCCAGCGAGACGAGCGGCCGGTCGACGCCGGCCGTGGTGGGCGGTCGGAGGGTGATGGTCTTCGGCATGGTGACGCGTCCTTTCCTCGGCGCCGGGCGCTCAGCGGCGGCGGCCGATGCGGGATGCGACTCGGGTGAGCCGGAACCAGTAGAAGCCGTGCCCTGCGAGCGTCAGCAGGTACGGCAGTTCGCCGATCGCCGGGAAGCGCACCCCGCCGATCAGCTCGACGGGGTGCCGCCCGTCGTAGGTCCGCAGATCAAGTTCGGTGGGCTGCGCGAACCGGGAGAAGTTGTTGACGCACAGCACCAGGTCGTCGCCGTACTCCCGCAGGTAGGCGAGGACCGCCGGGTTGGAGGACTGCAGTTCCGTGTACGAGCCGAGTCCGAAGGCGGGGTTCTGCTTGCGGATCTCGATCATGCGGCGGGTCCAGTGCAGCAGTGACGACGGCGAGGACATCGAGGCCTCGACGTTGGTCACCTGGTAGCCGTAGACCGGGTCCATGATGGTGGGCAGGTACAGGCGCCCGGGGTCGCAGGTGGAGAAGCCCGCGTTGCGGTCGGGGGTCCACTGCATCGGGGTGCGCACGGCGTCGCGGTCGCCGAGCCAGATGTTGTCGCCCATGCCGATCTCGTCGCCGTAGTACAGGATCGGCGAGCCGGGCAGGGACAGCAGCAGGGCGGTGAACAGCTCGATCTGGTTGCGGTCGTTGTCGAGCAGCGGGGCGAGGCGGCGTCGGATGCCGATGTTGGCGCGCATCCGCGGGTCCTTGGCGTACTCGGCCCACATGTAGTCGCGTTCCTCGTCGGTGACCATCTCGAGGGTCAGCTCGTCGTGGTTGCGCAGGAAGATGCCCCACTGGCAGCGCGAGGGGATCGCCGGGGTCTTGGCGAGGATCTCCGAGACCGGGTAGCGCGATTCGCGGCGTACGGCCATGAAGATGCGCGGCATCACGGGGAAGTGGAACGCCATGTGGCACTCGTCGCCGCCGGCGGCGTAGTCACCGAAGTAGTCGACGACGTCCTCGGGCCACTGGTTGGCCTCCGCCAGCAGCACGGTGTCCGGATACATGGCGTCGATCTCGCGCCGGACGCGCTTGAGGAAGGCGTGCGTGGCCGGCAGGTTCTCGCAGTTGGTGCCCTCCTCCGCGTAGAGATAGGGCACGGCGTCCAGCCGGAACCCGTCGATGCCGAGGTCCAGCCAGAACTTCAGGGCGGCCAGGATCTCCTCCTGCACCGCCGGGTTCTCGTAGTTGAGGTCCGGCTGGTGGGAGAAGAAGCGGTGGAAGAAGTACTGGCCGCGCACCGGGTCGAAGGTCCAGTTGGACGCCTCGGTGTCGACGAAGATGATGCGCGCGTCCTCGTACTGCTTGTCGTCGTCGGCCCACATGTAGTAGTCCCCGTAGGGGCCCGCGGGGTTCTTGCGGGACTCCTGGAACCACGGGTGCTGGTCGCTGGTGTGGTTCATGACGAAGTCGATGATGACGCGCATGCCGCGCTGGTGGGCGGCGTCCACGAACTCCACGAAGTCGGCCAGGTCGCCGAACTCGGGGAGCACGGAGGTGTAGTCGGAGACGTCGTAACCGCCGTCCCGGAGCGGTGACTTGAAAAAGGGCGGCAGCCACAGGCAGTCCACGCCGAGCCACTGCAGATAGTCGAGTTTCGCGGTCAGGCCCTTGAGGTCGCCGACACCGTCGCCGTCGCTGTCCTGGAAGGAGCGGACGAGGACCTCGTAGAAGACAGCGCGTTTGAACCACTCCGGATCCCGGTCCTTGGCGGGGGTGTCCTCGAATGTGTCCGGCACGGGGTCATTGACAGTCATGACGCTGAGGGCCCTCCGATCTGTGGCGTCGATCGCCCGACATGGAGCACGTGCGCCGGTGTCCGGCCGGGCGTGAGGCGCACGTAGTTGGTCCTGCCCCAGTGGTAGGTCTCGCCGGTGAGCAGATCGCACACCGGCACCGACTCGTGCCAGTCCAGGCCGAGTTGCGGCATGTCCAACGAGACCGTGGCCTCCTGGGTGTGGTGCGGGTCGAGGTTGACGACCACGATGACCGTGTCCGGGCCCGTGCTCTTGCTGTAGGCGAGCACGTTGTCGTTGTCGGTCGGATGGAAGCGGAGGTTCCGCAGGCGCTGTAGCGCGGGGTGCTGCCGGCGGATCGTGTTGAGCCGGGTGATGAGCGGTGCGATGGTGCGGCCCGTTCGTGCGGCGGCCTCCCAGTCGCGGGGCCGGAGCTGGTACTTCTCCGAGTCGAGGTACTCCTCGCTGCCTTCCCGCAGGGGCGTGTTCTCGCACAGCTCGTAGCCGCTGTAGATGCCCCACGTGGGGGAGAGGGTGGCGGCGAGCACGGCACGGACCTCGAAGGCGGACCGGCCGCCGTGCTGGAGATAGGCGTGCAGGATGTCCGGGGTGTTGGCGAAGAAGTTGGGCCGCATGTAGGCCGCCGCCTCACCCGACAGCTCTGTCAGGTATTCGGTCAGCTCCTGCTTGCTGTTGCGCCAGGTGAAGTACGTGTACGACTGCTGGAAGCCGATCTGGGCCAGGGTGTGCATCATCGCCGGGCGGGTGAACGCCTCCGCCAGGAAGATCACGTCCGGGTCCTTGCGGTTGACCTCCGCGATGACCCGCTCCCAGAAGACCACCGGCTTGGTGTGCGGATTGTCCACCCGGAAGATCCGCACCCCGTGGTCCATCCAGTACCGCAGGATCCGGACGGTTTCCGCGACCAGCCCGTCCATGTCGGCGTCAAAGGCGATGGGATAGATGTCCTGATACTTCTTCGGCGGGTTCTCGGCGTGGGCGATGGTGCCGTCCGGCCGGTGGTGGAACCACTCCGGGTGCTTGTGCACCCAGGGATGGTCGGGCGAGCACTGCAGCGCGAAGTCGAGGGCGATCTCCAGGCCCAGCTCCCGTGCCCGGCCGACGAAGCGGTCGAAGTCCTCGATGGTGCCGAGGCCGGGGTGGACGGCGTCGTGGCCGCCCTCGGGGGAGCCGATGGCCCACGGCACGCCGACGTCGTCGGGGCCGGCGGTGAGGGTGTTGTTGGGGCCCTTGCGGAACGTCGTGCCGATCGGGTGGATCGGCGGGAGGTAGACGACGTCGAAGCCCATCTCCGCGATCGCCTCCAGCCGGCGCGCGGCCGTGCGGAACGTGCCGTGCGGCTGCTCGGCCGTGCCCTCCGAGCGCGGGAAGAACTCGTACCACGAGCCGTACAGCGCCCGCTCCCGCTCCACCAGCAGCGGCATCGGGTCCGAGGCGGTCACCAACTCCCGCAGCGGATACCGGGCCAGGATCCCCTCCACCTCCGGCGACAGCGCGGCCTTCAGCCGGTGGTGCACCGACAGCGTGTCGTCGCCGAGGGCGCGGGCGGCCTCCAGGACCAGGTTCCGCTCCGCCCCCTTGGGCACTCCGGCGGCCGCACGCTCGTAGAGTTCGGCGCCCTCCTCCAGGACCAGGCCGGTGTCGATGCCCGCCGGCACCTTCACGGAGGCGGTGTGCCGCCAGGTCGCCAGCGGATCGCTCCACGCCTCCACCCGGAAGGTCCAGCGGCCGGTCGTGTCCGGGGTGACCTCGGCGCCCCAGAGGTCGCTGCCGGGCGTCAGCTCGCGCATCGGCGTCCACGGGCCGCGGCGGCCGTTGGGATCCCGCAGGACCACGTTGGCACCCACCGCGTCGTGCCCCTCGCGGAACACGGTCGCGGTGACCTGGAACGTCTCCCCGGCCACCGCCTTCGCCGGGCGCCTGCCGCACTCCACGGCCGGCCGGACGTCACGTACCGGTACACGACCGATGGCCGGGGTCCTGCGCATGGATCTCACCTCCGCCGTGCGCGAAGCCGGGCCCCGGGCCCGGCTTCGCGATCCGAGAAAACGGTTCGGCTGCTGCCGTCCCGTGGGGAACGCCATGTACGGTGCCAGGTCAGGGGCTTGGCGCCGTGGAACGCCGCTCCGGTGGCGGCGCGCGCCGGGCCGCCCGGCCCGGCTGGGACCGTCCGTCCTGCTCGCGCAGATAGCCGGCCAGGGTCGAGCGCAGATACCGCTCGGCCGCGTCCGCTGCCTCCCGGGCGCAGCGCTTTCCCATCAGGACGCACAAGGTGTAGCCCGAGTCCTCGAAGGTCGCCCGGACCGTGCGGTCGTGGGGCGAGGCGAGCATCACGCGCTCCCACGCCCGGTAACGCCGCAACTGCCGGGCCACTTCGGCCTTGGCGGGTAGCAGCATGACCCTCTTCACCTTCCACGCTCTCGACTGGGCGCGTTCCCGACGGTCGGGTGGTGTCCGCGCAGGGGTGGGCGCGGCACCGTTACGGCGATCGAGGCTTTCACTCATGGTGCACACATGACGACCCAACGTCCTGTTGGACCTTCAACCAACCCGCCGTTCGGGATGCTCGTGTTGCACGAATGGCGTAGCGACCGCACTGTGGAGGTGACTCAGAAGCGAGCAATGCTCACGCTCAGTGTCCGGGATCCCTCCCGGACGGGCCGAGGGGAGCGGGAGCTTCGCCGGTGAGGAGCAAGCGACGATGAAGACCGCAGTGCCCTGCTACTACCACCTCGACGTGGAAGTCAGCCCGGAACGGGTGGGACAGGTCAGCCGCATCCTGGCCGCCCACCTCCGCTACTGGGACCTCGAGAACCTCACGGATCCCGTCTGCCGCGGCGCCGAACTGCTGCTGCGGGCGATCGACCAGCACGCCACCGACAAGGCCACGTCGATCGAGATGTGGTGGAACGGACAGCACCTCATCACCGCCTTCGGCGGCGACGATCCCGACCTGCGCCCGGATCAGGACCTGCGGGCCTGCCTCGCGGACATCGCCGCCATGAGCGACGGCTGGGGCTGCTGCACCTCGGACACCGGAAGCAAGATCATCTGGTTCTCGCAGCGTGCCCGCGCCGGCGAACGCGTCCCGCTGGTCCCGACCGCTCCGGCGCCGAGCCTCACCGAGGGTCTCCAGGTGCCGCGCGAACTGCCGGTGGCCGCCCTGGCCGCTCAGGCGACCGCCGTGGACGAGGCCCTGGAGGGCGCCCGGTGACGGCCCGCACGTCCCGGAAAGGGGTGCCCGTGTGGAGCGGGCACCCCTACCCGTTGGGAGCCGCCTTCGACGGACAGGGCACCAACTTCGCCCTGTTCAGCGAGGTCGCCGAGCGTGTCGACCTGATCCTGGTCGACGGCGCCGGCACCGAGACCCCCGTACGACTGCACGAGGTCGACGGATTCGTCTGGCACGCCTATCTGCCGGGCATCGGCCCCGGCCAGCGGTACGGCTACCGGGTGCACGGCCCCTGGCAGCCGTCACTCGGCCACCGGTGCAACCCGGCGAAGCTGCTGCTCGACCCGTACGCGCGCGCCGTCGACGGCCAGATCGACAACCACGCCTCCCTCTACGAGCGCGCACCCGACGGCCCCTGCCCCAAGGACAGTGCCGGGCACTCCATGCTCGGCGTGGTCACCGACCCCTACTTCGACTGGGGCGACGACCGCCCGCCGCGCACGCCGTACGCGGACTCGGTGATCTACGAGGCCCATGTGCGCGGCCTGACCCGCACCCACCCGGACGTCCCCGAGCGGCTGCGCGGCACCTACGCCGGACTCGCCCACCCCGCGGTGCTCGAGCACCTGACCAGGCTCGGCGTCACCGCGGTGGAGCTGATGCCGGTGCACCAGTTCGTCCAGGACGGGGTGCTGCAGGACCGGGGCCTGTCCAACTACTGGGGCTACAACACCATCGGCTTCTTCGCCCCGCACAACGCCTACGCCGCCTTCGGCTCCCTGGGCCAGCAGGTCAACGAGTTCAAGGCGATGGTGAAGGCGCTGCACGCGGCCGGGCTCGAGGTGATCCTCGACGTGGTCTACAACCACACCGCAGAGGGCAACGAGAAGGGCCCCACGCTGTCCTTCCGGGGCATCGACAACGCCTCCTACTACCGTCTGGTCGACGGCGACTGGGCGCACTACTACGACACCACCGGCACGGGCAACAGCCTGCTGATGCGCCACCCGTACGTGCTGCAGCTCATCATGGACTCGCTGCGGTACTGGGTCACCGAGATGCACGTCGACGGCTTCCGCTTCGACCTCGCGGCCACCCTGGCCCGGCAGTTCCACGAGGTGGACCGGCTGTCGGCGTTCTTCGACCTCATCCAGCAGGACCCGGTGATCAGCCGCGTCAAGCTCATCGCCGAGCCCTGGGACGTGGGGGAGGGCGGCTACCAGGTCGGCAACTTCCCGCCGCTGTGGTCGGAGTGGAACGGCCCCTACCGGGACGCCGTACGGGACTTCTGGCGCGGGGAGCCCGGCTCGCTCGGCGAGTTCGCCTCCCGGCTGACCGGCTCCTCGGACCTGTACCAGCACAGCCGGCGCCGGCCGCGCGCCGGCGTCAACTTCGTGACCGCGCACGACGGTTTCACCCTGCGGGACCTCGTCTCGTACAACGACAAGCACAACGAGGCCAACGGGGAGGAGAACCGGGACGGGGAGAGCCACAACCGGTCCTGGAACTGCGGCGAGGAGGGCGAGTCCGACGACCCGGCCGTCCTCGAACTGCGCGCCCGCCAGCAGCGCAACCTGCTGGCCACGCTGCTGCTGTCGCAGGGTATCCCGATGCTCTGCCACGGCGACGAACTCGGCCGCACCCAGCGGGGCAACAACAACGCCTACTGCCAGGACAACGAGGTCTCCTGGATCGACTGGGACCTCACCGACGAGCAGCGCACCCTGGCGGACTTCGCCCGGCACGTCATCGCCCTGCGGGCCGCGCACCCCGTGCTGCGCCGGCGCCGCTTCTTCCACGGCGAGACCGTGACCAACGCCAGGCAGCCGCTGCCCGACCTGGTGTGGCTCCGGCCCGACGGGCGCGAGATGACCGACCGGGACTGGCAGCGGGGTGACGCGCACTCGGTCGCCGTGTTCCTCAACGGCGACGCCATCGCCGAGCGCGACCCCTATGGGCGGCGCGTCGTCGACGACTCGTTCCTGCTGCTGCTCAACGGCTACTGGGAACCGGTCGACTTCCGCCTGCCCGACCCCTCCTTCGGGGAACGCTGGACGACCCTGATCGACACCGCCGTATCGGAGGGCATCCCCGACGAACGCGAACACAAGGCCGCCACAAGGCTCCGCACAGAACCCCGCAGCCTGATCCTCCTCTCCCGCCCGTCCCGGAGCCGGCACTAGCCCGGGCCTCCCCGCGGGCCCACCCACCGCGGGGGCACCCGGGTGCCGAGGGGTGGGGCGTGGTGGTCACCTGCCGCCGGCTGTGGTCGGCGTCGGTGTGTGCGGATCGGGCGGCTTCGGTCCGGCCCGGCGGCCCTACGCCGATCGGCGTAGGGCCGCCCACAGAGCAGTCCCGCCGCCCTCCGCGAGGATGACATGACGCCACCCGTCCGGCGTCACACAAGCTGGAACACGCTGGGGCGCCCCCATCAAGGCTGTCTTCCGCCCCCCTCGCCACTCGCCCATCCAACACGCCGGCCACGCACACCGGGGCGTCGCCTGTGGGTCGGGGACGCCGACCCTGCAGGGGCGCGGGCCACGGCGGCTGCTCTGCCGGTGGCCCTCGCCCGGGACGCGCACGGCACCGGTGTCGAGAGGTGCGGGCGCCGACGGGCCGCTGGAACCCGGAAACCCCGGTGGACGGGGTCAGCGGTGGGGGCGGGCCGTCACCGTGAACTGGGCGCCGTCCGGGTCGCGCAGGATGGCCTCCGTGTCGTCCTCGCTGAGCACACTTCCCCCGTGCTTCTCGGCGGTGCGGGCGCAGCCCGCCACGTCCGACACCGCGAAGTGGATCTGCCAGTGCGGCCGTACGGAGGGATCCGGAGCCGCCTCCACCGCACCCGAGTCGATGCGGGCCACGATGTCGCCCCGGCTGCGCAGTACCACCTCGCCGGCCTCGTACTGCACCTCGCAGCACCCCGGCGTCTGGGAGGCCCAGCCGAGGATCTCGCCGTAGAAGATCGCGGCGTCGAAGGCGTTGCGGGTGTGCAGCCGGATGAAGGTCGGCGCGGCCCGCCGCCACGCCTCCCAGTTGGAGACCAGTTCCCCCTGCCAGATGCCGAAGGTCGCCCCGTCCCGGTCGGCGAGCAGCGCGGCCCGGCCCGGGGGAAAGGACAGGGGCCCGACCGCCGCCGTACCGCCGCGTTCCCGGGCCCGCGCCACCGCCTCGTCGGCGTCCGGGACCGCGAAGTACGGCGTCCAGGCCACCGCCATCTGCCACATCGCGGCGACGGCGGCGATCCCGGCCACCGGCACCCCGTCCGCCAGCGCGATCCGGAAGTGCTCGCCCAGCTTCGCGCCGCGCCACCGCCAGCCCAGCAGGGCCGAGTAGAACTCCTGGGTCGCCCCGAGGTCGCGGCTGGTCAGGCTGACCCAGCAAGGGGCACCGAAGACCGAGTGCGTGGAGACCACGTCCCGCGTCCTCGGTCCACCGCCGGCAGGGGTGTCAACATTCATGGCAAGTCCTGGTCTCGGGGCCCGGTGGCCACCGCTCTGGCACCAGTGTCCGACCGGAGCGGGCGGTGTGCCTGTCGGGTACCCCGGTGGCGGCGGTCCAGGCGGGTGAGCACGAGGGACGCATGCGAAAGACCGAGCCCGACCGGATCACCGGGCGCAGGCCGAGGCGGACCGGTTGAAGGTCGGAGCTGATCCATCCCGCCCGGCGTCCGCGCCGCACCGGAGGACGCCCTGGGTCGGCACGGACCGTCCGGATCGCCGGAGCCCCGGACCTTGGTACCGGGGCTCCGCAGCAGCGCTGACCGAGCACGCGGAGGCGGGGCCTCAGCGGGTCTCCGCCAGCAGTTCCTCGCGCAGCCGGTCGAAGCAGCCGCTGAGCAGCCGGGAGACGTGCATCTGCGAGATGCCCAGTTGCTGGGCGATCCGGCTCTGTGTCATTCCCCCGAAGAACCGCAGGTAGAGGATGGTGCGCTCGCGCTCGGGCAGGGCCTCCAGACAGGGCTTGACGGCGGCCCGGTCGATGACCAGGTCGAAGCCGGGGTCGGGCCCACCGAGGGAGTCCCCGAGCGCGTACCCGTCCGTCCCGGCGACCTCGGCGTCCAGCGACAGCGCCGAGAAGCACTCCAGTGCCTCCATGCCGGTGCGCACCTCCGCCTCGCTCAGCTGCGTGTGCGCGGCGATCTCGGCGACCGTGGGCGCCCGTCCGGGGGTGGTCTGCGCGAGTTCCTTGACGGCGCTGCGCACCCGGTTGCGCAGGTCCTGCACCCGGCGCGGCACGTGCAGGGTCCACATGTGGTCGCGGAAGTGGCGCTTGATCTCGCCGGTGATGGTGGGCACCGCATACGCCTCGAAGGCACGGCCGCGGGCCGGTTCGTAGTGGTCGACGGCCTTCACGAGGCCCAGTGCAGCCACCTGGTACAGGTCCTCCAGGGATTCCCCGCGCCCGCGGAACCGTACGGCGATCCGCTCCGCCATGGGCAGCCAGAGCCGGACCAGTTCGTCCCGGAGCACCTGTCGCTCGGGGCCTTCGGGCAGCTCCGCGAGCCGTTCGAACGCCTTCCCGGTGTTGGGGGCGTCGTCGTGGGGATGGGGCTTCGTGCTGCTGGTGACAGGCATCGGCGCACCTCTCTCAGCACGTGCTGATCGACAGAAGCCGTGGGAGGTGCGCTCGGACCGGGGAAGGACACCGGGGCCTCCGGCGGCAGCCGGTCCCACGGACGTGCCTCCTGTCCGAAGCACCTCAGGCTGATTCCCGTTAACCATCATATCGAAACAATTGCGACTTAATGGACAGATGCGCCGGGACAGGTGTCAAGGGTGTTCATATGTCTGTAGGAGAGGTAACTTTCTAGGAGTGGTAGTGGAAGCGGACTTTTCCGAAGAGCTGGCCGACGCCCTCGTGCGCATCCAGCGGCTGGTCCGGCGCCGGCTGCGCGGCGGCCTGACCGGGCCGTGGCTGCGCGGGGCCGAGGTGGAGCTGCTGCGGCTGGTCGAGGGCCGGCCCGGCATCGGCGTGTCGGACGCCGCCCGGGAGCTGCACCTGGCGGGCAACTCCGTGTCGACCCTGGTCAACCGGCTCGTCAGGGACGGCCATCTGCTCCGGGAGACCGACCCCGCCGACCGGCGCGCCGCCCGCCTGCTGCTCACCGGGGCCGCCCAGAAGCGGCTCGCCGACTGGCGGCACCGGCGGGCCGACCTGGTCGGCGAGCACGTCGCCCGGCTGGACGAGGCCGACCGGGAGGCCCTGCGCGCCGCGCTGCCCGCGCTCCGGAAGCTGGCCGTCACCCTGCACGAGGAGGCCGAGGAGACATGACGAGCGACACGCCCGCCCCGCCCGCCGATGCCGTCACCTGCACCGGCCTCGCCTACGCCTTCGGGGACACCACCGCGGTCGACGGCCTCGACCTCTCCGTCGCCGAGGGCGAGGTCTTCGGGCTGCTCGGCCCCAACGGCGCCGGCAAGACCACCGCCATCCGGTGCATCACCACCCTCCTGCCGGTCCCGGCCGGCAGGGTCCGGGTCTTCGGCCACGACGCCGCCCGGGACCGCATGGCGGTGCGCCGCCTCCTCGGCTACGTCCCGCAGCAGCTCTCCGCCGACAGCGGTCTCACCGGGCGGGAGAACGTCGCCCTGTTCGCCCGCGTCTTCGACGTGCCGCGCCGTGAGCGCGCCGCGCGCGTCGCCCAGGCCCTCGCCGCCGTCGACCTCGCGGACGCGGCCGACCGGCTCGCCGGCACCTACTCCGGCGGCATGGTCCGCCGCCTCGAACTCGCCCAGGCCCTGGTCAGCGCGCCCCGGCTGCTGATCCTGGACGAGCCCACCATCGGCCTGGACCCGATCGCCCGCACCGGCGTCTGGGAGCACATCAACGCCGTCCGCGCCGCGACCGGCATGACCGTCCTGGTGACCACGCACCACATGGACGAGGCCGACCAGTACTGCGACCGCGTCGGCCTGATGCACCGCGGCCGCGTCCGCGCCCTGGGCACCCCCGCCGAGCTGCGCCGGGGCCTGGCCGAACGCCGGGGCACCGACACCCTGCCCACGCTGGAGGACGTCTTCCGGGACGTCGCCGGCAGCGGCCTGGACGACCACTCCGGAGGAGGGTTCCGCGATGTCCGAAGCACCCGCCGCACCGCGCACCG
This sequence comes from Streptomyces sp. NPDC030798, assembly GCF_055572275.1. NCBI lineage: Bacteria > Bacillati > Actinomycetota > Actinomycetes > Kitasatosporales > Streptomycetaceae > Streptomyces > Streptomyces sp. NPDC030798. Next base: position 285,709 of record NZ_JBVIDR010000003.1, on the reverse strand, counting down.
TGTCGGCTGACGGCGCCGCCCTGCTGCTCAGCCCGCCCGTGCCGCGCGCCGGCTGGCGGCTGCTGCCCGCCCGGGTCGTCGCGATGTGCGCCGTGGAACTGCAGAAGCTGCGCCACGACCGCACCGAGCTGTACACCCGGGCGATCCAGCCGGCCCTGTGGCTGCTGATCTTCGGTCAGACCTTCACCCGGATCCGGGCGATACCCACCGGCGGCATCCCCTACATCGACTACCTGGCGCCCGGCATCATCGCCCAGTCCGCGATGTTCATCGCCATCTTCTACGGCATCCAGATCATCTGGGAGCGCGACGCCGGCATCCTGAACAAGCTGCTGGTCACCCCGACCCCGCGCTCGGCGCTGATCACCGGCAAGGCGTTCGCGGCCGGGGTGAAGTCGCTGATCCAGGCGATCGTCGTGATCGTCATCGCCGCCCTGCTGGGCGTCTCCCTCACCTGGAACCCGCTGAAGCTGCTCGGCGTCGCCGCCGCCGTGGTGCTCGCCTCCGTGTTCTTCTCCTGCCTGTCGATGACCATCGCCGGGATCGTCCTCAGCAGGGACCGGCTGATGGGCATCGGACAGGCGATCACCATGCCCCTCTTCTTCGGCTCCAACGCCCTGTATCCCGTCTCCGTGATGCCGGGCTGGCTCCAGGCCGTCAGCAAGGTCAACCCGCTCAGCCACCAGGTCGACGCCCTGCGCGGGCTGCTGCTCGGCACGCCGTCCCACCTCGGTGGCGACTTCACCGTCCTGGCGGTGGCCGCCGTCCTCGGCATCGCCGCGGCCTCCTCGCTGCTCGGCCGGCTGGCCCGCTGATCCCGCCCCCCCGCGAACGTGATGTGCGGCACGCAGCCGCAACCGTCCGCGAGCCCGCGAACGGGATTCTTCCTGCGCAGCGCTTGATCACCGATCAAAGCGGGCGAACCCCCTGGCCACAGCGCATTCTGCTCATTTGACAGTGCGCTCGGGGCACAGATAGACAGCAGCTCTCGAGGGTCGAGAGGGGCACTGTGTACGAGCCGAACGTGGTCGGGGACTGGCAGGAGTACGACGAGCATGCCGGTCTGCGGGTCCGCGTCCACCGTCTGGAGGCGGCCGAGCCGCCGCGCGGACGTGACGACGCCGCGGCCGGTCTGGCGTACTTCTGTCTCCGGGTGACGGTCGAGAACCGCGGGGTGCGGCCCTACGGCATCCATCTGGAGGACGGGCAGATCGACGTCCGGGTCGGCCCGGACGGCGAGGGCGCGTTCATCGACTGGCGCAACTCCCAGTTCGTCGAGGGCTTCGACGTCTACCCGCTGCGCCGGGCCACCGCCGTGCTCTTCGCGGCGGCCCCGGAGGCCTCCCTGACCCATGTGGACGTGCAGGTGCAGCTGCGGGTCGAGGAGGAGTGGACCGAGCGCCGGCTGTGGGCGGGCGGCATCGGCGTCCTGGAGGCGACTGCGGCGGCCACGGCGACGGGCACCGGGCCGGGCAGCCTGGCCCACCAGCTGAGCGCCTACCTGAAGGACCAGACGGAGCCGGGCACCGCCTGACGGATCCGCCGGACCCGGGACGCGTCTCCCGCGTCAGTGCGGGATGCCGTCGATGATCTCCCGCGCCCCCTGGCGCAGCAGCGACACCGCGACCGAGGTGCCGAGCGTGGCCGCGTCCAGCCGGCCCGCCCACTCGTGGGCGTTCAGCCGGGTCTTGCCGTCCGGGGTGAAGACACAGGCCCGCAGCGACAGTTCCCCGCTCCGGTCCACGCGCGCGTACCCGGCGATGGGGCTGTTGCAGTGCCCCTGGAGCACATGCAGGAACATCCGCTCGGCCGTCGCCTCCCGGTGCGTGTCCGAGTGGCCGAGCCCGCTGACCGCGTCGATCAGCTCGGCGTCGCCCTCCCGGCACTGCAGGGCGAGGATGCCCGCGCCGATCGGCGGCATCATCGTCTCGGCGGACAGCACCTCGCTGATCACGTCCCGGCGGCCGATCCGCTCCAGGCCGGCCACCGCCAGCAGCAGCGCGTCGGCCTCACCCGCGGCCAGCTTCGCCAGCCTCCGGTTGGCGTTCCCGCGGAACGGCACGCAGTCCAGGTGCGGATGGGTGGCGGCCAGCTGGGCCACCCGGCGCACCGAGGACGTACCGATCCGGGTGCCCGCCGGCAGCTCGTCCAGGGTGAGCCCGTCCGGGTGCACCAGCGCGTCCCGGATGTCGTCGCGCTCGAGGAACGCGGCGAACACCGTCCCCGCGGGCAGCGGCCGGTCGGCGGGCACGTCCTTGACGCAGTGCACCGCGAGGTCCGCCTCCCCGGCGAGCAGAGCCGCGTCCACCTCCTTGGTGAACGCCCCCTTGCCCTCGACCTGCGACAGGTCACCGAGCCACTTGTCCCCGGTGGTCTTCACCGGTACGACCTCGGTGCGCACCCCCGGATGCAGCGCGCCCAGTTCGGCGCGCACCCGCTCGACCTGGGCGAGGGCCATCGGGGAGTCACGGGAGACGATACGGATCAGCTCGGGCACGGACATGGGGACACGATAGACCCTCGCTGGCGGTGCCCGCGTACGACGGGGAAAGCCCCCTGCCGCACGCGGGCAGCGGCCTGCGGGACGCCCGCTCGGGCGTCGGGGTCGAACGCGATTCTGGACGGCTTCGCCGAGGCTGGGTGGGCGGCGAAGTCGGCGTCCTTCAGACCGAAGTCGGCGCTGCCGAAGTCGTGGGCGCTCAGCTTGTCGCGCCCACCCGCCGGGCAGCCGTTCCAGCCCACCGGCGGTGGGTACGTACCGCACCTGCCCGTCCTGCACCCACACCACCACGTGCGCTCAGTCGTGCCGGTGCTCGGCAGCGCTCGGTGTCGTGGTCGAAGGCGGGCCGGTACGCCGGTTGGGCAGGCTCGGCGTTGTGAGGGAGCGCCTGCGGCGGAGCGGCGAGGGCGGTGCCGGGGAAGGCGACGACGAGGGCGGCGGCGCCGGCCAGGGCGCCGAGCCGTCGCCGGGGACGGACGCGCGGTGGCCGAAGAGGCACGGGGGAACTCCAACAGGCCTGGGGGACCAGGGAGTTCAGCGTCCCGTTCGCGTCCCGCGCTGCCAAGAGGTCACCGGCGCCCCCTGCGTGAAACCCCGGGGAACACTGCCGTCAGCCCGAGCCCTCCGGGAGGTCCGCCGCCGACTCCTCCGGGGCGAGGTCGGGGCGCAGCCGCAGCCAGGACGGCTGGCGCAGCATCCCGTTGCGGGTCCGGGTGCTGTAGCTGACCTCGCCGACGAGCCGGGGCACCACCCAGCGGGCGCCCGGGATCCGCGGCACCGGGTCGAAGGGGCAGGTGTCCGTCGCCGCGGCACCCAGCAGCGCCGCCAGTTCCGTCCGCTCCGCCTCGCTCCAGCCGGTGCCCACCCCGCCGACGTAGCGCAGCCGGCCGCCCGCGCGCTGGCCGACCAGCACCGCGCCGGGCAACCCGGTCAGCCGCCCCTTGCCGGGCAGCCAGCCGCCGACGATCACGTCCTCGCTGCGCATGTTCCGGATCTTGATCCAGGCGCGGGAGCGCACCCCGGGCTCGTACACCGAGTCCAGCCGCTTGCACACCAGGCCCTCCAGCCCGTGCTCCCGGGTGGCCCGCAGCGCCTCGGCGCCGTGCCCGGTCACCGCGGCCGGCGTCGACCAGTGCGGCCCGGCCAGGCCCAGCTCCTCCAGCCGGGCCCGCCGCCGCGCGTAGGAGAGCCGCAGCAGCGGCCCGTCCAGGTACGGCACGTCGAAGAGCACCAGATGGACCGGCACCTGCGCGGCCCGGCGTGCCGCCCGCGCGGGGGCGTGCGCGAGGCCCATCCGGCTCTGCAGCAACTGGAAGCTCGCCCGGCCCTGTTCGTCCAGGGCCAGCACCTCACCGTCCAGGACGGCGGGCATGCCGCCCGGCGCCCCGCCGAGCGGCCGGAGTTCGGGGTAGGCGGCGGTGATGTCCTCCCCGGAGCGGGCGCGCAGCAGCAGGCTGCCGTCGCCGGGCAGGTAGACCATCACCCGCTGGCCGTCCTGCTTGGTCTCGTACGCCCACCGTGCGTCCTCGGCGGCGGGCGGCAGCGTGCCGGGGGTGGCGAGCATCGGCGGAATGAGCGGCAGGGTCGCGGCGGTCACGGCAGAACATGTCGACCACTCCCACCGCCGCCACGCCCCTTTCCCGCCCGGTTCCCCTGAACGGTCCTGTCCGGGCGCCGGATGCCTCGAGCGGCCTGCTGGGGAGCCGACTGACGGGCGGGCGGCCGGAGTTGGGCGCCGGGGCACGGGAGCAGCGCGCGCCGACCGGGAACCGGGCGGGCGAGGACCGTTGCTGCCGACCGCGCAGTGAGGCGTCACCCGGGCAGCGGACGGGCGGCCCCCGCCCGGGCCACCCGCTCTGCCGGGTCATCCGCGCCAGGACGATCGGGATCACCAGGGTCTGCCGGTGAAGGGGTGGACGGGGCCCGTAGGCTTCCCGGGTGGACCTCGCCGCCCCGGTCGAGGGCCTGGAGCGGCGCGCGGGACCGGCCGCACCAGGGCGGTCGCAGTCCCGGAGCGGTGGTGGGCATGGCGCGCAGGACGGCGCGGGCCGAGCAGGTGCACGCGACGCGAGAGGCGATCCTCGACGCGGCGGAACGGCTGTTCGCCGAGCACGGCGTGTACGCCGTCTCCAACCGCCAGGTCAGCGAGGCCGCCGGACAGGGCAACAACGCCGCGGTCGGCTACCACTTCGGCACCAAGGCCGACCTGGTGCGCGCGGTCGCCCGCCGGCACGCCGAGCGGATCGAGTCGATCCGGGTACGGGCCCTGGAGAGGGCCGGCGACTCCACGGACGCACGCGACTGGGTCGACTGCCTGGTGCGCCCGGGGACCGAGCACCTGGCCGGGCTCGGCAGCCCCACCTGGTACGCCCGGTTCTGCGCCCAGGTGATGACCGACCCGGCGCTGCACGAGATCATGCTCGAGGACTCCCTGACCTCCCCGGCGCTGCGGCAGGCCCTGGACGGGCTGCACCGCACGCTGCCCGAACTGCCCGCCGACGTCCGCGCCGAACGCGGCCGGATGGTGCGCACCCTGATCCTGCACGCCTGTGCGGAGCGGGAGCGCGCCCTCGCCGAGGGCACCCCGATCCCGCGGGCCACCTGGGCCGAGGCCGCCACGGGCCTCGCCGACGCGATCCTCGGCCTCTGGCTGGCGCCGGTCACGCCGGCCCGCTGACGGTCGGTCGTCGAAGGTCACCCACGGGTGTGCGGGGTCGAGCGGAGGGAGACGGTCGCGCAGATCTTCGTCCGGGCTGCCACCGCCGTCGGCCGGACGTCCGGCACGGGTCGCTTCGGCGCAGTCTTCGGCCCCGGCCCGGCGGCCGGTCGACGGCACGGGACGGGCGGGCCGCCGGCCGCTCACTCCGGGGCGGCCGGTTCCGGGTCCAGGCCGGTGCAGGCCAGCCGGCCGGCCACCTCGGCGCACGCCTCCACGCCCCGGGGCGAGGACACGGCGAGCATCGGGCTGGCGGAACCGGTGGTGTCGTCCGCCGGATAGCGGGCCGACAGGACGTCCTGACCGGCCCGCACCGACACCTCCCGGGCCTGCGCCGAGTGCACCCGCACCTCCGACCACGCGGTACCGCACGCGGGGGAGTAGCGCAGGCGGACGTCGTACCCGGCGTCGGTGACCGCGCTCGTGGTCCGCGCGTCCCGTGCGCACACCGACGCGTCGGGCAACTCGCCCTGGCAGGAGCGCGCATGGCAGCGGGGCACGGCAGCCAGGCTCTGCCCGGCCGGCGCGGGGGCGGCCTGCCGCCCGGACACCATGACGGCGGCGGCCACCGCCGCGGCCGTACCGAGCAGTGCGAGCGCCGACAGCGGAAGCCACCGAGCGCGCGTCCGGTCCGCCTGCCGCGGCGGCGGGCTCGGGGCGCTGGGCGGGCTGTCGGCCTCGGCCCACAGGGCCAGTACGGCGCCGGGATCGGCGCCGGCCAGCCGGCTCAGCGCCTCCACGGCCGGCCGCGGGGGCCGCTTGGTGCCGGTGAGATAGCGGTGCCAGGCCGACTTGCTGTACGGGGTGCGCGCGGCCAGCGCCGCCAGGCTCAGTCCCGTACGGTCCTTCAGTTCGCGCAGTCTCACCACCAGTGGCTCGTCCGGCGTGGCCGATCCTTCGGGATGCGGCATCGTGCGTTCCTCGACTCCCGTTCCGCTATGGGCGCTTTCGCCCCTGTTGCCGGAATGGCTTCCCGGGAGACCGGCGTCCGGAACACCGGATGAGGTAGGAGGACGGTGAAACGCCCGCGTGCCGAAGGCCTGTTCGGGGGTCGGCGAACAGGCCTTCGGCGGTCAGCGGGTCAGGTCCGGCGGTCAGCGGGTACCGCGGCGCGCAGCCGTCAGCACCACGGCAGGGCCCGGATGAGACGCACGTAGCGGGCCGAGACGTATCCCCGGTGGTGGCGCAGCCGGTACCAGAGGTGGTTGCCGAACACCCCGGAGCCGTACGTCCGGCACGACAGCGCCAGCAGCCGGTGCTGGCGCCGGTGGCCGATCACCCGGTAGCCGGTGCCCGGACCGGAGCGCACGTTCAACCGGGCGCCGTGCGTGACGACCTCGCCGGCGGCGGGCAGCGCGTGATGGTGCGTGTGGTGGATGCGGTGCTGGGCGGGCACCGGGTACGGCGCGGCGCTCGCCGGCGCGGCCGCGGCCGCCGTCGGCAGGATCGCGAGCACCGCCACGGTGGCCAGCAGACCGCTCTTGAGAGTCCGTCGGATCATGGAAACCTCCGGCTGTCGTTCTCGTGACCACGAACCGTGATCACGACAGCCAGCGTTGCCGCGGCGGACCGCCGCGATGCCGTCCCTGCGTCCCGTGGGACGCCGGGGACGTTCCCGGGGACGGGTCCCGTCCCCGCACTTCGGCCGACCTGGCCCTCCGCCGGAGGCCGTTCCACCGCCGTCCCCCGGGTCGGTGACCGGCTGCTCCACCCGAACCGGGCCCCCCGGTGCCTACCGTCAAGTAATATCCGGCGGCAGACCACCGGAGGAGGAACCGTGTCACGGTCCGAACGTTCACCCCTGCTGCTCGCCGGTCTGCTGGCCGCGGCCGGTGCGGCCCACTTCGCCGTGCCACGGCAGTTCGACGCCGTTGTTCCCCGGGCGCTGCCCGGCTCGCCCAGGGCGTGGACGTACGGCAGCGGGGTCGCGGAGCTGGCGCTGGCAGCCGGTGTGGCTGCCCGCCGGACGCGGCCCCTCGCCGCGAAGGCGGCCGCCGCGTTCTTCGTCGGAGTGTTCCCGGCCAACCTGAAGATGGCCGTCGACTGGCGCCACCGGCCCGCGCCCCAGCGGACCGCCGCCCTGGTCCGGCTGCCCCTGCAGGTACCGCTCGTGCTGTGGGCCCGCGGCGTCGCCCGGGGCGGGGAGGGCCGGTCGTGACCCGGCGCATCGAGGTCGGGGACAAGGCCGAGGACTTCGCTCTGCCGGACGAGACCGGGACGCTCCGGCGCCTGACCGAGCTGCTGGCCGACGGGCCGGTCGTGCTCTTCTTCTACCCCGCCGCCCTCACCCCCGGCTGCACCGCCGAGGCCTGCCACTTCCGCGATCTCGCCGCGGAGTTCGCCGCCGTCGGCACCCGCCCGGTCGGGATCAGCGGCGACAGCGTCGACAAGCAGCAGGAGTTCGCCGGCCGGCACACCCTCGGCATGCCCCTGCTCTCCGACGCCGACGGCACCGTCCGCGAGCGCTTCGGCGTCAAGCGGGGCTTCACCCTCGCGCCCACCAAACGGGTCACCTTCGTCATCGCCCAGGACCGCACCGTCCTGGAGATCGTCCGTAGCGAACTGCGGATGAACACCCACGCCGACCGGGCCCTGTCCGTCCTCCGCACGCACTAGGCCCTGTCGTCGAACTCCCGCCTGCCCCACAACGCCATGCACGCACTCTCGCCGCACCGGGCCCCGACCCGAGTACATCCAGTACGAGGGCCAGGACCCGGCACGCCGAGAGCACGCACCTGACGCCGCAGGGCCCGCCCTCCGGGCGGACGACGGGAGTTTGACGACAGGACCTAGGGCTGGGGCCGGCCTCGAGCAACGGCTCGGTGCCGGCGCAGCTGTGCGTGCCCGACCCCGCGGCACCGGCATGATCCGCCGGACGGGTCCCCGACGTGAGTCCCGGCCGCCTCCGCGCTTGATGGCCGGGAACAATCGGATCATCCTGGGGCTTATGGAGCATGTCGCGGCCGCGGCGATCATCGATGCCCAGGGCCGGGTGACCGGATGGAGCGACGGCGCGCGGCTGCTCACCGGCCGGACGGCGGACGAGGTCGTCGGCCGGCCCGCCCGCGCGCTGCTCGCCGAGGACGTGTCCGCCGGTGCCGCCGCCCGCGGCGGCCCCCTCACTCTGCGCCACCGCGACGGACACCGGGTCGAGCTGACCGTCACCGTCTGCCCGGTCCTCGGCTCCGGCGGCGTGCCGGCCGGCTACGTGGTCACCGCCGACCCGCCCTGCCCGCCCGCCGCCGCGCTGGCCGCCCGCGCCTTCCAGCAGGCGTCCATGTCCATGTCGATCTTCGACCTAAACCAGCGCTACCTGCGTGTCAACGACGCCGTGTGCCGGGTGATGGGCGTGCCCGAGGACGCGCTGCTCGGCCGCTTCTACCCCGACACCGTCGCGGACGCCGAGCACAGCCGGGGCTTCCTGCAGCATCTGCGCCAGGTCGCCGAGACCGGCCGGCCCGTCCGCTACGAGAGCTTCACCGGCGCTCCCGCCCTGAACCGGGAGCACGCCTGGAGCATCGAGATGTGGCCCCTGCACGACGACTCCGGCGAGCCCGCCGGGGTCGCCCTGGCCGCCTTCGACAGCAGCGACCAGTACTGGGCCCGACGCCGCCTCGCCCTGCTGAACGAGGCCGCCACCGGCATCGGCACCACCCTGGACGTCGTACGCACCGCCGAGGAACTCATCGAGATCCTGGTCCCGCAGTTCGCCGACTTCGCCAGCGTCGACCTGCTCGACTGGGTCCTCGGCGCCGACGAGCCCCCGATGATCCCGGACGGGGGAGTCCTGCTGCGCCGTGTCGCCCACGGCTCCAGCCGCGAGGGCATCCCCGACGCCGCCCTGAGACTGGGCGAGACCGACATCTACCAGCCCTCCTCGCCGCCCGCCCGTGCCCTGTGCGAGGGCCGTGCCGTACTCGCCCAGGCCGGCGAGCCGGCGTTCGTCGAGTGGCTCGCCGAGCGCAACGCGCGCTCGCCCGAGGGTCGCCCCTTCCGCCGGGGCGTCCACTCCATGCTGGCCGTGCCCCTGCGCGCCCGCGGCACCCCGCTGGGCGTCGCCGTCTGCGTCCGCATGGCCCACCCCGACGACTACGGTGACGACGACGCCGTCTTCGCCGAGGAACTCGCCAGCCGCGCCGCCGTCTGCGTCGACAACGCCCGCCGCTTCGCCCGCGAACGCTCCACCGCCCTCGCCCTCCAGCACAGCCTGCTGCCGCGCGGCCTGCCCGGGCAGGCCGCCGTCGAGGTCGCCCACCGCTATCTGCCGTGCGGCTCGCTGGCCGGCATCGGCGGCGACTGGTTCGACGTCATCCCGCTCTCCGGCAGCCGGGTCGCCCTGGTCGTCGGCGACGTCGTCGGCCACGGCATCCGGTCCTCGGCCACCATGGGCCGGCTGCGTACGGCCGTCCGCACTCTCGCCGACGTCGACCTGCACCCGGACGAACTGCTCACCCACCTCGACGACCTGGTCACCCACCTGGCCTCCGACGACAGCGGCGAGGAGGTCGCCGAACTGGGCGCCACCTGCCTCTACGCCGTCTACGACCCCGTCTCCCGCTGCCTGTCCATGGCCGCCGCCGGCCACCCGGCCCCCGTCCTCGTACTGCCCGGCCAGGAGCCCGAGTTCGTCACCATGGCCGCCGGACCGCCCCTGGGCGTCGGCGGGCTGCCCTTCGAGGCGACGGAACTGCAGCTGCCCGAGGGCTCCGTCCTCGCCCTGTACACCGACGGGCTGGTCGAGGACCGCGACCGGGACGTCGACCGCGCCACGGAGGAGCTGCGCCGCGCCCTCGGCGCCCCGGCGGACTCCCTGGAGGCGCTCAGCGACAACGTCCTCAAGGCCGTGCTGCCCGAACAGCCCACCGACGACGTCGCCCTGCTCATGGTCCGCACCCGCGCCCTCGGCACCGACCGCGTCGCCACCTGGGACGTCCCGCCCGATCCGGCCCAGGTGGCCGCCTTCCGGCAGGCGGCCACCGAGCGCCTGGAGGCCTGGGGACTGGAGGAGACCGCGTTCGTCACCGAGCTGGTCGTCAGCGAACTCGTCACCAACGCCATCCGCTACGGCGCCCCGCCCATCCAGCTGCGCCTCATCCGCGACCGGGCCCTCATCTGCGAGGTCTCCGACGCCAGTTCCACCTCACCGCATCTGCGCCGGGCGCACGCCTACGACGAGGGCGGACGCGGCCTGCTCCTGGTCGCCCAGCTCACCCAGCGCTGGGGGAGCCGCCAGACGGGCAGCGGCAAGACCATCTGGGCGGAACAGCCCCTGCCCCCCTTCTGACCGACCGCCCACCCCTGTCCCGGCCGGCCCCCCGTCACCCTCCGGCGTCGTCGGCGGCGACCTGGGCGAGGGTGCGGCCGGTGCGGACCGAGCGGGCCCGGCGCGGATCCGGGGTGCCGTGGCCCGCGGGCCGGGCGGGACCCTTGCGGACCAGGAGCCAGGCCTCCTCCCCGTCCCGGCCGCCGCGGAAGCGGGTGAGCGCGTACGCGCCGTGCAGCTTGGTGCCGTGCAGCCGGAACGTGGCGTGCCCGCGCTCCAGGGACTCGGCGAAGTCGACCGGACGGCCCCGGCGGTCGTGACTGAGCGGCTCGTACGTCCCCCGGTCCCAGACGATCACGGTGCCGCCGCCGTACTCGCCCTGGGGAATGACCCCTTCGAACTCCTCGTACTCCAGCGGATGATCCTCGGTGGGCACCGCGAGCCGCTTGTCCCCGGGATCCGCCGACGGGCCTTTGGGCACCGACCACGACTTCAGGACGTCGTCCACCTGGAGCCGGAAGTCGAAGTGCATCCGGCGCGCGTCGTGGATCTGCACCACGAACCTGGGGCGCTCACCCGCCCCGCCCGCCTCCTGCCCCGACGGCTCGCGGGTCCGTGCGAAGTCGCGCTTGCCGCGGTAGGTCCGCAGCCGTTCCTCCGTCGCCACGAACGGCTCCTTCCGTACGTCCGTCCCACCGCGTTCCCGGGTACCCCGCGCCGGGCCGTTCAGCTCGCGCCCGGCTCCCCCGGCACGGGGTGCCCGCAGGCGGCCGCCAGGGAGGTGAGGGCCTCGCGGAACCAGGCCCGGTGCTCGTCGACGGCCCGGCGGACGGGGTGGTCCGGGTCGGGGTATTCCGCGGCGGCGTTGATGAACGGGCAGCCCCGGAAGCCGGCGCCGCACGTCTCGTCGGCGATCCCGGAGACGAGCCCGGCAGCGTCGCCTTGCGGGACAACCGGGCCACCATCCACCTGGCCCCCGGCGACAACGCCCACCTGCACGCCCCGCGGATCATGCACCGCGTGATGCTCGCCGGGGACGTGCCGGTGGGCGTGGACGGCCGGGCCTCCGAGCCGGTGACGGGGACCGAGGCGGGCCGCTGGTGAGTCAGGCGGCCGGCCGCCACCCGAGCGCGGGCCCGAGCCGCGTCGCCATGTCCGTGAGGATCTGGACGTAGTCCTCGTGTGCGAAAGTGAACGGCAGTGCGAACGCGACCTCGTCGATCTCACGGAACGCGGCGTGCGCGTGCAGCCGCTCGGCCAGCTCCTCGGAGGTGCCGACCAGGTCCGGGGCGAACAGCAGCCGCGCCGGGCCCTGCGGGGAGGCCGTGCGGGGCAGCCGCTGGGCCGCGTACGCCTCGTACCTGGCGCGCTGTTCCGGGCTCGCGGAGTCCGTCGGGATCACCACCAGGCCCTGCGAGACCCGGGCCGCCTCGCCGTCGGGGTGGTGGGCGCGGAAGGCCCGGACGTGGGAGAGCTGGATCTCCGCGAAGTCCGGCGGACCGTCCGGATCCTCGGCCTTGACGACGCTGCTGGTCAGGAAGTTCATGCCGTGCTCACCCGCCCAGCGTGCCGAGCCGAGGCTGCCGCCGCCGTACCACATCCGCCCGCCGAGCCCCGGGGAGTGGGGCTGGACGACGTCCGCGAACGTCTCGAAGCCCTCGACCCCGCTGAAGCCGGTGGCCGGCTTGCCGCGCACGAAGTCCAGCAGGCGCCGCACCCGCTCGTAGCCGAAGTCCTCCGCGTCGGCGGTGTCCGGGTACAGCGCCTCCCTGACCTGCTCGAAGTGCATCGGCGGGCCGACGCTGACGCCCGGGTTCAGGCGGCCGCTCGAAAGAAGGTCGACGGTCGCCAGGTCCTCGGCGAGGCGCAGCGGGTTCTCCCAGCCCAGCGGGATCACCGCCGTACCCAGCTCGATGCGCCGGGTGCGCTGCGAGGCCGCCGCCAGGACCGCGACCGGCGACGAGATGCCGTACTGCAGGTGCCGGTGGCGGACCCAGGCGCTGTCGAAGCCCAGCCGCTCGCCCAGCTCGATGATCTCCAGCGTGGACTCGTGGCCCCGGGCCGGGTCGGCCGCGTCGAACAGACCGATCGTCAGGAAGCCGAGTCTGCGCAGCGGTCGGGGGGTGGACGGCACGGACTCCTCCAGCGGTCGTACGCCAGTTCCGCTCCGATTCTCGCAGGCCCGTGTGACAACCGTGTGATCAGTTCAGCGGGATGGTGACCTCGTCCTCGACGGGCGGATCGAGTTCCTGCGCCCGATTGCCGGTCGCGGCGAAGCAGCGCAGCCGCACCGCCTCCTCAGTGACGTCCAGCCGCAGGAACGACTTGAAGAACGGCGGGCTGTAGGTGGCCGATCCGGGCGAGAACAGCTGGGTGTAGATCTTGCGGACCGGCAGCCGGACCCGGGAGGTGCGGTCGGGCCGGCCGCCCGCGCCCAGCAGGCTCGCGACCAGCCGGGTGCGCCGGGTGACCCGGGCGTCCGGTCCGGGCGCACGGCCCGTTTCGATGCCGAGCCGCTCGGCGATGACGGCCGTCGCCTCGGCCTCGGTGAGGGTGAAGAAGCGGCGCAGGCGCAGCCGGCGGCCGTACAGCCGGCTGTAGAAGGCCAGCGAGTCGCCGCGCAGCGGGTAGCAGCGGAAGTCCCGCTCGGTGACGCCCCCGACCGACACCCGGGGGATGGTGTGCGTGGCGTGCATGAACGCGCCGCCGCCGCCCGAGACCACGTACTGGAGGGTGCGCCCGCCCACGTCGACCGGATAGCGCTGGTAGTTGTGGATGTCGCCGCCGATCGCGGCCACGTAGTGATGGGCCGGGTCGCGGACGACGTCGTCCACCGTGCCGCCGCCCTCGATCGGGCACGGGTGGTGCTCGCCGTCCACGTACAGCGGGGAGCCGGTGATCAGGATCTTGGGCCGGGGCCCGCGGGAGACCTCGCGCAGCCACGCGCCCTGTTCGGCGTCGAGCGTGCCCAGCAGCCCGGTGTCGATGCCGACGATCCGCAGCGGCCCGGCGTCGATCGCCCAGTACGGCCCCGGCTGCACGGCCTGCTGCCCGGGCGCCGAGCGCAACGTCCGCGCCTCGGCGAGGCGTTGCTCGTCCGCCGGTCGCGGCTTGTGCCACAGCCGGGTGCGCCACCATGCGCGGCTGAACGGGCGGGCCGCCGGCTCGGCGTCGAGCGGCGGGGCGTCGGCGCAGAAGACGCGCATGAAGGCGCCGAGATCCTCGTACCAGTCGTGGTTGCCGGGAATCGCGTAGATCGGCGCCGGGTAGTCCTTGTACGGCCGGAAGAACTTGGTGCCGTAGTCGTCCGCACTGCCGACGGGGTAGATCACGTCGCTGGCGATCACCGCGAAGCGGGTTCCCCGGCTCACCTTCAGGAAGCCGGGTATCACGGCGTACTGGGAGGCGTCGCCCTCGCCGGTGTCGCCGATGACCATGAAGGAGAAGCGTTCCGGTACGTCCGGCCGGATCACCTTGTCGGCGGGCGCCCCCGCCGCGGTCTGGCGTGCCGCCCAGCGGCTGCGGGTACGGCCCGTCGGGTCGCCGAACCAGGACGCGAGCACCCCGTTGCGGGCCGCCCACAGGATCCTCGGGTTCAGCCACGACAGCTTCTCGACATGATCGGGCATCAGCTGCCGGAAGGCGCCGGGCTCGGCCGCGCCCCAGCCGGCACCGTGTGCGGTATCGCGTGAGGATTCAGACACGCGGTGCACGGTAACAACGCGTCGGCCCGGAACCGGACTTCGGGGCGGTGGGACACGGCAGCCGGGGCATAGCGGGTCATAGGGAAAACCCTCGATTGAACCGCTTGTGAGTGACATGGACTGTTCAATCCTGTCATTCTCCACCCGCACGCAGTGCATCCCCGACTGTTCACGGACCGGACACGGTTCCCGCACAGCTCAGCTCGTCCGGACAGCACACCCGGCTGCCCGGTCTGTCACCGGCCGCGACCCGGCGGCCGCAGCAGGAGGAGTACGAGTGAGACGCCTTCCCCACAGACGCCTTTCCAGCAGTCGCCTTCCCCACAAGCGGGCCGCGGTCGGAGCCGCACTGGTCTCGACCGCGGCCCTGCTCGCCGTCGGCGTCCAGTCGGTCCCGGCGGCCGCCAAGCCGGCGGGTCCCCACCCCGCCCCGGTGCGCACCGGCGGTCTCGAGGCCAGGCTCACCCCGGCCCAGCACAAGGCGCTGATCAAGAGCGCCCGGCAGAAGACCGCCACGACCGCCCGCACCCTCGGCCTCGGCGCCAAGGAGGAGCTGGTCGTCAAGGACGTCGTCAAGGACAACGACGGCACCCTGCACACGCGGTACGAGCGCACCTACGCGGGTCTGCCGGTCCTCGGCGGTGACCTCGTCGTGCACACCCCGCCCGCCTCCCTGGCCAAGGGCACCGTGAGCACGACGTTCAACAACAAGCACCGCGTCAAGGTCGCCTCCACCATCGCGACCTTCACCAAGGCGGCCGCCGAGACCAAGGCCCTGAAGACCGCGAAGGCCCTGGACGGCACGGAGTCCAGGGCCGACAGCGTCCGCAAGGTGATCTGGGCCGGCAACGGCACCCCGAAGCTCGCCTGGGAGACCGTCATCGGCGGCTTCCAGGACGACGGCACCCCCAGCCGGCTGCACGTCATCACCGACGCCACCACCGGCAAGGAGCTGTACCGCTACCAGGCCGTCAAGACCGGCACCGGCAACACCCAGTACAGCGGCACGGTCAGCCTCACCACCACGCTGTCGGGCTCGACCTACCAGCTGTACGACACCACGCGCGGCGGCCACAAGACGTACAACCTGAACCGGGGCACCTCGGGGACCGGCACCCTGATGACCGACTCCGACGACGTCTGGGGCGACGGCACCGGCTCCAACACGCAGACCGCGGGCGCCGACGCCGCCTACGGTGCGCAGGAGACCTGGGACTTCTACAAGAACACCTTCGGCCGCAGCGGCATCCGCGACGACGGCGTCGCCGCCTACAGCCGCGTCCACTACAGCAGCGGCTACGTGAACGCCTTCTGGGACGACAGCTGCTTCTGCATGACCTACGGCGACGGCTCGGGCAACACCCACGCCCTGACCTCGCTGGACGTGGCGGGCCACGAGATGAGCCACGGTGTCACCTCCAACACCGCGGGCCTGGAGTACTCGGGCGAGTCGGGCGGCCTGAACGAGGCCACCTCCGACATCTTCGGCACCGGAGTCGAGTTCTACGCGAACAACTCCTCCGACGTCGGCGACTACCTCATCGGCGAGAAGATCGACATCAACGGCGACGGCTCGCCGCTGCGCTACATGGACAAGCCCAGCAAGGACGGCGGTTCCGCCGACAGCTGGTACTCCGGGGTCGGCAACCTCGACGTGCACTACTCCTCGGGCCCCGCGAACCACATGTTCTACCTGCTCTCCGAGGGCAGCGGCACCAAGGTCATCAACGGTGTGACCTACAACAGCCCGACCTCCGACGGCGTCGCCGTCACCGGCATCGGCCGCGCCAAGGCGCTGCAGATCTGGTACAAGGCACTGACGACGTACATGACGTCGAGCACCAACTACGCCGGTGCCCGCACCGCCGCCCTCAACGCGGCCTCCTCGCTGTACGGCGCCAACTCCGCCGAGTACGCCGCGGTGGGCAACGCCTTCGCGGGCATCAACGTCGGCGGCCACATCACCCCGCCCAGCAGCGGTGTGACGGTCACCAACCCGGGCAGCCAGTCCTCGACCGTCGGCACGGCGGTGAGCCTGCAGATCCAGGCGAGCAGCACCAACAGCGGCGCGCTCAGCTACAGCGCCTCCGGTCTCCCGGCCGGCCTGTCGATCAACAGCTCGACCGGCCTGATCTCCGGCACGCCCACCACCGCGGGCACCTCCAGCACCACCGTCACGGTGACCGACTCCGCCGGCAAGACCGGCACCGCGACCTTCACCTGGACGGTCAGCACCGGCGGTGGCGGCGGCTGCACCTCCACCCAGCTGCTGAAGAACGCCGGCTTCGAGTCCGGCAGCAGCGGCTGGACGGCGACCAGCGGCGTCATCACCACCGACAGCGGTGAGGCCGCGCACAGCGGCTCGTACAAGGCCTGGCTGGACGGCTACGGCTCCTCGCACACCGACAGCCTGTCCCAGTCGGTGGCGATCCCCGCGGGCTGCAAGGCGACGCTCACCTTCTACCTGCACATCGACACGTCGGAGACCACCTCCAGCACCCAGTACGACAAGCTGACGGTGACCGCCGGGTCGAAGACGCTGGCCACGTACTCGAACCTCAACGCGGCCTCCGGCTACAGCCAGAAGTCCTTCGACCTGTCCTCGCTGGCGGGTCAGACCGTGACGCTGAAGTTCAACGGCGTCGAGGACTCCTCGCTGCAGACCAGCTTCGTCGTGGACGACACCGCCCTGACGACCGGCTGACCCACCACGTCACGGTCCCGCACCCCGGGCAGGGGTGCGGGACCGCGGCATGTCAGCTCAGCGGATCCAGCGTCAGATACGCCTGCTGGGGGCTGCCGTCGTGGACGAGCGACTCCTGGTTGCCCACGTCGTCGAAGGCGAACGCGTACGCCTTGCCGTCGGCCATCTGGGCGTGCACCTTGCGGGCGTAGTGGTTGGTCACCGGGTCCTGGTAGAACCCGGCCGGTGAGGTGTCCGGCTGGTTGCGGTCGGTCAGCAGCGTCGAGCGGTTGAACCCGGCGCACAGTGTCCGGGAGATGGGGCCGCGCACGGCGTCGTTGGGCGCGTCGAGCAGCTTGTGGCAGCCGAAGATGCTGTCCGCGTCCGGTTTCTGGAAGCTGGTGACGACCGCGCCGGAGGAGTTCGTGAAGTTCATGACGTTCCCCGAGACCCGGCCGTAGTACTTGGTGCCCGGCTGGTCGGCGAACGGCGTCACCGTCAGCGTGGACGTCGAGTACTTCTGCCACACCCGGTTCACGTAGTCGTTCATCACGCCGGCCGGAAGCGCCCCGGTCTCCACGCCGTACAGCGGGGAGAGCGCGCGCAGCACCGTGCCGTCCGGGCGCGTCTGGATCAGGTTCGCCCAGCCGCCCGGCTGTCCGCGCAGCGCGGCGAAGAAGGCGCTGTAGCCACCGGACCTGAGGTGCCCGGTGCTGCTCACGCTGCCGTTCGAGCGCTGCACCCCGACCGCGTACGGTGCGGAGAACATGTCCACCTGGGTGCTGTTGAGCCACAGCCCGGAGTCGTTGAGGGTGTACTCCGACCAGTTGAACAGGATGTTCCGGTTGGGGTCGGAGGGGTTCTGCACGGCCGGCTGCACCAGTCCGCCGGTGGTGAGCCGGAAGTCGAGCTTCTGGCCGTAGGAGAAGTAGATCCGGCCGGAGAACTTGGGGATCCGGATCGTCTTGGACTGGCCGGCGGCGGGGCCGGCGATCGCCGCGTCCGGCGCCGGAGTCGGCGGAGTGCCGCCCGCCGGCCAGGGGTGGAAGACGCCGCCGGCATCGGCCCAGCCCTGCCGGCCGGAGGAGAGCTGGGTGCCGAGGTCGTAGAGGTACACCGGCTCGGAACGGCCGGAATTGTTGGTGATCTTCAGAGGGACGGTGTCCGGGACGGCGGCGCCGGCGCGGTCCGGTGCGGCGAGGGCGAGCAGGCCGCCGACCAGGACCGCGGCGGCCGCGAGAGGCAGTGCCGGGCGTGTCGTGCTGGGGAGCACTCTCCACCTCCGTGTGGGGTCGGGGTCGTACGGACATTGGTCCGTACCTGGCTTGAGAGCGCTCTCAGAGTGCGGCCGGGACGGGTTCATGTCAATGTTTCGGACACGACGGCCGGGCGCCCTTCGAACGGAGGGCGCCCGAAACCCCGTCAGAACGTACGGTCGAGCAGATCGAGCAGCGCCGCCCAGTGCCGCTCGTCGGCCTCCCGGTCGTAGGCCGGGGTGTCCGCCTGGGTGAAGCCGTGGTGCGCCTTGTCGTAGACCTCGCAGCGGTGCCGCACCCCGGCGTCCGTCAGGGCCTCCTCGAAACGCCGGACCTGCTCCTCGGGCAGCGACGGGTCCTCACCGGCGTGGCCGAAGTACAGCTCGGCGGTGATGGATCCGACCGCCCGGTGCGGGCTGTCCGGGGCATCGGTGGCGAGCCGCCCGCCGTGGAACCCGGCGGCGGCCGCGACCCGGTGGGGATGAGCGGCCGCCGTCCGGACGGCGAGCCGGGCGCCCATGCAGTACCCGGTGATCGCGACCGGGCCGTCCGCCGTCAGCGGGCTGTCCGCCAGCCACCGCAGATACGCGTCCGCGTCCCGTTCGATCAGATCCGGCGTCAGCGACGCGACGACCGGCCCGAGCCGCTCCCAGATGGTCGGGTCGGCGCCCGGGTCGATGAACTCCGGCAGGTCGACGACCGGGGTCCGGCCCAGCCGGTAGAACACGTTCGGCACCAGCACGGTGTAGCCCGCCCCGGCGAGCCGGTCGGCCATCGCCCGCAGGCACGGGCGCAGTCCGTAGGCGTCCTGGTAGAACAGCACGGCCGGCCGCGGCCGCCCGTCGGCCGGATGGGCGAGGTAGGCATCGGCGACGCCGTCCGCGGCGGGGACGTCGACGGCGGTTCCCTGTACGTCGGTCATGGTGAGAAGGCCCTCCCTCGAGGAACGGGCGTCGGCGCGGAGGTCCGGCGACGCCGCGGGTGGAGCCCATGCTGCCACGCAAGATCCATCCCGCCGCCGCCGGTGCCGCGCCCGCTCACTCGAAGCGGCTGGTGTCTCCCGCGCCCCGCCGCACGATCTCCGCCCCGCCGCCGGAGAAGTCCACCACCGTGGTCGGCTCGGTGCCGCAGTCCCCGGAGTCCACCACCGCGTCCACCACGTGGTCGAGCCGGTCCTTGATCTCCCAGCCCTGCGTCATCGGCTCCTCCTCGTCCGGCAGCAGCAGCGTGCTGGACAGCAGCGGCTCGCCCAGCTCCGCCAGCAGCGCCTGGGTCGCCACGTGGTCGGGGATGCGCACGCCCACCGTCTTCTTCTTCGGGTGCAGCAGCTTGCGCGGCACCTCGCGGGTGGCCGGGAGGATGAAGGTGTAGCTGCCCGGGGTCGACGCCTTCACGGCCCGGAACACGTCGTTGTCGACGCGCACGAACTGGCCGAGCTGCGCGAAGTCCCGGCACATCAGAGTGAAGTGGTGCCGGTCGTCCAGATGGCGGATGGAACGGATCCGGTCCATGCCGTCCCTGCTGCCGATCTGGCAGCCCAGCGCGTAACAGGAGTCGGTCGGATATGCGATCAGCGCCCCCGACCGCACCGCGTCGGCGATCTGGCCGATGCTGCGCGGCTGCGGGTTCTCGGGGTGCACATCGAAGTACTTCGCCATCCGCCGAGCTTATGCCGTCCCCCGGCCGCGGCACGCCCGGCACGGGCCTCCGGCCGCGACACGCCGGGCCCGCCGCCCGCGTCCGCCCTGGTCACCGGCGCGCCGTGCTCCCTCGCGGCCACTGCCGTACGCCCGGCGGAAACGGACGGAAGGTGTCCGGACACGGCCAGGTGTACGGCGCGGAGAACGGGGCATCCGACCTGTGAAGCACCCGGGGCCCTTCCCCCCGCTCCGGGATGCGATTGTCTCCGCCGGCGGCCCACCCCCCCCGGGCCGCCGGCGGAGCCGTGCCACGGCACCGGCGGCGGGACGGGGCGGCGCGTCGGGTAACGTCCCCGGTGAAACGCCGAGGCCGACGCGACGACGAGGAGGGGCGTGACGTGGCCGCCCGAGCCGACGAAGGCCCCCGCCCCGAGCAGCAGGACACCTGGGCGGAAGAGCTGCTCGACCATCTGCGCCCCGCCGTCCGCGACCCGGGCCGGGTCGTCACCTGGCTCGGACGCGCCGTCGGCGCGGCGGTCCGCCTCCAGGACGCGCACGGCGCCCTCCTCGCCGGCGAGCGGCTGCCGCTCGACGACACCGTGCTCGCCGACGTCGCCACCGGCCGTATCTCCGCCGCCGCACTCCAGGACGGCGCTCGGCATGTGCGCATGGTCGGCATACGGCACCCGGAACAGGCCCCGGCGGCCGGCGCGGTACTGGTCGTGGCCCGCCCGGAGCCCTTCGACCGGCGTGCCGCCGAGATCGTGCACCGCACCGCCGGCGTCCTCGAACTGCTGCTGCGGGAGAGGGAGCTGTCCGACGCGGGGCGCCGGCTGCGCCGGGCCACCGCCGACCTGCGCCTGGCGATCCTGCAGCTGCTGATGGTGGAGGACACCGTCTCCGCCCGCCGGGTCGCCGCCGGTCTGTGGCCCGGGCTCCTGGAGGAGGACAGCGCCCGGGTGTACGTCGTCGAGGGGTCCCCCGCCGAGCGGGACGCGCTCGCCGATGCCTGCGCCGACGCCACCGAGGGCCGGGCGCTGGTCGTGCGCTGCCCCGCGATGGACGGCCACGTCATCGTCGTCAGCCCCGGCCCGGGAGCCGAGCAGCGGCTGCGCACCCTCGTCGACGGCCGGCCCGGCACCTATCTCGGCGGCAGCCTGCGCCAGCGCCTCGCCCGGACGTCCACCGCCTACGGGCAGGCCGTCAGCGCCCTGGCCGTCGCCCGCTTCCGCCCGGACCAGACGGCCGTCTTCGCCGAACGCACCCACCCCGCGCGGCTCATGGACCCCGCCCTGCTGGGCGCCTGGTCCGCCGGTGTGCTGCGCCCCCTGGACACGCTGCCCCACCACATCCGTGCCGAGCTGCTGGCCACCACCCGGCTCGGCCTGGAGTTCACCGCCGTCAACGCGGCCAAGGTCCTCGGCGTCAGCCGCAACACCGTCCGCGCCCGGATGGACCGCGTCGAGGCGCTGGTCGGCGCCGACTTCTCCGGCCTCACCACCCGTGCCGTCGCCCAGCTCGCGCTCAACACCGAAGCGGCGCAGGGGCCGTACGACCCCGACGGCGCTCCCGATGCCACGGCACCGCACCCGCCGGCCCCGGTCCGGCTCGGCGACCTGCTCGGCTCGCCCGCGCTGCGCACCTGGGCCCGGGACCTCCTCGGCCGCCTGGACGGCGACGGCCGCGACCTGCGCCGCACCCTGCGGGCCTGGATCGCCGCCGACGCCAACGCCGAGCGCGCCGCCCGGGAACTGGGCGTCCACGCCCAGACCGTGCGCGAGCACGTCCGGGCCGCCGAGCCGGTGCTGGAGCGCCAGCTGCTGGCCGGCGGCGGCGACCTGTTCGAGGTCGTGCTCGCCCATCTGGCCACCGGCGCGCTTCCCGCACCCGCTCTCGGCGGGGCGAACCGGGGTCAACCGGACGCGGTTGTGCACAAGTGAGTCCTTGGCATTCCGGAAAGGGCATGGGCGCGGTACCCGTCGCCGTGCCCTCCGGTTAAGTTCGGCACCCGCGGGGCACGACCGGAACGGGGGACCGGTCGGCGCCCCGCACGTGCATGCGCCCCGACGCACACGGTCCGGCGCCCTTCAGGTGCTTCCGCCCCGGCGGGCAGGGGCCGGCATCCCTCAGGTGCTTCTGCTCCGACGGGCATGATCGGCGTCCCGCGCGTGCTTCTGCCCGGGCGGCACGGGTGACGTCCGAGGTGTGCTTCTGCCCGGGCGGGCACGGGTCGACATCCTTCAGGTGCGTCTGCCCCGGTGGCACGGTCGGCGTCCCGCGCGTGCTTCTGCCCGGGGGAGCGCGAATCGACGGCTCGCGCGTGCTTCTGCCCCGGCGGGCACGGGCCGGTATCCCGCGCTGCTCAGCCGTCCAGCCGGACCGGCACCTCCTGCCAGCCGTGGGCGATGAACGACGGCACGTGCCGCAGCGCGCCGGGTTCGACGGCCAGGCGGAGCCCCGGGAAACGGGCGAAGAGCGCGGGCAGCGCCGTCAGCGCCTCCATGCGGGCCAGCGGGGCGCCGATGCAGCGGTGCACACCGATCCCGAACGCCATGTGGTCGTCGGCGCCGCGCGTCACGTCGAACCGTGCGGCGTCCGGCCCGTAGTGCGCCGGGTCCAGCCCGGCGGCCGCGTACGTCGTGATGATCGCGTCCCCGGCCGGGATCGTCACCCCCGCCACCTCCAGGTCCGACACTGCGAACCGCAGCGGCACGGCGGCGATGGACGGGTGCACCCGCAGCGTCTCCTCGACCACCCCCGCCCAGTCGGCCCGCCCCGAGCGCACCGCCGCCAGTTGCCCGGGATGCGTCAGCAGGGCCACGACCGCGTTGCCGATGAGATTGACGGTGGTCTCGAATCCGGCGCCCACCACCAGCAGCAGGGTGTGCAGCAGCTCCTGGTCGGAGAGCCGGTCGCCGTCCTCGTCGCGGACCCGGATCAGCTCCGTGGTCAGATCGTCGCCCGGGTGCCTCCGCCGGTGCGTGATCAGCGCGCCCAGCACCGAGCCGATCCGTTGCTGCACCGACGCCGCGTGCTCCGGGCCCGGGTCGGAGGTGTCCATGATGTCGGCGATGAGCCGCGCGGCATCGTCCCGCAACTCCTCGGGGGCACCGAGCAGTTCGCAGATCATGCGCAGGGGCAGCGGATGCGCGAGCCCGGACCGCAGATCGACCACGCGACCCCCGGCCCCCTCGGCCGCCAGCGCGTCCAGCAGACCGGTGGTGATCGCGGCGACCCGGGGCCGCAGTGCCTCGGTGCGCCGGTGCGTGAAGCCCGGGGCCACCAGCCGGCGCAGCCGCGTGTGGTCGGGGCCGTACGCGGACAGCATGTTGACCACACCCACCCAGGTGACGATCCAGTTCCAGGCGGGCCGCTTCGTGGACTCCGGCCACTGCCGCCAGTGCCGGCGCGCGTCCTTGCTCACCCGGGAGTCGAGGATCAGTGCGCGCAGGACGTCGTGGCGGGTGGGCGCCCAGGCGGGGATGCCACCGGGCAGCTCCACGGGGACGACGGGGCCGAGGGCGCGCAGCCGGGCGCTCTCCGCCACGATGTCGGTGCCGAAGGGGTCGAGCGGGACGCGGTCGGTGACGGTCACGACGGCTCTCCTGGCGGGGTCGGCTCACGTGCGGCGGCACCGGCCAGTACACACCGTCGTCGTTGCCCGTGCGCACCCCGCCGTGGCGGACTCGGCCGGAAAACGGCGTGGTGGACGGGCCCTCAGCGGGCCGCGGGTTCCGCGGGCAGCTTGAAGACGTGACCCGGAGAGATGATCTTGGTGATCGCCTCGCCGAACAGGGTGCTGGGCTCCTGGCCGGCGTGGTTGATGTCGGTGTTGAGCAGCACCACCAGGGTCGCCTTCGCGGGCGGGAGATACACCGTCAGGGCCTCGTACCCCGGGATGGAGCCGTTGTGTCCGATCCAGCCCTGCACATTGAAGATGCCCAGCCCGTATCCGGCGCCCGGGATCGATGTGGGTGGAGTGACGAGCCGCTGCTTCTGGGTGGCAGGGCCGACCATCCGCCTGCCGTCGGGGAATTGGCCGGTTGCCACCGTGGGCGCCCACACCCGCAGATCCCGCAGCGTGGAGATCATCGCGCCGGCCGCCCACGCCCAGGACGAGCTCCACCCGGCCGTCTCGGCGACCTTGCCGTCGGCCGTCTGGTTCGTGTACCCCTGCGCGTGCGGGCTGGGGAACTCCGTGCCGGAGGGGAACGACGTGTCCTTCATGCCGGCCGGGTCCAGGACGTGCTGCTCGATGTAGTCCGCGAGCCGCCGGCCGCTCTCCTTCTCGACGACCAGGCCGAGCAGGATGAGGTTGGTGTTGGAGTAGAAGAACTTCTCTCCCGGCGGGAACATCACCGGGTGCTTGAAGGCGTAGTCGAGCAACTGCTGCGGAGTGAAGGTGCGTTGCGGGTCGGAGGTCAGTGCCTTGAAGAAGGCGTCGTCCTCGGAGTAGTTGAACAGCCCGCTGCGCATGCCGGCCAGCTCCCGCAGCGTGATCCTGTCGCCGTTGGGCACGCCGTCGACGTACTTGCCGATCGGATCGTCCAGCCCGACCTTGCCCTGGTCCACCAGTTGCAGCAGAGCGGTCACCGTGAACATCTTGGTCTCGCTGCCGATCCGCATGTGCAGGTCCGGGGTCATCGTCCGGCCGGTGCCCTTGTCGGCGACGCCGAGGGAGCTGACGTAACTGCCCCGGTCCGGTGTCCAGATGCCGACGGTCACGCCGGGCACGTTCGCCTCCCGCATCACCTTGCGTACGGCGGCGTCCAGTTGGCGGGCCACGGCCGGAGTGAGGGTACGGACGTCCGTCCCGGAGGGGGAGGGGCTCGGCGAGCCGGCGGCGGCAGCGGCACGCACCGCGGCGGGCGCCGCCCCGGCGGGAGCGGCGGCGAGCGGTGCCGTCAGCGCCCCCACCACGACGGCGATCGCGGCCCCCCGGCGCAGGCGTGTGGACGAATGCGGCATGGGCTGACTCCAAGCACGTGCGAGGGAACGTGCGGTGGGCGAGACGTCGGAGCCCTGTCCACTCAGCATAGGAGCGCCCGTCCCCGGGCGCCTGTCGGCCGTCGCACGCCCCTGTGGGATGCTTGTCGGACAGGCGGAACGCCCCGTTCGAGGGGCGGGCTCACCCGACCCGGTGAGCCTCGGGCGCGGGGCGTAGCGCCGGCCCGCCCCGGGCGTTGCCCCGGCATGAACGTCATCGACCGTGTGGACCGGACGGACCGCAGGGACCGGACGAACCGCAGGGCCCCGGCGGACCGCGCCCGTGAGCCTATCTACGCCCAACTCATCGCGGAGTGGCGCGCCGAGGGGCGCACCGTGCCCGCGGAACCGGAGGCCCTGTGGGCCGCCCTCACCGGCTTCCCGCCGCGCACCCGGACGGAATCCGAACGTCCCTGACGGCGACGGGGATCAGCGCCCGCACAGCGGCGCCAGCACCGCCAGCGCTCCGTTCGCCTCCCGCAGCGCCTCCTCCAGGGCACCGGGCCGGTGCAGCACGCCGGTGCCGTCCGGCGCAATGATCCACTCCAGGAACCGGGCGGGCCGGTACGGCGGCGGTACGGCCACCCAGGATCCCCTGGTCGCGTACCGCAGACCGGCGCCGACCCAGCCCCCGGCCGGATCCGGCGGCAGGAAGAACCCCACCCGTCCCGACGCGGTGTCCACCAGGGTCGGCCCCGGCACGGGCAGCCGGGGCTGCCACAGCAGGTCCAGGGCGAGCAGGCCCAGCCGGTCGGGCACGGTCAGGACGTCCCAGAACCGGCCCGCCTCCAGCAGTGCGATGCCCTCGCCGTGGTCCCACTCCCACTTGCACGCGCGAGGATCGGCCGCCGCCGCGGCGAGCCACTCCACGCCCCGCCTCCACATCGTGTTCGCCATGCACTGCTCCGGTGCTCTCGCTCGTCCGCCATCGGCGCACAGGCATGCTGATAGATATTTCTGTCCGGCGGAAGGGGTGGCGCGGCCTGGCGTTTCCAGACCACCCGGCCGAACGCTTGATTCGAGCGTCAGCACACTCGATTCGGGCGCGACATCTTGCTCAGATCACTTTTTCGGTCGTACGCTCACGCTGTTCCGTCACCCCATCGACCGAGGTACGCCATGGACCGCACGCGTCTGCATGCCCTCCTGGCCCGGGAGAGCGCCGAGGCCGAACGCCGCAACCCGCGCTCCAGGGCGGCCTACGCCCGGGCCGACCACCTCTTCGGCCGGGTGCCGATGACCTGGATGAACAAGACCGCCGGAGCCTTCCCGCGGTACCTGGCGGGCGCGCGCGGAGCGCGCATCACCGACATCGACGGACACGAGTACATCGACTTCTGCCTCGGCGACACGGGCGCGATGGCCGGTCACTCGCCCGCCCCCGTCACCGAGGCGGTCCACCACCGGTACGCCGGCCTGGGTGGGGCCACCGCCATGCTGCCGACCGAGGACGCCGAGTGGGTCGGCGCCGAGCTGACCCGCCGCTTCGGCCTGGCCCGCTGGAGCTTCGCGCTGACCGCGACCGACGCCAACCGGTGGGCGATCCGGCTCGCCCGCGCCGTCACCGGGCGCCCGAAGATCCTGGTGAACAGCTACTGCTACCACGGCAGCGTGGACGAGTCGCTGATCGTCGTCGGCCCGGACGGGCACGGCACTGCCCGCCCCGGCAACGTCGGCGCCCCCTGCGACGTCACCCTGACCAGCCGGGTCGCCGAGTTCAACGACCTCGCCGGACTGGAGCGCGAGCTGGCCCACGGCGACGTCGCCGCCGTCCTGATGGAGCCCGCGCTCACCAACATCGGCATCGTCCTGCCCGAACCCGGCTACCTCGCCGGCGTCCGCGAGCTGACCAGGCGGTACGGCACCCTGCTCATCAACGACGAGACGCACACCTTCTCCGCCGGCCCGGGCGGCTGCACGGCGGCGTGGGACCTGGAGCCCGACCTGCTCACCATCGGCAAGGCGATCGGCGGGGGCATCCCGGCCGGCGCCTACGGCCTGTCCGCCGGCCTCGCCGACCGGCTGCTGGACCGCGCCGACCTGGACCTCGTCGACATGGGCGGCGTCGGCGGCACCCTCGCCGGCAACGCGCTGTCGGTCGCCGCGATGCGGGCCACCCTGGAGCACGTGCTCACCGACGACGCCTTCGCCCGGATGACCAAGCTCTCCGAACGCTTCGAGGCGGGCGTCCGGGCCGGCATCGAGGCCCATGGGCTGCCCTGGTCCGTCAGCCGGCTCGGCGCCCGCACCGAGTACCGCTTCACCTCACCGGCGCCGCGCACCGGCACCGAGTCCGCGGCGGCCGCCGACGCCGAGCTGGAGGACTTCCTGCACCTCCACCTCGCCAACCGGGGCATCCTGCTGACCCCGTTCCACAACATGGCGCTCATGTGCCCCGACACCACCGAGCAGGACGTCGACGCCCACACCGAGGTGTTCGCCGCCGCCCTGGCCGAACTGGCGGGGTGAGCGGACCGTGGTGCATCTGGACGACACCGACCGGGCCATTCTGCGCGAGCTGCAGACCGACGGCCGGATCGCCTACGCCGACCTCGGACCCAGGGTCGGCCTGTCCCCCTCGGCGGCCCGGCAGCGGCTGACCCGGCTGCTGGAGTCCAGGGCCGTGCAGGTCGTCGGCGTCACGGACCCGATGGCCATGGGCGGGCAGGCCATGGCCCTGCTCGGCATCGGCGTCGACGGCGACCCGCGTCCGGTCGCCGACGCGCTCGCCGAGCGCCCGGAGGTCGTGTACGCGGTGCTGACCTCGGGCGGCTTCGACCTGTTCGCGGAGGTGGTCACGCCGGGCCCGAAGAACCTGCTGGACTTCGTCAACGACGTGGTGCGGCCCCTGGAGGGCGTCCGCGATATCCGGTCCTTCCCGTACTTCGGGATCCACACCCACCGCTTCCTCTGGGACGTGGGCTGACGGGATCTGGGTCGGCGGGACGTGGGCCGGCCCGGGCGGTCCGGTACGCAGGAGCTCAGGCGGGCGGGGGCTGCGGGGTCAGGACGAGCATGCTGGCGTCGTCTCGGACCTCGTAGCGCAGCCGGTGGAGGTCCGCCCAGATGGCCCCGGGCAGTTCGGCGGGACCGGTGCCGGCGAGGGCGACCAGCCGCTCGGGCAGCGGGTAGAAGGAGTCGGAGGCGTCCCGCGCCTCCCAGAGCCCGTCCGAGGCCAGCAGCAGCCGGTCGCGCGGTCCGAGGGCCACGGTCACCTCCTTCGGCGCGTCGACGCCGACCAGTCCGATGCCCAGCGGGGGACCCGGCGCGACGGTGATCTCCCGGGCCCGCGCCTCCCGCAGCAGCACCGGCGCCGGATGCCCGCAGGCCAGCACGCGCACCGCCCGGGCGTCCGCGGCGAACTCCAGCAGCACCGCGGTGGCGAACAGCTCCGCGTGCCGGACACCGGCCGAGTCGGCGGCGAGCCTGCGGTCCATGCGGGCGGCGACCGACTCCAGGTCCGGCTGGTCCAGCGCCGCCTCCCGGAACGCGCCCAGCAGCGACACCACGGTCGCCACGGCCGACAGCCCGTGCCCCTGCACGTCCCCCATCACCGCCCGCACGCCGTACGGCCCGTCCCGCACGTCGTAGAAGTCGCCGCCCACCAGCGTCCCGTCCTGCGCGGCCCGGTAGAAGCCGGCGCAGCCGACCGGCCCGACCCGACCGGGCAGCGGAGGCATCACGGCCCGCTGCACCGCCTCCCCGATCGCCCGTTCCATGACGAGTTGGGCGTCCCGGCGGCTGCGCACGTACGACACGAACACGCTCAGCAGGGCGACGAAGACGACGGTGAGCAGATCGGTGTTGCCGGGACGGTTGAGATGCGTGGCCGGCACGTTCATCACGACCACGACCAGCGCACCGAGGACACCGGTCGCCAGGGGCCCGTACGACAGGACGGCCAGCGGCGGGATCGCGCCCAGCAGGAAGCCGAGGTCGCTGGCGTCCGGCGTGGTCAGCGTGGCCGCGGTCACCGCCACCAGGAGCAGCACCGGCAGCACCCGGACCCACCGCGGGGGCGGTGCGCCCCGCAGCCACCCGCGCTCCTCCCGGGACTCCCGGCCGCGCACCGATGCCACATCCCCACGCTACGCCGCCCCCGGAACCCCTGTCGGTGTCACTTCCTGCCGGGGCGGGTCCAGGGCCTGTCCGACCATTCCCGTCTGCCGTGCGACGCCATGCACGCCCTAGTCGCCGGGCGTCCCTGCCGCCAGCCGGGACTCCGCCGTCGCCAGGATCTCGGTGATCCGCAGGGCGAAGGCGGCGTCGCAGGGGTGGGCGCGGCCGGTGCGGGCCGCGGCCAGCAGGGCGTCCGCGGCGCGGGTGAGGGCGGCCACCGCGCCCTCCGAACCGCGCGGCAGGACCGACACCCCGGCCTCGCCGCGCAGCTCCAGGTCGGCCCCGGCCGCCGCGGGCGGCGCCGTCAGGCTCAGCGTGAGCGTGCTCGACGCACCCGTGGCGTGGTCGAGGACCAGATGCACGGTGTCGGCGGGGCCGTGCGCCGCCGCCGGCACCTGCCGTACGTCACCGAGCACCGGAAGGAGGACGGAGAGCGCATGCGGACCCACGTCCCACAGCGCGCCCTTCTCCCGCCGCCAGGGGGAGGCGGCGAACGGGCTGTCGCCGGTGAACACCGCTCCCAGCCACTGCCCCCGCGCCGTGAACCAGCCCGCCGTGGCGGCCTGCTCCTCGATCCACGCCTCCGGCTCCTTCTGGAACCGTGTGGTGAAGAACACCACCGACGCCACCCCGGCCCGCTCCGCCGCCTCGGCCACGGCCCGCCCCTCCGCGGCCGTCACCGCCAGGGGCTTGTCGAGCAGCAGATGGCACCCCGCCCGGGCGGCCCGCACCGCCAGCGGGGCCTGCACCGACGGCGGCAGCGCCACCGCCACCGCGTCCACATCCGCCAGCAGCGCGTCCACGTCGTCGTACGTCCGGGCGCCGTGCTCCTCCGCCAGCGCGGCGGCCGCCTCCGGGCGCCGCCCCCAGACCCCGGCGAAGTCCAGCCCGGGGTGCCCGGCGAGAGCCGGGGCGTGCGCCGCCCGGGCCCACGGGCCCGTTCCCAGCAGTCCGATGCGCATCCTTCGTTCCCCTCTCCGGACCGGACCCCACGGCCTCACCACGCCCGGTCCCGGTCGCCCTCGGCATACGGCGCCGCCGCATCCCCGTCACCCGCCAGCCATCCCGCGATGGCCCGGGCGATCGGCTGGCCGGTGTCCATCTCGACGAAGCCGAACTGGCCCGACTGGTTGCACTCCAGGAACCACCAGATCCCGTCCGCGTCCTCCGCGAAGTCGAAGGCACCATAGGCCAGCTCGGCACACTTCATGTACCGGTGGACGGCCTCGGCGACGCGTGGCGGCACTTGCGCCGGGAGCCAGGGCGAGACCGAGGGAGCGAAACGGACGTCCACGTCGTCGGGGTGGGCGTCCGGGTCGGCCGGTTTGCGGGCGGCCAGCAGCCGCTCGCCGACCACCGTGAGGCGGATGTCGGCCCGCTTGGCAACCCGCCGCTGCAGCAGTGTCGGGCCGAACGCGACGGCCGCGAAGTCGGTGTCCGGCGCGACCCGGCTGGTCGGCACGGCCCGCGGCGGCTCCTGCGGATGCGCGCCCGAGACGGGCTTGACCACCAGGTCCGGGAAACGCTCGGCAAACTCCCGGGCGGCCTGCGGGAACGTGGTGATCAGCGTGGCCGGCACCGCGAGCCCGGCGCGCTGCGCGAGCCGCAGCTGCCAGGGCTTGTGCCGGGCCCGGCGGGCGGCGTCCGGATGGTTCATCCAGCGCGCGTCGGTGCAGCGCAGCATGCCGTACAGCGCCTGGGCCGACTCCTCCGTCAGCCAGGCGGACGGCTGGGCGGCGCGCGCGGCGGCCCGGCCCGGCCTGCGCACCCAGATCGAGCGCAGGCCGTTCATG
The DNA here is from genome assembly GCF_055572275.1 of Streptomyces sp. NPDC030798. Taxonomy (NCBI): domain Bacteria; kingdom Bacillati; phylum Actinomycetota; class Actinomycetes; order Kitasatosporales; family Streptomycetaceae; genus Streptomyces; species Streptomyces sp. NPDC030798. Next base: position 255,049 of record NZ_JBVIDR010000003.1, on the reverse strand, counting down.
CTCACCAGGCGCCCGCCGACGGACAGATGTCCACGGCAGGCGCCCTGCACGTACTCGCCCGACAGAGCCACCCCGTTGGTGAGGTCGGCCGGGTCCAGCCGGACGACGGGCACGCCGGCCTCGCCGAGCCGGAGGACCACCATGTCCGCCGTCACGTCTTCTTCACTGGTCAGGATGAGCACGGTCATCTTCCGACGGCCCGCGGTCAGTCGTCGAAGTGCGTCTTGGACCCGGCCGTCGAGGTCGTTGTTCCCAGCGCTCTCAACGTCGCATGGTCGGTGGCGGCTATCCGTCCGTCCGGGAGGACGTTCAACTGCAGTCCGGAGTCGTACGAGTACGGAGTGGTGACGTCCAACTGCACTGCGGGGCGTGCGTAGTTGAGCGTGAACGGTTGCATGGGTCTCTCCCTGATTCGGCTTTCACGTCCTTATACGAATCGAACGGGTGATTGGTTTCCTTACACTCCGTAACCGGGGTCCGGAGAGGGGTCGTTGGGGGTGGTCGCACAGGAGGACGCGGGAACGTCCGAACTGGCTGCGCGGCGGCCCGGATTGCCGCCGTGAGGGCCCTGACGGGCGCTCATGCGGCCAGGGCGCCGCGGGCCGCCGCGAGAGCCTGTTCGGCGTAGCCGCGGCCGAAGAGCACCGCGTGCACCAGCAGCGGAAAGAGCTGGTGCAGACCGACCCGGTCCCGCCAGCCGTCGGCCGGTGGCGCGGCCTCCTGGTACCCCTCCAGCACCCGGTCAAGCCGAGGACAGCCGAACAGCCGCAGCATCGCCAGGTCGGTCTCCCGGTGCCCGCCGTGCGCGGCCGGGTCGATGAGCCGGACCTCGCCGTCGGCGCCCCACAGCACGTTGCCGTTCCACAGGTCGCCGTGCAGCCGCGCCGGGGGCTCGGCCGGCCCCGCGAGGTCCGGCAGCCGCGCGCAGACCTGCTCGAACACCGAGGCCTCCCCGGGCCGCAGCGTGCCGGAGTCGACCGCGGCCCGCACGTACGGCAGCACCCGGTGCTCGGCGTACCACACGGGCCAGTCGTCCCCCGGCGCGTTCCGCATGGGGGCTCGTCCGATGAACGCCTCCTCGGGCCCGCCGGGCGGCGCCGCGCCGAACGCCGGGGCACCGCAGGAGTGCAGAGCCGCCAGGGCATGGCCGAAACGCAGCGCCGCCGCGTCGTCGGGACGCCCGGTCGCCACCCGCTCGGTGACCATCCACCACTCGTCGTGCCCCAGTACCGCCGGCACCCGCACCGCACCCGCCGCACCGAGCCAGCGCAGCCCGGCCACCTCCGCCCGTACGGCATCGGGGGCATCGCCACGCTTGACCATCACCGCCGTACCGCCCTCGAGTGTCACCTCGGCGGGCGACCCCGCCCCCGCCCGCGCACCCGTCACCCGACGCCCGGTGAGCCGGGCGGCCACCTGTCCTGGATCCTCGTCCCGGTTGACCACCGCACCAGCGTACGACCCGCAAATGAGGCCCGGATGAGGGAACTTGGACCGTTGCTACGACGGTTTTCGGCCACATCGGGGCAGCGTGCTGCGGCCGCTGCGTGCCGGGCGTACGGGGCTCTCAGCGCCCCGCGGTCTGCCGTCCGGTCAGGCCGACCGGGTTGCCGGGCGGCAGCAGCCCCGCCTCCTCGACCGTGCGGGCCAAAGGCTCCAGGAGCCCGGCGAGACGCGCGGTGCGCTCCGCACCGAGTGCGGCCCACGGGTGCTCGGCCGCCTCGTCGGTCCGCGTCTCGACCTCCGCGCGCCCGGCCACGCCCGCCGGGGTCAGCGATCCGTCCTCGGCGAGAAGACCCCGCTCGCGCAGGCGGGCCTCGGCGGCCGCCCAGTCCTCCGGCTCCCACTTGCGGGTCTCCCTCAGGAAGCCGCCGTCGGACTCGCCGGCGGCCGCCTTGAGCACCATGGCCTCGACCGGCCCGAGCCCCGTGCCGACCAGAACCGCGACATGCCCGTCGCCCCGGTGCTCCCGCAAGGTGGTCAGGGCCTGCCACAGCCGGGCGGCCGGGCTCTCCGGCCGCTCCAGCGCCTGGTTGGCGGCGGCCAGCACCCGCCCCGCCGTGTCGGCGGCCCCCGCCGCCTCCCAGGCGAGGTCGGCCGCCTCGGCGAAGTCCGCGGACCGCACCGCCTCCGTCCCGAAGAGCCGGGTCATGGCCGCCTCCATGGCCTCCGTGCGGGCGGCCAGCACGTCGCTCGGGGCGGCGTACCGCCAGGCGTCGGGAAGGGCACGGTGCACCCGGGCGGGGTGGAACACGTAGAAGCAACTGGTCACCAGCGACGGGGACACGGCCCCGAGCGGTGCCGCCCGCAGCGCGAAGTACCCCATCCAGAACCCGCGCATCCCCAGCGTCTGTGCCGCCCGCCGCGCCTCGGGAGCGAAGTACACGAGATCGTGCACCGGCTCCAGCCGCTCCCACATGCCCCGCGCCGTCCCACCCGCCACCGGTTCCTCCCGCCACGTCGCCCTGCCGTACCGTCGGGACCAGCCTGCGCTATGACCGCTGTCATAACAAGCGCGCGGGACGCATTCATGGTCCGCGCGGGACGCGGGCCCTCGCCCGGTTCGCGGCCTCCGGGGCAGGGCGCCGGACCCGTCCGACGCCGTTGCCGAACAGTTCGGTGAACCACAGGTCCCCGTCCGGGCCGGGGGCGATGCGGAAGGGCGCCTTGTCGCCGCCGTCGGGGACCGGGTAGGTGGTGACCTGCCCGTCCGCGCCGATCCGTCCGATGCGGCCGGACTGGTCGGCGTACCACAGCCGCCCGTCGGGTCCCGCTGCGATGCCGCTCGGGTCGCTGTCCGGGTCGGGGAGGGGGAAGCGGGTGACGTCGCCGGTGGTGGTGATGCGGTGGACCGGGTTCGAGCCGCCCGTCGTGAACCACATGCCGCCGGGACCGGCGGCGATGTCGTCGGGGAAGGGGGAGTCGCCGGGCAGCGGGAACTCGGTGAGGCGACCGGCCGGATCGATCCGCCCGATCTTCCCGCCGGTCAGTTCGGTGAACCACAGGGCGCCGTCCGGACCCGCGGCGAGGGAGTAGGGGGAGGCGTCCGGAGTCGGCACCGGGAACTCGGTGATCTCTCCGGACAGGGTGATCCGACCGACTTTGTTCCCGTCCTGCTCGGTGAACCACAGGGCGCCGTCCGGACCCGGGGCGATGCCGGCCGGGAGACTGTCCGCCGTCGGCAGCGGGAACTCGGTGACGAGGCCGGAGAGGGTGATCCGGCCGATCCGGTTCACGCCGCCCTCGGTGAACCACAGCGCCCGGTCCGGGCCCGTGGTGATGCCGAAGGGGGAGCTGTCCGGGCTGGGGAGGGGAAAGTCGGTCACCTCGCCGCCGACCGTGATCCGGCCGATCCGGCCGGCGCCCGACGCCGCGAACCACAGCGCGCCGTCCGGGCCGGCGGTGATTCCGGTGGGCAGGCTGTCGGCCGTCGTCGTGATCGGATAGTCCGTCACGCCACCGATGTCCGCTCGCGCCGGGGCCGCGACGCCGGCGACCGTGACCAGCACCCCGAGCGTCGCCGCGAGGAGACGGCGGGCTCCCCGGCACGGCACGGTCGCACCGGGCATCGGCAGACCTGCTCCGGCGGGGGCGGTGGACTGGTCCGGACGGCGGGCCTCCGGGTGACCGGGGGGTGGGCCGGACGGGGGCTGCTTCGGCGTGTCGCTGGGGCAGACGGGTGGCGCGATGACCCGGCTGGGCGGCCCGGATGGTGCGCCGGGACCGGCTGACTGACGGTGGTTCATGTCGAGGCCGGGTCCATTCAGCTGATGCCGTATCCGCTGCCCGGCCACGGCGGAAGGACACCGACATGCGCTCTGCCCGCATCCTTCTCGCCACGGCGGCCGCCGGCGCCGCCCTGGCCTTCACCACACCCGGCGCCGCGTTCGCCGTACCCGCAGGGGACGACGGAGGCCACGGCGACTCCTCGTACAGCAGGGACCACGACAGCGACTCCGGCCGCGACCACGACAAGGGGTCCGGCAAGGAACACGACAACGACTACAGCAAGGGGGACGAGGGCGACCGCAGCCACGACGGGCCGCGCGGCGGAATGCACACGGGTGGCGGCGCGCTCGCCGCCGTGCGCGGCGACGACTGGGGCTCCTCGGACCGGGACGACAGCAGGTTCGACCCCGACAGCTACCGGGACAAGGACAAGGGCGGCGGCAAGGACAGCGGGGGCCACGACGGCGGCGGCCGGGACAGCGAGGGCGGCAAGGACGACTGGGGCGGCGGCGACGACCACGAGAAGCCGCGCGGTGGCATGCACACCGGGGGCGGCGCGCTCGCCACGCCCGGCGTCACCGCGGGCGGCCTCGCCGTGCTCGCCGTGGGCGCCACCGGCATGTACGCGCTGCGTCGCAAGAAGGCGGTCGCATCGGCCCCCTGACCGGCCCGCCGTCTCCCGGGGACGCGGCCGCCGCCGGCGCAGCGCGCACCGTGCCGGCGGCCCGCCCCCGAGTCCCTGTCACCCACACCGCTTCCGGCTCCGAAGACCCTGCCGCAGGGCCGACTGCGCCCCGCCGCCAGGGCCCGAGCCGCAGCCTCGGGGCGCCGGCCCCCACCCCCGTCCCGGCCCCGAACCCGTAACCGCTCACCCCGAGCCCCCGACCTCGACCCCCCGACCCCCGTGCTGCCGACCCCGAGTGAGGTGGTGCCCGATGGCAGCAGATCCCTCCTCCCCGTCTCCCGCCGAACCGGCGCCGGACGGGCAGAACTCCGGCCGCGGAGGGCGGCTGATCCTGTGGGGCGTGGCGATCGCCTTCCTCGCCGTCACCGTGTTCGGCGGCCACCAGGATCCGAACGACACCCCGGACGCCGCACCCCGCGCCCCGGCCGCGACCGAGGCCGCCCGGGCCGACACCCACCGGACCGGCAAGGGACTGCCGCACGCCACGCCGACCCGACTGCTCATCCCGAAGATCTTCGTGGACGCCCCCTTCACCGCCCTGTCCATCGGCCCCTCCGGCCAGCTCGAGCCTCCGCCGGCGGCCAACACCAACCTCGTGGGCTGGTACTCCGACGGCGTCTCGCCCGGCGAGGTGGGCACCTCGATCATCGCCGGGCACGTCGACACGGCGACCTCCGCCGCCGTCTTCGCCAACCTCTACGAGCTCGAGCCCGGCGACCGCTTCTCCGTCGACCGGGCCGACGGGCGGACGGCCACCTTCGTCGTGGACGACACGGACACGTTCCCGAAGGACGACTTCCCCAGCAAGCGCGTGTACGCCGACACCTCGCGCCCCGAGGTCCGGCTCATCACCTGCGCGGGGGACTACGACCACTCGGTGAAGGACTACACCGACAACCTGGTCGTCTTCGCCCACCTCGTGTGACGCCGCTGCCGCTCGGCCCGGCGCGGCGGCGTCCGGACGGGGCGTCGGGCAGCGGCACACAGGTTCAGCCCGTCGACTCGCGGACCACCAGCGCATAGCTGCTGACGAACTCCACCGGCTCGGCCGGCGGCCCCTGTTCCGCGATCCGCGCGGTCAGCAGGGCGACCGCCCGTTCGGCCATCAGGTCGTGGTCGGGGTCCACGGTGGACAGCGAGGGCACGAGGAACGCGCTCTCGTCGACGTTGTCGAAGCCGATCACCCGGACCTGCCCGGGCACCCGCACCCCCGCGTCGGCCAGGCCGCGCAGCGCGCCCGTCGCCACCGTGTCCGTCACACAGAACAGGCCGTCGAAGTCCAGCCCCCGTGCGACCATCTCCCGGACCCGCCGGGCACCGGCGTCCATGGTGAACGACGGCAGGCACTGCACCAGCTCCGGATCGGCCGGCAGCCCCGCGGCCTCCAGCGCCCGGCGGTAGCCCTGGTGACGCAGGGTCGACACATCGACCTCGTCGCGCAGTTCCCCGCACAGGATCGCGATCCGCCGGCAGCCCCGGTCGATCAGGTGCCCGGTGGCGGCCGCCGAGGCCGCCACGTTGGGCATGGCGACATGGTCCACGGGCCCGCCGAAGATCCGCTCGCCCAGGATGACCACGGGATGGTCGACCCGGAGCAGGTCGGCGTCGGCGGGGCCCATGCCGACGGTGGCGAGGATGAGCCCGTCGTAGAGCCGGTTGCGGGACTGGGCCAGGGCCGCCAGCTCGTCCTCCCGGCGGGCGCCGGTCTGCTCGATGCCCACGCGCAGGCCGTGCCGGGCCGCCGCCGTGATCAGGGCGGAGGCCAGCCGGCCGTAGTACGGGCTGTTCACCTGCGGCACCGCCAGGCCGATGGTTCCGGTACGGCCCTTGCGCAGGTTGCGGGCCGCCACGTTGACCCGGTAGTCGAGCCGGGCCATCGCCTCCAGGACGCGCTCGCGGGTGGCGGGGCGGACGTTGGGTCGGTCGTTGATGACGTTCGAGACGGTCATCGCCGACACCCCGGCCGCCTTCGCCACGTCCTGGATCGTCGTCACGTTCACTTCCTCCCGGTGTCCTCCGCGAGACGATAGAGGGCGGCGCCGGGGGCGGGCACGTCGATGGTCGGACTGCGGCCGTCGTGCGGGGCGTCGTGGGCGAGCGGGCCGAACCCGGCGGCGGCGGACGGGAACCGGTTCGGTGCCGGGAGCTGACGGCCGTGGGCGTCCAGGACCAGCGGCGCGTCCGCGTTGTGGCCGTGGGCGCGGGCCGTGGGGTCGTGCCACTGGATGTTCACCACGACGGTGTCCCAGCCGTACGGCAGCGGGTGCTCCGCCAGGAACGCGGCGTCGGCGGGCACCTCGTCCAGGGGGCGCAACCGGCGTGCGGGGAGCGGCCGTTGCCCGGCGCCGTCCTCGGCCCGGGTCATGGTGCGGCGCTCAGTCCGGGAGGGTCACGGGCGCCTGGACCGTGACGAACGAGTGCGGGGGGATCCTGAGCGAGAGGCCCTCGGAGGTGACGGTCAGCCCCTCGAAGGGGCGCGGTGCCACGGCCGTGGGCGCCTGCGGGGTGTTGTGGGCCTGCGGCTTGTCGGCCGTGAGCACGCGGGCGTACGGCTCGCCGATCTGGCCGCCGCGCAGGTCCAGGGTCACCTCGGCCGCCTCCTCGGCGTCCAGGTTGCTCAGCGAGACGAGCAGCGACCCGTCCTTCACGCTGGCGGAGACCGACACGGTCTCCAGCTCCTCGTCCCCGACCCGGCGCCGGGCGGACGCGGTGCGCAGGTGCACCGGGAGCGAGGTGGCGTCCTGGTGCCCCTTGTTCATCTCGAACACGTGATACGTCGGGGTCAGCACCAGCGCGTCCCCGTCGGTGAGGAGCATCGCCTGCAGGACGTTGACGGTCTGGGCGATGTTGGCCATGTGCAGACGGGCGGCGTGGCGGTGGAAGATGTCGAAGTGGGTGCTCGCCACCAGCGCGTCGCGCATCGTGTTCTGCTGGAACAGGAAGCCCGGGTTGGTGCCCGGCTCCACGTCCCACCAGGTGCCCCACTCGTCCAGCACCAGACCGACCGTGCGCCGGGGGTCGTAGACGTCCATGACCGTGGAGTGGCCGGTCAGGATCCGGTCCACGCGCCGCGCGGACAGCATGGCCCGGTAGTGGTCGTCGGTGGTGAAGTCGGTGGCGCTGCCCTTGGCCTCCCAGGGGCCGGCCAGCGTGTAGTAATGGATGGACAGGCCCTGGAAGAAGTTCTTCGGAGTGGCCTCGCAGCCGAAGCAGCTGATCTGCTGCATCAGCGTCTCGGTCCACTTGTAGTCGTCCCCGTTCGCGCCCGAGGCGATGCGGTACAGCTTGTTGTCGCCGTGGTCGCGGCAGTACGTGGCGTACTGGCGGGCGAGGTCGGCGGAGTACTCGGCGCGCATGTTGCCGCCGCAGCCCCAGGTCTCGTTGCCGATGCCCCAGTACCGCACGCGCCAGGGCTCCTCGCGCCCGTTGGCCTTGCGCAGCCGCACCATGGGGCTGTCGCCGTCCCGGGTCAGGTACTCGACCCACTCGCTCATCTCCCGGACGGTGCCGCTGCCGACGTTGCCGCTGATGTACGGCTCGGCGCCGAGCAGTTCGCACAGGGCCATGAACTCGTGGGTGCCGAAGTGGTTGTTCTCCTCGACGTTGCCCCAGTGGGTGTTGACCATGCTCGGCCGCTGTTCGCGCGGCCCGATGCCGTCACGCCAGTGGTACTCGTCGGCGAAGCAGCCGCCCGGCCAGCGCAGGTTGGGGATGTCCAGTGCGCGCAGCGCCTCGACGACGTCGAGGCGGATGCCGCCCTCGTGGGGGAGCGGGGAGTCCTCGCCGACCCAGAAGCCGCCGTAGATGCAGCGCCCCAGATGCTCGGCGAAGTGACCGTAGAGATGGCGGCTGATCGTCGGGCCCTCGATGTCGAGGTTGATGATCGCGGAGGCGGTGGGCACGGAGCGACTCCCGTCTGAGGCCACGTGGACGGTGCTTGTATCGATAAAAAATTCCCATCCCGCCGCGTGCACGTCAAGAGAGCGGTTGCTGCCGGGTCGGGGCGACGCGGGCGCGTGCGTCGCGGCGTCGAAGCGGGCCGGCCCTCGGCAGGGACAGGGCGCCGGAACCTGCCGGGTTCCGGCATGGTGGGCGTGGGAGCACGACCAGGAGGATGGACGCGACCAGTGACGTCCGACCGCGGGAAAGGACCCTCGTGCTCGCCCGGTTGCCCCTCCTGCCTCTGCTGCTCCTGGCGGCGTTCGTCACCCTCGTCGTCTGCCTCGCCGTCCACCGGTGGGTGCGGGCGCCCCGGCTGACCGCGGGGGTCCTCGCCGTCTCGGTCCTGTGCTGCCTGGGCATGGTCGTGGTGGGAGCCGCCCAGGACCAGCACTGGAGCGTCCGGCAGATGCTGGTCTGCTACTCCTTCACGTGGGCGGGGTTCGCCATCGGCTTTCTCCCGTCCCGTAGGTACGTCCTGTCCTGGGCCGACGACTGGCGCCGCGGGGTCAGGAGGGAGCGCCACGACTACCCGGCCCGGTACCGGGCTGCGGTGTACACGTCGGTCATCGGCATGGCCCTGCTCGGCTACGTGCTCTCGATCTGACGGCCCCCGCCGGACCCCCGGCCGTGGACCCGGCCGGACCTGCGGCTTGTGCCGGCCGGGGCACAATGGAACCCTTCCGTCCGGCGGCCGTGAGCAGGCGGTTCCCGGCAGAGTGTGCGGCCGGGCGCGGTGGCCGCGGCGCGGGACCGACGAACAGCGGGGGAGTGGACCGATGGAGCTGGAGCTGCGGCATCTGCGGGTGCTGTGCGCGATCGCCGACGCGGGCAGTGTGGGCCGCGCCGCCACCCAGCTCGGCTACTCGCAGCCCGCCGTCAGCACCCAGCTCCGGCGCATCGAGCGCCACCTGGGGGAGCCCCTCTTCGAACGGGGCCCGAGCGGTGTGCGGCCCACCCGGTACGGCGCCGAGGTCGTCGCCCAGGCCCGGGACGTGCTCGCCCGCGCCGACGCCATCGGCCACCGCCGCCCGGCCGCCGAAGGACCGCGCCGTCCCCTGCGCGTCGCCGCGACCAACTCGCCCATGCTCTCGGGCACCGTCTCCCGCGTCCGCACCCGGCTGCCCGAGCTGCCCCTGGCCGTGACCAGTGTCTACGCCTCCTCCCGGATCGTGGAACTGCTGGAGGAGGGCACGGTGGACGCCGCGATCGCCGCCGACTACCCGGGTCGGGAGCTGCGGCACTCGGACGCCGTGCGACACCGCGGGATCGTCACCGAGCCCACCTTCGTCGCCCTGCCGGCCCGCCACCGGCTGCGCCAGTGCGCGCAGGTGCAGCTCGCCGACCTGGCCGAGGACGCCTGGTTCGTGACCCCGGACGACGGCGCGGGCTGGCCCGGCGTGTTCTACGACGCCTGCGCCGCCGCCGGGTTCACCCCGGTCGCCGTCCACGAGTTCCTCGGCGACCAGACCCAGCTGCAGAGCATGATCGCCGGCGGGCTCGGGGTGTCCCTCGTGCAGCCGACGCTGCGCCCGATCCCGCACGTCACGGTCAAGCCGCTGGCGGGCTCGCCCCTGTGGTGCCGGTACGTGCTGGCGTGGCGGCCCGACGCCGTCGGCGACGACGTCGTGGAGACGGTGGTCCAGTCGGCCACCGCCGCCTACCGCGACCTGGTCGCCCAGGCACCGCACCTCAGAACCTGGGCCTCGCGCATCTGGAGCATCGCCGGATCGTAGGCGAGAGACGGATTCAGCACGGTGTTATGAGCCGTCAGTGCCATGTGCTATGTCACACGCCATTGTTGGCCCGGGTGGCGCGCTGAGACAGTGCCTCACACGCCTCACCACCCCACCGAGGCGCATCCCTTCGTGGAGGAATCCAGATGCGCTATCGCTTCGCGCTGCCCAGACGCATGGCCGGAGCAGCCGCCGTCGGCGTCACCGTGGCCGGCCTGCTGTCGACACCGGCGCACGCCGCACCCCCGCCGCAGGTCCGCACCGTCACTCACACCCCCGGGAAGGCGGCCGGCCACAGGCCCCCGCCCACCGGCCCGGCCGCCGACGCCACCGAGCGTCCGGCGAGCCAGGCGCGCCGACTCAGCCCCACGCAACTCCCGCCCCACGCACCGGCGTTCACCCGCAGCATGGAGGTCGCCGCCCCGCACCACGCCGCGCGCGCATCGGACGCGTGCACCCCCGCCGATTTCGGCAGCCGCAGCGGGTCCGCCCTGGTCGCGTTCGTGAAGGCCGCCTCCGCGGACTGCGTCAACACCCTCTTCTCCGTCACCGGCGCCGACGCGCACGCCGTCTTCCGCCAGCCGCAGATGCTGACCGTCGCCCAGGCGTTCAGCCGCACGGCGGCGACCTACCGGGGCGACAACTCCGGGAGCCTGCTGCAACTGGTCCTCTTCCTGCGCGCCGGCTACTACGTCCAGTTCAACCACCCCGGCGACGTGGGGCCGTACACCTCCCGCCTCACCACCGCCACCACCGGCGGCCTGGACACCTTCTTCGCCCGCCGCCACTCCCGGGACGTCTCGGCGGCCAACGGCGACATCCTCGGCGAGACCGTGATCCTCACCGACAGCGCCGACCAGCAGGGGCGCTACCTGTCCGTCTACCGGCGCCTGCTGAACGCCTACGACAGCACCTACGACGCGATCGACAGCATGGTCAGGGCCGTCAACGACGTCTACACCCCCCTGTGGCGCGGCAACTGGAACCCCGCGTACGTGACGGCGGTCGCGGACGACCCGCGCATCGTCGACACCCTGCACGACTTCGCGCTGGCCAACACCGACCAGCTCGGCACCGACCTGGCCTTCCTGGACACCAACGCCGGGATGAACCTGGCCCGTTATGTCGAGCACCCGGAACTCCGGGACGAGGTACGGCCGTTGACCAGGGAGCTGCTGGGCGCGACCGCCATGACCGGCCCGACGGCCGGGCTCTGGGTCGCGGTGGCGACGCAGGCGAACGCCTACGACGCCGCCGACTGCGCGTACTACGACGTCTGCGATCTGCCCGCCAAGCTGACCGACGCCGCGCTGCCCCTCACCCACCACTGCGACGCGGACCACACCATCCGCGCCCAGGCCCTCACGGCGGCCGAGCTCGACGCCGCCTGCGACAGCGTGCTGCACCAGGACGCCTACTTCCGCGGGCTGGTCGGGGCCGACGGCCCGATACCCGGGCAGTACGTCTCGACCATCCGGCTCGTCGTCTTCGCCAGCCGCGCCGACTACCAGACCTACGCCGGCGCGATCTACGGCGTCAGCACCGACAACGGCGGCATCACCCTGGACGGCGACCCCTCCGACCCGGCCAACCAGCCGACGTCGATCATGTACCAGAAGGACTACGACGACGGTTTCGTGGCCAGGATCTGGAACCTCAACCACGAGTACACGCACTTCCTCGACGGCCGCGACGACATGAAGGGCGACTTCACCGAGCAGATCTCGGTGCCGGACGTGTGGTGGATCGAGGGCGTCGCCGAGTACGTGTCCTACAGCTACCGCGGCCTCGCCGACGACCAGGCGATCCAGGAGGCGGCGAAGCACACGTACCGCCTGAGCACCCTGTTCGAGAACACCTACGACAACAGTGACGTGACCCGTACCTATCCGTGGGGCTACCTCGCGGTGCGTTACATGGCCGAGCGGCACCCCGACGACATCGGGCGCATGCTCGCCCGCTTCCGCGTCGGTGACTACGCCGGCGGATACGCCGTCTACCACGACGGCATCGGCACCCGCTACGACGCCGACTTCGACCAGTGGCTCACGGCGTGCGCCGCGGGCGCCTGCGCCAGGCCGGCGAAGGCCTGACGCACGCGCCCCCAGCACAGGCGGCCGCCGACCGGAACCCGGTCGGCGGCCGCTGAGCTTCCCGTGCGAGGCGTCAGACCGCCGTCGCCGGGTACGTCGGGTACTCCACGCCCGAGACGTGCTGCACGACCCGGACGACCTGGCAGGAGTAGCCGAACTCGTTGTCGTACCAGAGGTAGAGGATCGCGTTGTCGCCCTCCACCTTCAGGGCGCCCGCGTCCACGATGGAGGCGTGGCGCGAGCCGATGAAGTCGCTGGAGACCGCGTCGGGCGCCGTGGTGAAGTCGATCTGGCGCTTGAGCGGCGAGGTCAGCGAAACGTCCCGCAGGTAGTCGTGGACGTCGTCGCGGGTGGTCTCGCGGGCGAGCTGCAGATTGAGGATCGCGATCGAGACGTCCGGCACCGGGACGCGGATCGAGCTGCCGGTGATCCGCGCCTTCAGGTCGGGCAGCGCCTTGGCGACGGCCGAGGCGGCACCGGTCTCAGTGATCACCATGTTGAGCGGCGCTGAGCGGCCGCGGCGCTCGGACTTGTGGTAATTGTCCAGCAGGTTCTGGTCGTTGGTGAACGAGTGGACGGTCTCCACGTGGCCGCGCAGCACACCGTACTCGTCGTCCATCGCCTTCAGCGGCGGGACGATGGCGTTGGTGGTGCAGGAAGCGCAGGACAGGATCTGCTCGTCCGGCTTGACGGTGTCGTGGTTGACGCCGTGCACGATGTTCGGGACGTCGCCCTTGCCCGGCGCGGTCAGCACGACCTTCTCGATGCCGGGGCGCAGGTGCTTCGACAGGCCCTCGCGGTCACGCCACTTGCCGGTGTTGTCGATGAGGATGGCGTCGCGGATGCCGTACTCGGTGTAGTCCACGGCCGACGGGTCGTCGGCGTAGATCACCTTGATCGCGTTGCCGTTGGCGACGATCGTGCTGGTGTCCTCGTCCACGGTGATGGTGCCCTGGAACTGGCCGTGGATGGAGTCGCGGCGCAGCAGCGAGGCGCGCTTGACGATGTCCTGCGCGCCGCCGCCGCGCACCACGATGGCGCGCAGCCGGAGGCCGTTGCCCGAGCCCGCCTTCTCGATCAGTAGCCGGGCGACGAGGCGGCCGATGCGGCCGAAGCCGTACAGGACGACGTCGCGCGGCTCACGGCGTTCGATCTTGTTGGCGCCGGTGGCACCGGCGACGGCCTCCGCGGTGAACTCCGCCACGCTCAGCCCGCGGTCGTCGGCCTTGTAGGTGGTGGCCAGCATGCCGAGGTCGATCTGGGAGGGCCCGAGGTCGAGGGTGGTCAGGGCCTGCAGGAACGGCATCGTCTCGGTGACCGAGAGTTCCTCGCCGGCGATCTGCCGGGCGAAGCGGTGCGTCTTGAGGATGCTGACCACCGACTTGTTCACCAGGGAGCGGCTGTGCAGCAGGACGGTCACGTCCCGCTCGCGGTGCAGCTTCCCGATGAGCGGGATCATCGACTCCGCGATCTCCTCGCGGTGCATCCAGTTGGTGAACGAGTCGTCGTTGACAGTCACAGATCAATCTTTCGAGCTAGGCAGCGCTCATATGCTAACCGCACCCTACTTCGATCCTTCCGGGGGGCCGTGCCGGGGGTGTCCGACGGGAGGTTTGCCCTGGTTCCGTGTGTCACGCGACTGCCATGTGCGAAGCGGGTCGCGGTCATTCCTGCATCAGGGTCTTCTGCCTCACGGTCTTTCCTGAATAAGGGTCTTCCGCATCACGGTCCTTCCTGAATCAGGGTGGAAGACCGTAAGAAACCCGAGTCGCGGATTGCACGCCCCCACCGGCGTGACCAAGGTCGGAACGTGAGCACGTCTTCCGTCCCCCGGCCCGAGCCGGCCGCCCCGTCCGGTCCCCTCCGCCGCCGTCCCGCGCTGCCCCGCCCCGCCCGGCACCGGATCCCCGAAGGCGCCCTGCCGGCCCTCGCGCTGTTCGCCGCGGTCCGGCTCGCCGGAGTCGCCGTCGTGATGGCCCTCAACCACGCCACCGGCCATCCGCTGGTCAAGAGCCTTGCCCACTCCTGGGACTCCCGCTGGTACCTGCACATCGCCACCCACGGCTACGAGCACCTCGTCTGGATCACCCCGACCGGCGGGGTGCAGACCGACTGGGCGTTCTTCCCGCTCTATCCCGGACTCGTCCGGGCCCTGATCATCATCCTGCCGCTCACCCCCGGCGAGGCCGCGCTGCTCGTCGCCTGGGCCGCCGCCGGCCTCGCCGCGTACGGCCTCTACGTCCTCGGCCACCACCTGTACGGCCGGGCCGTCGCCACCGCCCTGGTCGGCCTGTGGGCCGCCTTGCCGCACGCTGTCGAACTGACCATCGCCTACACCGAGTCCCTCTTCGCCGCGCTGGCCGTCTGGTCGTTGTACAGCGTGCTCAAGGGCCGCTGGCTGTGGGCCGGTTCGCTCGCCGCGCTGGCCGGTCTGTCCCGGCCCACCGGGTGCGCGGTGGCGCTCGCCGTCGCCGTCGCCGCCGCGCACGAGGTGGTGCGCCGGCGCGGCCGCGCCCCGGCGGCCCTGTGGGCCGGCGCCCTGCTCGCGCCGCTGGGCTGGCTCGGCTACGTCCTGTGGGTGGGCCACCGGACCGGCGACCTGCTGCACGGATACTTCACGGTGCAGCGCGCCTGGGATTCGCGCTTCGACTTCGGCGCCGGCGCCCTGCGCTTCCTCAGAGTGCTGTTCCTGTACGGCGGCCATGTCGTCTACCCCGTGGCCCTGGTGATCGTCCTGACCGGTGTCGTCCTGTTCGGGCTGCTCTGCCTGGACCGGGCCCCGCTGGTCCTGGTGGTCTTCGCGGGCGTGCTGGTGCTGCTCGTGGTCGGCGGCTCCGGGTCGTTCTCGTCCAAGCCGCGCTTTCTGCTGCCCGTCTTCCCGCTGCTCATCCCCCCGGCCCGCGCCTTCGCCCGCACCTGGCGGGCACGGCCGGCCCAGGCGCTGCTGGTGGGCGGCTCCCTGGCCGTCGTGTCGCTGCTCTACGGCGCCTATGTGACGGTGGTGGCCCACTCCCCGCTGTGAGGGGCCCCCGCTTCCGGTCCGGTCACATCCATCTCGCCGGCCTCACAGCCGTCACCGATGAAGGGCACAGCGTCCGACGTCCATGACATGCCGTCCGAAAGCGGGCAGGCGCCCGCCCGGACGGTGTCCTTCACGCGCAGGCACGGGCCACGGGATTCGGGGTACAAGCTGAAGGTGCGCTGCGCCCGGCACGGCAGAACGTGTACGAGGCGCCGTGGCACGGTTCGTTGCGGGAACGACCGGAAGGCCGGGTGGGATGGCACGCACGCGGGCAGAGGCCAGTGCCCGGCATCCGAGGCATGAGCGCAGAGGAGAGGCGCGGTTTCCGGCGGTGGTCGCGACCACCGCCGCGATCGCTCTGTACCTGGTGCTGCCGCAGCAGCTGCTGATCGCTCCTCGGTACGTCCTGCCCGCCCTGGAATGCCTGCTGCTCATCCCGCTCATCGCGATCAACCCCAAACGGCTGACCCGGCAGACCAAGACGTTCCGCGTGCTGTCGCTGACGCTCGTGGGCGTCATCGCGGTCAGCAATCTCGTGGCGTTGGCCATCTTGATCCATGAGTTGCTCTACGCGGGGGTGAAGGACGGCCGGTCCCTGCTGGTGGCCGCGCTGCAGGTCTGGCTCACCAACATCATCGTCTTCGGGCTGGCCTACTGGGAGCTGGACCGGGGCGGCCCGGTCAGCCGCACCCAGGCGCCCCGCTCCGCCCTGCCGCTGGCGGACTTCCGCTTCTCCCAGGACGAGAACGACGACGCCGTCCAGGAAGTCGCCGACGGTGCCAGCGTCACCTCGGACTGGGTCCCCACCCTGATGGACTACCTGTACGTGTCCACCACCAACTCCACCGCCTTCAGCCCGACCGACACCATGCCGTTGTCGACCCGCGCCAAAGCCCTGATGGCTGTTCAGAGCGTCTCCGCCCTCGTGACCTCGCTCCTCGTGATCGCGCGGGCCGTCAGCATCCTGCACTGACTTGCCCCCACCGGCCGACCGGCCGCAGCTCCGACGCGCCGTCCGGGCATCGCCTCATGCCCTGTACAGGTGCCGTCGCTCCCTGGTGAACCGGCGCAGGGGCCCCGGCAGCGGCTCCACGCCGATGCCGGGGGTGTCCGGGACCGGGAGATGGCCGCCGTCGAGGACGAACGGCTCGGTGATGTCCTCGGCGAAGTAGCGGGAGGAGGCGGAGGTGTCGCCGGGGAGGGTGCAGCCGGGCAGGGCGGCCAGGGCGAGGTTGGGGGCGCGGCCGATCCCCGTCTCCAGCATGCCGCCGCACCACACCGGGACCCCGTGCGCCTGCGCCACGTCGTGGACGCGGCGGGCCTCCAGGTAGCCGCCGACCCGGGCGGGCTTGACGTTGACCACCCGGCAGGCGTCCATGGCGATTGCGGCGGCGGCGTCCCGTGCGTGGTGCAGGGACTCGTCCAGGCAGACCGGGGTGCGCAGCCGCTTCTGCAGCTGGGCGTGGGCGTGCAGGTTGTTCTCCTCCAGCGGCTCCTCGATCAGCAGCAGCCCGAACTCGTCGAGCCGCCGCAGGTGCTCGGCGTCCGCGAGGGAGTAGGCCGTGTTGGCGTCGACCTGCAGGGGCAGCCCGGCGCCGAAGCGCTCGCGGACAGCGCGGACGGGCTCGACGTCCCAGCCCGGTTCGATCTTCAGCTTGATGCGGACGTAGCCCTCGGCGAGGTAGCGCTCGACGTCGTCCAGCAGCTCGGCGACGGAGTTCTTGATGCCGACGGAGACTCCGGCGGGCACCCGGTCCCGTACGGCGCCCAGGTAGGTGGCGAGCGGCATGCCGTAGGACCGCAGCTCGGCGTCGAGGACCGCAGTCTCCAGGGCCGCCTTCGCCAGCTCGTGCCCCTTGACCTTCGCGAGCGCCGGGGCCAGCGCGGCCGTGGTGAGGTGCGGCAGGGCGGCCGCTCGGGGGATGAGGAAGTCGCGCAGCACGATCTCGGCTCCGGCGACGAACTCCGAGCAGTACAGCGGCTCCGGGTCGGCGGCGAACTCCGACGAGCCCTCCGCCTCGTCGGTGACGACGTGCAGCAGGAAGGTGTCCTTCGTGGTCATCGTGCCGAAGGAGGTCCGGAAGGGCGTCACGAGCGGGATCGCGACGTGCACGATGTCGACGCGTTCGAGCTTCATGCCGCGGCCTCCTCGTGCGAGAGCGTGTACCAGCCGTCGCGGGACATCCCGGTGGCCCGGAACCCCTCCAGGAAGGCCTCCAGGAACACCTCGCGCACGGCGTACCGCCAGCGCAGCGCCAGGGCGGGCTCCGCGGCGCGCAGCTTGACGACGTCGTCGGGGATGCGGCACCACAGGTGCCGGCCGTCCGGGTCCCGGCGGGCGAGCGGGCCGCCGTCCGGAGCCATGCGGACGACGGGCCCGTGGCTGTCTGCGTCGCACGGCTCGCCCGGCGCGGTCAGGTCCCAGGTCACTGTCAGCCGGTCGCTCTCGTCGCCGTCGTTCACGCCGTCGGCCATGGGGCCGTAGAAGTCGACCAGGTACTCCGTGCCGACGGCACCCAGCTTGACCAGGTTGAAGCGGGCGTTGCGGCCGACCAGCGGGTCGAACGTCCAGCGCATGGTACGGGCGCCGAGCCCGGCCGCCCAGTCCCGCTGGGCCTCCTTCACCTGCCGTCCGAGCCCCCGGTCGGCGGCGGCGACCAGCGAGTACGTGCTGCGCTCGGGACCGAGCACGGCCACGGACGCCCCGGCGAGGCGCGGGCCGTCGTAGGCCGCGTGCACGGCGCCCCCGGCATGCACCAGGCTGTGCAGGACCTCCGCCGGGTAGGGCGGGGCGGTGCGGGGGGTCTGCCAGACGTCGCTGAAGTAGTCGGACACGGCCGCGAGCCCGGTGACGTTGTGGACGGTGCGGATGGTGACTCCTGCTGTCATGGCACGAGTGTCGCCGGGCGATGCGCCCGCGGTGTTGTGGGAGCGGCCAAGGGATGCGTACTGTCGTTTCACCATCAGCCAATCACCTCCCCGAGGACCGCCATGGACGCCTGCACCCTCGGCGACCTTCTGGACGTCGTCGGCGGCCCCACCCTGCGCCTGCACACCGCCCCGGCCGGTCCCGGCGCGCCGGTCACCGAGGCGGTGCTCCACGACGGCCACACCCCGCTTCCTCGGCTGCCCGGCGCGCTGCTGCTGGCGGTCGGGACACGAGCGGCGGACGCGGGCCCGCTGCTGCGGGCGGCCGCGCAGGCGGAGCTGACCGGGGTGGTGGTGCGGGGGGCCGACGGCCCGGTCGCGGAGGCCGAGGCCCACGGCGTGGCGCTGCTGTCGGTCGCCGAGGACGCCGCCTGGCACCATGTCCACCTGCTGCTGGCCTCGGCCATCGCCGCCCGGCCCGCCGCGGCCACCGCCGAGCTGGGGCTCGGTGACCTGTTCGCGCTGGCCGACGCCATCGCCACGGCCACCGGCGGCGCCACCGCCATCGAGGACCCACGCCAGCGGATCCTCGCGTACTCGACCGTCCCCGGCCAGTCGGTGGACGAGGACCGCCGGCAGGGCATCCTCGGCCGCCAGGTGCCGGCCAGCGCGGACAACACCGAGCAGTACCGGCGCCTGTTCGCCGCGGACCGGCCGCTGCGACTGCCCGCGCTGACCGGCTCGGACCTGCCCCGGCTGGCGATGCCGGTACGGGCCGGCGGGGAGACGCTGGGCTCGGTGTGGGTGGTCGACGGCGGCTCGCTCGCGCCGGACGCCGAGGACACCCTCGCCCAGGGCGCCTCCACGGCCGCGCTGCTCCTGCTGCGGGCGCGTGCCGCCCAGGAGCTGGCCCGGCACCGGGGCAGCGACCTGCTGCGCCGCCTGCTGGACGGCACGGCGCCGGACCCGGCGACGGCCGCCGCCCGCCTGGGCGTCGACGGCCCGGCCCGGGCGGCCGCGTTCGTCCTGGACTCCGCCGCGAGCGTCCCGGACGCCGAGCGCACCGCGCTGCGCCTGCTGGACGTGGTGCGTCTGCAGTGCGAGGCCCGCTACGGGCGGCATGCGTGCGTGCTGCTCGACGGGGTGGTGTACGCCGTACTGCCCGGTCCCGGCGAGCGGCACAGGAAGCTGGCCGAGGACATCGTGGCTCGGGCCGGGCAGGCGTTGCGCGTGCCGGTGCGGGCGGCGCTCGGCGAGGTCGTGCCGGGCGCGGCCGGGCTGCCCGGCTCGCGGGCGGACGCCGACCTGGTGCTGCGGGTGCTGGACGCCCGGCTGCCGGTGGCCACCGTGGACGAGGTCCGGGCCCGGGTCACGCTGCTGCGCCTGGCGGAAGTGATGGGCGAGCACCGGGAGTTGAACGCGGGGGCGTGGCGGCGGGTGCTGGCGTACGACGCGGAGCACGGCACGGAGTACGCCCGCACGCTGGTCTGCTGGTTCGACGCCGGTTGTGACATGGCGGGCGCGGCGCGACTCCTCGCCGTGCACCCCAACACCTGCCGCTACCGCCTCCGGCAGCTGCAGCAGCACGCCGGAGTCGACCTGGACGACTGCGACGAACGACTGCTGCTGTGGCTTCAGTTGAGGGCGCTGGCGGGGCTCAGCTCAGCCACGACCTGAGCCTGGTCTCGCACCGCTCGAGGTGCTCGACGGGGACGTGCTCCCCGGCCGTGTGGGCGAGGGAGGGGTCCCCGGGGCCGTAGTTGAGCGCGGGCACGCCGAGCGCGGCGAAGCGGGCCACGTCCGTCCAGCCGAGCTTGGCCCTCGGCTCGGCGCCGAGCGCGCGGACCAGCCCGCCGATCCGGTTCAGGTGGGGCGGCGCGCCCGCGACAACCTCGGTGACGCGGACCTCGTGCTCCGGGAACAGCCCGCGCACGTACGACTCCGCCTCCTGGGCCGAACGACTGGGTGCGTAGCGGCAGTTGACGGTGACGACGCACTCGTCGGGCACGACGTTCCCGGCGACCCCTGCTCGCACGGCCACCGCGCTCAGCCCCTCCCGGTACTCCAGCCCGTCGATCACCACCCGCTCGGGCGTGTGGTCGTCCAGCCGCTGCAGCACCCGGGCCGCCTTGTGCGCGGCGTTCACCCCCTGCCAGGCGCGGGCGGTGTGCGCGCGGGCGCCCTTGACCACGATGTCCGCGGTGAGGATGCCCTGGCAGCCGGCCTCGACGCCGGCGTCGGAGGGCTCCATGAGGATCGCGAGAGCGGCGTCGGCGAGCAGGTCCGGGCGCTCGGCGCCGATGCGCGCGAGCCCGTTCCTGTCGCCCTCGACCTCCTCGCACTCGTAGAAGACGTACGTGACGTCGCGGACCGGCTCGGGAATCCCGGCCGCCAGCCGCAGCGCCACGGCGACCCCGCCCTTCATGTCGCAGGCGCCGAGCCCGTGCACGCTGCCGTCGGTGAGCCGGGACGGCAGGTTCCCGGCGGCCGGGACGGTGTCCAGGTGCCCGGCGATCAGCGCCCGTTCGGGGCGGCCGAGACCGGTGCGGGCGACGACGGAATTGCCGAGCCGCTCCACGCTGAGGTGGGGCAGCGCCCGCAGGGCCGCCTCCACGGCGTCCGCCAGCTCCGCCTCCCGGCCGCTCTCGGACGGCAGGTCGACCAGGGCGCGGGTGAGGGTGACCACGTCGGCGGTGAGGTCCAGGGCGCGGGTCATGCCAGGTCCCGCTGCCGGTCGAGCCTGGAGTGCCGGATGCCGTAGAGGCCGTAGATCACGAGCCCGGCTGCCATCCACGCCCCGAACGCGACCCAGGTGTCGGCGCCGAGGCTGCCCAGCATGTAGACGCAGAAGCCGACCCCGAGGAGCGGGGTGAACGGGGAGAACGGCACCCGGAAGGAGCGAGGAGCACCGGGGCTGCGCCGGCGCAGCAGCACGACCGCCAGGTTGACCAGCATGAACGCGAAGAGGGTGCCGATGCTGGTGGCATCGGCGAGGCTGCCGAGCGGGACGAGGGCGGCGAGGACGGCGATGAACGACGAGACGATCACGGTGTTGGCGCGGGGCACGCCGGTGCGCGGGTGGACGCGGGAGAACAGCGGGGGCACGAGGCCGTCCCGGGACATGGCGAACAGGATGCGGATCTGCCCGTACTGCACGGTCAGCACCACGCTGGTGGTGGCGACCACAGCCCCGATGGACAGCAGGATCGGCCACAGGTTCCCGCCGCCGACGGACCGCACCAGCACCTCGCTCAGCGTCGCCTCCGTCCCCGCGAACTGCTTCCAGGGCATCGCGCCGAGCGCGGCGACTGCGACGAGCACGTACAGGGCGGTGACGAGGACGAGGGACAGGATGATGGCGCGGGGCAGGTCGCGCTGCGGATTGCGGGCCTCCTCGCCGGCGGTGGAGGCCGCGTCGAAGCCGATGTAGGAGAAGAAGAGGGAGGCCGCTCCGGCACTCATCCCGGCGGCGCCGAGCGGGAAGAGCGGCTGGAAGTTCCCGGCCCGGAAGGCGGTGAACGCGACCGCGCAGAACAGCAGGAGCGAGGCGATCTTGACGGCGACCATGACGGTGTTGGCGACGGCGCTCTCCTGCGCCCCGCGCAGCAGCACCACCATGGCGAGGACGACGATGAGGGCGGCCGGGATGTTGAGCACGCCGCCCGCGCCGGGCGGGGCGCTGAGCGAGTCGGGCAGGGTCACGCCGAACACGAGATTCAGCAACTCGTTGACGTACTGCCCCCAGCCCACGGCGACGGCGGCCACCGACACCCCGTACTCCAGGATGAGACACCACCCGCACACCCAGGCGACCAGCTCGCCGAGGGTGGCGTAGGCGTAGCTGTACGACGATCCCGAGCCGGGGATCATGCCGGCCAGCTCGGCGTACGACAGCGCCGAGAACAGGGCGGTGACTCCGGCGAGGGCGAAGGAGACGACGATGGCGGGCCCCGCCTCGGGCACGGCCTGCCCGAGCACCACGAAGATGCCGGTGCCGAGGGTCGCCCCCACGCTGAGCAGGGTCAGCTGAGCGACGCCCATGGTCCGCTTCAGGGGGCTCGCCGCCGCTTCTCCGACCAGCGTCCCCATGGCCTGCCGCCGGGTGAGCCGGCCGGTACGCGTTCTCTGTTGTCCGGCCGACGGCCGTGTCCCCACGATTCCCATCACACCGCTCCCTCCGCCTGCGGGCTTTGTCTGGCCCTTGATGATGCGGAGGGGTGAAGACCCACGGTTGTGCGGATCGGCCAAAGCTGCGGCGAGCACATTGGGCAGCGGGCCAAAGCGGCCCCGCCGGATCCGCCGGGCCCGGCGGTCAGCGCAGCGCTTGCGTCACTTCCCGCGCTGCCTCCACCACCCGTGGCCTCACCCGCTTCCGCGCCCGTGATCTCCAGCGTGTGCAGGTCGGTCAGTGGCGCGGTCCCGCCGGAGCTGTGCGAAGACCGCGAATCGGGGTAGCCGAGGCAGAGGCCCCGAGGAAAGGATCGTCATGACGACCTACGTCATCACCGTCCCCGGTACCTTCACCACGGGCGCCGGGCCCGACACCCGAGAGCGGCTGAGCCGGTCGCTCAGGCCCGCCGACCCGCACACCACCCGGATGGGGAGCTCCGAGGACCTCGACGTGCTCAACGTCAACGAGGACAACACCTTCACCCTCCGCCTGACCGTCGAGGCGGACACCGGCCCGCACGCCGAGCAGGAGGCCCGCCGCCTCGCGGACTCCGCCCTGCGCGACGCCGGGCTGGACGAACGGACGGCGCCCCTGGGGCCCGCCGTGATCACCGGCATCGACTCCGAGGTCCGCTGACCCGCAGGGCTGCCGACCCCGTGCGTCCGCGCGGGCCCGCTGCAGGGGCAGGATCAGCGCATACGGGTAAAATCTAGCCGTTGGACAGAGGCGTTTCATCCGAAAAGGCTGCCGCCCAGCCGGAAGTGACCGATGCCCCGCAAGCGCCCCACGGACGACGGCGACGAGCTGCTGACCCGACTCGGATCGCTCACCGCCCAGGCACGCGAGCGTGCGGAGCAGCAGCGCACCCAGGTCGAGCTGGCCATCGCGCTGCAGCGGGGCATGCTCCCACGGGACCTGCCGACCGCCCCCGGCCTGCACCTCGCGGTGCGCTACGCACCCGCCACCTACGGCCTCAACGTGGGCGGCGACTGGTACGACGCCTTCACGCTGCCCGACGGCCGCATCGGGCTGTCCATCGGTGACGTCCAGGGCCACAACATCGAGGCCGCGGCCTTCATGGGGCAGGTCCGCGCCGGGCTGCGCGCCCTCGCCTCCGTCACCGGCGAGCCGGGCGAGCTGCTGGCGCGGACCAACGAACTGCTGCTCTCCCTGGGCAGCGAACTGTTCGCCACCTGCACCTTCATGCGGCTCGACCCGGCCACCGGCGTGCTGGAGAGCGCGCGGGCCGGGCACACCCCGTTCATCCGGGCCACGGCCGACGGCAGGGCAGGCGTCGTGGACGACGAGGGAGGGCCGCCGCTCGGCGTCGACAAGGGCATGGAGTACCCGGTGACCCGGCACCGGCTCAGCGCCGGCGGCGTCGTCGTCCTGCTCACCGACGGCGTCGTGGAGGGACCGTCGCTGAGCATCGAGGACGGCCTCGACCAGGTCGTGCGGCTCGCGGGTGTCGCGGCCGTCGCCGGCCTGGAGGCGCACGCGCTGGCCGCCGCCGTCATCAAGTGCGCCGCGAGCGTCGGGCACGAGGACGACGCCGCCGTCCTCGTGGTGGGGCTGGACGGGCCCTGCGTCGCCGGGCTCGACGGGGGCGACGTTCAGCCATAGGGCCGCCACGCGGCGGCTCTCGCCTCGCCGACGGCGGGCCATCGGTGTGAGATGGCTGCTGTGGTGGGTTTGAAGGATCTGCGCCGGCCGGGCGGCTACGCCGTCCAGGTGCTCGCCGTCGCCGCCTGCTACTACGCCGCGGGCCGGCTCGGGCTCCTGCGCCGGCTCGTCGTCGAGGGCGCCGTGGTCACCCCGATCTGGCCGCCGACCGGGGTCGCCGTCGCCGCCCTGCTGATCCTCGGGCTGGGCTCCTGGCCCGGCATCACGCTCGGGGCGCTCTTCGCCGTGCTGTCCGTCACCGTCTCGCCCGGACCCGACGTGATCGGCACCGTCTTCGGCCAGACCGCGGCGCCCGTGTGCGCGGCGCTGCTGCTGCGCCGGGCCGGCTTCCGCACCGACCTCACCCGGCTGCGGGACGGGCTCGCCCTGGTGTTCCTCGCGGCGTTCGCCGCCATGCTGATCAGCTCCAGCGTGGGCGTCGGCCTGCTGATCGCGACGGGCAAGCTGGCCACGGACCACCTCTGGCCGGTGTGGCTGGCCTGGTGGGTGGGCGACGCGATGGGCGTGCTGATCGTCACGCCGCTGCTGCTGCTCCTGCTGCGGATGCGCCGGCCGCTGGCCGTGACGCGCTGGAAGGAGGCCACCGCGCTGGCCGTCGTGGCCTGCGCACTGGTGCCGCTGGCCGCCTACAGCCGGAACAGCATGCTGTTCCTCGTCTATCCGCTCATCATCTGGGCCGCCCTGCGGTTCCAGCTGGTGGGCAGCACCCTGTGCGCGCTGCTGACGTCCGTGCTGGCCACGGTCGCCGCGACGGACGGGGCCGGCGCCTTCGCGGGGCTGAACAGGGTCGAGGTCATGGCCAAGCTCCAGGCCTTCAACGGCGCGATGGCGCTGACCGCGCTGCTGCTGTCCGCCGTGATCAGCGAGCAGCGCAACACCCGGCGCTCGGTCGAGCAGGCGTGCCAGGAGCTGGTGGAGGTGCTCGAACACCTCACCGCGGGCGAGCCCCCGCCGCCGCGCCCGCCGCCGGACGGCGAGGACGCGGAAGCGACCGGCGAGGCGCACGACGCGCACGGCGCCGACGGCGCGGACGGCGCGGACGACCAGGCCCGGCCGAGCGGCGGCCCCGGACCGTGAGACGGGTGGCCGGCGTTCGCGCCTCGTTCACCCTCCCTGTTCACCGTCCCTGCTCGTCACCGCCCGCCTCCGACGGTGCCGCGCGCTCGGCGTCGTCCCGCTTCCTGGTGGGTGGGTGCGCCGTGCCCTCGCCGCCCGGCTGCCCGCCGCCGGTCGTGCCGTACCCGCCGGGGATGCCCGCGGGCATGTCGGCGTCGGCCTGTTCCTCGCTGATGTGCCGCCGGGCCCGGACGTTCGCCCGGCGGTCGGGGTAGGGGTAGTCGAACGGCTGAGCGGCGGCACGTTCCCGTTCCGCCTCCCGCTGCCGCCGGGCGGCGCTCTCGGCCGCCGTCGGTTCCCGGTCCTGATGCTTGCGGTCGTTGGCGTGCACGCAGCGCCGAGTACCCCCCGTGCCGGGCCCGCCCACGCGGGACACGGCGTGTCGAACGACCGCCCGGGGGCACTGGGAGACGATGGGCGATGCCCGCACGGGCACCGGGTCGGTCCGGAGGAACAGGGGCGGCAGGCGGCATGGCACAGCGGCTGACACAGAACCGGAACGACGGGCACCCCGGCACGCCGTTCCTCACGGCCGACACAGGTTCCCACGACCCCGAAGGGCACCCTGGGACGGGCGGGCGGTCTCGTGGTGGTGGCCCGGCGCGGGGGCCCGAGGGCGGGGGCGACGCGCGTCGGCGTATCCCCCGGACCGACGTGCTGCTGCGTGAGCCGCGGCTCGCCGCCGCGGTCGGGCGGCTCGGGGAGCGGGTGGTGAAGGCGGCGGTCCGTCAGGCGCAGGCGCGGGCGCGTGCGGGCGGCATCGCGCCCGAGCAGGTGCCGGACGCGGCCGTCGCCCTGTTGCCCGGCACGCCCGGTGGGCTCCGGCCGGTGATCAACGCCACCGGCGTCCTGCTGCACACCAACCTGGGCCGCGCCCCGCTGTCGGCGGCGGCGCGGCAGGCCGTGGCGGCGGCCGCCGGACCCACCGACGTGGAACTCGACCTCCCCTCCGGCGTACGGGCCCGGCGCGGCCGTTGCGCCCTCGCCGCGCTGGCGGGCCGTGTGCCCGCGGCCGGCGGGGTGCACGTCGTCAACAACGGGGCCGCCGCGCTCGTCCTGGCCGCCACCGCGCTCGCCGCCGGTAAGGAGATCGTCATCAGCCGGGGCGAGATGGTGGAGATCGGCGACGGCTTCCGCCTGCCCGACCTCCTCGTCTCCACCGGCGCCCGGCTCCGCGAGGTCGGCACCACCAACCGCACCACCACCGCCGACTACGCCGCCGTGATCGGCCCCGGCACCGGCTTCGTGCTCAAGGTGCACCCCTCCAACTTCCGCGTCACCGGTTTCACCCGTGCCGCCGAGGCCGGTGACCTCGCCGCCCTCGGCGTCCCCGTCGTCGTCGACATCGGCTCCGGCCTGCTCGCCCCGCACCCCGCGCTGCCCGACGAACCCGACGCCGACACCCAACTGCGCGCCGGAGCCGCCCTGGTCACCGCGAGCGGCGACAAACTGCTCGGCGGCCCCCAGTGCGGCCTCCTGCTCGGCCGCGAGGACCTGGTCCGCCGCCTGGCCCGGCATCCGCTGGCCCGCGCCCTGCGGGTCGACAAACTGACCCTCGCCGCCCTGGAGGCCACGCTCACCGGCCCGCCCACCCCGACCGCCACCGCCCTCACCGCCGACCCGGTCGGGCTCCGGGCCCGGGCCGAACGCCTCGCCACCGCCCTGGGCGCCGACGGCATCGACGTATACGCGGTCCAGAGCGCCGCCACGGTCGGCGGGGGAGGGGCCCCCGGCGTCCTGCTCGACAGCGCCGCGCTGTCCCTGCCCGAGCCGTACGCCGCCGCCCTGCGCACCGGCCCGGTCCCCGTGGTCGGCCGCCTGGAGGCCGGGCGCTGTCTGCTGGACCTGCGGGCCGTGCCGCCCGAGGACGACGACCGGCTCGCCGAGGCCGTACGAGCGGCCCGCCCGGCCGCGGAGAGCTAGCTGCGGTGTGCGGGCGCCCGCCACCCACGGCCCCGTCGACCCATGAGCGGCCCGCCCGGCCGCGGGAAGGTAGGAAGTGATGCGGGTCCTCGCCACCGCCGGCCACGTCGACCACGGCAAGTCCGCCCTGGTCCGGGCGCTCACCGGGATGGAGCCCGACCGGTACGAGGAGGAGCGCCGCCGGGGCCTGACCCTCGACCTCGGGTTCGTGTGGACCAGGATCGGCGGACCGGACGGGGAGCCGATGGCCTTCGTGGACGTGCCCGGCCACGAGCGGTTCGTCGCCACCATGCTCGCCGGCGCCGGCCCCGTGCCCGCCGTGCTGTTCGTGGTCGCCGCCGACCAGGGCTGGCAGCCCCAGTCGCAGGAGCACCTGGCGATCCTCGACGCGCTCGGCGTCCGGCACGCCGTCCTCGCCGTCACCCGCAGCGACCTCGCCGACCCCGAACCCGTCCGCGCCGACGCCGTCGAGCGGATGGCCGCGACCTCCCTCGGCAAGGTGCCCTCTGTCGCGGTGAGCTCGGTCACCGGCACCGGGCTGGACGACCTGCGCACCGAACTCGCACGCCTCGCCGACCGGTTGCCCGCCCCGGACGCCGACGCCGACGTACGGCTCTGGCTCGACCGCGCCTTCACCGTGCGCGGCCACGGCACCGTGGTGACCGGCACCCTCGGCGCGGGCACCCTGCGCGTCGGCGACCGGCTCGCCGTCGGGGACGGGACGGCCGTACTGCGGGTGCGCGGGCTGCAGAGCCTGCACGAGGAGCGGACGGAGGTCGCCGCGGTGGCCCGGGTGGCCGTCAACGT
Source organism: Streptomyces sp. NPDC030798 (assembly GCF_055572275.1). Lineage (NCBI taxonomy): Bacteria > Bacillati > Actinomycetota > Actinomycetes > Kitasatosporales > Streptomycetaceae > Streptomyces > Streptomyces sp. NPDC030798. Next base: position 227,277 of record NZ_JBVIDR010000003.1, on the reverse strand, counting down.
GCACGGACCCGGTGACGCCGGCCTGGGCCGGGGGCAGGTGCTGCTGACCCCGGACCGGTGGCTGCACACCGGCGTCGTCGACGCCCGCGTCACCGGGGAGCCGGCCGCCGACCTGCCCCGCTCGGTCACCCTGCACATCGGCACCGCCGCCGTCCCCGTGACCGTCCGCCCGCTGGGCGAGGACACCGCCCGGCTCACCCTGCACCGGCCGCTGCCGCTGCGCGTCGGCGACCGCGCCGTGCTGCGCGAACCGGGCGGCACCCGGATGCCCTGCGCGGTCACCGTCCTCGACGTCCGGCCGCCCCGGCTCGCCCGGCGCGGCGCCGGCCGCGCCCGCGCCGCCGAGCTCGCCGGAATGACCGGCCGCCCCGACGGCGCCGCCGAGCTGCGCCGCCGCTCCCTCGTCCGGCGCGCGGACCTGCTGGCGATGGGCGTCGCGCCCCCGGCCGACCCGGTCGCCGGGGACTGGCTGGCCGACCCGGCGTACTGGGCGGCCCAGCGCGACCGGCTGGCCGCCGAGACCCGACGGCACGCCCGCGCGCACCCGCTGGAACCCGGCCTGCCGACCGAGGCCGCCCGCCACCTGCTCCGCCTCCCCGACCGGGCCCTCGTGGACGCGCTCGCCCGGAGCACGCCGGGCCTCGCCGGCCGCGAGGGGCGGCTGTATCCCGCCGACGCCCTGCGGCCCGCCCTGCCTCCGCCCGTCCGGGTGGCCGTCGACGCCGTACGCGGGGATCTGGCCCGTACGCCGTTCCGCGCCCCCGAGGCCGACCGGCTGACCCGGCTCGGGCTCACCCGCAAGGCGCTGGCCGCCGCCGTGTCCGCCGGGGCCCTGCTGCGCATCGCCGAGGGCATCGTCCTGCTGCCCGGCGCCGACACCGAGGCCGCCGCCGTGCTGCGCCGACTGCCGCAGCCGTTCACGCTGAGCGAGGCGCGGCAGGCCCTGGACACCACACGCCGGGTGGCCGTACCGCTGCTGGAGTACCTGGACGCCCACGGGTACACGGAACGCGTGGACGACCAGCGCCGGCGCTGCCGGCCCGGGCCCGGGAGCGGAGGCGTGACCTGCGAAGACACAGGAAACCGGGACAAACGCACGCCTATCGATGACCTTCGATGACGTCCGGGCCAGCCGCTCGCGCACTCGCTCCGTGATGCCGCTGATGCCGCTGATGCCGGCCTTCCATACCGTCCGTTCGTACTCGGCCTGCCGATCAGGCTCGTCGGCGAGGTGGTCAGGGTTGCTGAGCCAGAAGTCCAGTGCTTGCAACCGCTTATGTCCCCGGATGACCCCGACGGCCTCCTGCGGCAAAGCCTGGTCATCATCGGATTCGCACGACGTACCGCACCGGTCCAGGACGAACAGCAAGCGAACCGCGTCCTTGAGCATGAAGCTCTGCCCGGGATGTGCGAGTCAACTGGTCTTGTGGTCCCATTTCGGTCCGACCAGGGTCCATTCCTTGTCCCACTGCGCGATGCGGCGCCGGTCGAGCCACCACCGCCCGGCGCTGCCGATGCCGAAGACCACGCCGCTCAGCGCGAGGGCGGCTGAGCCTCCGAAGAGTGCCGCCTCGACGGCTGCTGCGGTGGGGGACGCCGGCTGAGTGCTCAGCTTCCCCTGGCCGTCGATCCAGATTCTCACCGTCGAGCCGGCCTTCTTTCCGGTGGCCACCAGCGTCATGCCGGTGCGCGTGGAACCGTCGGAGCTCGTCCAGCGGACCCTTGCCGAGGCAAGGTCTCTGCCCAGGTCGGAGGTGGTGGGACGCGGGACGTCATCGAGGAGAACGGCGCGGACGGGGATCCGGTCGGCCCGCTGTTGGGCGAAGACGTGGTCGGCTGCGTGGGCCGTCACCACACCGGCCGCCGTGCCACCCACCGCGATGAGCACCCATATGGCCAGCACGAGCCATGCCTCGAGGACGTCGTCGCGTCGCCGGATCGGGTTGTTCCGCCATCGCCACAGCGGCACGCTCGTTCGCTTGCGTTTCCTGTTCGCGGGCCTGTCCTCGCGCATCTCTCCACCCCTCCTCGTCGTCACACACACGAAGGTGACAGCCGCAGCACCTCCGTGGCATGGGCCGATCAGGCGGAAGCGGAGGGCCGGTCGGGCCAAGCAGGGGCCGACGCCGGTCCCTTCGGCCCAGCACACGCACGGGTCGTTGAACCGCGCCGTGGTTCTGTGCCGTGCGCGGCGGTCGGTACGCGCCGTACCCGAGCGTGGCCTGAGCCACGCGGATCCTGTCGGCCGGGCTCTGCATCTGTCTGTCGGTGCCGCTGTCTTCAACCTCCGCGTTGCTACGGCCCACTCCGGCAAGCCGCTTCCACCGAACAATCGAGTCGAACTCGGCGGGCTGCACCTCTGGTCATCAGCCCGCTGCTGTGGTGAGGACACCAGCGGGCACAGCAGCCAAGGCCTCGGACAGGTGGCCGTACATCTCGAACACGCCGTCCAGCCCCGCAGCACGAAGAATTCGACGGAACTGGTTGCCGGCAGTGACGAGACGCAGGCGACCGTGCCGTTCCACGACCCTGTTCCGAGCCCGGCACAGCATCCCCAGTCCGGCGCAGTCGATGAAGGACACGGCGCGAAGGTCCACCACCAGGTCGGGAAGGACGACGGCCGTCAGATCGTCCAGGCGCGCCCCCAGGGGCGGTGCCGTGAGGATGTCGATCTCACCGCACAGCTCCACGACGGTCGCCCCGCCGAAGGCACGCTCGGTGTGGCGCGATGCGGACGTGATGAGGGTTTCGACCATGGTCAGAGGAAATCCGGGCCGATGGGCGTGCCGGAAGGGCCGTCCGGCCCCCCTTCGCCGCCACGTTTCCTCGGGCCGCTCTCCGGCCAGGGCGGGCCCCGTGGCCCCTCACCCGAGGCAGCCGGCGGACTCAGCATGGACTGTGATCCCCCCCCGGGCGAAAGACGGGCTGACTCATGTACCCGAACGACGGTTTCCGCGAACTCGGTCGTCGCGAGTGCCTGCGCCTGCTGGCGACGGCACCCATCGGCCGCATCGTCTACACGCGCCAGGCGCTGCCCGCGGTCGTGCCGGTCAACTTCGGCCTGGACGTCGACGGAGCGGTGCTGCTGCGCACCTCGACGGCCTCCGAGCTGGCCCGCGCGGTCGACGGCGCGGTCGTCGCCTTCGAGGCGGATGCGGCCGATGTGGACACGCACTCCGGATGGAGCGTTGTCGTGACCGGCCGGGCAGAGATCGTGACGGATCCGGCCGAGGCAGCACGCCTGGAGCGGAGCGGCCCGCGCTCCTGGGCTCCCTCGCTCGAGGAGGTCTTCGTGCGCATCGAGCCTGAACTGGTCACCGGGCGTGAACTCTTCGGGGGCCGCACGATGTACGGCCTGGATCTCTCCGCCTGACCGCTGGGCATCACGCGCTCGCGACCCGGTCCGAAGGGCCCAACGGTGCGGGCCGGACGGCGCGGCGACGGGTTCCCGCAGGCCCTGCCCCATGCAGGGGCGCGCGAGGAGCATCGTCAGTGGAGCCGCGCACGGAACTGTCCGTGGTGCGGTGTCGCGAACGATGCGGAGGCAGTGATGACCGTGGCAACCCGTCCCGACGTGGACGTTCCCGCCGATGCCTGGCGTGGCTTCGCCGGCCGGGGCTGGCGCGAGGGGATCGACGTACGCGACTTCATCCAGGCCAACTACACGCCGTACGAGGGCGGCCCGGAGTTCCTGACCGGTCCGACCGAGCGCACGCTCGCCGTGTGGCACAAGGTCAGCGCCTTGTTCCCCGAGGAGCGGCGCAAGGGCATCCTCGACGTGGACACCGCCACCCCTTCCACGATCACCTCGCACGCCGCCGGCTACATCGACCGGGACCGTGAGCTGATCGTCGGTCTGCAGACGGACGCTCCGCTGAAGCGCGCGATCATGCCGAACGGCGGTCTCCGGATGGTCGAGAACGGCCTGAAGGCGTACGGCTACGAGCCCGACCCGTTCGTGACCAAGGTCTTCGGCACCTACCGCAAGACCCACAACGACGGCGTATTCGACGCCTACACCCCGCAGATGCGCGCCGCCCGCAAGGCCGGCGTCATCACCGGACTGCCCGACGCCTACGGACGCGGCCGGATCATCGGCGACTACCGGCGCGTCGCCCTCTACGGTACGGACCGCCTGATCCAGGCCAAGAAGGCCGAGCGTGCCCAGCTCGACGCCTGCGCATCCTCCACCGAGGTCATCCGTGACCGGGAGGAACTCGCCGAGCAGATGAAGGCGTTGGACGAGCTGACGCGGATGGCGGCGTCGTACGGCTGTGACGTCTCCCGCCCCGCCACCACTGCCCGCGAGGCCGTGCAGTGGCTCTACCTCGGCTACCTGGCTGCGGTGAAGGAGCAGAACGGCGCGGCCATGTCGCTCGGCCGCACCTCCACCTTTCTGGACGTCTACCTCCAGCGGGACCTGGCGGACGGGACCATCGACGAGACCCGGGCCCAGGAGCTGATCGACGACTTCGTGATCAAGCTGCGGATCGTGCGCTTCCTGCGCACACCCGAGTACGACGCCTTGTTCTCCGGCGACCCGACCTGGGTGACGGAGTCCATCGGCGGCATGGGCGCCGATGGCCGGACCCTGGTCACCCGCACCTCCTTCCGGTTCCTGCAGACCCTCTACAACCTCGGCCCCGCCCCCGAGCCCAACCTGACCGTGCTCTGGTCGCCCCGGCTGCCCGACGGCTTCAAGGAGTTCTGCGCCCAGGTCTCCATCGACACCAGCGCCGTCCAGTACGAGTCCGACGACCTGATGTGCCCCCGGACCGGAGACGACACCGCCATCGCTTGCTGCGTCTCCGCCATGGCGGTCGGCAAGCAGATGCAGTTCTTCGGCGCACGGGTCAACCTCGCAAAGGCCCTGCTCTACGCCATCAACGGCGGCCGCGACGAAATGACCGGCGAACAGGTCGCGCCCGCAGCGCCCCCGCTGACCGGTGAGTACCTCGACTACGAGGAACTGTCGGCGGCCTACGACCACGTCCTGGACTGGCTGGCCCGGACGTACGTCAACGCGCTCAACGTCATCCACTACATGCACGACAAGTACGCCTACGAACGCCTGGAGATGGCCCTGCACGACTACCCCGTGCACCGGTTCATGGCCTGCGGGATCGCCGGTCTGTCGGTGGCGGCGGACAGCCTGTCCGCCGTGAAGTACGCACGCGTGAAGGTGTTCCGGGACGCCACCGGACTCGCCGTCGACTTCCGCACCGAGGGCGACTTCCCGGCGTACGGCAACAACGACGACCGCGCCGACAGCATCGCCGTCGACCTGGTGGAGTCCTTCATGGCGAAGGTGCGGCAATACCCCACTCACCGTGGCGCCGAGCACACCCAGTCGGTCCTCACCATCACCTCGAACGTGGTCTACGGCAAGCACACGGGCAACACCCCCGACGGCCGCCGTTCCGGGCAGCCCTTCGCCCCCGGCGCCAACCCGATGAACGGCCGGGACCGGCACGGGGCCGTCGCGTCGGCGCTGTCGGTGGCGAAGCTGCCGTACGAAGAGGCCCGCGACGGCATCTCCCTGACCACGACCATCACGCCCGAAGGGCTCGGCCACGATCCCACGGAACGAGCCGGCAACCTGGTCGGCATCCTCGATGGATACATGACCTTCGGGGGCTTCCACATGAACGTCAACGTGCTGAACCGGGCGACGCTCAAGGACGCCATGGAACACCCGGAGAAATACCCGGAGTTGACGATCCGGGTCTCCGGTTATGCGGTCAACTTCGTCCGCCTGACGCGTGAGCAGCAGCTCGACGTGATCAGTCGCACCTTCCACGGGTCGCTGTGAACGCCACGGCGGCGCCGGTGGTGACCGGCCGGGTGCACTCCTGGGACCTGTCCACCGGCGTGGACGGTCCCGGGACCCGGTTCGTCCTGTTCGTCAGCGGCTGCCCCCTGCGCTGCCTGTACTGCGCCAACCCGGACACCTGGCACCTGCGCGACGGGCGGGAGACCTCGGTCGACGAGGTGATGCAGGAGATCGAGAAGTACCGGGGCTTCCTGACCACGGCCGGGGGAGGGGTGACCATCACGGGCGGGGAGCCGCTGCTCCAGCCGGCCTTCACCGGCTCCCTCCTGCACCGCTGCAAGGAGGCCGGACTGCACACGGCGCTGGACACCTCCGGCTTCCTGGGCGAACGTGCCTGCGATGAACTCCTCGGCGACACCGACCTGGTGCTGCTGGACATCAAGTCGTTCGACGCCACCACCTGTCGGAGGCTCACCGGTGCCCGTCTCGCCCCCACGCTGAGCTTCGCCACCCGCTTGGACCGGCTGGGTGTCCCCGTGTACATCCGATACGTCCTCGTCCCCGGCTGGACCGACGACCCGACCGCAGTGGACGGTCTCGGCGCCTTCCTGGCCGGGCTGACCAACGTGGACCGGGTGGACGTCCTGCCCTTCCACAAACTCGGCGCCCACAAGTACGACGCCCTGGGCATCGACTTCCGGCTGCGCGACACACCCGCGCCCGATCCGGAGCTGACGGAACGCGTGCGCGAGCAGTTCCGGGAGCACGGACTTCGGGCGTTGTAGTCGGCCGCTGCCCGTCGAACGTGCACCCGCGCGTGGGCCACCCGGCCTCCGCACCGGGACTTGAGACCCCTCCTGATCCAAGTGCCCGGCCTCGACACTGAATTCGTGACTGATAAGGAGGCCGAGATGCCCCGCACCATCACCGCAGGACTGGACGGGTCCCCGGAGAGCCTGACTGCCGCCGACTGGGCAGCCAGGGAAGCCCTGCTCCGGGATGTTCCGCTGCACCTGCTCCACGCCGTTGGGCCGAAGCCGTACATGCACGCATCCGCGGGCGGCGTATCCCAGCCGTCCCTGAGCATTCGTTGGGCGGACCGCATGCTGCGCGAGGCCGAGGCGACGATCGCGCGGCGTCACCCGGGCCTGCGGATCACCACCGACCGTGTCACTGAAGAAGTCGTGCCCGCGCTGCTCGGCGCGGCTGCGGAAGCCGGCCTGTTGGTGCTGGGCTCTCGCGGCCTGGGCGGCGTAGCCGGATTCCTGGGCGGGTCCGTCGCCCAGACGGTCGTGGCGGGCAGCCGACGGCCTGTCGTCCTCGTGCGGGGCGGCCTGCGCCCCGACGACGAACACCAGCCTGGGGCCGTTGGGTCCGGGATCGCACCGTTCCGCGACGTCGTCATGGGCTTCAACTCTGCCGCTCCGAACGACACCGTGATCGGATTCGCCTTCGAGGCCGCCTCTCAGCGTGCGGCGAGGCTGCGCGTCGTCCATGGCCGGAGCCCGGAACTGCCCTACTACGACAATGGCGGCGATCTCAACGCCGAACTGCACGACGAACTCACCGGGGACATGCACCGTGCCCTGGGCGAGGCGCTGGAGCCCTGGCGGGGCAAGTTCCCCGGAGTCGAGGTGACAGAGCAGGCGGTGATCGGCAAGGCGGCCTCGCACCTCGTGGAGGCGTCGCGCGACGCGTCCCTGGTCGTGGTCGGCCGTCGGCGCCGGACGGCGATCGGCGCGGTGATCGGCCCAGTCGCCCAGGCGGTGCTGCACCACGCCACCGCACCGGTCGCGGTGGTCCCGCACGATTGACAGGGCCACCCTGCGAGCGGACCGCGATCAGGCGCCGTCGGACCCGTCGTCGGCGGTGAGCCGTACGCCGGTTATCAGATCCGGGCGGATGCGCACCGCGTAGTCCATGGTCCGGTGCACCCACGGGTTGAGCAGTGCCTGGTAGCGGGCCAGTTCCTCCGAGTCGGTCACCAGGTGCGCGTAGCCGGTGACCACCACGCTCCAGCCGAGGTGCGTGTCGGGGTCGATGGCGTCGGCCTCGTAGGCCACCACGACGCCTTGACCGCCGGCCTGCCCGGCGCGCGCGGTCAGGGCCGCGCCCTCGTGGGTACGGATGACGATGTCACCGTTGTCCAGGACGACGTGGTTGACCGGACGGACGGTGGGCAGCGCGTGGCGGGTGAAGACGATCCGTCCGAAGGAGACGCTGCCCAGTAGCCGCAGGGCTTCGTCATCGCCCAGCTCGATGCTCCGGCGCGGCCCGGCAGGGAGATCCTCAGTGGTGTCGATGGTCATGGGGGGCTTCCGTACGGTCTCGTTGCTCACTGCTGCGTGTCTTGACTGGGGCGGCGAGGCGGCTGCACGGCCTTTCGCCGAGATGTGGTGGTCGCCTGTCCGTGGCACTCGGCCCGGAGCCACGGACAGGCCGATCAGATCATTGGAACGGCACCGAAGCTCTTCACGCCAGGGCCGTTCGGCCCTTGTCCGCGTTCGGTCGGCCCTGCGCACGCCCGTAGAAGGCCGTGCGCATGATCTCCTGCATGTCGTCGAGCATCGGCATGCGCGGGTTCGCCGGCGCACACTGGTCCTCGTAGGCGTTCAGGGCCTGCTGCGGCAGAGCGTCCAGGAACGTGCGCTCATCGATGCCGAGGGCCAGGAACGACGGCTCGATGCCCACGGCGTCGCGCAGCCGCTCCACCGCGCAGGCCAGCGACTCCACGCCCTCCTGCGCGGTGGAGGCGGGCAGACCGAGGGTGCGGGTGATGTCCTGAAAGCGTTCGGGAGCACGGTAGTTCTCGTACTTGGGCCAGCCCGTCAGCTTCGTGGGTACGGTGCCGTTGTAGCGGATGACGTGCGGCAGCAGGACCGCGTTGGTGCGGCCGTGTGCGACGTGGAAGGTGGCGCCGAGGGTGTGCGCCATGGCGTGGACGATGCCGAGGAAGGCGTTGCCGAAGGCCATGCCGGCGATCGTGCCGGCGTTGTGCATCTTCTCCCGCGCGTCGGATCGGCCCCTGCGGTCGTTCACCGCCGCTTCGATGTTGTCGAAGATCAGCCGGATCGCGTGCAGAGCCAGGCCGTCGGTGAAGTCGTTGGCGTAGACGGACACGTACGCCTCTATGGCGTGGGTGAGGGCGTCGAAGCCGCAGTCGGCCGCCAGCGCCGGGGGCAGGCCCGCGGTGAGCAGTGGGTCGACGATGGCGACGCTCGGGGTGAGCGCGTAGTCGGCGAGTGGGTACTTCTTGCCGTTGGCGGGGTCGGAGATCACCGCGAAGGGGGTGACCTCCGCGCCGGTGCCGGATGTGGTGGGCACGCACACCAGGCGGGCCCGGGTGCCGAGGACCGGGAAGCGGAAGGCGCGCTTGCGGATGTCGGAGAACTTCTGCCGCATGTCGGCGAAGTGGATGTCCGGGTGCTCGTACAGCAGCCACATCACCTTCGCCGCGTCCATCGGCGAGCCACCACCGAGCGCGATGATCGTGTCCGGCCGGAAGTCCCGCATGAGCTGGGCGCCGCGCTGGACGGAGTCGATGCTCGGCTCCGGCTCGACGTTGTCGATGATCTGGAGAGTGACCGGCTCGTGGCGCCGCTGCAGCACGCGGCTGACACGGTCGACGAAGCCCAGGCGGGTCATGGTGGCGTCGGTGACGATCGTGACGCGGTGGACGCCCGGCATGGAGGCCAGGTAGCGCAGGGACTGCGGCTCGAAGTAGATCTTGGGCGGGATCTTGAACCACTGCAGGTTGTTGCGGCGCGCGCTGACCCGCTTGATGTTCAGCAACTGGACGGCGGAGACGTTGTTGGACACCGAAGTGTGCCCCCACGAGCCGCAGCCCAGGGTGAGCGACGGCAGCAGACTGTTGTAGACGCCGCCGATGGCACCCTGCGACGACGGGGCGTTGACGATGATCCGTACGGTCTTCATGCGCCGGCCGTATGCCTCCGCCAATGCCGGGTCCTCGGTGTGGATGACCGCGGTGTGACCCTGGCCGTGGAAGGCAACCATGTCGACGGCGAGGTCGAAGCCCTGCTGCTCCGAGCCGGCGCGCAGCACGGCGAGCACCGGGCAGAGTTTCTCGCGGGTCAGCGGTTCGTCCGGGCCCACCCGTTCGGCCTCTACCAGGATCACAGAGGTGTCGACCGGGATGGTGAAGCCCGCCTGTTCGGCGATCCATGCCGGGCTCTGACCGACGGCCTCGGCGTTGACCTTGGGCTCGCAGCCCGCGTTGGCCCGGCCGGTCGGGAACAGGAAGGCTTCCAGCTTCGCCTTCTCCTCGGCGGTCGCCATGTGGGCGTGCAGGGTGCGGAACTCGGCCAGTGCCGCGTCGTAGATGCCGTCGTCCAGGATGACAGCCTGTTCGGAGGCGCAGATCATGCCGTTGTCGAAGGACTTGGACAGCACCAGGTCGTTGACGGCCCGGCGCAGTTTCGCGCTCTTGTGCACGTAGGCGGGGACGTTGCCCGCGCCGACGCCCAGTGCGGGCTTGCCCGCCGAGTAGGCGGCCCTGACCATGGCGTTGCCGCCGGTGGCGAGTATCAGGGAGACGCCGGGGTGGCGCATCAGCAGGCCGGTCGCCTCCACGGACGGGGTCTCGATCCACTGCACGCAGTGCTCCGGCGCGCCGACGGCGACGGCCGCGTCCCGTACGATCCGGGCCGCCTCCGTGCTGCACCGCTGGGCCGAGGGATGGAAGGCGAAGACGACGGGATTGCGGGTCTTCAGGGCCATCAGGGCCTTGAAGACGGTGGTGGAGGTCGGGTTGGTGACCGGTGTGATCGCGCAGACCACGCCGACCGGCTCGGCGACCTCGATCATGTCCTCGAGGTCGTCGCGGGCGATGACGCCGACGGTCTTCATCGGGCCCATGCTGTGCGTGACGTGCTCGCACGCGAACATGTTCTTGGCGGCCTTGTCCTCGAAGACCCCGCGCCCGGTCTCCTCCACCGCGAGGCGGGCCAGCGCGGTGTGTTGGTCCAGGGCGGCGACCGAGGCCTTCTTGACGATGTGGTCGACCTGCTCCTGGGTGAGGGCGTCGTAGTCGGCGAGTGCCTTGAGTCCGTTCGTGACCAGCCGGTCCACGGCGATGGCGATGTCGGACGGCGCATCGGGAGTCGCCGTTGCCTGGACTCCGGCCTCATGACGGGTCATTGGGGAACGCCTCCGTTGACGAGAACCGTCGGCGGCGGCCGACGGCGTGCGGTCGGGAGCGGCACCGCGGGGGATCGGTGCCGCTCCCGCCTTCACTCTCGTCCTGCCTGTTCCCGGCTCCCAGGGGCCGATGGTCCCTTCCGGGGGCTGACCGGCACTGCCCGGCCAGGCCGGGCGGCCTGGCCGGGCAGTTCCCTCGCCGAGGTGCAGAAATCACACGTACCCGGCGGAGGGCGACCGCCTCACAGCGGAGGATCGTGAAGGGCGCTACTCCCGGCCGCTGTCGGGACGGCCGCCGCGCCACGGAGGCGGAGTGGCCGACCTGCGGGTCTCCTCCTTTCGATGCAGGACACGGTTCAGCTGGCTGCGCAGCCGGTCCTGCAGCCGGTCCGCCAGTTCGTGTCCCGTGGCCTCCTGAGCATGCACGACCACGAGGGTGTTTCCCACGACGAGCTCGACCCCTGCGGACCAGGGCCGCTCGGCGTGGTGCGCCACCGCCCTGGCCACCCTCACCGCACCGCTCACGGCAGGGACCCCGGGCCGGCCGAGTACCGCGTCGACCTTCTCCCGGAGGTACGCGACGGCTTCCTCGTCCACATCGCCTTCCACGCGCACCTCTACGGAGACGGTGCTGGTGCCGTAAGTGTCGGTGTCCTTGGCAGTCATGTGCTCCACTCCTTCTGATCGTTTCGCAGCGGCTCCAGACTTCTGCGGGTACTGGTGCTGGCCCAGGGCTGTCGGGCCCCAGCAGCGGGACCATTGGACCTCACTCTGCGGGGTGGCATGATGCGGGCTTGTGCCGTGTGGAGCCCCGTACGGCTTCGGCTTCCCGGAGCATCAGGGCCGTGACACCTGACCACTGAAGGGGGCTACGGCCGTTTCGCACCCCTGTTGGCAGAGGTACTTCACGGCCGCGGGACACAAAGGGTGGACAACAGGGCCGACCGGCCCTGGCCCCTCGGCCCGGATACGGGAAAGGATCTCTCTACGGAGGGCCGATTCCGTCCACGAGCGGACATCGGTGCGGAACGCGGAACCAGGGAGCAGTTTCATGGCGGACAGCGAGCAGCCCGACGCCGGCGACCCGATCCGGGTCTTCCTGCTGGACGACCACGAGGTGGTACGCCGCGGAGTGCGTGACCTGTTGAACGACGAGCCGGACATCGAGGTGATCGGCGAGGCCGGCACGGTGGAGCAGGCACTGGTGCGTGTCCCCGCGTTGCGCCCGCAGGTGGCCGTGCTCGATGTCCGACTCCCCGACGGCGACGGTGTGACCGTGTGCCGGGAGCTGCGCTCCCGCATGCCGGAGCTGGCCTGCCTCATGCTGACCTCCTTCGACGACGAGGAGGCCCTGCTGGACTCGATCATGGCGGGCGCCTCCGGGTACGTCCTGAAGCAGATCCAGGGTTCGGACCTGGTGTCCGCCGTGCGCACCGTGGCCAGAGGCCAGTCCCTGCTCGATGCCAGTGCCACCACCAAGCTGATGGCCCGTCTTCGTGGCGGCCGGCAGGAGGAGCAGCAGCCCGACGGACTGCAGGGCCTGACCGAGCGGGAGCGGGAGATCCTGGCTCTGATCGGCGAGGGCCTGACCAACCGGCAGATCGGCCAGAGGCTCTACCTGGCCGAGAAGACGGTGAAGAACCACATCTCCCGTCTGCTGGCCAAGCTCGGCGTCGAGCGCCGGATCCAGGCCGCCGTCATCGCCACTCAGGTCCAGGACCGGCGGCGGCAGGAAGGGCACTGAACCGGGGACCGACGGGGTACGAGAACGAACGAATCGTCGGGCGACTCCCACACGGTGTGCTGGCGTGCTCAGGCGATCCGGCTTGTTCGTGTGCCCTGGAGCGGACCGGCCAGCAGGCGGCGGCACCACGCTGACCTGGTGGACGCCCGTGATACAAGTCCAGTACCGCCCCGTGGGGATCCCGCTGTTCTGAGGAGTTGGCGGTCAAGCCGGGGACAGGTTTTCTTCGCCATTCGGGGGAGCGGCGGTCGACTCTGCCGCGCCTTCCGAGCGCGTCAGCTCGAACTCCACGTCGACCACGCCCTCGACGGCCCGGACCAGGCGCGCGGCCACCGGGACCAGGGATGTGTCCCGGGCATGCCCGATGAGCCTGACGACGCCGTTCTGCACTTCCACCTGCACGGCTGACACCGGCGTAGGGAAGAGATGCGCCACGACCTCCTGCCGGACCTCCTCGGCGATCTCCTCATCGGTCCGCAGGAATACCTTGAGCAGGTCCGCGCGGCTGACGATGCCCTGGAGCATGCCCACGTCGTCGACAACGGGCAGGCGTTTGACCTTGGCGTGGGCCATGGTCCGTGCGGCCTGGGCGAGTGTCGCGCCCGCATGGACGGTGAGGGCGGGGGAGGTCATGAGGTCCTCGGCGGTGAGGCCGCCGGCCTTGGCCAGATCGTCGAGACGGCGCAGCTGGGTGGCCCGGTCGGGATCGCTGTCGCGGAACTCCTCCTTCGGCAGCAGGTCGGCCTCGGAGACGACGCCGACCACGCGGCCCTCTCCCTCGAGGACGGGCAGGGCGCTGACCTTCCAGTCCTGCATGAGCTGCACGATCTCCTTGAAGGCGGCCTGTCGGCCCACGGCGGCGACCGTGTGGGACATGACGTCGCTGACGATGTGCGGGGTGCTGTACACGGTGACTCCTTCGTCGGGTCGGCCCGCTCACACGGCGCTTGCGGCGCCGTAGGGGGCGTAGAGGTCCAGCAGCCGGGTCCTGGTGGAGCGCAGGCGGTGGGCCAGTACGTCGCCGGCCCACTGGGCGACGGCCTGGCCGAGTGCCGGATCGTCCTGGCAGAGGGAGCGGACGGCCGTGGCGTCGAACTCGTAGGCGCGCACGGGGGTCGCCGCCGTGGCGCCCAGGTGCCAGACGTGCGGCGCGAACCGCCAGGAGAGGCCGACGAGTTCGTTGTGGCCGAGGGTCTCGATGATGGCGCGGCGCCGGCCGGGTACGTGGGTGTCGAGTTCGATGGATCCGGTGCGGATGATCCAGAACCGGTCCGCGCGGGCACCCTCGTTGAACAGACGCGTTCCCTGCGGGAAGGACACCTCCCGGGCCAGCCGCATGAGCCGTTGCCGGTGCTCGGCGGACAGTGCGCGCAGCATGCTCGGAGTGTTCATGGCCTGCCTCCCGGTCGGGGGGTACGGACTGATACCTCCAGCGTGGGTCGCCGACTCAGACCGGGCGAGGGGCCATTGGGGCCGGAGCAGGGCCATCCGGCCCCGAGGCGGACGGCAGCGAAGACGGCCGCCGCCCCCGTGTCGGCGAGGGCGGCGGCCGTTGCGCGAGGATCGTGCCTCCCCCAACACGAGACTCGCATGGAAGCCCTCGCGGCTCCTGGGGTCTTCGGGAGAACCGCCCCATCTCGAACGAGCCGTAAGGACATGGCACCGTCGGCCGGTCGACACCGTGTCGCGAGCCCGGCCGTAGCTCCTGCCGTCGATTGTCGAGCTCGGCACAGTGCCGACGATGGGGCTGGGCGGGCCATGCTGTGGACCGAACGGCCCATGTCCGGTGACCAGGAGCACCGGAAAGCAGCCGAGTCGGGCCGGCCAGGCCTGCGACAGCGGGACCATCGGGGTCGCGCGTGGGCCGTGTGGCCGCTGACTGCGCGCGGCTGAGGGGCAGAAGGATCAGTCGCAGATCTCGACTCACCCACACCGGTCTGTAAGGAGCCTCGGCCATGCCCAGAACCACAGGCGGCGGAAAGGGGACGGCGCCCACGACGGCGCTCGGCCTTCCCGCCGCCTCCGCGCTCGTGATCGGCAGCATCGTCGGCACCGGGGTCTTCGCGCTGCCCTCCGCCCTCGCCCCGTACGGGCCCATTTCCCTCGTCGCGTTCATCGCCGTCACCCTCGGTGCGCTCGCGTTGGCGATGACCTTCGGGGCGCTGGCCAAGCGCGTTCCGGCCAGCGGCGGTCCGTACGTGTACGCCCGCGAAGCCTTCGGGGAGTTCGCAGGGTTCCTCAACGCCTGGTCGTACTGGATCACGGCCTGGGCCGGCAACGCGGCGATCGTCGTGGCCTGGGTCGGTTACGTCGAGGTGTTCGTGAACACCGGGCACCACAAGTGGATCTCGGTGCTGCTCGCGCTGGTCGGGCTGTGGATCCCCGCCGCGATCAACCTCACCGGCGTCCGGAACATGGGCGCGTTCCAGGTGATCACGACCGTCCTGAAGTTCGTCCCGCTGATCTTCATGGCCACCGTCGGGCTGCTGTTCATCGACGCCCGAAACTTCGGCCCGTTCAACGCCAGCGGCCAGTCGGCGCTCGGCGCGATCTCGGCCGCGGGCGCCATCGCCCTGTTCAGCTACCTGGGCCTGGAAGCGGCCTCCGTCGTCGCCGGCCGGGTCCGCGAACCCGAGCGCAACGTGCCCCGCGCCACCGTCTACGGCACGCTCATCTGCGCCGTCATCTACATCCTGGGCACCCTCGCCGTCTTCGGCACGGTCGCACACGGCAAGCTGGGCGCCTCGACCGCGCCGTTCACCGACGCGGCGAACAGCATCTTCGGCGGCAGCTGGGCCGGCGACATCGTCGCCGTCGCCGCGATCATCTCCGGTATCGGCGCCCTCAACGGCTGGACCATGCTGTGCGCCGAGATGCCGTACGCGGCCGCCCGCGACGGGCTCTTCCCGCAGACCTTCGCCCGGCTGCGCGGCGAGAGCGGGGTGCCGGCCTTCGGCATCGTCGCCTCGACGGTGCTGGCCTCGCTGATCACCGTGTTCAGTTACACGCGCTTCGACGACGTCTTCACCAAGATCGTGCTGCTCAGCGTGCTGACCGCCGTGATCCCCTACCTGTTCTCCGCTGCCGCCCAGCTGTACTGGCTGCTGGTCCGCGGCCGGGAGAGTCTCAGCCCACGCCGCCTCGTCCGAGACGTCACCGTGGCCGGGCTCGCCCTCGCCTTCTCGTACTGGTCGATCCAGGGAAGCGGCTACCGGACCGTCTACTACGGCCTGTTCGTCCTGCTGCTCGGCATCCCCGTCTACGTGTGGCTGAAGCGGGACCAGGACACCTTCGGCGAGGCCACGGCGCCGAGGAGCGCAGCGGCCGTCCAGCGGCCGGAACGGGCACCCGAGACGCCCCCGCCGGCCCAGCGGCTCTCCCGAGGGCTCCGTACGAGCCGTATCGGCGGAACCGGGAGCAACGACCTCCGCCACCACGACTGACCGCCCCCGCACAGAGGAACCTCCGCGATGAACACCTTCCACGTCGACTCCGAGGTCGGCCCGCTGCGCCAGGTGATCCTGCACCGACCCGGGCTCGAACTCTCCCGCCTCACTCCGCGCAACGTCGACGCCCTGCTGTTCGACGACATCCTCTGGGCCAAGCGCGCCCGCGAGGAGCACGACGCCTTCGCCCAGGTCCTGCGCGACCACGGCGCCCGCGTCCACTACTTCGCCGACCTGCTGGCGCAGACCCTCGACGTCGCCGAGGCCCGCGCCTGGCTCCTGGACCAGGTCGTCACTCCCGCCGCCGTGGGCCGCGCCCTCATCGACCCGGTGCGCGAACTGTGCGCCGAGCTGGACGGGGAGACCCTCGCCGGATACCTGATCGGGGGCCTCCTCAAGAGCGACCTTCCGCTCGCCGCCCCGCACAGCCTGGTGTGGAACGCGCTCGGCACCGACGACTTCGCGCTCGCGCCGTTGCCCAACCACCTCTTCCCGCGTGACAACTCCTGCTGGGTGTACGACCAGATGTCGGTCAACCCGATGGCCAAGCTCGCCCGGCGCCGCGAGAGCCTTCACGCCGAGGCCATCTACCGGTTCCACCCGATGTTCGCCGGCGTCGCGCCCGCGCCTCTCCTCGACGGACCTGTCGGCACCCTTGAAGGCGGGGACGTCCACGTCCTCGGCAACGGGGCCGTCATGGTCGGAATGGGCGAGCGTACAACGGCCCAGGCCGTGGAGAACCTGGCCGCCCGGCTCTTCGCGGCCGGTACGACGAGCAGGCTCATCGCCGTCCAACTCCCCGCGGCCCGCGCGTACATGCACCTCGACACCGTGCTGACCATGGTCGATCGCGACGCGTTCGTCATCTACCCCGGCCTTGCGGATTCGCTGCGCTCGTGGACGTTGCGGCCCAGCTCCGAGCGCGAGACGGGCTTCGACGTCACCGCGAACTCCGATCTCGCGACCGCGCTCGCCGAGGCCCTCGACCTGGACAAGGTGCGGATGCTGGCCGCGCCGCAGGACCTGCGCAACGCCGAGCGCGAGCAGTGGGACGACGGCAGCAACTTCCTCGCCCTCGCACCCGGCGTGGTCGTCGGCTACGAGCGCAACGTCACCACCAACACCTACCTGCGCAAGCAGGGCATCGAGCTCGTCACGATCGCCGGGGCCGAACTCGGCCGCGGGCGGGGCGGCCCCCGCTGCATGAGCTGCCCCATCGAACGCGACCCGATCGTCTGAGCTCACGAGGACACCACCATGACCATCGATCTGCGAGGCCGCTCCTACCTGAGCGAACTCGACTTCACCGCCGCCGAGATCCACCACCTTCTCGATCTCGCCCACGAC
This sequence comes from Streptomyces sp. NPDC030798, assembly GCF_055572275.1. Classification (NCBI taxonomy): domain Bacteria; kingdom Bacillati; phylum Actinomycetota; class Actinomycetes; order Kitasatosporales; family Streptomycetaceae; genus Streptomyces; species Streptomyces sp. NPDC030798. Next base: position 209,807 of record NZ_JBVIDR010000003.1, on the reverse strand, counting down.
CTCAAGGCCGCCAAGCGCGCCGGCACCGAACAGCCACAGCTGACCGGCAAGCACATCGCCCTGATCTTCGAGAAGACCTCGACCCGCACCCGCTGCGCCTTCGAGGTCGCCGCCGCCGACCAGGGCGCCCGCACCACCTACCTCGGCCCCGGCGACACCCACGTCGGCCACAAGGAGTCCATCGCCGACACCGCCCGCGTCCTCGGCCGCATGTTCGACGGCATCGAGTACCGGGGCTCCGCCCAGTCGATCGTCACCGAACTCGCCGCCCACGCCGGGGTCCCCGTCTACAACGGACTGACCGACACCGCCCACCCCACCCAGAGCCTGTGCGACATGCTCACCATGCGCGAGCGCAGCGCCAAGCCGCTGTCCGACATCGCCTTCTGCTACCTCGGCGACGCCCGCAACAACATGGGCAACTCTCTGCTCTCGATGGGCGCCCTGCTCGGGATGGACGTGCGCATCGCCGCACCCCAGGCGCTGTGGCCGGCATCCGCGCTGGTCGCCACATGCCATGAAGTGGCGGACCGCAGCGGGGCGCGGATCACCCTCACCGAGGACATCGAGACCGCCGTGCACGGCGCCGACTTCCTCCACACGGACGTCTGGGTCTCCATGGGCGAACCGGCCGACACCTGGCGCGAGCGGATCGACCTGCTGCTGCCGTACCAGGTCAACGACAAGACGCTGGCCCTCACCGACAACCCCGATGTGAAGTTGATGCACTGCCTGCCGTCCCTCCACGACCACCGCACCCGGCTCGGCCAGGAGCTGTTCGAGGCGTATGGCCTGAACGGCCTCGAAGTCACCGACGAGGTCTTCTCCTCACCCGCCTCGATCGTCTTCGACCAGGCGGAGAACCGGCTGCACACCATCAAGGCCGTGCTCGTCGCCACCCTGGAGGACTGAAGCCATGCGCATCGTCGTCGCCCTCGGCGGCAACGCCCTGCTGCACCGCGGCGAACGCCCTGACGCGGCTGCCCAGCAGGCCAACATCGACCGGGTCGCCACCGCCCTCGCCGCCCTGGCACAGGAACACGAGCTGGTCATCACTCACGGGAACGGCCCGCAGATCGGCCTGCTCGCCATGGAGAGCGCGGCCGACCCCGCGCTCAGCGCCCCCTACCCGCTGGACCTGCTCGGTGCCCAGACCGAGGGCATGATCGGCTCTCTGCTGGCGCGTACGCTCCACAACGCGCTCCCCGGTCGTCGTATCGCCGCCCTCATCACCCACACCCTCGTGCGGGCCGACGATCCCGCCTTCGGCCGGCCCACGAAGTTCGTCGGCCAGGTGTACTCCGCGTCGATGGCCAAGGCCTTGGCGCGCAAGCTGGGCTGGCACATCGCCCGGGACACCACCGGTTGGCGCCGTGTTGTCGCCTCTCCGTCGCCCGAACGGATCCTGGAGACGGACACCATCCACGAGTTGCTCACGGACGGCGCGCTGGTCGTGTGCGCCGGCGGCGGGGGCGTTCCGGTCATCGCCGACTCCGACACGGGCGCGCTCAGCGGCGTGGAGGCCGTCGTGGACAAGGACCTCACCGCGGCCCTGCTCGCCGAGGACCTGAAGGCGGACTTCCTTCTCATCCTCACCGACGTGCCCTGCGTCTACGACCGCTACGGCACTCCGGATCAGCGGCCGGTCCTCGACGCCACCCCCGGCGACCTGCGTGGCGGCAGGTTCCCGGACGGCTCGATGGGACCGAAGACGGAGGCCGCGGCACGTTTTGTGGAGCGCACCGGCGGTCTGGCGGCGATCGGTGCCCTGGACGCGGCCCACGAGATCGTCCACGGCAGGTCGGGCACGCTGATCCGGCAGGACCTCACTGCCGGCTGACAGCCGGTGGAGGGCGGCGCCCCGCAGCAGCAGGATGCCTCACCGCGAACAGGAACACGGGTGCGGCCGCGGAGAAAGCGAGCGTTGGCGGATCGACGTCGCCCAAGTACGCAACAAAGGACCACAGTTGCGGGAAGAAGTACGAACCGGTCGTCCGCACGCCGGTGAGCCGGGGCACCTGGCCCACCGTCATGGTCAGGGCCACTCCCGCCAGATAGCCGGCGGCGGTGATCAGCGCGGTGGTGGCTTCCGGCCCGACCGACAGCAGCCGGGTGGACCCGAACAGCGCGTACAGCGCGACGGAGGGCAGGATCGCCCACAGTCCGGCGACCGGTGGCAGCCCTGCCACGCCCGCATAGGCCATCACCTGCGGCACGAGGTACGCCGCAACCGTCACGCCGGCCGGCAGGTCGCCCCTCAGCCACGAACGCCGGTAACCGAACAGAGCATCGAGACCGGTACCAGCCGACGCCACCACGACAACCGCCTGCCCGCACCCTGAGCCATGTACCGCCCCTGCCTGGGCCCAGCATCCATGGCAGCGCCATCGATCGCGATACCCGCCCGGCCTTCCCCCTGCCCAGTTCGCCACCTCCAGCCCAACAGGCCTCGCGCACAGGGACGTTCAGCCCCACGGATGGAGACCTTCGGCATCCGGCGCGACGCCAGGCAGCGGACGAGAGTGAGACACGTCAAGGAGACGACGATTCATACATCCCCGAAGGGATCACCATCATGGCCGTGCACGAGGACCCCCACCGGAGCCCGGGCTTCCACCTGTCGGCCGCCTTCCGCCTGCACCGGACCGGCTCCGGCTCCAAGTCCGCAGTGTCGGCACGTCTCGGCACGCACACCGCGCAGGCATACGCCCTCGCCTCCCTGCGCATCCTGACCGGATTCGTCTTCCTCTGGGCCTTCCTGGACAAGACCTTCGGCCTGGGTTACGCGACCACCTCCGGCAAGGCCTGGATCGACGGCGGTTCGCCGACGAAGGGCTTCCTCAGCTCCGTCGCCGCCGGGCCGATGGAGTCGACGTTCCACGCCTGGGCCGGTGACGGGTGGGCGGACTGGCCGTTCATGCTGGGCCTGCTCGGCATCGGCTTGGCCGTCACGGCCGGTGTGGCGCTGCGGCCGGCCGCGGTGGCGGGCACGGCGATGATGGCGCTGATGTGGATCGCCGAGTGGCCGCCGGCCAAGCACCTGTCGAACGGCGCGCCGAGCATGTCGACGAACCCGTTCACCGACTACCACGTGATCTACGCTCTCGCGCTGATCGCCGTGGCGGCCGCGGGCGCGGGCGTCACCTGGGGTCTGGGCCGGCAATGGGCGCGGCTGCCGATCGTCCGCGACCACACCTGGCTGCGCTGACCCCGCTCGCGGCGGGACGGACCTCGCCCCGGGCCCGTCCGCCGACCCGTGTGAGGGGCCCATCGTCCCCGCTGAAGGACCAGCGGCCCCTGCCCTGAAAAACCCCCGAACACGACGCTGGAATCGGGTCCTCTCGGGGCCCCGGTTCAGGAGGTGGAGAACATGCCCCGCACCATCACCGTCGGCCTCGACGGCTCTCCCGAGAGCCGCGCCGCTGCGGAATGGGCGGCCCGCGAGGCGAAACTGCGCGGACTGCCGGTGAAGCTCGTCCAGGTATGGGAGCCCGTCCCGGAGCCCATGGCCCAGGCCCCGCTCCTTGGTGCCGAGACGCACCAGCACTGGACCGAGAGGATCCCCCGCGAGTCCGCCGAAGGTCTGCGGCTGCGTCACCCCGGCGTCGAGGTGACCACCGAACAGCTCACCGGGCGACCCGCCGAAGCCCTGGTCAAGGCGGCCAAGGACGCCGAGATGCTGGTCCTCGGCTCACGCGGCCTGGGCGGGATCGGCGGCTTCCTGGTCGGCTCGGTCGGGCTCGCGGTCGTGGCGCACACCGAGCGGCCCGTCGTCCTGGTCCGTGTCGGCGAGCAGGCCGCGGACGAGCATCAGATGGACCCGGCAGGCATTCCCTCTGCGGCCACGGCGTTCCGGCCCGTTGTCCTCGGGCTCGACGTCGCAAGTCCCGACGAGGCGCTGATCGGGTTCGCCTTCGAGGCCGCGGCGAGCCGTTCGGTGCCGTTGCGGGTCGTGCACGCCTGGAACCCGCCGCCCTACTACGCCTACGGCATGGCCCTGGAGCCCGCGGTCGAGCGGGAGATGGCGAAGGGTGACGCCGTCATGCTGAGCGAGGTGCTGCGCCCCTGGCGTCAGAAGTACCCGGACGTCGACGTCGTGGAGCAGTCGGGCTACGGCAGCCCCTCGCTCCTCCTGATCGACGCCTCCCACGAGGCCTCCCTGGTCGTCGTCGGCCGCCGCATCCGCAGCTCTGCCGTCGGCGTCCACATCGGCACCGTCACCCACGCCGTCCTGCACCACTCCACCGTCCCCGTCGCCGTCGTCGCCCACGACTGACGTACCCCTCCAGAGGAGAGAACAGATCATGAAGGCAGCGGTCGTACGAGCCTTCGGCGAGCCCCTGGTCATCGAGGAGCGCCCCGACCCCGAACCCGGCCCTGGCCAGGTCCGCATCCGCGTCGAGGCCTCCGGCCTGTGCCACACCGACATCCACGCCGCACACGGCGACTGGCCCGTCAAGCCGACCCCGCCCTTCGTCCCCGGACACGAAGGCGTCGGCCTCGTCGAGAAGCTCGGTGAGGGCGTCACCCGTCTGAGCGTGGGGGACCGGGTCGCAGTGCCGTGGCTCGGGAAGGCCTGCGGGCGGTGCGAGCACTGCCTGTCCGGCTGGGAGACGCTGTGCGAGCAGCAGCTCAACACCGGGTACGGCTGCGACGGCGGACACGCCGACAAGATGCTGGCCTGGGCCGACTTCGCCCAGCCGGTGCCCGAGGGCGTCTCTCCCTTCGACGCGGCCCCCCTGACCTGCGCCGGCGTCACCACGTACAAGGCCCTCAAGGTCGCCGACGTCCGGCCCACCCAGCTCGTCGCGATCTCCGGCGTCGGTGGCCTCGGCCACCTCGCCCTCCAGTACGCCAAGATCGCCGGTGCCACCGTCGCGGCCATCGACGTCACCGACGACAAGCTCGAACTCGCCCGCGAACTCGGCGCCGACCTCGTCATCGACGCCCGCAAGCAGGACGTCGGCAAGGAGCTGAAGAAGCACGGCGGAGCCCACGCCGCGATCGCCCTCGCGGTGAACCCGGCCGCGTTCGAGGCCGTCAACTCCGGTCTGAGGCGCGGCGGAAAGCTCGTCATGGTGGCCCTGCCGGCACACGGCACGATCCAGGTGCCCATCTTCGACACCGTCCTCAACGGCACGTCCGTCATCGGCTCGATCGTGGGCACACGGCAGGACCTCACCGAGGTCTTCCAGCTCCACGCCGCCGGCCGGACCAGGATCATCTACGAGACCCGCTCGCTCGCCTCCGTGAACGAGTCCATCGACGCCGTGCTGCGCGGCGACATCAAGGCCCGGATCGTCTTCGACCTGGACGCGGGAAGGTGAGCACGATGGAACTGCCCCTGGTCGTCGGCGTCGACGGCTCCGAGCCGAGCCTGCGCGCCGTCGACTGGGCGGCCGACGAGGCCGCCCTGCGCGGGCTGCCGCTGCGAGTGGTGTATGCCTCGCTGTGGGAACGGTACGAAGGCACCGCACTCGCGGACGATCTCGGCAAGCCCTCGGACCAAGTGATGGCCGAGGACATCGTCGAGACCGCCGCGCGTCGGGTCCGTACCCGGCAACCCGACGCGAAGGTCACCATCGACGTGCTGCCCGAGGAACCCGAGTACGCGCTGGTACGGGAAAGCCGCAGCGCCGCTGCCATGGTCCTGGGCTCACGCGGCCGGAGCAGCCTCACCGAGGCGCTCCTCGGCTCCGTCAGCGTGACGGTGGCTGGGCATGCGCACTGCCCCGTGATCGTGCTGCGCGGCAGCCACGACAACCGGGCCGTACCCGGCAGGCACGGCCGCATCGTCGTGGGCGTCGGCGAGGAGCCGGCGGACGCGGCGGCGATGCGATTCGCCGTCGAGGAGGCACGGCGCCGAGGCGTGCCGCTGGAAGCCGTCCGGGCCTGGCGCTGCCCCGCGCACGAGACGACCGACCACCCCTTGCTTGCCGGCGAACCGGCCCGGCTGCACCAGGAGAAGGCAGCGGAGGTGCTGGAAGCGGCTTTGCGGGACGTCCCGGCCGACGTCGAGGTGCACCGACGTACCGTCGAGGGCCATGCCCGCCAGGTCCTGCTCGGCGCCTCGGCCGACGCCGACCTGCTGGTCGTCGGGGCCCGGCGCCGCGAGGGCCACTACGGCCTCCAGCTCGGCCGCGTCGCCCACGCGGTGCTGCACCACGCCACCTGCCCCGTCGCCGTCGTACCGCACCGGGCGTGAGCGCGATGACCGGCTTACAGGCTCGCCGCGTGATCGGGGACGTACGTCTGCAGATCGCGCGGCGGCCGCTCGTAACCGGTCGACGGCGGCCGACGCGGCAGTTCCAGAACCGGTGGGGGCACGTCGTGGTAGGGAACCGAGCCGAGCAGGTGGGCGATCATGTTCAGCCGCGCCCGGCGCTTGTCGTCGCTCTCCACGACGAACCAGGGCGCCTCGGAGATGTCCGTGTGGATCAGCATCTCGTCCTTGGCCCGCGAGTACGCCTCCCAACGGGTGATCGACTCCAGGTCCATCGACGACAGCTTCCAGCGCCGCAGCGGGTCCTCCAGACGGCGCCGGAACCGCTCCTGCTGCTCTGTGTCGCTCACCGAGAACCAGTACTTGCGCAGCAGGATCCCGTCCTCCACCAGCATCCGCTCGAAGATCGGGCACTGCCGCAGGAAGAGCTGGTACTCCTCCTTCGTACAGAAGCCCATCACGTGCTCGACACCGGCCCTGTTGTACCAGGACCGGTCGAACAGCACGATCTCCCCTGCGCCCGGCAGGTGCTCGACGTACCGCTGGAAGTACCACTGGGTCCGCTCGCGCTCCGTCGGCTTCGGCAGCGCCGCGATCCGCGCCACCCGCGGATTGAGATGCTCGGCGACCCGCTTGATGGTCCCGCCCTTGCCCGCCGCGTCCCGCCCCTCGAAGATCACGACCAGCCGGGCGCCCTCCGCCCGCACCCACTCCTGCAGCTTCACCAACTCCGTCTGCAGGCGCAGCAGTTCCTTCTCATACACATCGCGCGGCAGCTTCGCCGCCTTCTTACCGGTCATGCCGCCTCCACCACCGACGACTCACGGAGCCACTCCCGACCACGGTAGGCCCCCGACTGCAAAGGAACTCCTCACCATGACCGTACGCGTCGGCATCAACGGCTTCGGCCGCATCGGCCGCACCTGTCTCCGCGCGGCCCTCGACCGCGCTGAGGCGGGCACCCAGGACGTCCACGTCGTCGCGATCAACGACATCGCCCCGCCCGCCACCCTCGCCCACCTCCTGGAGTACGACTCGACGTTCGGGCACATCGGACGCGAGGTCATCCACGACGACAGTTCTCTCACCGTCGACGGCCGGCGTATCGCCGTCACCGCCGAGCGCGACCCGGCCGCCCTGCACTGGTCCGACTACGGCGCCGACATCGTCATCGAGTCCAGCGGCCGATTCCGCGACCGCGACGCCGCGGCCCTGCACCTGAAGGCAGGCGCCCACACCGTGCTCCTGTCGGCGCCGGGCAAGGGAGCCGACGCCACCATCGTGATGGGCGTCAACGACCACACCTACGATCGGCACAGTGATCGAATCATCTCGGCCGCCTCCTGCACCACCAACTGTCTCGCACCGATGGTCAAGGTGCTCGACGAGAACTTCGGCATCGACCGCGGCCTGCTGACCACCGTCCACGGCTACACCAACGACCAGTCCGTGCTCGACAGCCCGCACAAGGATCTGCGCCGCGCCCGCTCGGCGGCGCTGAGCATCATCCCGACCAGCACGGGCGCCGCCCGCGCTGTCGGCCTCGTGCTGCCGGAGCTGGCCGGCGCGCTGGACGGGATCGCCGTCCGGGTGCCCGTGGAGGACGGTTCGCTCACCGATCTCACGGTGGTGCTGAACCGCGAGGCCACGGCGGACGAGATCAACGCCGCCTTCGCCGCGGCGGCCGAGGGCCCGCTGAACGGCATCCTGCGCGTCTCGACCGCGCCCATCGTCTCCCGCGACGTCATCGGCGACCCGGCCTCCTGCGTCTTCGACGCCGCGCTCACCCAGGCAAACGGCACCTTGGCCAAGGTCTTCGGCTGGTACGACAACGAATGGGGCTACGCCAACCGGCTGCTGGACCTGACGGAGCTGGTCTCCGACTGACCGTAAGCAGCCCGTCGGCGTAAGCTTCCGATGGCCCTTACAGCTTGAGGCTGAACCAGGTCGTCTTCCCGTGGTCCATCGGCCGCACGCCCCAGTCGTCGGCGAGGGCGCGGACGAGCAGCAGGCCGCGCCCGGACTCCTCGTCCTCCGCCGCGAGGCGCGGTTGGGGCAGGTGGGGGCTGCGGTCGCTGATCTCCACGGTGAGATCGGTGTCCGTGCGGCACACGTGCACCCCGATGGGGCCCTGGGCGTGCTGTACGGCATTGGTGAGGATCTCGGAGAGCAGGAGGAGCGCGTCGTCCGTCGTGCCCGCGCAGCCCCACGTACTCAGTGCCTTGGCGAGGAATGCGCGGCCCGTCGGTACGGATTCCGGCGCGGAGGGCAACTCCGTCGTGGCCGTGGCGAGCGGAGCTGCGGGCAACTGCGTCAGGAGCAACGTGACGTCGTCGTGGCCGTCCGCGTCGGGCAGCAGCGTCGACAGGACATGGTCGGCGGCGGTCTCCAGGTCGGGCAGCGCGGTCGGGAGCTCGTCCAGGGTGGCGACGAGCTGGGTGAGCTTGTCCTCGATGTCGGTGCCGGGGGTTTCTATCAGACCGTCGGTGTAGAGCACCAGGGTGGCGCCGGGCTCGATGGTGCTGCAGCACTGCTCATAGATCACCCCACCGACACCGAGGGGGGCGTTCACGGGTGCCGGAACCGTTCGGGTGGGGGCACTGGGGACGGCGACGAGAACCGGCAGGTGGCCGGCGGAACACACGGTCACCTCACCGCTGTCGGCGGCGATGACCAGATAACAGCAGGTGACCAGCTGGTCGGGAACGTCGAGATCGGCGACGACGGTATCCATCGCCTGCATCAGTTGTCGCGGCTGGAGCCCGGTCTTGGCCAACGCGTGTGCGGCAGAGCGGAGTTGGCCCATGACGGCAGCGGCCTCGAGACCCCGGCCCATCACGTCACCGATCAGTACGCCCACTCGGCCGGCGCCCAGGGGTATCAGGTCGAACCAGTCGCCGCCGACGCCGGCCCCCTGGGTCGCGGGCCGGTAGCGGCTGGCGGTGGCGAGGCCGGGGATGGCGGGCGGCGTACCCATCAGACTGCGCTGCAGGGTCAGGGCGATGTGCCGCTGCTGCTCGTACAGTTCCGTCAGTTCCGCCTCGGCGCGCTTGCGGTCGCTGATGTCCCGGACGATCGCGCACGCACCGGCGACGGCGCCGTCTGCTGCTCGGGTCGGCCACAGGGTGATGTCGACGTCCAGCAACTCTCCGGAGCGGGTGAGCCGCAACGTCTCGAAGTGCTCGACCTTCTCCCCCTGCCGCAGCCGCTCCAGCAGCGCGGTGATCTCGTGCTTCCTCGAGGACGGTGCCAGCACGGACACATGCCGGCCCAGGACGTGGTCCGCCGTGAACCCGTACAGCCGCTGCGCCGCGGCGTTCCAGTAGGTGATGCGGCCGTCGAGGGTATTCGCGAGGATCGCGTCCTGCGAGGATTCCACGAGCGCGGCGAGCTCGTTGATGCGCTCTTCGGCGGCTTTGCGTTCGCTGACGTCGCGTACGGCGGCGGAGACGAGGAGGCCGTCGGTGGTTTCGAGGGGGCTGAGGCTGATTTCGACGGGGAACTCGGTGCCGTCCTTGCGCAGGCCGTACAGGTCGAGTCCGGCGCCCATGGGGCGTACTTGCTGGTTGTGGGCGTAGCTGTTGCGGTGTGCGGTGTGGTGGGTGCGGAAGCGGCTGGGGACGAGGAGTTCGACGGGGTGGCCCAGGAGTTCTTCGCGCCGGTAGCCGAAGAGGGCTTCGGTCTGGGCGTTGACGAGCCGGATGGTGCCGGTGTCGTCGACGATGACCATGGCGTCCGGCGCCGCCTCCAACAGCCCCCGGAACCGCTCCTCGGCGGCTTTGCGTTCGCTGACGTCGCGTACGGCGGCGGAGACGAGGAGGCCGTCGGTGGTTTCGAGGGGGCTGAGGCTGATTTCGACGGGGAACTCGGTGCCGTCCTTGCGCAGGCCGTACAGGTCGAGTCCGGCGCCCATGGGACGTACTTGCTGGTTGTGGGCGTAGCTGTTGCGGTGTGCGGTGTGGTGGGTGCGGAAGCGACCGGGGACGAGGAGTTCGACGGGGTGGCCCAGGAGTTCTTCGCGCCGGTAGCCGAAGAGGGCTTCGGTCTGGGCGTTGACGAGCCGGATGGTGCCGGTGTCGTCGACGATGACCATCGCATCCGGCGCCGCCTCCAACAGCCCCCGGAACCGCTCCTCTGCGGCGCCCGGAACACCGACGGGGGCCGAAGCGCCGCACCGGCACGCGCCAACATCCACCATGGAGGCGGGATCGGGTGGTGCTGTGTCGATCAAGTCGTTCATTCGCGTCCTCGCCCACAGGCTCACTTCGAGACAGGTCATCCCAACGCAAGCTGCGCCATTGTGCCGTGAGAAGTCGTGTAGTGGTCCCGGGTGCCCGAACTTGTCCGCACACGACAAGCGCGGTGACCGCTCCGTGGCGGCGTCCGTCCGGTCATTTCACTGCCAGAGCGGCGATCCACGGACACGCGCAGCGGGGAATAAGGGCCGACCGGCCCTCGAAGGGCCTCCGCACAGCCCATGGGATCCCTTCGTGATCCGCCCGATGCTCGAAGGGACGAGAGCCTTGAAGGAGGACCGACCATGGCGGACGAGACACTCAGCCGGCGACCCGCTCACGCCCTGCTCGCTGACGGCACCACCGTGTGCATCCGTCCCGTGACCCCGGCCGACCACGACCAGGTGCAGGGGCTCTACGAGGAGATGTCCCCGGAGAACCTCCGTCTCCGGTTCTTCTCGCTGAGCCCGCGGTCCGCCGCTCTGGCCGCCGACCGGGCCTGCGCTCCGGCGCACCCCGGCTACCGGGCCCTGCTGGCCGAGACCCACGGTCAGGTGATCGGACTCGCCGAGTACGACACTGCGGGTGAGAAGGACGAGGCAGAGGTCTCCATCGCCGTCTGCGACGGCCTGCACCACCGCGGAGTGGGCACCCTGCTCGTCGAGCACCTGGTCTCCGCCGCCCGCAACGACGGCATCACCACCTTCACCGCCGACGCGCTCAGCGAGAACCACGAGATACTCCAGCTCTTCGCCGACCTCGGCCTGCGCACGGCCCGCCGGTTCGAGGGACCCGAGGTGCGCTGCACCATACGGCTGGACTCGGACGACGCCTATCTGTCGGCCGTGGAGGCACGGGGCCGGGCCGCCGACGTGGCCAGCCTCGAGCCGCTGCTGCGCCCGAACGTGGTCGCCGTCGTGGGCGCCGGACGCAAACCCGGTTCCGTGGGCCGGGCGATCCTCCACCACCTGAAGGCGGGCGGCTACACCCACCGCCTGTTCGCTGTGAACCCGAGCGTGCATCACATCCTCGGCGTGCCGTCCTACCCGTCCGTCGGCGACCTGCCCAAGACCCCGGACCTGGTGGTCGTGGCCGTCCCCGCCGCGGCGGTCCCGGCTGCGGCCGAGGAGTGCGGCAAGGCCGGTGTCCGGGCGCTGCTCGTCGTCACCGCAGGACTCGACGCCGGCCAGGCGCAGGCGCTGCTGGCCACCTGCCGCACCCACGGCATGCGCCTCGTGGGGCCCAACTGCCTCGGCATCTCCAACACCGACCCCGATCTGCGTCTGGACGCCACGTTCGCCGCCGACCACCCGCGCCCCGGGACGGCAGGCGTCGCCGTGCAGTCCGGCGGGGTCGGCATTGCCCTGCTCGACGGGCTGTCCCGGCTAGGTATCGGCGTCTCGTCCTTCGCCTCCCTCGGCGACAAGTACGACGTCAGCGGCAACGACATGCTGCAGTGGTGGGAGTACGACCGCCGCACCGAACTCGCCCTGCTGCACCTGGAGTCCTTCGGTAGCCCACGCGCCTTCTCCCGTACCGCCCGCCGCGTCACCCGCCGCATGCCCGTCCTGACCGTGGACGCAGGTCGTACCGAGGCGGGCCGCCGTGCCGCGGCCTCGCACACCGCGGCGGCCGCCACCCGCACCATGACCCGGCAGGCGCTGTTCACCCAGGCCGGCATCACCGCCACCAGCTCGGTCGGCGAACTGCTGGAAACCGCAGCCCTGATGCACTCCCAGCCGCTCCCCGCGGGCAGCCGGGTCGCGATCGTCACCAACGCGGGTGGTGCCGGGGTCCTCGCCGCGGACGGCTGCACAGAGGCGGGACTCTCCTTGCCGCCGCTCCCTTCTGCGGTGATCGATGACCTGCTCGCCGTGCTCCCGCAGGGCGCCGCGGTCGGCAATCCCGTCGACGCCACCGCCGCCGTCGCCGAGGACCAGCTCGCCGACTGCCTGGACCGGCTGATGCATCACCCGGGCATCGACGCGGTCCTGGTGGCTCTCGTGCCCACGGCGGTCGCCGTCGCAACCGGTGACGACCTGATCAGAGCCCTCACCGATGCCCCTGCGCACCGGGCCAAGCCGATCGCCGCGGTACGCCTCGAACAGGATCTGCCGGTCAAGCTGCTGCCCGCCGCCGACGGCGGCACGATCCCCTCCTATGCCGAACCTCAGGCTGCGGCACGGGCGCTGGCCCACGCCGCACGCCGCGCGGCCTGGCTCGCCCGGCCCGTAGGCACGGTCCCGGAACTCGACGGCGTCGACACCACGCGTGCCCAGGAGATCACTGCCACCTTCCTGGCCGCGCATCCGGACGGCGGCTGGCTCGACCCGCGCACCTGCGCCGACCTGCTGACCTGCTACGGCATCCCACAGATCCCGTGGGCGTGGGCGCAGACCGAGGACGAGGCCGTCCTCGCGGCCCAGCGGCTCCGCGGCCCGGACGGCCGGGTGGTGATGAAGGCCCACTGGCCGGGTCTGGTGCACAAGAGCGAGCAGCGTGCCGTACACCTCGACCTCCAAGGCGATGCCCAAGTCCGGGCCGCCTTCCGGGACTTCGACACCCGGTTCGCGGGGCTGCTCACCGGTGTGGTCGTACAGCCGCTGGCCGCGCGCGGCACCGAACTGTTCGCCGGTGTCGTCCAGGACGAGGTCTTCGGCCCGCTCGTGCTGTTCGGGCTCGGCGGCACCGCGACCGAGGTCCTGGGCGACCACGCTGCACGACTTGCCCCGCTCACCGACCACGACGTGCACGACCTGATCACCGCGCCTCGCTGCGCGCCGCTGCTCTTCGGAGCCCGCGGCAGCGGGCCGGCCGATCTCGAAGGCCTGGAGCAGCTGCTCCTGCGCCTGTCCCGGATGGCGGCCGACCTGCCGCAGCTCGCCGAAGTCGACTTCAACCCCGTGCTCGCGACCACGGCCGACGTCTCCGTGCTCGACGCGCGGGTGCGGCTGGTGCCGCGTAGCCCCCAGGACCCCTATCTGCGCCGGCTCCGCTGAGGAGGAACCAGAGATGAAACACAACAAGATCGGCTCCGTGATGACCACGGACGTCGTCCGCGCCTCGTACGGCACCCCCTTCAAGGAAGTGGCACGGCTGCTGGCTCACCACAGGATCAGCGGAATGCCGGTCGTGGACGAGGACGAGAGGGTCATCGGCGTCATCTCCGAGACCGACCTGATCGCCCGACAGGCCGAAACGCCCGACCCCTATGAGCCGAAGCGTCGCCTCCCGGCCCTGGCGTTGACGCGCAACGGAAGGCAGCGGGCCGCGAAGGCGGCGGCCCGCACCGCCGGCCGGCTGATGACCGAACCGCCCGTCACCGTGCGCGCCGAGGCCACCATCGTCGAGGCCGCGCGGACCATGGTCCAGCGGCGCGTGGAGCGGCTGCCGGTCGTGGACGAGGAGGACCGGCTCGTCGGCATCGTCACCCGCCGGAACCTGCTCCAGGTCTTCCTTCGGCCGGACACGGAGATCCGCGACGAGGTGGTCGAGGAAGTCCTTGTTCGCGCGCTGTGGCTGCCCACGCGGAGCGTCGACGTATCCGTGGTGGAGGGTGTGGTCACGCTAGCCGGCCAGATGGAGCGCAAGAGTGAGACGGAGATCGCAGTCTCCATGACCAAGCAGATCGACGGCGTGGTCGCTGTGGTCGACAACCTCACCTACCGCCTGGACGACAGCCACGTCCAGCCTGCCCAGCCGGCTCTGCACGGCGTGGCCGATGACTGGCTGCGCAGGCTGTGAGGAGAGGCGGACCGCCATGACCGGCAAGGTCCTGGTCGCGTACGGGACCACGAACGGATCGACCGCGCAGATCGCCGAGGCCGTCGCCCAGGTCCTGTGCAAGGAGGGGCTGACGGCCGAGGCCCGGCCCGCACCGTCGGTGACGAGCATCGAGATGTACGCCGCTGTAGTGGTCGGGGGCGCGCTGTACGCCGGGCGCTGGCACAAGGACGCGCGCGGCTTCGTCCGCCGCCACCGCCGCGTACTGGCCGAACGCCCACTGTGGTTCTTCAGCAGCGGGCCGCTGGACGCTTCGGCCTCGGAGCGGAACATCCCACCCGTGTCCGGCGTGCGGCGCGCCATGGACCGGCTCGGCGTCAGGGAGCACGTCACCTTCGGCGGCTGCCTCGAGGAGGGTGCGAGGGGCCGAGTCGCACGGATGATCCTCCGCAACGGCAAGGGTGGTGACTTCCGCGACTTCCCCGCGATCGAGGCCTGGGCGCAGCGGATCGCAGAAGAACTGACGGCTGCTTAGCTTCCCTGGTGTCATACGCTCGCCAGACCACCTCCACCCCCCACCACCAAGCCGCTGCAACGGCTCGAACCGGCCGTCAGTCAGCGACAGAACTTCCTTGCCGTGGACCGCCTGCGCCTTACGGCACGATGACCACGGAACGACATCCTCAAGCACCGAAACCCGCGGGTACTCCACCCGCCAAGGCCGCAGCGCGTCGGCCGGCAGTTGCACTTCGTGGTCCTCCCGAGTGGCGCGGTCCTCCTCGGGAATGCCCGAAGCACAACCCGGCGGCGCAGGACGGAAGTTCCCAAGCGTGGACGGCGTGCAGCCGTACGCCCCGGACCTGAGCGACGCCGAAGGCGAAGTCGCTGGCCTGGTCCGCCGGGTGACGGGCGTCGATCCCGAGGGTGAACTGTGCGGCGCGGCGCGCCGGAGCTGTGGCACACGGGTGACCCGCTCTCACGCCTCCTACCGTGCCGACCGCGCCAGGACCGGCGCAGGGGCCGAATGGACCCGGGAGAGCCCTTGCGGCCCATACCTGGCGGGTCACCTCAGGACGACGCTGGCAGTAAGGAGCAGACCAAGCGCAGGAGGTGCGCACCATGCTGTCGCCCGTCATCGCCGGAGTGGACGGATCGGCCGAGAGCCTCGCCGCCGCGGGGTGGGCCGCCCGCGAGGCGCTGCGTCGTGACCGACCGCTGCGGCTGGTGCACGTCTGGGACTGGCACCCGCGCGGACACGACGGCGAGCCGGCGAACGCCGCGCAGCGGCATCTGGCGCGCCGGGTCCTGCGGCAGGCGGAGGAGCGCATCCGCAGCGCCGTACCCGGCGTGCTCCTCACCGACGAGCAGGTCGAGGGCCCGGCGACCGCGGCCTTGCTGAAGGCCGCCGAACAGGCCGACCTGCTGGTGCTGGGCTCGCGCGGCCTCAGCGGCTTCACCGGCCTTCTCGTCGGCTCCGTCGCTCAAGGCGTGGTCGCCAAGGCCACCCGTCCCGTGGTCCTCGTACGGGCAGAGGAGGAGGCCGAGGACGAGCACCTCCCGGCGGATGAAGGCAGCCCGTCCACCCGCACCGGCTACCTCGATGTGGTGCTCGGTATCGACGTCGCCGACGCCTGCGACGAGGTGATCGAATTCGCATTCGAGGAAGCCCGGTTGAGGCGAGCTCGGCTGCGTGTCGTGTACGCCTGGCAGCCGCCTTCCGCGATCAGTCTCGGCCCCGGCGACATCGCTCTGGTCAACGATCCGCAGCGGGCAGAGGAATGGAAGGGGTTCCTGCACGCGGTGCTGGCGGTGTGGCGGGACAAGTACCCCGACACCGATGTCCTGGAGTCCGTCGTGGAGGGCAAGGCCTCCACGGCACTGGTCCGGGCCGCCTCCGCGGCGAGTCTCCTCGTCGTCGGCCGTCGCCTGTCCGAGCGGCCGACGATTGCGCGCATCGGTCCCGTCACCCATGCCGCCGTCCACCACGTCGGCTGCCCGCTGGCCGTCGTGCCCCACGCGTGAGAGACCGGAGAGCGCGATGAGCACACCGACGAAGTACGTGTACGCATTCGCCGAGGGCAGCCGGGAGATGGCCGACCTGCTCGGCGGCAAGGGAGCCGGCCTGGCCGAGATGACCCGGCTCGGGCTGCCCGTACCGCCGGGCTTCACCGTCACCACCGAAGCCTGCAGGGTCTGTCTCGCCACGGGGGAGGAGCCGCCCGAACTCGGCATCGAGGAAGCACGTGCGCTGGCCGGCCTGGAACGGGCCATGGGACGTACCCTCGGTGCACCCGACGATCCGCTCCTGGTGTCCGTACGCTCCGGCGCCCGCTTCTCCATGCCCGGCATGATGGAGACCGTCCTCGACATCGGCCTCAACGACCAGTCCGTCACCGGCCTCGCCAAGGCCTCCGGTCAGGAGCGGTTCGCCTGGGACTCCTACCGGCGGCTTGTGCAGATGTTCGGCCGCACCGTGATGGGTGTGGACGGTGATCTGTTCGAACAGGCCATCGCCGCGCACAAGGCGCAGCGCGGGACACGCGACGACCACGATCTTGATGCCAGGGAACTCGCCTTCCTCACCGAGGAGTTCAAGGCGATCATCCGCCGCGAGACGGGTGAGGACTTCCCCCAGGAACCCGTTGAACAGCTCCAGCGCGCCATCCGCGCCGTCTTCGACTCCTGGAACGGCGAACGCGCCCGTGTCTACCGCCGTCGCGAGCACATCCCCGACTGTCTCGGCACCGCCGTCAATGTCCAGGCGATGGTGTTCGGCAACCTCGGCCCCGGTTCCGGCACCGGCGTCGCCTTCACCCGTGACCCGGCCACCGGCGCCCGCGGCATGTACGGCGACTACCTGCCCGACGCCCAGGGCGAGGACGTCGTCTCCGGAGTCTGCGACGCCGTTCCCCTGAGCGAGCTGAAGATCCTCGATCCCCGCTCGTACGTCGAGCTCGGAGATCATCTGCGCATGCTGGAGAACCACTACCGGGATCTGTGCGACGTCGAGTTCACCGTCGAGCGGGGCCGGCTGTGGATCCTGCAGACGCGGGTCGGCAAACGCACCGCTGAGGCCGCTTTCCGCATCGCCCACGACCTGCGTGAGGAGAAGACGATCACGGCTGACGAGGCGCTGGCCCGAGTCGACGGTGCCGAGCTGACCCGGCTGATGTTCCCCCGCTTCGACACCACCCCCGCCGACGTGCCCCTCGCGCACGGCGTACCGGCCTCACCGGGCGCGGCGGTCGGGATCGTCGTCTTCGACTCCGCCGAAGCCCAGCGCCGAGCCGCCGCCGGAGAGAAGACGATCCTCGTACGACGTGAGACGACCCCCGACGACCTGCCCGGAATGATCGCCGCAGAGGCCGTCCTCACCAGCCGTGGCGGCAAGACCAGCCACGCCGCCGTCGTCGCACGCGGCATGGGCAGGGTGTGCGTGTGCGGGGCCGAGTCGCTGACCGTCGACCCGGTCGCCCGCCGGCTCACCACGGACACCGGGGTCGTCGTCCGCGAGGGCGACACCGTGTCCGTCGACGGAACGGCGGGCACCGTGCACCTCGGCGCCCTGCCGCTCACCGCCTCCGACGTCGGTCGCGCGCTGGAGACCGGTGAGAGCACCGGCCCGCTGACCAAGTCGGTCCTGGCAGCCCTCGCGCACGCGGACTCCGTCCGCCGCCTGGACGTGCGGGCGAACGCCGACACACCCGAGGACGCCCAACGCGCCCGCGCCCTCGGTGCGCAGGGCATTGGCCTGTGCCGCACCGAGCACATGTTCCTCGGCGACCGCAGGAAGCTGGTCGAGGCGATGATCCTGGCCCGCGACGACACCGCCCGCGAGGAGGCCCTCGCGGCGCTGCTGCCGCTGCAGCGCGAAGACTTCATCGGCATCCTCGAAGCGATGGACGGGTTGCCTGTGACCATCCGGCTCATCGATCCACCGCTGCACGAGTTCCTGCCCGACCGCACCGCGCTGGCCGTCCGCCTGGCGCGCGCCACCCACCCGGACGTCCACGACCGCGAGCTGCTCGATGCGGTCGAGCGCCTGCATGAGCAGAACCCGATGCTGGGCCTGCGCGGCGTCCGGCTCGGACTGGCCGTGCCCGGCCTCATGGCCATGCAGGTCCGCGCGATCGCCGAGGCCGTCGTCCAACGGCTGCGCGAGGGCGGCCGGCCGCGCGCCGAGATCATGATTCCGCTCGTCGCAACGGCCGAGGAACTGCGGCTGGCCCGGACGGAGACCGAGCGCGTGCTCGCCGAAGTCGGGGCCGAGACGGGTGAGGGCCTGGACCTCCCGATCGGCACGATGATCGAACTGCCCCGCGCGGCCCTCACCGCGGCACGCATCGCCGTAGCCGCCGACTTCTTCTCCTTCGGTACCAACGACCTCACCCAGACGACCTGGGGGTTGTCCCGCGACGACGCCGAGGCGTCCTTCTTCCCCCTGTACCTGGAGAAGGGCATCTTCGCGGTGTCGCCGTTCGAGACGATCGACCAGGAGGGCGTCGGCAGGCTCGTGGAACTCGCGGTCGGGGCCGGTCACGCCGTCAACCCCGAGCTGGAGACGGGGGTGTGCGGCGAACACGGCGGTGACCCGGCATCCATCCATTTCTTCCACCGGATCGGCCTGGACTACGTGTCCTGCTCGCCGTTCCGTGTCCCAGCCGCCCGGCTGGAGGCGGGACGAGCAGTCCTCAGGGAAATCAGAGAGCCGGGCGTCAGCGCGCTTCTCGCGGACCCGGGACGGATGCCGAGGGCGATGCAGCTCAAGTTCAACGTGATCAAGAGGGCCTGAGCGCCCCTGCACCGCCGGAACTGGCTCCCGGAGCGCGGGACGATGTGACGGGCGGCGTTCTCCCGGCAGCATCGAACGCGCGTCCGTGGAGCCTGGGTACTCGCCACGTGAGCCGAAGGCGCGTGGTGTGAGGAGGGCGCGATGGAAACACAGCAGCTGGACGCGAAGACCGCCGCTGCGCTGGTCGCCGAGGCCGTGCTGGCCCCTTCCATGCACAACGCGCAGCCATGGCGCTTCCGCTACGTGGCTCGTGATCATGCTCTTCTGCTGCTTGCTGATCTCGACCGGGCCATGGCTCGATCCGACCCAGGGAATCGGGCATTGCACATCGGATGCGGAGCGGCACTGTTCAATCTCCGCGTCGCCGCGGCCCATGCCGGATTCACCCCGGTGGTCCAGTTGCTGCCGGATCCCGCGGAGCCGCTGTTGCTCGCCGCTGTCCGGTTGGGCGAGGCACGTCGTCCGACGACGGACGAGGACGCCGTTGCACGCCTGCACCCCGTGATCCCTGAGCGGCACACCAGCCGGCATCCCTTCGACGAGAAGGACATCCCGGAGGACGTACGGGCTGCCTTGCAGAGAGCAGCCGACCTGGAGGGAGCCGAGCTGCTGTTTCCCGGCCCCTGGCACGTGGAGACCGTGCTGGACCTGGTCCACGACGCGGAGAGCCGAGACGCCCTGAATCCCGAGGGCATGGAGGATCTGCACCGCTGGACCCGGCTCGGCCCGGAGGCGGACATCGCCACCGACGGCGTTCCGGAGTACGCGTTCGGGCCCCGGATGCGGGACGGCAAGGCCCCGCTGCGCGACTTCGCCGGACGCCGCCCGGTGGCCGACCGCGGCGCCACCGCCTTCGAGAAGAACCCGCACCTGGCTCTGCTCAGCACACCGGGAGACGCCCCCGCCGACTGGCTGCGCGGAGGCCAGGCGCTGGAACGCGTCCTGCTGGAGGCGACCCTGACAGGACTCGCCACCTCCCTGACTTCCCACGCCCTGGAGAGCCGGGACCTGCGCCTGCTGGCCCGTGATCCAGTGGTCGGCCGAGGCCACGTCCAGATGGTGCTGCGCCTCGGCTATGGGCCGCAGGGTCCCGCCACGCCACGCCGCCCTGTCAGTGACGTCCTCGAAGTCGTCTAGGAATCGGGCCCGGGACCGGCGATCTCCAGCCGAGTGCGCGGACCTGGCCCCTGGCGTAGTGCAAAGGGCGGGGCAGGGTCTGCCGGACGAGTGATGGATGGGCGATCGGCTCCGTGAAGCAGAGAGACGTCCCTCCGGGGATGATCAAAGCTGTGAGCCCAAGACGAGCTGCGCGCTGCCGTCGGCCAGGCGGTAGCCCAGGCCCACCACGGCGGCCTGACCTGCAGTGGTCACCGACCGTCTCGAAGACCCGCAGAACCTGATCGGCGCCCGTCATCTCCAGGAAACCGTTCACGGAACCCAGGGCTGTGTGAGGTAGTCCATCGCCCCGTCGACCCGCGCAATCAACCCATGACCGACCACGGCCGTCCCGACCGAGGGAACATCATCCACGGCGCTTGCCAAACCGTCTCACCAGGGGCTGGGGCTGCAGAGCTCCGCGGAGCCTGTCCGCCGCCGTCAGTCGTCCCGTTCGAGGCCAGCGTGACACACCGGACCAGCACACGGCCTTCACCGCAGACGGCGCTTCGTAGAGCGGGGCGTCGGCAGAGCCCCGGGGTCGGTCGGCCTGGGAGCAGGGACATCCGGCCCCTGCCTGCGCCGCTTCCTCATGAGTTCACTGACGGTTACAGGCGTCGACCGTGTCCCGTCGGCGCTGCGCCGTGCGCACACCGCTGCCGCCCTGGTTGAGGCCGCTGCACGGCTTTGACCACAGTCGGCCGTTCGTGACAGCGGGCGGCAGAACGGAGGAACGTGATGACCGACGCTCCGCAGCAGTCCCGGGCCCACCTCGTCGGCGGCGGTATCGCCTCGCTGGCGGCGGCCGCCTTCCTGATCCGCGACGGCGGCTTCCCCGGCGAGAACATCCACATCCTCGAGGAACTCCCGGTCGCCGGCGGCTCCATGGACGGCCGCGGCGAGCCCGCCGGATACGTCACCCGTGGCGGCCGCATGCTGGAGGACGAGGCCTACACGTGCCTGTGGAACCTCCTGGAGACCATCCCGACCCTCACCGACGAGACCATGTCGGTGCGCGAGGAGATCCGTGAGTTCAGCGCCAAGTGGCCCACCGACGCCAAGGCCCGCCTGATCGGTAAGGGCGCCGAGATCCTGAATGCCGCCGATTACGGCCTCGACACCCGCGACCGCCTGGAGCTGACCCGGCTGCTCGTGCTTCCGGAGGCGGTGGTCGGGGCGCGCCGGATCGAGGACTTCTTCTCCCCGCACTTCTTCGAGACCAACTTCTGGGCGATGTGGCGCACCACGTTCGCCTTCCAGAACTGGCACAGCGCGATCGAGCTCAGGCGCTACTTCCTGCGCTTCATGCAGGAGTTCCCGCGCATGCACACCCTGGCGGGCGTGCGCCGCACCCGGCTCAACCAGTACGACTCGATCATTCGCCCGCTGCAGACCTGGCTGGAGGAGCGCGGCGTGCACTTCGAGCACGGCGTGCGGGTCACCGACGTCGACTTCACCACGCAGGAGGACGGCACTCGCCGGGTGCGACGCCTGCACCTGGACCGAGCCGGGCAGCCGGACGCGTACGACCTCGGCGACTCCGACTACGCGTTCCTCACCCTCGGCTCGATGACCGCCGACGCCGCATACGGCGGTGACGACACGGCTCCCGAGCTGATCCGCGACAGGCGTGACGGCGGCTGGCAGCTGTGGGAGACCATTGCAGCCAAGGCGGACGACTTCGGGCGACCGGCCGCCTTCTACGGCAACGTGGACGAGGCCAAGTGGGAGTCCTTCACCCTCACCATGCGCAGCCCCCTGCTCCTGCACCGCATCGAGGAACTGTCCGGCAACCTCCCCGGGACCGGCGCCCTGATGACCTTCAAGGACTCCAACTGGCTGATGTCCATCGTCGTACCGCACGCGCCGCACTTCGAGGGACAGCCCGAGGACGTCTGCACCCTGTGGGGCTACGGTCTCTTCGTCGACAATGCGGGCGACTTCGTCGGCAAGACGATGGCCGAGGCCACCGGCCGGGAGATCCTCACCGAACTGCTCAACCACCTCGGCCTGCGGGACATCGAGGAGCAGGTCGCGGCGACGACGACCGTGATCCCGGTGATGATGCCGTACATCACCAGCCAGTTCGCCCCGCGTACGGTCCACGACCGCCCGCTGGTCATCCCACGGGGCGCCGCGAACTTCGCCTTCCTCGGCCAGTTCACGGAGATCCCGGAGGACGTCGTCTTCACCGTCGAGTACTCCGTTCGCGGGGCTATGCACGCCGTCTACGGCCTCCTCGGCCTCGACCACGAGATCCCTGGCATCCACCACGCCCTCGCCGACCCGAAGACGGCCATCGGCGTGCTCAAGGCAGCCCTGGGCTGACCTGCAGCGGTGCAACCGCATGCCTTGCCCGGGGGCCGGACCGACGGGCCCAGTCCTCCAGGGCGGTTCGGCCCTATTCCGGGTGATGGCTACATCGGATGATCGATGTGCCGGCCGGACCCGCACGACGGATCACGGCTGTCACGGTGCACGCCGTCCCTCTACCTCTCTACATCTCAGGGGAGTTCCATGCTTTCGCCCGAGTCGGCCGCTGTCGTTCGCGCCACCCTGCCCGCTGTCGGCGGCGCCCTGGACGAGATCACCACTCGCTTCTACGGCACCATGTTCGCCGAGCAGCCCGAACTGCTGGACGGCCTGTTCAACCGCGGCAACCAGGCCAGTGGTGAGCAGCGCCGGGCGCTGGCCGGATCCATCGCGGGCTTCGCCCAGGCCCTGCTGGCCGGCCCTGACACCCGGCCGGACGCCCTCCTTGCCCGAATCGCGCACAAGCACGCCGCGCTGGGCGTCACGGAGGACCAGTACACGATCGTCCACAAATACCTCTTCCGCGCCATCGCCGACGTACTCGGCGACGCGGTCACGCCGGAGGTGGCAGGTGCCTGGGACGAGGTGTACTGGCTGATGGCCGGTGCCCTGATAGCCCAGGAGGCGCGCCTCTACCAGGAAGCCGAGGTCGACCCGCGCAAGCCGTGGCGGCAGTGGACCGTGGTCGAGCGGCGCGAGGAGACCCCGGACGTGGTCTCATTCCTGCTGCGCCCGGCCGACGACGGCCCCATGCCGAAGGCGTGCGCCGGCCAGTACGTGAGCGTTCGGGCGCTCATGCCCGACGGCATCCACCAGACCCGCCAGTACAGCCTGTCCAACGCGCCCGGCGACCGCCTGCGGCGCATCACCGTCAAGCGGGTGGTGAGCGTCGCCGATGCCCCGGAGGGTGAGGTCTCCAATCGGCTGCACCGCACCGTCCGGACCGGCGACGAGCTCACCCTGTCCGCTCCGTTCGGAGACGTGGTCCTGGACGACGCCGACACTCCGCTGCTGCTGGTCTCCGCCGGCATCGGCTGCACCCCCATGGTCGCCATGCTCGGACACCTCGCCGCCACCGGCTCGACCCGGCCGGTATGGGTCCTGCACGGCGACCGCACCCCCGCCGACCATGCCCTGCGCGCTGAGACCCGGCGTCTGGTGGAGCAACTTCCCGCCGCCAGGGCCGAGTTCTGGTACGAGGAGGAGGCGACCGAGGAACCCGGTTCCCACACCGGCCTGATGTCCCTCGACGGCCTGGACCTGCCCGCCGACGCCGATGTCTACCTGTGCGGCTCGCTGCCCTTCATGCGCGCCGTCCGTACCCAGCTGCTCCAGGCCGGCATCCCGGCGCGCAGCATCCGCTACGAGGTCTTCGGCCCCGACCTGTGGCTCGCCCACGCGGAAGGCTGAAGGCCGACGACGACGTAGGGCGCAGTGGCGCACGTCTGAACCAGGCAAAGGGCGACTCACAGGCGGAAAACCCGGAGCTGTCGCGCCGCGTCCGCAAGGGCCTCCAGGCTGCGCCGGGAGGGCGGCACGAGGAGCAGGTCCCCGGCCATGCCCTCCCCTTCCATGTCGGAAGGGGACGCTGATGCGGCGCTGGTGACGTCCGCTGCTGCCGTCTTCGGGACTGCACTGGGCGAGGTGCTGGGGGCCGCGCTGGCCGGCGCCGCGGGCATCGGCATCGAGAACCCTAAGAGCCCGCATCCGAGCTGCCCGGGCTCGGGAGTGGTGTGAGACTGGGCGCGGAAGGAGTGATGCCCGTGTCGGACCCACCACACGCGTCCTCCGGTCCGGACACCGCCATTGACGAGCATCGGCTGGAAGACCTGGTCATCGAGGCCCAGACGGCCCTACCCGTTGAACTGCCGGACCTGGCGAACCGGTGTGCCGCAGCCCTCGGCCTGCGCACAGCGCTGATCTACCTCGCCGACCTGCAACAACGGCTGCTGATTCCCCTCGACGAGGCCTTGGAGCCGCTACCGGTGGAGGGCTCATCGGCTGGCTGGGCGTACCGCACACTTTCCCCGCGGGTGATCGATACCCACGACGGCTTGATCGTCTGGATGCCTCTGGTCGACGGTGCGGAGCGGCTGGGCGTGCTCGCGGTCGGTACCGCCTCGCTCGACGGGGTACGCATGCGCCGCAGCCGGATGCTGGCCCATCTGTTCGCCATGCTGATCACCTCCAAGCGCGCCTACAGCGACTGGCTCGCCGCCCGTACCCGCACCGCGAACATGGCCCTGCCCGCCGAGATGCTGCGAGCCTTCCTCCCACCGCGCACCATCGGCAGCATCCGGTGCGTCTCGACCGCGGTCCTGGAACCTGCGTACGAGATCGCCGGGGACGCCTTCGACCACTCGGTGGTCAAGAACGTGCTGCACACCTTGATCCTCGACGGCATGGGTCACGATCTGACCGCCGGCCTGACCACCTCGGTCGCCATGGCGGCGGCGCGCAACGCTCGCCGCGGCGGGTACGATCTGGCCGACGTCGTCGGCTCCGTCGATCAGGCGCTCGCCAAGTGGCTGCCCGACCAGTTCTGCACCGGCGTGCTGTGTCGCCTCGATGCCGAGACCGGGGTGCTGCGCTGGGTCAATTGCGGTCACCCCCCACCGCTGCTGATCCGCGCCGAGCGGGTGCTCGCCGGGGCGTTGGACAGCCCTCCGCAACCGCCGATAGGCCTGGCCGGCTCACTCGCCCCGGCAGCCCGGAAGGTCCACGAGACGACCCTGGAACCGGGCGACTGCGTCCTGCTCTACACCGACGGTGTCGTGGAGGCGCGCGACGCGGACGGTGCGGAGTTCGGCCTCGACCGGTTCACCGACTTCATCATCCGGTCCAATGCCGCCGGACAGCGTCCGGCCGAAGTGTTGCGGCTGCTCATCCACGCCATCCTCGAATACCAGCGCCACCAACTGCGGGACGACGCGACCATCCTGCTCTTCGAATGGCGCCCGCAGCACCAGTGACGCGGCACTGCGCTGAGCCGCGCTGGACGGGAACGCCACGGCCTTTCAGCGCGAGGGCCGACAGCAGGGAGCCGACGGCGATGACTTTCGGCCATCAGTCGTAGTTCACCCTCGCCGTGGCGGATACCGGGCCCTCCAGGAGCTTCCCGGACGTAATGAAGACTCAGCCCAAGGCGACGGTCACGTGTCCGCTGAGCTGTTGGATGGGGCGGGCAGCGTGGTCAGCAGCTGCCGGGCGTTGCCTCGGTCTTCTCGTCGCCCGTAACGAGCTCGAGGCGGCCCTGGACGACCTGGATGACGACAGGCAGGGCCGAGGTGTGCTCGGTCAGTTCCTGTCCGGCGACCCAGCCGCGCGGGGTCAGGGGGCGGGCGCCGACGTGGAGCCAGCCGGCCGAGGGCGTTCCCCAGGGGAAGTACCAGGCCGGTGCCGCGGCTCGCGCCCGCCCCCTGGGCATGCTGTGCGGTCGCGGCGTTCGGCGTGCGGGCCGGTGGGTGGATCATGCGGCGCGCCGCCCGGAGCGGGGCGTCCGGCTGTGGAGTCGCACGGCCGAGCCTGCTGTCGGCTCGGCCCGCCTCCGGTACACCAGGTACGGCCGGGCGAGGTAGCCGATCGGGACACTCCACACATGCACCAGCCGGGTGAACGGCCAGAGGGCGAAGAGCAGGCAGGCGCTCAGGGCGTGCAGCTGGAACAGCAGCGGCGCACCGGCGATGGCCTCGGGCTGCGGCTGGAGGGTGAAGACGCCGCGGAACCAGACCGAGATGGTCAGCCGGTAGTCGTAGCCGGGGCCGAACACGTTGTGCGCGGCCGTGGCGGAGATGCCCAGCAGGACGGTGGCGGCCAGCACCGGGAAGAGCAGTTTGTCACTGCGGTCGGTGCCGAGCCGGATCCGCCGGGTCAGCAGCCGCCGGACGCACAGCATGCCGAGCCCGGTGACCATGGCCACGCCCGCCACGGAACCCGCCGCGACGGCTGTGGTGTGGTACGCGTGCTCGCTGATGCCGGCCGCCTCGGTCCACGAGGCGGGCACGGCGAGCCCCACGACATGCCCGGCGATCACCATGAAGGCGCCGAGGTGGAACAGCGGACTGCCCCAGCGCAGCCAGCGGTTCTCCAGTAGTTGGCTGGTGTGGGAGGTCCAGCCGAACTGATCCTGCCGGTAGCGCCACACGTGCCCGACGACGAACACGGCCAGGCAGACGTAGGGAACGGCGACCCACAGGAGGAGATCGGCGCCGCTCGCTGCGGCGAGTGAGGAGTCTGCGGCGCTCATCAAAGGCCTTCCGGGGTCGAGAGGGGCGGCATGAGAGTGGGCGGGGCGTGCTCGGGCGGGACGAAGGTGCCCGGGGGCGCGAACTCGCCCGTGCCGTACGGGTCGAGGCCGACGTCTTCGTTGGGCGGCCCCTGTGCGGCCAGTTCGGCCACGGCCGCCAGATCCGCCTCGGTGGCAGGGGGCAGCAGGGTGAGCAGCGCGGCGACGACGTGCCGATAGGGGGACTCGGCGGCGGTCAGCGCGTGCTGGATCAGCTCCAGGCCGCGCCGGTGCTGACGCAGCGGCGCCTCGCCCGTCCGGGGACCGGCGAGGGCGGCGAACTCGAGGACGACCGGCAGGTGGTCGGGCAGTTCGCCGCTGTCGATCTCCCAGCCGGCTGCCCGGTACCGCTGAGCCAGGGTGAGCAGGGCCATGCCCCGGCGGCGGGTGTCGCCGTGCAGGTAGTAGGTGAGGTAGAGGCTGCTCTTGCGGCGCAGGTCGAACATCTCGACGTACTGCCGCTCCAGCGCCTCCGGCTCCTGGTCGGCGAACCAGGTGGTGAAGGCTCCCAGGTGTTCGGCGGCGGGTGAGGGCGGCAGCGCGTCGACGGTGGCGGTGAGCACCGGCCGGGCGGCGGCGAGTTCGGCGTCCGGGTACTGCAGCAGCAGCGAGCACAGCCGCAGCACCAGGACGCGTGCCTCGGCCTCCTCGGGCGTGAGCCGGGCCGGGCGGCGCACGGCCGCCCGCAGACGGGTGCGGACGACGGCGGGAACGGTGGCTGGCAGGGGACTCACGCGTGGCCTCCGGCGGGGACTTCGGGGTTGCGGCGGCGCAGGGTGGGGATGCCGAGCATGACCTTCCGCTCGGCCGGCTCTCCGGAGGACGCCACCGGGCAGCGGTTCTCCATGGCGGTCAGCGCGGCGGCGTCCTCCTTGTGGGCTGCGGGAATGACGTACCGGTCCTTGTACTTGGCCACCGCGAGCAGCCGATGCAGGTCCTCGGCCTCCCGTGCGGTCAGCCCCACGGCCGTGATCGCGGCCTCGTCGGCGGCTTCTCCGAGCGTCTTCTGCCGCATGTAGGAGCGCAGTGCGGTCAGCTTCATCAGCACCCCGGCGACCACGTCGGTGTCCCCGGCGGTGAACAGCTCGGCGAGGTACTCCAGCGGGATGCGCAGCCGCGTGACGGCGGCGAACACGTGGTCCGGGTCGTCCTGGTTGCCGCCCGCGGAGGTGACGGCGTCCAGGACCGGGGAGAGCGGCGGCACGTACCAGACCATCGGCAGCGTGCGGTACTCCGGGTGCAGCGGCAGCGCGATCTTGTACCGCGTGACCAGGTCGTACACCGGGGAGCGGCGAGCCGCGTCCAGCCAGTCCTCCGGGATGCCGGACGCTCGGGCAGCCGCGCTCACCTCGGGGTCATGCGGGTCCAGAAAGACACCGCGCTGGGCATCGAGCAGGTCCTTCTCGTCCGGGGTCGCCGCGGCCTCGCCGACCCGGTCGGCGTCGTACAGCAGCAGCCCGAGGTAGCGCAGGCGGCCGACGCAGGTCTCGGAGCAAACGGTGGGCTGTCCGGCCTCGATGCGGGGGAAGCAGAAGGTGCACTTCTCGGCTTTGCCGGTGGCGTGGTTGACGTACACCTTCTTGTACGGGCACGCGGTCACGCACATGCGCCAGCCGCGGCAGCGGTTCTGGTCGACCAGGACGATGCCGTCCTCGACCCGCTTGTACATCGCGCCGGAGGGGCAGGCGGAGACGCAGGCCGGGTTGAGGCAGTGCTCGCACAGACGGGGCAGGTGGAAGAGGAAGGTCTGCTCGAACTCGAACTTGACCTTCTCAGCCCACTCGCCGCTCAGGTTCGGGTCGCCGCCCGCGTGCTCGGGAGCACCTCCCAGGCCGTCCTCCCAGTTGGCGCCCCAGGTGATGGCAGTGGGTTTGCCGGTGAGCACGGAGCGGGGGCGGGCGACCGGGATGTCCTGGCCGGCCGGGGCGCTGACGAGGTTGTCGTAGTCGTAGGTGACCGGCTCGTAGTAGTCCTCGATGGACGGAAGGTCCGGGTTGGAGAACAGCGACAGCAGGCGCTTGACCCGGCCCCCGGAGCGCAGGACCAGCCGACCCCGCTTGTCGAGCGTCCAGCCGCCCTTCCACAGCTCCTGGTCCTCGTAGCGGCGCGGGTAGCCGACTCCCGGCTTGGTCTCGACGTTGTTGAACCAGGCGTACTCGACGCCGGTGCGGTTGGTCCACGTCTGCTTGCAGGTGACCGAGCAGGTGTGGCAGCCGATGCACTTGTCGAGGTTCATCACCATCGCCACTTGGGCCATGACGCGCATGTCAGTACTCCACGTTGTGCGAGCGACGGCGGATGACGGTGACCTCGTCGCGCTGGTTGCCGGTCGGCCCGTAGTAGTTGAAGGCGTACGTGAACTGCGCGTAGCCGCCCGCGAGATGCGTTGGCTTGAGCAGCAGTCGCGTCAGGGAGTTGTGGATGCCGCCGCGCTTCCCGCTGACCTCGGTCTTCGGGACGTTCACGTTGCGGTCCTGGGCGTGGTACATGTACACCGTGCCCTCGGGCATGCGGTGCGTGACCACGGCGCGGGCGGCGACGACGCCGTTGCGGTTGTAGGCCTCGATCCACTCGTTGTCCTTGACGCCGATCTTCTCGGCGTCGGCGGTGGACATCCAGATCACCGGGCCGCCGCGGGACAGGTCGAGCATGTACTTGTTGTCCTGGTAGTTGGAGTGGATGGACCACTTCGAGTGCGGGGTCAGGTAGCGGACGGTGACCTCCGCCCGGCCGGCTTCGTGCAGCTGCTCGTCGCCGTAGTGCCGAGGTGTGTTCAACGGCGGCCGGTACACCGGGAGTTGCTCGCCGAGCTCTGTCATCCAGTCGTGTTGCACGAAGAAGTGCTGGCGGCCGGTAAGCGTGTGCCAAGGCTTCTTGTGCTCGACGTTGATGACGAAGGGCGAGTAGCGGCGGCCACCGGTCTCCGAGCCCGACCACTCGTACGACGTCATCACGGCCCGCGGCTGGGTGCGGGTGTCGGCGAAGGTGATCCGCTCGGCCTCGCGCTCGGCGGCGAGTTCCACCAGGCCCTCGCTGCCGGTCTGCCGCACCAGCTCCCGGAAGCCTTCCGCGGCGAGCCGCCCGTTGGTGGTGCCGGACAGGGCGAGGATCGCCTCGCACATGTCGGAGGCGGTGGCCAAGGAGGGCCGGCCTTCGGCGATTCCGTCGCGGACGGTTCCGCAGCGGTGCCGCAGTTCGTCGACCTCCCGGTCGGGGTGGACGGTGACACCCTTGGTGGTCGTCCCGAGCGTGTCGAGCAGCGGGCCGACGGCGCGCATCTTCGCGGCCACGGCTGCGTAGTCACGTTCGATGGTGACGAGCTTGGGCATCGTCCGGCCGGGGATGGGCTCGCACTCGCCCGCCTTCCAGTCCCGGACAGCACCGCCGGGCTGGGCGAGTTCGTCCGGGGTGTCGTGCGTGAGCGGTACGGCCAGGACGTCGGTGCGGGTGCCGAGGTGCTCGGCGGCCAGTTCGCTGAACCGGTCGGCGATGGTCAGGAAGGCGTCGTAGTCGGTGCGGGCCTGCCAGGGCGGGGCTATGGCCGGGGTGAAGGCATGCACGAAGGGGTGCATATCCGTGCTGGACAGGTCGTCCTTCTCGTACCAGGTCGCCGCCGGCAGGACCACGTCGGCCATCAGCCCGGTCGACGTCATCCGGAAGTCCATGCAGACCAGTAGATCGAGCTTGCCCTCGGGAGCCTCGTCATGCCAGACGACCTCCTTCGGACGCTCCTGGGGCGGGGTTTCCTGGGAGCGGACGGCGGCGTCGGTGCCGAGCAGGTGGCGCAGGAAGTACTCGTTGCCCTTGCCGGAGGAGCCCAGGAGGTTCGCCCGCCACACGGTCAGCACGCGCGGGAAGTTGGCCGGGTCGTCCGGGTCCTCCACGGCGAACCGCAACCGCCCCGACCTCAGCTCGTCGACGATGTGCTCGGCGACCGGCCGGCCCGCCCGCGCCGCCTCCTCCGTCAGATCGAGCGGGTTGCGGTTGAAGGCGGGGTGGCCGGGGGTCCAGCCCAGCCGCACCGCCTGCGCCAGGCAGTCGGCGAACCCCATGCCCTCGAACCGTCCCTTCCCCAGTGGGGAGGCCAACTCGTCGGGTCCGAACGCTTCGTAGCGCCACTGGTCGGAGTTCAGGTACCAGTACGACGTGCCGGCCATGTGCCGGGTCGGCCGCTGCCAGTCGAAGGCGAACGCCAGATGTTGGAAGCCGGTCAGCGGACGGACCTTCTCCTGCCCGACGTAGTGCGCCCAGCCACCGCCGTTGACGCCTTGGCAGCCGGTCATCGTGGTCAGCGCCAGGAACGCGCGGTAGATCGTGTCGGAGTGGAACCAGTGGTTCGTGCCCGCGCCCATCGCGATCATCGAACGGCCCCGGGTGCGCTCGGCGTTGCGGGCGAACTCGCGGGCGATCCGGGCCGCCTGCTCGGCGGGCACCGAGGTGATCGACTCCTGCCAGGCCGGGGTGTACGGCTGCGAGGCGTCGTCGTACGCCAGCGGCCAGACACCCGGCAGACCGGGCCGGGCCACCCCGTACTGGGCCAGCATCAGGTCGAAGACCGTGGTGACGACCCGCCCGCCGATCCGCCGGACGGGTACCCCGCGCACCATCACCGAGCCGCCCTCGGTCGCGCCCTCGTCGAACCGGGGCAGCGTCACCCGCACCCTGTCCTCGGCCGACTCCAGCAGGCTCAGCTCGGGCACCACATCGCCCAGGTCGAGATTCCAGCGGCCCTGCTCGGCCTCCCCCCAGCGGAAGCCGAGCGAGCCGTTCGGCACCACCGTTTCGCCGGTTGCCGCGTCGAGGAGGACCGTCTTGGATTCCGCGTGTTCCGTGGTGTGCCCGAGGTCGGCGGCGGTCAGGAACCCGTCCGGGACGAGACCGTGTTCATGCTCGCGCAGGGTCACCAGGAAAGGCGCGTCGGTGAACTTCCGCAGGTAATCCTGAAAGTAGGGCACTTCGCGTTCGACGAGGAACTCGCGCAGGATCACATGACCCATGGCCATGGCCAGCGCCCCGTCGGTGCCGGGGTGCGGGGCCATCCACTCGTCGGCGAACTTGACGTTGTCGGCGTAGTCGGGGCTGACCGCGACGACCTTGGTGCCGTTGTAGCGGGTCTCGGTCAGGAAGTGGGCGTCGGGGGTGCGGGTGACGGGGATGTTGGAGCCCCACATCACCAGATAGCCGGCGTTCCACCAGTCGGCCGCCTCCGGTACGTCCGTCTGGTCGCCGAAGACCTGCGGCGAGGCGACGGGGAGATCGGCGTACCAGTCGTAGAAGGACAGCAGAGTGCCGCCGATCAGCGACATGAAGCGAGAGCCGGCCGCGAAGGACGCCATCGACATCGCCGGGATCGGGGAGAAGCCCGCCACCCGGTCGGGGCCATACGTCTTGATGGTGTGCACCTGGGCGGCGGCGACCAGTTCGGCGACCTCGTCCCAGTCGGCGCGCACCAGACCGCCCTTGCCGCGGGCCCGCTTGTACGCGCGCGCCTTCGCAGGATCTCCGGTGATCTCCGCCCACGCGGCCACCGGGTCCCCGAGCCTGCGCCGGGCCTCGCGCCACAGCTTCAGCAGCGCGCCTCGTACGTAGGGGTGGCGGACGCGGCTGGGGGAGTAGGTGTACCAGGAGAACGACGCTCCGCGCGGGCAACCGCGCGGCTCGTACTCGGGGCAGTCCGTGCCG
This sequence comes from Streptomyces sp. NPDC030798, assembly GCF_055572275.1. Classification (NCBI taxonomy): domain Bacteria; kingdom Bacillati; phylum Actinomycetota; class Actinomycetes; order Kitasatosporales; family Streptomycetaceae; genus Streptomyces; species Streptomyces sp. NPDC030798. Next base: position 177,399 of record NZ_JBVIDR010000003.1, on the reverse strand, counting down.
ATCGACGGGTAGTCGGTGGCCTGGTGCTCCCACGTGATGATGCCGTCCTTGACATACACCATCCACGAGCAGGAACCGGTGCAGTTCACGCCGTGCGTGGAGCGCACCACCTTGTCGTGCGCCCACCGGTCCCGGTAGAAGCCCTCCCACTTCGGGTCGGCTTCGCCGAACACAGCGCGTCCGTCGGCCGAGACCTCACGGCGGCTCAGCAGCCTGCGCGCGGCCAGCGGCCAGCTTCCTTCGACGCGCGACTGTCCCGGCCGTGCCTTCTGATCGTTCTCCATGGTCGTGAACGTTAGGTTTTGGCCATCGGTAGGGCCTTGGGCCTAACGGCCCTCACTGCACGTCCCACCGGCCCCGTCCCTGTCCGCCTCAAGGGGACCGAGGTCCCTCCAGGGAACAGTTACATCCTGGTTTGGGTTGTTATGCCCGGTCACTTGAACAGGTCCGTGTTGAGGTACCGCTCGCCGGTGTCGGGCGGGACGGCGACGATCAGGTCGCCGTGGTGCTGCGGGTGTCGCGCGATGGTGGCGGCGGCGTGGAGGCGGCGCCGCTGGAGACGCCGGCGAGGATGCCTTCGGTACGGGCCGGGCGACGGGCCTCGGCCTGCGCTTTGGACAGGGGGACGAGGCAGACAGTGCCGTGGACGGACGTGTCGAGGACGTCGGGGATGAACCCGGCGCCCAGGCCCTGGAATACGATGCGGACCCGGGGATCCGCCGGAGGGGACCGCGGACTCGGCCGGCTCCACGTCCACCACGGTGACCTCGGGCTTCTCCTCCTTCAGTACCTGGCCGACGCCGGTGATGGTGCCGCCGGGTGCCCACGCCGGCCACCAGGACGTCGACCTGTCCGTCGGTGTCCTCCCGGATCTCCTGGGCGGTGGTGCGTCGGTGGACGTCGGGGTTGGCAGGGTTGGCGAACTGCTGCGGCGTGAACCAGCCGTGGCGCTCCAACAGCTCCGTAGCCCGTTCGACAGCGCCGCGCATGCCGTCCAGCTGGGCACCGGGTGGGCCATGGCCTGGCACAAGGGCGTCACCTGAGCCGCGCTCGCCGAGCCCGGGTACGGGCGCACCCTGTCCACGAAGCTCGGATTGTTCCTGCTGGTAATGCTCGCGGCGGCAGGGCACGGCATCGCCCACTCCAAGGGCCGCTCCGAACTGGCCCGGCGTTGGCCGTCGTATCTCTAGTCGGCTCGCTGGGCGTCGTCCTGCTCGCCACCGCCTTGCCCGCCACGTGGGCCGCGTGCGGAGCGGACATCCGCGATGCCGAGGGACGGCCGGGATACGAGACGCCGCCTTCGGCCCGGGTCGTCCGGTCCGCGGTGGGGGACGGACGGCCCTCCTCATGCGTGCTGCGACGACCGAAGGTAGAGGACACACGGGGAGCCCCACACACCCATGCGGCTCCTCACAGGAGTTGAGGAGCCGCGCATGCAGACCCGGGAGATCGACGCCGGCGTCCTGGAGACGCTGATGGCTGCGGCCGTGGCGGCACCGTCGATCCACAACACGCAGCCTTGGCGCTTCGGGCTGCAGGCGGCCACACGGTCCATCGAGGTCCGCGCCGACAACAGGCGAACACTGCCGCTGACCGACCCCGACCGACGGGCCCAGCATCTGTCCGTGGGCGCTGCGGTCCTCAACCTGCGGGTCGCCGTCGCGCACCTGGGCTGGGACCCCGTGGTCCGGCTGCTGCCCGATCCCGGCGAGCCGGACCTGCTGGCCACCGTACAGCTGGCCACGCCCGCTGGACAGTTGCCGGACTGCCGGTGGCTGTACCCAGCCGTGGAGCGGCGTCACACCAGCCGGATGCCGTTCACCGGTCGCCCGGTGCCCGAGGCGATCGTGGCGGAGATGGCCGAGGCCGCACAGGTCGAGGGCGCGAGACTGCACGTGCCGGACTTCGCCGAAACCCGTCTGCTCCTCGGGCTGACCGCAGCGGCCGAAGCGCGCAACCAGGCCCACCCGGCACGGACCGCCGAATCCCGGACCTGGATCACCGCACCAGGTGCGGACGTGCCCTACGGCATCCCGCTCACCGCTCTCGGCCCACAGGACGCGGACGGACGGATGCCGATGCGCGACTTCACCGGCCGACTGCCCGTACCGCACCTGCCGGACCGGCACTTCGAGCGTCACGCTCAGGTGGCCTTGCTGTGGACGGCCCACGACCGGCGAGAGGACTGGTTGCGAGCGGGGCAGGCCCTGGAGCACGTGCTCCTGACTGCCACCGCGCACGGGGTGCGCACCTCCATGCTGCACCAGGCGATGGAGTGGCCGGATCTCCGGGCCGCGGCCCGCCTGTCACAGCGGCGCTGCTGCCCCCATCTGCTGATCCGGTTCGGCTACGGACCGGACGGTGGCCGCACACCGCGTGCCTCCGCACAGACGGTCCGGCACCGCGTGGACTGAGGAGGGGACTGCCGGCTGCGGTGGACGGGGAGAAGCCGGGGGCGCTGCGGCCCGCGCTGCGCCGGGTCAGTGCGTAACGGGCGTGCCGATGATCTCCCGCCCGGTGACCATCTCGGCCTCGATCCGGAGGAAGATCCAATCTTGGGTGACCACCCAGGACAGCGGACCGGTCCGAGAGAGGCGTTCGTGTTCCTCGGGATCGGTCACCGCGGTGGCGCGGCCGGTGACGACCACGCTCCAGCCCGAGTGCTCGGCGGCGTTGAAGTCGTCTGCCTCGAAGGCGACCACGACTCCGTCGACAGCGCGGACCAGGTCGGAAGTGGCCGAAGTGCGCAGCAGGATCGAGGAGTCCGTGTCCAGGCCGAAGTTGACCGGGAGGACAGCGGGCAGTGCTTGCCGGGTGTACACGATGCGTCCGACCGGCACCTTGGCCAGCAGGCGGAGGCACTCCTGCCGATTAAGTGCGCGGAAGCCGTCGTTGTGGGACATCGGTCCATACTCTCTCACTCGGCCGAGGCCGTGATAGGGCCGGAGGGCCCTCATGGTCGTCTTCTGCCCGCACGTGAAGCGAACTCACAGCGCGGGTGTCCGAGGGGGCCGCCTGGTCATACGTGAGGGGATCAAAAGGCCCGCTCACGCGGACCGGACGGCCCGAGAGCGACCAGTCCTGGGAAGGCCGCCCCCCTTACCGGTCTCCGGCACGCGCAGAGGGCCGATCGGCCCTGACGGCCCGCCCGGTGACCGGCCCACACGGCCCGCGCGCGAGGACCGGTCGGATGGGCAGGAGGCACCGACGGCCCCATGCCTACGCGCCCCGGATCACGAAGCCTGGGCAAGGGCCGCCGCGCCGTCAGAGCGGGGTGGCCGGAACCTTGGGATCAGGGAGGGACACGATGGTGGTCCAACGGTCTGGGAGAAGCGACGCAACACCGTCGGCGCATGAGCCGGTGCCGGGCCGGGCCTGGCTGATGCTGGCGCTGGCCACGGTCGGCTTCGCCGTCAACTTCTGGGCCTGGGCCCTGCTCAGCCCGCTCGGCCCGCGGTTCAAGGACAGCCTGGCCCTGAGCGCGTTCCAGCAGTCGCTGCTGGTGGCGGTGCCCGTCGTCGTCGGCTCGCTGGGCCGCATCCCGATCGGCGCGCTCACGGACCGATTCGGCGGACGGGTGATGTTCCCGATCGTGTCGGCGGTGACCATCGTGCCCGTGCTCTACCTCGGCCTGGCCGGACACTCCTCCCTGGCCGCCCTGCTGGTCGGCGGGTTCTTCCTCGGCATCGGCGGCACCGCCTTCGCCGTCGGCGTCCCCTTCGTCAACGCCTGGTTCCCGCCCGAGCGGCGCGGTCTGGCCATCGGCATCTTCGGCGCCGGCATGGGCGGCACCGCCATCAGCGCCCTGACCACGGTGAAGCTGGTCAAGGCGCACAGCATGTCCACCCCGTTCCTGATCACCGCCGTGGTCCTGGCCGTCTACGCTCTGATCGCCGCTCTGCTGCTGCGTGACGCGCCCGGCCGTACCATGCCGACCGAGCCGCTGGCCCGCCGGCTGGGCGCCACTCTGAAGCTCGGGATCACCTGGCAGGCGTCCGCGCTGTACGCGGTCGCGTTCGGCGGCTACGTCGCCTTCTCCGTGTACCTGCCCACCTACCTCAAGACCGGCTACGGCCTCACTCAAGCCGACGCCGCCAACCGCATGGCCGGCTTCGTGCTCCTCGCGGTGGCGATGCGCCCGGTCGGTGGCTGGCTGTCCGACCGGCTGGGCCCGGCCCGGGTGCTGGCCGGGGCGCTGTCCGTGGTCGTGGCCGGGGCGATCGTGCAGTCCTTCACCCCGGACCTCGCACCCGTGGGCACCATCGCTTTCCTGGCCATGGCCGCCGCGCTCGGCGCGGGCAGCGGCGCGACCTTCGCCCTTGTCGCTCTGCTGACTCCGGCCGGCAAGGTCGGCTCGGTCACCGGTGTGGTCGGAGCCGCGGGCGGACTCGGCGGCTTCCTGCCGCCGCTGGTGATGGGTTCGCTGTACGGCGAGTACGGGACGTACGCGGCCGGGCTCGCACTGCTCGCCGTCGTGGCCGCTGCCGCGCTCGCCTACACCCTCACCGGCGTCCGCGCCGCCGCCGAAGGCAGCGAGCGGAAGCAGCGCACCGGCCGCCCGCCTGGGCACCGCACCGCACGCACCACCGCGTAGGCGAGGGCCGGGAACGGCGCGCCGAGCAAGGGCGACGGGTTACCGGCGGGTTGAGAAATACCGGCACATTGAGGAAGAAGGAGAAGTCCGGTGTGCGAGTACTGCGGCTGCCAGTTGCTGACGACCATCGAGGAACTGGCCCGGGAGCACGACGAGGTCGTCCGCCTCATCGGCCACCTTCGCACCGCCCGCCAAGAGGGCAGTGCGGCCCGGATGGCGGAGACCGCCCGGGAGATCGCGAGGGTGCGTCGGCCCCGACGAGACCGTCTCCAACCGCCTCCAGGCGGTCTACGAGGCCAGCGGTAAGACCTGGCAGGCCCAGGTGCTCCAGGTGGACGAGCACCTCGAGCGTCACGGTCGGGTGATGGAGATCCTGTCCGAACACACCTGCCAGGGCTGGCTGGAGGGCTACCTCCTCACCGGGCGGCACGGGCTCTTCTCCTGCTACGAGGCGTTCGTGCACATCGTCGACTCGATGGTCAACCAGCACATCAAGTGGCTGCGCACCACCCGCCGTCTGCCCTGGCGCGCCCCCATCGCCTCCCTCAACTACCTGCTGACCTCCCACGTGTGGCGCCAGGACCACAACGGCTTTTCCCACCAGGACCCCGGCTTCGTCGACCACATCCTCAACAAGAGCCCGGAAGCGGTGCGGGTCTACCTGCCGCCGGACGCCAACACCCTGCTGTCGGTCGCAGACCACGCCCTGCGCAGCAAGGACTACGTCAACGTGATCGTGGCCGGCAAGCAGCCCTGCTTCGACTGGCTCTCCATGGAGGATGCGAAGGTCCACTGCGCCCGCGGCGCCGGCATCTGGGAATGGGCCGGCACCGAGGACGGCACCCGGGAACCGGACGTGGTGCTGGCCTGTGCCGGTGACGTCCCGACCCAGGAGGTGCTGGCCGCCGCCCAGTTGCTCCGCCGCCACCTGCCCGAGCTTGCGGTGCGGGTGGTCAATGTGGTCGACATCGCCCGGCTGCTGCCGAGCGAGGAACACCCGCACGGGATGACCGACTTCGAGTACGACGGCCTGTTCACCCCGGACAAGCCGGTGATCTTCGCCTACCACGGCTACCCGTGGCTGATCCACCGCCTGGCCTACCGCCGCACCGGGCATCCGCACCTGCACGTGCGCGGCTACAAGGAGATCGGCACCACGACCACGCCGTTCGACATGGTGGTCCGCAACGACCTCGACCGCTACCGCCTGGTCATGGACGTCGTCGACCGTGTCCCCGGCCTCGCGGTCCGCGCCGCCGCCGTACGCCAGCAGATGGAGGACGCCCGGCAGCGCCACCACGTCTGGATCCGCGAGCACGGCATGGACCTGCCCGAGGTTGCCGACTGGACGTGGGATGGCTGACCAGGCCTCTTCCGCCTCCGACGCCCCGGCCGCCCGAGAGGGCAGCCGGGGCGTGCGGTGCGGACGATCCCTACGGAAGAGGTACGCCGAGATGGGTCAGTCCGTGGCCGGGGCTCGGCACCACCCTGCTGTGATCGCACATCACAGCAGGCGCGCCGAGGACGTTCAGCTACGTGTCGCCGACGCCATCACCAAGTTCGCCGGTTCGATGACGTTCGTCTACGTCCACGCCGTCGCCTTCGCGGTCTGGATGCTGTTCTTCGAGTCCAGCCCCTGGCCTACGTTGACTCTGGTGGTGTCGCTGGAAGCGATCTTCCTGTCGACGTTCGTCATGATCGGACAGAACCGGCAGGCGGCCTTCCAGCAGATCAAGGCCGACCACGACTTCGTCGAACAGGAGCTGGAACTCAAGACCAATACCGAGCTGACTCGGGCCATCCACCTGATGACCACGGAGCTCCACAGGCGTCTGATCGACGGCGCCGACGAGCCGTAGCCACCAGCAGGTCTCGACCACGCTCGCGTCTCGGCTGGCCGGCTCGCCGGAATACAGGCTGCCCGTTGTAGGAGATCGACATCGTGGCGGCGGACAGTTGGTGCTCGTGTGCAGGCGGCCTCTGATTCTGCGCATCCTGCAGATCGTCCACCTGATGGCGGTGTTTCCTGTCTACGAGACGCTCGACGAAGCTCTTGACCGGCGGGAAGCGTCAGCCTGTTGACGAGAGCGGAACGACCCACTCGACGACGGTGCCGCTCGGCTGGTTGGCGGAGACGCTGAAGCTGCCGCCCAACTCCTCCGCACGCTTGCCCAGGTTGGCCAAGCCGCTGCGGCGGGTGATCGCCGGGTCGATTCCGCGGCCGTTGTCGGCCACATGCAGCCGCAGAGCGGAGTCGGTGACCTCGGCACCCACATCGACGCTGGTGGCATGCGCGTGCCGGGCGGCATTGGACAGGGCCTCACCGAGCACGGCCAGCAGTTGCTCGGCTTGTTCGGCGGATACGGCGGTGTCCAGCAGCCCTGTCATGCGGAGCGCGGGGGCGAAGCCGAGCGGTTCGACGGCCCGTTCGGTGGCCGCCACCAGTTGCGCGCGCAGCCCGCTGCCGCGCCGGGTCTGGTCGTGCTCGCGCAGGCCGTAGATGGTGGACCGAATGATCTTGATGGTGTCGTCCAGGTCGTTCACGACGCGCTGGATCCGTTCGCTGACCTGCGGCCGGTCGGAGACACGGCCCAGCGTGGACTGCAGCGACAGCGCGCCTGCGAACAGGCGCTGGATGACCAGGTCGTGCAGGTCCCGGGCGATCCGGTCACGGTCGTTGAGCACAACCATGCGTTCGGTGTCGCGCCGGTGCTCGGCGACGTCCAGGGCCAGCGCGGCCTGGTTGCCGAACCCGGTGACCATGCCGATGACGGCGTCGGTGAAGAGAGGACCGCCGGGTAGGTTCGCGACCTGCAGCACGCCGCGGACGTGCTCGCGGGTGCCGAGGGGGACGAAGAAGGCCGGCCCGAGCTCCACCACCGAGGCGCTGCCGCCTTCGGCGCGCGGATCGGCGCTGACGGCCTCGCTGGTGATCGTCTCGCCGGATGTGTAGACCTTGGCGGCCAGTGTCGAGGCGGGCAGCAGCAGCCCGCGGACCTCTTCGGCCGGCGCGCCCGAGGCGGCCTCGATGACGAGCTCGCCCTTGTCGCCGACCGGCACGGCCAGGGTGACCAGGTCCGCGCCGGCGATCTCGCGCACGGTGGTGGTGAAGGAGTCCAGCACGGCGGCGGGCTCCGCGCCGGACAGCAGGCTGCGGGTCAGTTCATTACTGGCCGCCAGCCACCGCTGCCGGCGGTGCGCGTCCTCGTAGAGACGTGCGTTGTCGATCGCCACGCCGGCCGCCGCGGCCAGTGTGCGCAGCACCGCCTCGTCGTCGCTGTCGAACTCCGTGCCGCTCTGCTTGTTGGTCAGGTACAGGTTGCCGAAGACCTGGTCGCGCACACGGACGGGGGCGCCGAGGAAGCTGGTCATCGGCGGGTGCCCGTCAGGGAAGCCGGCGGACGCCGAATGGTCCGCCAGGTTCGCCAGACGCAGCGGCTCCGGGTGCCGGATGAGCAACCCGAGGATGCCCTCCCCGCGCGGGTAGTGCCCGATGCGTGCGATGGCTTCCTCATCGATGCCGACGGTGACGAACTGCTTGATCGTGCCTTCCTCGCCCAGCACGCCGAGCGCCCCGTACTGGGCATCGACCAGGGAGACCGCGGACTCCACGATGCGGTACAGCACCACTTCCAGGTCGAGATCGGAGCCGACCGCCAACACCGCGTCGAGCAGCGTGTGGACTCGGTCACGGGCCGCCCGCACCTGGGCCACCTGCTGCTGCAGGTCGTCCAGCAGTACGTCCAGCCGCAGCTGTGGATACATCCCCGGCGCCTCAACCTCACGCGAACCCTGCGCGCGTTCGTCCACCACAGCTCCCCTCGCCGTCTCGCGGCACACTCCCCAAGGATGCCCGACGAGCCGAATCCGTTCGACGGGACCTGGCGGATAGCGTGGGCGCGACTCACGAACGGCGGGCTGCCGACGGGCCGTCGCACCGACCGGGCCGCTGACATCGGGCAGGTGAGCGTGCGCGGTGGCCACTGCGGAGAGGGCGCGCGGACCGTGTCGATGGACAGTGCGGGGTGTTCGACCCAGCCGTCCGTGAAGAAGATCCCGGTGGCGTCCGCCGGCAGGGGGTGGTCGTGGGCGAGGCGGGGCTGCCCGGTGTCGACGCCGACTCGTGCCGAGCAGGGCTCGGTGGCCCTTGAAGCAGGGCCGTCCGGCCCGTCGCACCTACGCCCGGCGGCGGGCGATGATGGATGCCGAGAGAGATCTGCCGCCGCGGGCCTCGTACCCCGGACGACCTGGGAAGGTGAGGCAGAAAATGATGTTCTGGTATGGCCACGGCATGAACGGCTGGGGCTGGTTCGTGATGTCGCTCAGCACACTGCTGTTCTGGGCGCTGATCATCACAGTCGGCGTCCTGCTCTTCCGGGCTCTGGCCCGCCCCACTCCTGCCATCGGAGGCCACGGCTCCTGGCGGAAGACGCCTCCGGGTAGCGGCCCTGAGCAGATCCTCGCCGAGCGGTACGCGCGCGGCGAGATCGACGACGAGGAGTACCACCGCCGTCTGGCCACCCTCCGTGGATCACCCAGGGACGCGGCCAAGCCCTCAGCCCCGTAGCCGATCGCCCGACCGTGGCTGGAACTCATAGAGACTACGAAATCACCTCGAGGAGACGGTGGCGATCATGCGAGCTCAACTCGGCGATCAACTCGTCATCGAAAGTCCGACGACGGGCACCACCCGGCGCGACGGCGAGATCGTCGGACTGCACCATGCGGATGGAACACCGCCGTACGACGTGCGCTGGTCGGACACGGACGAGGTGACGCTGGTGTTCCCCGGGCCCGACGCGCACGTCCGTCACCTCGAACATGAGCCGGGGGGTACCAGCGGGCCTTCCGGACGAGGCACTGCCGAGGCGGAAGGCGCGTCCTACTACACCCCACGGGAGACGCGACCGAACCCTGGCGACATCGGCCGGCGTGTGGCCGCTGAGCGCGAGCGACAGGGCCTGAGCAGGGAGGAGACCGCCCGCCGTGCCGTGATGGCGCCGGACTACCTTGCGTACCTCGAAGAACGTTCCCCGGCCGATCCAAGCCTGGCGACGCTCATCCGACTCGCCTCGGCGCTTGGTACCAGCGTCGCAGCCCTGCGCGGGGGCGGTGTCGAACTGCCGCCGGGCCAGGGCCACGCCCTCCTGCACCCTCAGCTTCGTGACCTCAGCCCCGACGAATGCCGCGCTCTGCTCTCCACCCACGGTGTGGGACGCGTAGCGGTGTCGACCCCCGACGGTCCGGCGGTCGTCCCGGTGAACTACGAGGTCATCGATAACGCGGTCGTCTACCGAACGATGCCCGACTCGGTCCCTGCAGCGGCTGTGGGAGCGGAGGTCGCCTTCGAGGTCGACCACGTGGACGAGGCCATGAGTCAGGGCTGGAGCGTTCTCGTCGTCGGTCCCGCGCGAGTCGTGACAGAGCCTGACGTTCGGCGACGGCTGGTGGAGCAGACCCACACCGAACCGTGGGCGGGCGGCAAGCGTGAGATGTGGGTGTCGATCCAGCCCAAGCGGCTCACGGGCCGCCGCATCAGGCCGGCCGACCAGTGACCCGCCCCGACGGGCGTACTCCTCGTGTTCCAGGAAGCACATCAGCTGCGGCCTGCACGATGGCCGACAGCAGCCCGTGCCGGTTCGCGAGTGGCGGGTGCGTTCGTCGATTCCGGTGAGGCGAGCGATGTAGCGGTGCGCCCATTCGGTCAGTGGCATGTCGCCGTCGAGTACGGTCACCTGGACGAAGCTCTTGCTCCGGCTGAGGTCTCGTCGCCGAACTTCTCGGTCTCCCCGTCGCCGCCGCGGCTGCCTTGGATGCTCGCCATGGCGGGAGGGTGGGGGAGTGGAGGCGTTGGGGTTGGGGCCGTGTTTGGCCGGTATTTACATCGGTACAGGTAGAGATCGGAGGCGGACGGGAATCGAACCCGCCTGCCCGAGATCCTCGGGCACCTCGGTTTTGAAGACCGGGAGGGCCACCAGGCACCCACACGCCTCCACCGCTCGCCCAGGCTAGTGCCCCAGGAGACAGCCATGACACCGACCCGCCAGGCGTCCGTCCGCCTCACGCAGTTCGCCCACGGCGGCGGCTGCGCCTGCAAGATCCCGCCCGGTGAACTGGAGGAGGTGGTCAGCGGCCTCGGCGCGCCGCTGCCCGGGGGCGACACGCCGCTGCTGGTGGGCATCGGCACCGGAGACGACGCCGCCGTCGTGGGGCTGCCGGGGCAGGGCACGGCCCTGGTGTGCACCGCCGACTTCTTCACCCCCGTCGTCGACGACCCCTACGACTGGGGCCGCATCGCCGCCGCCAACGCCCTGTCCGACGTGTACGCGATGGGCGGCCGGCCCGTCCTCGCCGTCAACCTCCTCGCCTGGCCCCGCGACCGGCTTCCCTTCGAGCTGGCCCGCGAGGTGCTGCGCGGCGGCCTCGACGTCGCGGCCGAGGCCGGCTGCCACGTCGGCGGCGGGCACAGTGTCGACGATCCGGAACCCAAGTACGGCATGGCCGTCACCGGTCTCGCCGACCCCGACCGGCTGCTGCGCAACGACACCGGCCGGCCCGGTCTGCCGCTCTCGCTGACCAAACCGCTCGGCCTCGGCGTGCTGAACAACCGTCACAAGGCCACCGGTCAGCGGTTCGAGCAGGCGATCGCCACCATGACCGCCCTGAACCGCGACGCGTCCGCCGCCGCCCTCGCCGCCGGCGCCACCTGCGCCACCGACGTCACCGGCTTCGGCCTCCTCGGCCATCTCCACAAGCTCGCCCGCGCCTCGGGTGTGACCGCCGTGCTCGACACCGCAGCGGTGCCCTGCCTGGACGGCGCCCGGGAGGCCGTACGCGACGGGTACGTCAGCGGTGGCACCCGGCGCAACCTGGAGTGGGTCGCGCCGTTCACCGACTTCGGGGACACCGACGCGGACACCCGGCTGCTGCTCGCCGACGCCCAGACCTCCGGCGGGCTGCTGGTCGCCGGGGAGATCCCCGGGGCGCCGGTGGTGGGGGAGCTGGTGCCCCGCGGGTCCCACACGATCGTGCTCAGGTAGGGCCGTCCCTCACGGCTCCGTTCCCGTCTCCTCGTCGATGCCCGCCCGGACCCGGTAGGCCCGCACCAGTTCCAGCGAGGCCGGTCCCCGCGGCCGGCGGCCCGGGCGGATGTCGACGGCGAACGCCTTCGTCTCCTGGATGTGCGTGTTCGGGTCCAGGGACAGATGCACCAGCTCGTTGGCCGCGTCCCCGGTGCTGTAGCCGTTCGGGCCCCAGTGGTAGGGCAGCCCCACCTGGTGCAGCGGCCGCCCGTGCACGGTCAGCGGCGCCATCCGGTCGGTGACCAGCACCCGCGCCTCGATCACCCCCCGGGCGCTGACGACGGTCGCCCAGCCGGTGTGCGTGAGGCCCCGTTCGGCGGCCAGCTCCGGGGACACCTCGCAGAAGAACTCCGGCTGCAGCTCCGCCAGGTACGGCTGCCAGCGCGACATGCCGCCCGCCGTGTGGTGCTCGGTGAGCCGGTAGGTGGTGGCCACGTACGGGAACACCTCCGAGCCGGGCTCACCCGCACTCGGCTGGTAGCGGTTGACCGGACGCGAGGGCATCAACTGCCGTACGGGGTTGCGCTGCTGGCCGTAGAGCAGGTTCGGGAAGGGGGAGTCCTGCGGCTCGTAGTGCGTCGGCAGGGGACCGTCCGTGAGCCCCGACGGGACGTACAGCCACGCCTTGCCGTCGGCCTGCATGATGAACGGGTCCGTGCCCGACAGGGCCTGCGGGCCGGTGGCGTCGCCGGGCGGCCGGTGGTCGGGCGCCTTGTCCTTCTTGAAGTCCGGGACGTCGTGCCCGGACCACTCGCCCTTCTCCGCGTCCCACCACACCAGCGCCTTGCGCTCGCTCCACGGCCTGCCCTCCGGGTCCGCGGAGGCGCGGTTGTAGAGGATGCGCCGGTTGGCCGGCCAGGCCCACGCCCACTCGGCCGCCACCCAGTCCTGCTCCCGGCCCGGCTTGCGGCGGGCGGCCTGGTTGACACCGTCGGCGTAGACCCCGCAGTAGATCCAGCACCCGCAGGAGGTCGAGCCGTCGTCCTTCAGCTCCTCGTACGAGGAGAGCGGCCGGCCCTCGGCGTCGTGGCCGTTGATCTCGGCGAGCACGGCCTCCGCGTCCGGCTCGGCGACCGCGCCCTTGGTCGGGTACTGCCACGCCAGGTCGAGCACCGGACGGTCCATCTCGTCGGCGGACCCGGCGAGCTTGTGCCGGATCAGCCGGCCCAGGTGGTAGGTGAACCACAGGTCGCTGCGCGCCTCGCCGGGCGGCTCCACGGCCTGGTGGTGCCACTGCAGCAGCCGCTGGGTGTTGGTGAAGCTGCCGTCCTTCTCGGTGTGCGCGGCGGCCGGCAGGAAGAACACCTCCGTGCCGATGTCCTCGGTGCGCAGCTCCCCGGTCTCGATCTCCGGTCCGTCCTTCCACCAGGTCGCCGACTCGATGAGCGAGAAGTCCCGCACGACCAGCCAGTCCAGGTGCGCCATGCCCAGACGCATCATCTTGGAGTTGGCGTTGCCGACCGCCGGGTTCTCGCCCAGCAGGAAGTAGCCCTTGCAGGTGCCCTCCAGCTGCGCCATGGCCGTCTCGTAGGCGGAGTGGGAGCCGGTCAACCGCGGCAGGTAGTCGAAGCAGAAGTCGTTCTCCTCGGTCGCCGCGTCACCCCAGTACGCCTTGAGCAGGCTCACCAGGTAGGAGCGCATGTTGCCCCAGTAGCCCCTGCGGGCCGCCTCGGCCTGCACGAAGGCGTCCAGGTCCTGCCGCTCGTGGGCGTGCGGCATCGGGATGTAGCCGGGCAGCAGGTTGAACAGGGTCGGGATGTCCGTCGAACCCTGGATGGAGGCGTGCCCGCGCAGCGCGAGGATGCCGCCGCCCGGCCGGCCGATGTTGCCGAGCAGCGTCTGCAGCACGGCGGCCGCGCGGATGTACTGGACGCCCACTGTGTGCTGGGTCCAGCCGACCGCGTAGGCGAACGCCGTCGTGCGCTCGCGCCCGGAGTTCTCCGTGACCAGCTCGCACACCTGCCGGAACAGGTCCCGAGGCACCCCGCAGATCTCCTCGACCAGCTCGGGCGTGTAGCGGGCGTAGTGCCGTTTGAGCACCTGGAACACGCAGCGCGGATGGGTGAGCGTCTCGTCCCGCTCCGGCCAGTCCTCGCCGATGTCGGCGCCGCCCGAGCCGTGCGACTCGCCGCGCGCCGCCTCGGACACCGAACTGCCGCCGCCGGTGCGCTCGTCGTACTCCTCGTCGCGCTGGCCCGAGGCGGCCTGCACCTCGCTGCCCTCGTACTGCCAGCTGCTGTTGTCGTAGGAGCGGCTGTCGGTGTCCAGGCCGGAGAAGACGCCGTCCAGGTCCTCGGTGTCCCGGAAGTCCTCCCGCAGAATCACCGGCGCGTTGCTGTAGGCCACCACGTAGTCGCGGAAGTACTTCTCCTCCCGCAGGACGTGGTTGATGATCCCGCCGAGGAACGCGATGTCCGAGCCCGCGCGCAGCGGCACGTGCACGTCGGCCAGCGCACTGGTCCGGGTGAACCGCGGGTCGACGTGGATCACCTTCGCGCCGCGCGCCTTGGCCTCCATCACCCACTGGAACCCGACCGGGTGGCACTCGGCCATGTTCGAGCCCTGGATGACGATGCAGTCGGCGTTCTGCAGGTCCTGCTGGAAGGTGGTCGCGCCGCCGCGTCCGAACGAGGTTCCCAGACTGGGAACGGTGGAGGAGTGTCAAACACGCGCCTGGTTCTCGATCTGGATCGCGCCCAGAGCGGTGAACAGCTTCTTGATCAGGTAGTTCTCTTCGTTGTCGAGCGTGGCCCCGCCCAGGCTGGCGATGCCGAGCGTGCGCCGGGTGCGGGTCTCGTCGACCTCCCACTCCCAGCCGGCCCGGCGCGCCTCGATCACCCGGTCGGCGATCATGTCCATCGCCGTGTCCAGGTCGAGCCGCTCCCACTCGGTGCCGTGCGGCCGCCGGTAGAGCACCTGGTGCTCGCGGGCGCTGCCGGTGGTCAGCTGGAGGCTCGCCGCGCCCTTGGGGCACAGCCGGCCGCGCGAGATGGGCGAGTCGGGGTCGCCCTCGATCTGGGTGACCCTGCCGTCCTGGACGTACACGTTCTGTCCGCAGCCCACCGCACAGTACGGGCAGACCGACTTCACCACCCGGTCGGCACTGGCCACCCGGGGCTCGAGCCGTGCGCTCGGCCCGCTCTTGGCGGCGGCACCCCGCCCCAGCGGGTCCGTCCCGGTGAGCTGGCGGTAGACCGGCCAGGAGCCGATCCACGTGCGTACACCCACGACGCCCTCCTCCCGCTCGGTGCCTCGATTCTCGCGCAGCGGCGCGCCCGCGGCATCCCCGGCCGCGGTGTGCGGCGGAGTACCCCCGTCGGTCCCGCCCAAACGGAGCGGGCAGGTGTGAGGCCCCGGTTCCTGGGGACTCCGCCGCTGCGGTGTGTCTGCGTGAGGACCGTACAACCCGACCGTAAGGTCCGGTTGGTCACGGTCCTGAGTGAAGCGACGGGAGCGATCGCATGAGGGTCAGGGGCGTCGAGGAGAGGGCGGCGGTGGGGTGAGGCAGCGTCATGTCTTCGGGACCGTGTTCACGGTGGAGACGGCGGTCGCCGCCTTCGTGTTCCTCGCCGTGGTCGTGGCGCTGGCCTGGGCCCTGCTGCAACGCCGGGCCGGCCGCCGGCAAGCGGCCTCCCCCCGGCCGGAGCGTCCCCGCCTCGAGGCCTTCTACGTCGCCGCACTCGCCGCCTTCGCCGTCTTCCTGGTCGCCTGGACCGCCTGGCAGAACCACGAGGAACACGACCCGCCCGCCGCCGCGCCGCCCCTGCGGGTCGACGTCACCGGCTTCCAGTGGTGCTGGTCCTTCAGCTACCCGCAGTCACCCGGGCACCGGACGGTCTCCGGCACCTGCCGCGGCGGCGACATGCCCACCCTCGTGGTCCCGACCGGCCGCACCATCCAGCTCCACCTGACCTCCAAGGACGTCATCCACTCCCTGTGGGTGCCGGACCTGCGCTACAAGATGGACGCCTTCCCCGACCACGTGAACACCTTCAGCCTCACCCTCGACCGGGAGGGCCGCTGGCGCGGCAGGTGCGCCGAGTTCTGCGGCCAGCGGCACTACATGATGGACTTCTGGATCAAGGCCGTCTCGCCCCAGGAGTACGACCGCTGGCTGCACGGCCACGGCGGCGGCACCGGGACGGCCCCCGCATGACCGTCGCGCCCCCCACCGCCGCACAGCGGGACGGCGACGGCCGCCCCGTGCCGCCGAGCGGCTGGCTCGGCTGGGTCTCCACCACCGACCACAAGCGGATCGGCCTGCTCACCGTCGGCACCGCCCTGCTCTACATGCTGGTGATGGGCGTCTTCGCGCTCTTCATGCGCGGCCAGCTCGCCCAGCCCGAGGAGACCTTCCTCGCCCCGCAGACCTACGACCAGCTGTTCACCATCCACGGCTCGGGCATGATCTACATGGTCATGACGCCGTTCGCCATCGGCATGGGCATCTACCTCGTGCCGCTCCAGATCGGCGCCCCCGGTCTCGCGATCCCCCGGCTGACCCTGCTCGGCTACTGGCTCTACGCCCTCGGCGGCCTCACCATGCTCGCCGGCTTCGCCACCCCCACCGGGGCCCACGCGAGCGGCTGGTTCTCCTACCCTCCGCTGGCCGACAGCGTGCACTCACCGGGCGCCGGCTCGGACCTGTGGATCGCGGGCGTGTTCCTCGCCGTCACCGGGACCATCGTGATGGGCTGGGCGGTGCTGTGGACCGTGCTGCGCCGGCGCACGCGGGGGATGACCATGCTGCGCCTGCCCGTGTTCTGCTGGTCGATGATCGCCTCCTGCCTGATGGTCATCGGCGCCTTCCCCGCCCTGCTGGCGGCCCTCGTCCTGCTCGCCGTCGGCCGCGCCGACCCCTCGGTGTTCGCGTCCAACGTGTGGAACATCGGCTACCAGCACATCTTCTGGTTCTACGGCCACCCGGTCGTCTACGTGATGTTCTTCCCGTACCTGGCGGCCGTCGCCGAGGTGCTCGCGGTGTTCTCCGGCCGCCGCTTCTTCGGCTACCGGGGCACCGCCCTGTCCCTGCTGGTCTTCGCCGCCCTGTCGATGAGCGTGTGGGGCCACCACATGTTCGCCACCGGCCAGGCCGCCAACGACTACTACTCGCTGACCTCCATCGCCCTGCTCGTCCCCGCCGGCGTGGAGTACTTCGGGATGCTCGGCACGATCCTCGGCGGCAGGCTGCGGCTGCGCACGCCGATGCTGTTCGCGCTCGCGTTCATCCCGCAGTTCCTGATCGGCGGCCTCACCGGCATCATGGTCGGCACCCCGGTGATCGACTACCACGTCACCGACAGCTACTTCATCGTGGCCCACCTGCACTACGTGCTCTTCGCCGGCAGCGCCTTCGGCCTCTTCGCGGCCGTCTACTACTGGTTCCCGAAGGTCACCGGCACCCTGCTCGACGAGCGCATGGGCCGCCTGCACTTCTGGCTGCTGGTCGTCGGCACCAACCTGACCTTCCTGCCGATGTTCTTCCTCGGCTACCTGGGGATGCCGCGGCGAGTGGCCACCTACGCCTCCTTCGACGGCTTCGGCCTGCTGAACCTGCTGTCCAGCATCGGCGCGGCCTTCCTCGCGGCGGCCATGACCGTGTTCGTCGTCAACATGCTCGGGACGCTGCGCAGGCTCTCCCAGGGCCGCGCGGCACCGGCCGGCGACGACCCGTGGGACGGGCACACCCTGGAGTGGGCCACCCCGTCACCGCCCCCGCGGCTCAACTTCCCGGCGGACCGCCCGCTGCCGCCCGTGACGAGCTTCGCCCCGCTGCTGGACCTGCGGCAGCGCCGGGCGCGTGAGGCATCGCCGGCCACCGGAGGGAGCGGCGCGTGAAACGGCATCTGTCCGTCGTCGTGGTCGCGGGCTGGGGTCTGCTGAACGGGGTGCTCCTCGCGGTGCTGGCGGTCTACCGCGAGAGCTCGCTGACCTACTGGCTGTGGGGGAGCGTCGTCCTGCTCATCGAACTGGCCGCGCTGGCGGTGCTGGTGTCCTCGCGCTCGGCCCCCGACGAGCACGTGCGCTACCGGGTGCCGGACCGGGGAGCCGGGGCCGCGCTGCCCGCCGCGTTCGGGCTGCTCACGCTCACGCTGTGCGTGATCTACAGCTACTGGCTGCTGGTCGTGGCGGTGCCGCTGCTGCTCCTCGCGGCCGCCCTGGCGGTGCACGGCACGACCGCCCGGGAGAGGTGAGCGGCGATGGACCACTCGGCGCACCCGTCCTCGCTGCTGCCGGTCCTGGCGATGGCCTGGTCGGGACTCCTCGTCGCCGCCGTGGTCCCGGCCGTCGTACGGCTCCTGCGGCGCTCCCCGCTCTGGGAGCGCATCAGCCTGCCCGCGGCCGCCGCCCTGCCCCTGCTCGTCCTGACGCACGCCTGGACCGTACTCGGCGACCACCTGGCCCTGCGGCCCCCGGGCGGCGCCCTGGTCACCGAACCGCTGCTGCTCGTCGCGGCCGTGCTGTTCTGGCTGCCTGCCCTCGCCCGCACCCGGCACCGGCTGAGCGACCCCGGCCGGTGCCTGTACCTGTTCCTCACCATGCCGCTGCTCGACCTGCCCGCCGTCGGCGTCGTCGCGTCCGGGCACAGCGCGGAGGGCATCGCCATGATCGTCGGCATGCTGCCCCTCGGCCTCACCGCGGCGACGGTCACCTGGTCCTGGGTGAACCGGGAGGAGCGCCAGGAGCGGGAGGCGCTGCGCGGCGCCGAGGCCTGACCCTCAACGGCCGCGCGCCGCCAGCCGCTCCCGCTGCGGCACGACCGTGTACTTCGGGTCCTCGGCGGACGCGACTCCGGCGTGGAACACCGCGAACCGCAGCGCCGCCGACCCGCTGAGCAGCGCCGCACCGGCCGCCACGGCGAGCCGCCGGTCGCGCAGCCGCCCGGACACGGCGGCCACCGCCGCACCGCCCGCCGTCAGGGCCTCCGCCGCCCGCAGCAGCCGCCGCGGCCTGCCCCGGTCGTAGGGTTCGGCGGCCAGACCCATGCGCTGCTGCATCATCCGGAACGAGCCCAGCTCGAGTGCGGCCCCGAGCACGGCCATCCGGCGCGCCGGGCCCGCCTGCCCGACCGGCGCGGCGGCCAGGGCGAGCCCGGCCGCCGCCGTGGCACCCGAGCCGGCGAAGACGAACGGCAGCTGCCGGTAGCCCTCGTGCCAGGAGGGCACCGCCGTGTCCGCGACCAGCACCGCCGTGTAGGTCGCCACCGCCGGTCCGAGGGCCGCCGCACCGGCCGTGGCGGCCGAGCCCGCCCACCGGTAACGGCGTGTCAGGTCGGCGGCCGCGGCGGCCAGCGTCAGCGGCGCGTACGCCGTCAGCAGCCACGACCCGACGCTCATCGGCGACGTCGGCTTGAAGACCCGCAGCATGTTCAGGAACCGGGCCGGGCGGCCCAGATCGTGCACGAGCGCAACCAGCGACAGGGAGATGGCCCCCGCCGCGCCCAGCTTCGCCGGACGGGCCAGCGCCGGCCGCCCGGTCAGCCCGGCCCCCGCCGCCAGCAGTGAGGACGCCCCGGCCAGCCCTCCCAGGTACAGGTAACCGGCGATGTCCAGCGGCTCCCAGGTCGGCTTGTTCAGCACCGGTTTGCCGTAGTACGAGGAGAACTCCGCCTCCGGCACCATCGGTTGCTCGCCCCGGCCACGGCGGCCCCGCCGGCGCCCGGCCCGCGCGCCCGTCAGGGCCTCGCGCCCCGGCCTCTCGCCCCGCACGCCGTGGCGGGTGACGTCCGAACCGCTCATCGCGGCCTCCTCGCGAAACTGGTGACGGCGAGCGCCACGAGCGAGACGGCGCCCAGCGCCGCGTGCCGCCACATGTCGGGCAGGTCCCGGGTGGTGACCACCGGGTCCGGCGGCAGGCCGTAGACCTCCGGCTCGTCCAGCAGCAGGAAGAACGCGCCGTCCCCGCCGACCCCGTCGTCCGGGCTCTCGCCGTAGAGCCGGGCGTCGGTCACCCCGGCCGCGTGCAGCTGCGCCACCCGGGCCGCCGCCCGCTCGCGCAACTCCTCCAGCGGGCCGAACTGGATCGACTCCGTCGGGCAGGACTTGGCGCAGGCCGGCTCCATGCCGACGCCCAGCCGGTCGTAGCACAGGGTGCACTTCCACACCCGGCCGTCGTCCTGGCGCTGGTCGATGACACCGTACGGACAGGCCGGCACGCAGTAGCCGCAGCCGTTGCACACGTCCTCCTGGACGACGACCGTGCCGAACTCGGTGCGGAACAGCGCCCCTGTGGGGCACACGTCCAGACAGGCCGCGTGCGTGCAGTGCTTGCACACGTCCGAGGCCATCAGCCAGCGCAGCTCGGTACGGCCGTCGGGCGACACCGGGGAGATCTCCCCGGC
This sequence comes from Streptomyces sp. NPDC030798, assembly GCF_055572275.1. Classification (NCBI taxonomy): domain Bacteria; kingdom Bacillati; phylum Actinomycetota; class Actinomycetes; order Kitasatosporales; family Streptomycetaceae; genus Streptomyces; species Streptomyces sp. NPDC030798. The sequence goes on along the minus strand of NZ_JBVIDR010000003.1, from coordinate 157,382 downwards.
CGGGGCACCCGCGGGCGCCCCGCCGGGCGGGGGAGCGGTGGCTCCCGGGCCGGGGGAGGCCGCGTCGGTGCCGAGCCGGGTGGCGGCGGCGAACACGTCGACGTCCTCGTGCCCGACCCCGGGCTCCTGTCCGCCGAAGGGTTTGCGCTGCTCGATGAACGCCACGTGCCGCCAGGTGTCGGCGCCGAGGCCCTGCGTGTTGTCGTAGGACATCCCGGTCAGTTCCAGACCGTCCTCCGGGACGGCGTTCCACTCCTTGCAGGCCACCTCGCAGGCCTTGCAGCCGATGCACACGGAGGTGTCGGTGAAGAAACCCACCCTGGGCGGCGCGTCCGGGTAGCCCGCCGCGCCGGCCACGTCCGGCTGGGGGCCGTACAGAAGGTTCCCACGGCCCGCCTTCGCATCCTCGTCCCGGCTCATGCCGTACCCTCCTCACTCACGACTCGTCCCCCTCCTCGGGCACTTCCCCCGGAGCGGCGCGCACCCATTCCACGCGCCGTTGCTGCCACGCGGTGACCGGAAGCTCCACGCTCCTGCCGAAGTACCAGCGGCTGAGGGCGTTGCGGACGCGGTGCCGGTGGAACCAGCGCCAGGCCTCGGTCCCCTGGGCGCGCGGGCGCGGCGTGTCGCGCACCATGATCCGGTACGCCTCCTCACGGGAGAGCAGCGTCCGCGCCTGCTCGTACCCGCCGGCCGCCGTCCGCCGCACCTCCGCGGTGTCCCGGCCGTCCAGCAGCCGCCGCCGGTCGGCCGCCTGCAGCCCCAGACACGCCCGCTTGGTGGCGTGATAGGTCACGAAGGGCACGACGAACAGCCCGGCGCGCAGGGCATAGGTGAGCCACTCGAACGGGAGGCGGAAGACATGGGCCAGGACGTCCTGGCCGCCCGCCAGCAGCAGCACCGCGTAGACGGAGACGGCGGCGGCGCCCAGCGCCGTGCGGGTGGGCCGGTTGCGCGGCCGGTCGCACAGATGCTGCTCCGGACCCGGCCCGGTGATCCACCGCTCGAAGAACGGATAGCCGTACAGGACGAGGAACAGCACCGCGGGCAGCACCACGCCCGGCAGGAACACGTCCCAGACGATCGTGTGCCCGGCGAAGTCCGTCTCCGCCGCCGGCATCAGTCTGAGCGCGCCCTCCAGATAGCCCACGTACCAGTCGGGCTGCGCGTCCAGCGAGACCTGGTCGGCCCGGTAGGGGCCGAACTGCCAGATCGGGTTGATCTGGAACAGCGCGCCCATCGCGGCGAGGACACCGGCGAGGACGAGGAACAGCCCGGTGGACTTGGTGGCGTACTGCGGGACCAGCGCCTTGCCGACGACATTGCGGTTGGTGTGCCCGGGCTTCGGCCACTGGGTGTGCTTGTGGTAGACCACGAAGCTCAGGTGCACGGTGACGAGCGCGATCAGCAGGCCCGGCACCAGCAGGATGTGGGTCACGTACAGCCGCGGGATGATCTCGTGCCCCGGGTACTGGCCGCCGAAGATGAAGAACGACAGATACGTGCCGACGATCGGGATCGACAGCACGATCCCCTGCGAGGTGCGCAGCCCGGTTCCGGACAGCAGGTCGTCGGGGAGCGAGTAGCCGCAGAACCCCTCCAGCAGGGAGAACAGGAACAGCGTCACCCCGATCGTCCAGTTGACCTCACGCGGCCGCCGGAACGCCCCGGTGAAGAAGATCCGCAGCAGGTGCACGCCGATCGCCGCGACGAACAGCAGCGCCGCCCAGTGGTGCATCTGCCGCATCAGCAGCCCGCCGCGCACGTCGAAGCTGATGTGCAGCACCGACGCGTACGCCTCGCTGGTCATCGTGCCGCGCAGCGGCAGGTACGAGCCCGCGTACGGCCGCTCCGTCATGTCCGGGTGGAAGAAGAAGGTCAGCCAGACCCCCGTCACCACCAGCACCACCAGGCTGTAGAGCGCCAACTCGCCCAGCAGGAACGACCAGTGGTCCGGGAACGCCTTGCGCAGGAACTCCTTGCCCGCGGAGCTGACCGGCAGCCGCCGGTCCAGCGCGGTCACCAGCCGCTCGCCACGACCGTCGCCCCGGGGCGACTTCCGCTCGTCGGACACCGCCACTGTGCGCTCGCCCTCCGCCCCGTACTGGGTCCCTCACTCTCGGTGCTCTCCTTCGAGCCTGGCACGAGTGCCCCCGCTCCGCTCGTTCGAAACGATCCCGCCGGGCGCGCCGGCGGACCGTTCCGTTTGCGGCCGGGTGCATCCGGCTACCCGGGGTACGGACGTCCGGAGGGAGGCCGCTGTGGTGGATGCGTCCGAGGTCGTCGTCGCCGGGCTCCGGGCCTGGGGCGCCGAACGGGTGTACGGGGTGCCCGCTCTGGCGACCGACCCGCTGACCACCGCCCTGCGCGGCGGGCCGCACGCCCCCGAGTTCGTCCGGACGCGCACCGAGGAGTCCGCCGCCCTCATGGCCTGCGCCCACGCCAAGCTCACCGGCCACCTCGGCTGCTGCCTGGCCCCGGCCGGCGCGGGCACGCTGCGGCTGCTCGGCGGGCTGTACGACGCGGCGGCGGACCGGCAGCCCGTGGTGGCCCTCGTGGTGGAGGACGAGACGGTCCCGGCCGTGCTGCGCCGGCACGGCGGGCGCGCGGTGCGCCATCTCGCGGAGGTCTCCGCCTTCTGCGAGGAGGTGACCCGACCGGAGCAGGTGGCCGACGCCGTGCACCGCGCCGCGCGGGCCGCCCTCACCGACCGGGGCGTCGCCGGTCTCGTCGTACCGCGCTCGGTCCTCGCCGCCCCCGCCCCCGGCGAGTGGGACGGCGGCGCACCCGGCGCCTTCTGCCCGCCGCCGCGCCCGCCCGACCAGCGGGAGGTCCAGCGGGCCGCCCAGGTGCTGGACGAGGGCCGCCGGACCCTCGTGGTGCTCGGCAACGCGGGGCGCGCGGCGTCCGGGCAGGTGACCGGCGTGGCCGGCCTGCGCGCCGCCGGCGTGGCCACCACCCCGCTCGCCCGGGACGCCCTTCCCGACGACCTGCCGTACCTGGCCGGCGTGGCCTCTCCGCTCGGCAGCGAGGCCGCGCTGACCCTGCTGCGGGAGTGCGACACGCTGCTGCTGGCCGGCGCCGAGGACCTGGACCCCGCCCTGCTGCCCGCCCCCGACCGGTGCCGGATCGTCAGCGTCGACACCGAACCCGGCGACTGCCCGCTCGACGAGCGGCTCCCGGCCGTCCGGCTCTCCGGCGACGTCCCGACGACCCTGGAGGCGCTCATCCCGCTGCTGCGGCGCAGCACGGACCAGTCCTGGCGCTCCCGTGTCGAGAGCCAGGTCCAGGACTGGCGGGACGAGGGTCGGACCAGGGCGAACCGCTACTTCGGTACGTCCGTCAACCCCCGCTCGGTCGTCGCCGAGCTGTCCGCGCGGCTGCCGGACCGGGCCGTGGTGGTCACCGACAGCGGCACCGCACTGGACTGGTGGACCCGCCACCTCCAGCTGCGCGGCGGCATGCGCTCCCTGCTCTCGGGCCGGCTCGGCCTCCCCGGCGCCGCCGTGCCCTACGCCGTGGCCGCCCGGTTCGCCGTCCCGGACCGGCCGGTGATCGCGCTGGTCGGCGACGGCGCCTTCCAGGCGGGCGGACTGAGCGAACTGGCCACCGTCCGCCGCCATGTGGACCGGCTGGCGGACCTGCCCCCGCTGGTGTTCTGCGTCCTGAACAACGGCGACCTCAACCGGCTGACCTGGCAGCGCCGGGCCGCGGCCGGCGACCCCCTGATCCCGCTCTCCGCCGACGTCCCCGCCCTGCCCTACGCCGAGTGGGCGCGCCTGGCCGGCCTGCCCGCCGTCCGCTGCGACCGGCCCCGGCACGTGGCCTCCGTCTGGGCCGACGTGCTCGCCCTGCGCGGGCCCGTCGTCGTGGAGTTCGTCGTCGACGGCGAAATCGCGCCGGACTGGGCGGCGTGGCCCGCGGGCAGGGCCTGGGCACAGCGCGCCGCCGCCCTGCCGTGACCCCGGCGTGACTCCAGGAAAAACGCTTCGGGTACCCCGCTTCTCGGGGCTCACACATGTGACTTCGCTGGTCCGCGGAAGATGGCCGGTTGCTTTGTGGGCACCCGTGGAAGTGGGTTAGCCTGCGGCGTATTTTTCTCATCGAGCAAATCCGTGAACTGCGGAAATGCACCACACAATCGCCGGGCTGCGGTCTGCTCCCGGCAGTGGTTCCGAGCCTTCTGCGCGGAGGGCTCCTGGGGAGCGGAACGAGGGTGCGCATGGCCGGCAAGGCGACCGGGACGACCGACGTGGTCCCGGGCGAACAGGAACTGAGGCGGCTCCTGGCGGGGCTGACCGCCGTCCGCGACGGAGACTTCGGCAGACGCCTGCCCGACGACTCCACCGGACTGATGGGCGACATCGCCACGGTCTTCAACGGCATGCTCGACCAGTTGTCCGTGTTCACATCCGAGGTCACCCGGGTGGCCCGCGAGGTGGGCACCGAGGGCACCCTCGGCGGCCAGGCCGAGGTGCCCGGCGTCTCCGGCACGTGGGCCGACCTCACCGACTCCGTCAACGCCATGGCGGGCAACCTCACCACCCAGGTCCGCGACATCGCGCAGGTCGCCACCGCCGTGGCCAAGGGCGACCTCTCCCAGAAGATCGACGTACCCGCGCGCGGCGAGATCCTGCAGCTCAAGGAGACCGTCAACACGATGGTCGACCAGCTCTCCGCGTTCGCCGACGAGGTGACCCGGGTGGCCCGCGAGGTCGGCACCGAGGGCCGGCTCGGGGGACAGGCGCAGGTGCCCGGCGTCGCCGGCGTCTGGCGGGACCTGACGGACTCCGTCAACTTCATGGCCGGGAACCTCACCAATCAGGTGCGCAACGTCGCCCAGGTGACGACCGCGGTGGCGCAGGGGGACCTGTCGCAGAAGATCACGGTGGACGCGCGGGGCGAGATCCTCGAACTGAAGAGCACCATCAACACGATGGTGGACCAGCTGTCGGCGTTCGCCGACGAGGTGACCCGGGTGGCCCGCGAGGTCGGCACCGAGGGCCGGCTCGGCGGTCAGGCGGACGTCAAGGGCGTGAAGGGCACCTGGCGGGACCTGACGGACTCGGTCAACTTCATGGCCGGCAACCTCACCAATCAGGTGCGCAACGTCGCCCAGGTCGCGACCGCGGTGGCGCAGGGCGATCTGTCGCAGAAGATCACGGTGGACGCGCGGGGCGAGATCCTCGAACTGAAGAACACCATCAACACGATGGTGGACCAGCTCTCGGCCTTCGCCGACGAGGTGACCCGGGTGGCCCGCGAGGTCGGCACCGCCGGCAACCTCGGCGGACAAGCCACGGTCCGCGGTGTCTCCGGCACCTGGAAGGACCTCACCGACAACGTCAACGTGATGGCCTCCAACCTGACCGGTCAGGTCCGCTCCATCGCCCAGGTCGCCACCGCCGTGGCCCGCGGCGACCTCTCCCGGAAGATCACCGTGGAGGCCGAGGGCGAGGTCGCCGCGCTCGCCGACGTCATCAACACCATGGTCGACACGCTCTCCGCGTTCGCCGACGAGGTCACGCGCGTCGCCCGCGAGGTCGGCACCGAGGGCCGGCTCGGCGGCCAGGCCCACGTGCCCAACGTGGCCGGGACCTGGAAGGACCTCACCGACAACGTCAACTCCATGGCGAACAACCTCACCAACCAGGTGCGCAACATCGCGCTGGTGACGACCGCCGTGGCCCGGGGCGACCTGTCGAAGAAGATCGACGTCGACGCCCGCGGCGAGATCCTCGAACTGAAGACGACCATCAACACGATGGTGGACCAGCTGTCGGCGTTCGCCGACGAGGTGACCCGGGTCGCCCGCGAGGTCGGCACCGAGGGCCGGCTCGGCGGTCAGGCCGAGGTCGAGGGCGTCTCCGGTACCTGGAAGCGGCTGACGGAGAACGTCAACGAGCTCGCCGGCAACCTCACCCGGCAGGTCCGCGCCATCGCGGACGTGGCCAGCGCCGTCGCCGAGGGCGACCTGACCCGCTCGGTCACCGTCGACGCCTCCGGCGAGGTCGCCGACCTCAAGGACAACATCAACTCCATGGTGGAGTCCCTGCGCGAGACCACCCGCGCCAACCAGGAGCAGGACTGGCTCAAGACCAACCTCGCCCGCATCTCCGGCCTGCTGCAGGGCCACCGCGACCTGAGCGTCGTCGCCGAGCTGATCATGGACGAGCTGGTGCCCCAGGTCTCGGCCCAGTACGGCGCCTTCTACCTCGCCGAGGACGGCGCCGGCGGACCCGAGCTGCGCCTCGTCGGCTCCTACGGCCGGCCCGAGGACGATCCCCGCCCCGACCGCATCGCCTTCGGCCGCTCCCTGGTCGGCCAGGCCGCGCGCAGCCGCCGCACCATCGCCGTCGACAAGCTGCCGGCCGGGTACGTCACCATCTCCTCCGGACTGGGACGGACCGAGCCCACCGCCCTGTTGCTGCTGCCCATCGTCTTCGAGGAGCAGGTCCTCGGCGTCATCGAACTCGCCTCGGTCACCGCCTTCACCCAGATCCAGCGCGACTTCCTCGAGCAGCTGGTGGAGACGATCGGCGTCAACGTCAACACCATCGTCGCCAATGCCCGCACCGACGAACTGCTCGAGGAGTCCCAGCGCCTGACCAGCGAACTGCAGTACCGCTCCGCGGAGTTGCAGGCACGCCAGGAGGAGCTGCAGCAGTCCAACGCCGAACTGGAGGAGAAGGCCTCGCTGCTCGCCGAGCAGAACCGGGACATCGAGGCGAAGAACCTGCAGATCGAACAGGCCCGGCAGGAACTCGAGGCCCGCGCCCAGCAGTTGTCGCTGGCCTCCCGCTACAAGTCCGAGTTCCTCGCGAACATGAGCCACGAGCTGCGCACCCCGCTCAACAGCCTGCTCATCCTCGCCCAGCTGCTGGCGCAGAACCCCTCGCGCAACCTCACCCCGAAGCAGGTCGAGTACGCGGGCATCATCCACTCCGCCGGCTCGGACCTGCTGCAGCTGATCAACGACATCCTCGACCTGTCCAAGGTCGAGGCCGGAAAGATGGACGTCAGCCCCGAGCGGGTCCAGCTCCGCCGGCTCATCGAGTACGTCGAGGCCACCTTCCGGCCCATGACCTCGCAGAAGAGCCTCGACTTCACCGTGACCACCGCCCCCGGCGCCCCCGCCGACCTGCTCACCGACGACACCCGGCTGCGGCAGATCCTGCGCAACCTGCTGTCCAACGCGGTGAAGTTCACCGAGCAGGGCGGCGTCGAACTGCGCATCGAGCCCGCACCGGACGACGAGGTGCCCGCAGGCGTCGTACGGGGCGGCACCGTCGTCGCCTTCCGGGTCGTGGACACCGGCATCGGCATTCCGGAACAGCAGCGGGAGACCGTCTTCGGCGCCTTCCAGCAGGCCGACGGGACCACCAGCCGCAAGTACGGCGGCACCGGCCTCGGCCTGTCCATCACCCGGGAGATCGCCCATCTGCTCGGCGGCGCCGTCACCGTGGAGAGCACCCCCGGCCGGGGCAGCACCTTCACGCTGTTCCTGCCCGTCGCCCGGGCCGACTTCGAGGACATGCTGCGTGCCGCGCCGAAGCCGCCCGAACTGTCCGGGGCCGTCGCCGCACCGGGCCCCGAGGTGACCGACGGCGCGCCGCCGGTCACCGCCCGGCGGCAGCGGCCGCGCCGTCTGCTCGTCGTCGAGGAACGCCCGCGCGGGCTGCTCACGCTCGTCGCCGAGAGCGTCGTCGGCGACCTCGCGCAGGCCCGGCCCGACGGCGCGGGCGGCACCCCCGTCGACATCATCACCGCGGTCGGCGCCCAGGAGGCGGCCGGTGCGCTGGCCGCCGAGCCCTGCCACTGCGTCGTCGTCGAACTCGGCGCCACGGACGGGGAGTCCGGGCGCTTCCTGGAGGCGCTGCGCGGCGACTCGGCACTCGCGAGCGTGCCCGTCCTGGTGCACAGTTCCCACCGCACCGAGCCGCTCACCGAGGACACCGCGGGCGGATCGCTGGAGTACCTGTACAGCCTGGACGAGCTGCGCGAGCGGATCGCGCTGCACCTGTCGGCGGAGGAGCCGGGCGAGGTGCTCACGCTGGTCCGCGGCGACGAACCGCAGGTGACGCCGGTCCACGAGGTCGACGACCGCACCCGCGGCCGTACGGTCCTCGTCGTCGACGACGACGCCCGCAACCTGTTCGCGCTCAGCGGCATCCTCGAACTGCACGGCTTCCGCGTGCTGCACGCGGAGAACGGGCGCAAGGGCATCGACACGCTGGTGGCCAACCCGGACGTGGAACTCGTCCTGATGGACGTGATGATGCCCGAGATGGACGGCTACACGGCCACCGCCGAGATCCGCAAGATGCCGCAGTACGCGGACCTGCCGGTCATCGCGGTGACCGCCAAGGCCATGCAGGGCGACCGGGAGAAGAGTCTCGCCTCGGGCGCCAGCGACTACGTCATGAAACCGGTGGACACCCATGACCTCATCGCGTGCGTCCGGCGCTGGCTGCCCGCATGAGGACGCCCCCGAAGCCCCGACCGACCCCGGGCCGAGGAGCAGCTACCCGGTGAGCACCTACGATTCCCCCGCAGACCGGCCCGAGGTCCCCGGCCCGGTCGGCCCGGCCTGCGAACCGACCGCGGCCGTACAGGCGACCGGCCCGACCGAGCCGTCCGGGCCCGTCGGGCCCGTCACGACGGCTGGGCCGACCGAGCCGTCCGGACCGCTAGAGCCCCGTCCGGCCGCCCTCGGCCCGATCCCGCCGGGCGCGGGACCGCGCCGCGAGCCGGGCCCCGGTCGGGCCGGCCCGCCGCCCGAGCCGGACGTGCCCTGCGTACCCGGCACCGCCGAGCACTCCGCGTCGCCCGCGCCCGGCACGGCGCATATCGAGGAGGCGGCCCCGCCGGGGGCGGCGACGGGGGAGAGGCCCGAGGTGGGGGAGCTGGATCTGGGCGGGGTCGAGCTGCCCAAGGTGCCGGCCAGTTCGCCGGTGGGGCGGCTCGCCGCCACCGTCGAGCGGCTGCGGCGGGAGGTGCGGGCCGCGCAGGCGGAGGCCGAGGGGCGGGCCCTGATCGAGCTGGCCAAGGGCATCCTGGTGGAGCGCCTCGGCTGCGGCCCGGCGCAGGCGGCCCGCCAGCTCGCCGAGCTCACCGAGCAGGCCCGTGTGACCCCGCTGGAGTTCGCGGTCGAGGTCATCAACCAGGCCGCCCGGGACCGCGTCTCGGAGGTGGCCAGCGCCTTCCTGACCGCCACCGCGCGGCCGGAGGAACCGGTCGAGGAGTCCGCCGCCGTACGGCTGCGCGCCGCCGAGAGCGGAGTCCTCGCGGCCCACGACGCCCAGGCGGTGGCCGACTCCCTGCTCCAGCACGCCCTGAGCCCCCTCGGCGCGGTGGCCGTCGCCATCTGGGCCGTCGGTTCCGACGGCTCGCTGACCCTCGCGGGCAGCGCCGGCTTCGCGCCGGCCGAGGCCGCCCGCTGGCGCTATGTCCCGCCGGACGTGGCCACCGTGGCCCGGCGCGGGCTGACCGAACCCGACGGGCAGTGGCTGCCGTCCCTCGCCGAGTCCGGGCTGCCCACCATCGGCCGCCGGGACCTCGCGGACGGCGCCCGCGTCGCCGTACCCGCCGGTGCGGGCGGCCGGATCCACGGCGTGCTGGAGATCGCCTGGCCCAAGCCCGAGGGTCCTCAGCCGCCGCAGGTGGTCCGGCAGATCGAGGCGCTCGCCGAACTGTGCGCCCACACCCTGGAGGCCCACGCACCGCTGCCCGGCACGAGTCAGGACCCCCGGGTGCTGCCCGACGCGGTGGAGCTGATGGACCTGGCCGACGGGCTGCACGACCCGGCGCTGGTGCTGGTCCCGCACCTCGACGACACCGGTCGGCTGGTCGACTTCCGCATCCAGCATGTCAACGGCCGCTTCCTCGACCCTGCGGGCCGCCCGCGGGCCGTCGTCAGCGGCGCCCTGCTGCTGGAGGCGTACCCCATGGCCGCCGGATCCAGCGAGCTGTTCCAGCGGGTGGAGCGGGTCTACGCCACCGGCGAGCCGTTCCGCGCCCACCGCATGCGCCTGACCGCGCTGGTCGACGAGGTGCCGCTCGCGGCCGTCGCCGACATCAGCATCAGCCGGCACGGCTCCGGTGTGCTGCTGATCTGGCGCATCGAGGACGAGACCGCGCGCCTGGCCAGCCTGCTCCAGAACGCCCAGCGGCTCGGCCGCATCGGCGGCTTCGAGGAGAACCTGCTGACCGGCGAGATCACCTGGAACAGCCAGCTGTTCAGCCTCTACGGCCGCCCGCCCACCAGCGTCCCGGTCCCGCTGGAGGACCTGCCCACGCACGCCCATCCCGACGACGCCGTCACCATCGGACGGTTCCTGCGCACCCTGCTGCACCACCGGCGCCCGGCGTCCGCCGCGTTCCGGCTGCTGCGGCCCGACGGGGTGACCCGGCACATCCGGGTGGTGGCCGAGCCGGTCCTGGACACCGACGGCCAGCTGTTCGTCGTACGCGGCGCCTACCAGGACATCTCCGCCCAGCACTGGACCGAGGTCGCCCTCGCCGCCACCCGCGACCAGCTCGCCCACACCGAGCAGCAGGCCGACGAGCGCAACCGCCTGGCCCTGCAGCTGCAGCACGCCATCATGCCCCCGGCACAGACACCGCTGCGGATGCCGGACCTCAAGGTGGCCGTGCGCTACCGGCCCGCCGAGACGGAGCAGCTGGTCGGCGGCGACTGGTACGACGCCGTCGTCCTGCCCTCCGGACTGGTGCTGCTGTGCGTCGGCGACGTCGCCGGACACGGCATCGAGGCGGCGACCAGCATGGTCGTGCTGCGCAACGCCCTGCGCGGCCTCGCCGTGACCGGCGCAGGTCCGGCGCAGCTGCTGTCCTGGCTGAACATCGTCGCCCACCATCTCACCGGTGCCGTCACCGCCACCGCGGTCTGCGGCCTGTACGACAGTGAGCGGCGCACGCTGCGCTGGGCGCGGGCCGGGCATCTCCCGCCGGTCCTGGTCCGGGGTGCTCAGGCCCAGGCCCTGCCGCGGCTCAGGGGCCTGCTGCTGGGCGCCGTACCGGAAGCGGTGTACGAGGAGACCGAGGTGCAACTGGCGGCCGGGGACACTCTGCTGATGTACACCGACGGTCTGATCGAGCGCCGGGACCGCTCCGTGGAGGAGTCGCTGTCCCACCTGCTGTCCACCGCCCGCTCGGCGCCCGGCAGCCTGGACCAGCACCTGGACCGGCTGCTCACCTACAGCAGGTCCGACACCGACGACGACACCTGCATCGTGGGCATCCGGCTCGCCTGAGCCGGGGCCCGGGTCAGGCGGTTCCGGTGCCCGTTCCCGGTGTCCCGTCCACGGGGGCCGTGAGGTGGTCCAGGGTGTTGGTGAGGTCCAGCATGCGGTTCAGCGCGGTGGGCCGCTCGTCCAGGTGAAGCTGGGCGCGGGCGGCGCCGGTACGGCGGCGGACGGCCAGCAGGGCGGCGAGGCCGGAGGAGTCGATGTGGGTCAGCCCGCGGAAGTTGAGGCGCACATGGCTGAGCCCCGGCGCGGCGGCGAGGCGGTCGGCCACGAAGTCGACCAGTTCACCGCACGTGGAGTAGTCGAGGTCGCCGGCGATGTGCACCGTCAGCGCGGTGGGACGCGGGTCCGCGGTGAGTGTCAGCTCAGTGGCCATGCCGGCAGGTTTACACCCCTCACCCGGCGGTGAGGGCGACGGTGGTCGTGACGCGCTTGCCGTGGGCCAGCGGGGTGACCTCCAGGCCGCCGGTGAGCATGTTCACCAGATGCAGGCCGTGGCCGCCGACGCGGCGCGGATCGGCAGGGCGCTGCCGGGGCGGCTCCGGGGAGGTGTCCGTGACGGTGATGCGCAGCGCCGTGGAGTCGGGCGACAGCTCCAGCCGGAGTCCACAGGGGCCGGGGGCGTGCTTGACGGCGTTGGTGACGAGTTCGCTCACGACGAGCTGGGCGTCCTGCACGGCCCGCCGCACCGGGGTGGGCCGGGCCCGCGACAGCAGGGCGTGGACCGCGTCTCGCGCGTCGGCGATGCAGGAGACGCCGGCGTCCCAGGTGCGGCTGAAGCGCAGGGGCGCGGGGCGGGTCCGCATCGTCGTGTGCGTCCTGAGGGGAATGTCCATACCTCGTTGCCCTTTTTCCTCCGGGGTCAGGGCCCCCTTCCTGTGGCCTGGGGGGCTCGTGCCGTCTCCTGTCCCGGCTACCCGCTGGACGGCCGGTCAAAGGGACGATCCCGGGGAATCCTCCGGTTGCCCACCCACGCCTGGTGAGCCGCCCCGTGCAGGTCCACGGGCAGGCCCGGGACATCCGTCCTGCGGATCTCCCGGGCCTGCCCGAAGCGGTGTCCCACTCAGTGCTTGAACGTGTCCTTGGTCTTCTCCTTGGCCTGCCGGGCGTCGCCGCGCGCGCCCTCCATGCGGCCCTCGGCCTCCATGCGCTCGTTGCCCACGGCGCGGCCGACGGCCTCCTTGGCCTTGCCCTTGGCCTGCTCGGCCTTGGCCTTCGCCTTCTGGTTGCCCGCCATCGGATGGTCACATCCCCACGTCTGGTCGGTGTGTGGTCCACTTCCGGTTTGCCGCTCTGCCGCTGTCCAAACCCCTCACCTCCGCGACGGAAGGGTCGCCACGCATGACTCACCCATGGTTGAACAGTCCAGACTGATAAACCTATTGTTATTACCCGTGGAGGCAGAGGAGAACATGGCGGCGCTCGCCGCCGCACTGCGGCTGGCCATGGGCCGGATCGTCCGCCTGCTGCGCCAGGCGCACGCGGTGGGGGACGTGACCCTCTCCGGCGTCTCGGTCCTGGCCCGGCTGGCCGCCGCCGGACCGGACTCGCCCGGCTCGCTCGCCGAGCAGGAGCGGGTCCGACCCCAGGCGATGGCCACCACGCTGGCCGGACTCGAACAGCGCCGACTGGTCAGCCGTACCCCGGACCCGACCGACGGCCGGCGGTCCATCGTCTCGGTCACCGCAGCGGGCCGGGCGGTCCTCGAGGAGCGCCGCTCCGAGTCCGTCGACCGGCTCGCCCGCGCCCTGGACGACTTCACCCCCGAAGAGCGCGAGGCACTGCGTGCCGCGCTGCCCCTGCTCGACCGTCTGGCGGACCGGCTGTGACCGCCCACGGCCCGGACCCCCGGGACCCCGCCCGCCACGCTCCGGCCGCCCCGCGCACGGGGCTGCGGCACCGGCTGCTCGCGCGCCGGACGGACACGCCTTCCGGTCCCGGCTACAAGTGGGTCGCGCTGTCCAACACCACGCTCGGCGGCGGGACCACCAGCGACGACACCCGCACGACCAACCCACCCGCGCGCGTCCGCTAGGGCTTTCGTTCGGATCAGGCCGGATCAGGGAGCGGGGCCCGGTGGTGGGGGTACCTCCCACGTCTTTCGGGCAGGGGGAGGTGCGGTGCCAGGGCCCGCGAGCCCGGCCTGACCAAGCGAGAGGCCCTGGGTCCCGTCGGCGCACTCCCGGCGCCTGCCCGGCACCCTGCTGCGCTGATCGGGGGTCCGGCCTCCGCCGCCCCCGCGCATCCGCGCTGGGCCGCTCGCGCCGCCGGAAGCGTCAACCGGCCGCTGTGCCTGCTTGCCTTTCGATGACGGTGGGGAAGAAGGTGTGGGACGAGAGGGAGCGGCCGGGGGCATCGGACCGACCGAGGTGTGGCATGGGCGTGCGTGCGAAGACCGCGGGTGGGACGCCGTGACGGCGGCCGCCTCGCTGACGGTGCAGGCGGTGGCCGAACGGGCGGTGCTGCTGCGCGTGTCGGGGATCCTCGACGGCCCCGGCGCCGGAATGCTCGGCCCGCAGTTGCGGGCCGGCCGGCCGGGCCTGCGTGTCGTCCTGGACGTCTCCGGAGTGCGCCGGGTGAGCGGGACGGCCCGCGACGCCCTGGCCGCGCACACCCGGCACCTCGTCCCCACACCCGTCCTGGTCGCCGGGGCCCGGCCCGAGGTGCGCACCGCCCTCACGACCGCCGACCTGTCCGGCATCCGGCTGTACCCCACGCTGGAGGCGGCCCTCGCCGCCGTGTGCGCCAGGGACACCCCAGCCCGGGAGCCGGCGGATGCGCTGTTCGGTGACCTGCACAGCGAGGTGTTCGGCCTGCGGGCGAAGGCGCGCACCAGCGGGCTGATCGGCCTGGCCCAGGGCATCCTGCTCGCCCGCTACCGGCTGCCCGACCCCGCCGCGGCGTTCGCCCTGCTGCGCGAAGGCTCCCAGCACCACAACGTGCCACTGCGCGTGCTCGCCTCGGCCGTGGTGGCAGCACCGCCGCCGCAGCCGACGGGGGAGTGGTTCCCCGGCCGCCTGCACCTCCCGCCACCGGTCCTCGCCCTGCCCCTCGCGGACCGGGCGGACCCGCGCGACCGCCGGCAGGTGCTGAGCGCCGCGGTGCGCGCGGCGGTGACCGTGGCGGACGCCGACGCCGCGGAGATCCACCTCACCGACCACACCCAGGACGACGCGCTCGTCCTGGAGGCCCACCACGGGCTGGACCCGGCTTACCGGGACTGCCTCGCCCTGGTCTGCGGCCCGCCCGCGGTGTGCGCCCGGGCGCTCGCGGACGGCAAACCGGTAACGGTCGCCGACGTGGCCGCCGAACCCGACCTGGCGGAGCATCCCGTCGGCCGGGCCACGCTCGCCGCCGGCATCCGTGCCCTGTACGGCACCCCCATGATCACCGCCGAGGGCGACCGCAACGGGGTGATCACCGTGCACCGGGCGGAGCCGGGCGCCTGGCTCGGGCCCGGGCGGCAGGCCGCGCTCGACTCCCTGGCCGGGGAGCTGGCCGGCTGGCGCTCCTGGTACCGGCGCACCGTCGTGCTGGACGCCCTGGAGTACTTGCACGCCCACGGGAGCGGCCCGGGCGCCTGAGCCGGGCCCCGCGGTCAGCGTTCGCGCCGCCGCCGCAGGAGGCGACGTACGACGAGGGCCGCGACGAGCACGGCGAGGCCGGCCAGGACGTAGACCTGGTAGCGGCTGATCTCGTCGTAGACGGTGTCGATGTGACTGCCCGCGAGGTAGGCCAGGGCCGACCACAGGCCGACCCACAAAGCCGCGCCGAGCGCGTTGAAGACCAGGAAACGGCGCCATGACATGCCGGCCGTGCCCGCGATGATGCCGTTGGCCTGGCGCAGCCCCTCGACGAAGCGGGCCGCGGTGACGACCTTGCCGCCGTGGCGCCGGAAGAACTCCTCGGCCGCGTGGAGCCGCTTCGGCGTGAGCAGCACGTACCGGCCCCAGCGGTGCACGAAGGCGCGCCCGCCGCTGTGGCCGATGAGATAGCCGATGTTGTCGCCGATCACGGCCGCCGCGAAGGCGATGCACGCCACGGCCACGACGTCCAGCCGGCCCGCGCCGGCATAGACGCCTGCGGCGATCAGGATGGTCTCGCCGGGTGCCGGGACCCCGAAGTCCTCCACCAGGATCACCGCTCCCACGGCCCAGTAGCCGTAGTGCCCGAGCAGCGGGGCCAGATGGGCCAGGGGGCCCGGAAGCGGAGGGGCGGCCATGCCCCCACCGTACGCCGCGGGAACCGCCCGCCCGGCGCCCCTAGGGGCGGTCGTCCTCGCCCGGGTCGGGCTGGCAGCTGTGGCAGAGCTCGTGCTCACCGTCGCGGGTGACGACCGTGCCCCAGCCGAGGCAGTGCTCGCAGTCGCGGGCCAGGCCGAGATCGGGGTGGGGAGGCAGGAAGGGGGTGCGGGATGCTCCGTACGCCATACGGGGAGCGGCTCCTTGGATCAGTGGTCGAGATCAGGGGGTCGCGGGCGGAACTGCTTCCATTATGTCCTACTTTTTCCTTATGTCCATTGGCTCGTGTCACTCAGTGCCAGACATCACCCGAGATTCCCCAGCCGGGCCTCCCGCCACAGGTCCACGCCGCCCTCGGTGGCGTACGCGTCGATCTCGGCCAGTTCCTCGGCGCTGAAGCCGGGGTTCTCCAGCGCGGCCACGTTCTGCTCCAGCTGCTCGGTGCGGGAGGCGCCGATGACCAGCGAGGTGACCCGCTCGTCGCGCAGCGCCCAGGCCAGCGCCATCTGGGCCAGGGTCTGGCCGCGCCGGGCGGCGATGCCGTTCAGGGCCCGCAGCCGCCCGCGCATCTCCTCGGTCAGCCAGGCCGGGTCGAACGACGTGCCCCGCGCGGCCCGCGAGTCCTGAGGGACGCCCTCCAGGTAGCGGCCGGTCAGCAGGCCCTGCGCGAGCGCGGTGAACCCGATGACGCCGAAGCCCTCCTCCTCGGCAGCGTCCAGCAGTCCGTCGGTCTCGATCCAGCGGTTGAGCATGCTGTACGACGGCTGGTGGATCAGCAGCGGGGTGCCCAGCTCGCGCAGGATCGCGGCCGCCTGCCGGGTCCGTTCGGTGTCGTAGGAGGAGATCCCCACGTAGAGCGCCTTGCCCTGGCGGACGGCGGTGTCCAGCGCGCCCATCGTCTCCTCCAGTGGCGTGCTCGCGTCCAGCCGGTGCGAGTAGAAGATGTCCACGTACTCCAGGCCGGTGCGCCGCAGCGACTGGTCCAGCGAGGCCAGCAGGTACTTGCGGGAGCCGCCGCCCTGCCCGTACGGGCCGGGCCACATGTCCCAGCCGGCCTTGGTGGAGACGACCAGCTCGTCGCGGTACGGCGCGAGGTCCTGGCGCAGCAGCCGGCCGAAGTTCAGCTCGGCGGCGCCGTACGGCGGGCCGTAGTTGTTGGCCAGGTCGTGGTGGGTGATCCCCAGGTCGAAGGCGCGCAGCGCGATCGCGCGCTGGGTCTCGAAGGAGCGGTCGTCGCCGAAGTTGTGCCAGTAGCCGAGGGACAGGACCGGGAGGTCCAGTCCGGAACGGCCGGTGCGCCGGTAGCGCATCGTGCCGTCGTAGCGAGCGGGGTCCGCGACGTGGGTCATCGGGTCGTCTCCGGGTGGTGCCGTAGGGGGTGCCCGCCGTGGGTGCGGCGGCTCGTCCACCCTGCGCCCGCATGATCCGGAAGTCCAACCGATGCCCCCTATGGGATTGAGTGTTCCGGCTTCTGAATGCTGGCCGGCGTCATCGGCCTGCTGACCGTCAGGTTCCTCCCGGAGAGCGCCCAGGTGCCGCTCAAGGGTTCCCGGCCGATGGTCGGTTCGGCGCAGGAGCGGCGCGAACTCATCACGGCGTCACAGGAGTTGTACGCCCGCAGCCGGGACCGGGCGACCATGCGCGGCAGGTGACGCGCAGGGGCGGCCGGGCCGCGCTGTTCGATCCTACGAACTTCTCGTGGGACGGGTGACCGTTCCAGGGCACCTCTGATAGGAAACTTTCCTACCAGTGCATCCGTACTCGGTACGGACCAACGTCCCACCCCCCACTGCCGCTTGGAGTCCCCGTGACGCACGCCGACCGCGAACCGAAAGTCTCCGCCCGCCCTGCCCGCCCCTCCCGCCGGACCGTCGTCGCCCTGCTCGGTGCCGTCGCCACCGGTGCCCTCATCGGCGCCGAACGGGTCATGGCGGCACCCGAGGCCGCGCCGGGCCTGGACGACCCGGCGAAGAAGGAGATCGCCATGCGGCTGGTCTCCAGCGCGGAGAACTCCTCCCTCGACTGGAAGGCCCAGTACAAGTACATCGAGGACATCGGCGACGGGCGCGGCTACACCGCCGGCATCATCGGCTTCTGCTCCGGCACCGGCGACATGCTCGACCTCGTCCAGCTCTACACCGACCGCAGGCCCGGCAACGTCCTGGCCAAGTACCTGCCGGCCCTGCGCCGGGTCAACGGCAGCGACTCGCACGACGGTCTGGACCCCGACTACCCCAGGGACTGGCGCAAGGCCGCCCAGGACACCGCCTTCCAGCAGGCGCAGAACGACGAACGCGACCGCGTGTACTTCAACCCCGCCGTCTCCCGCGGGAAATCGGACGGCCTGCGCGCCCTCGGCCAGTTCATCTACTACGACGCCATCGTCATGCACGGCGACGGCTCCGACCCCACCAGTTTCTCCAGCATCCGCAAGCGGGCCCTGCGGGCCGCCAGGACGCCGGCGCAGGGCGGCGACGAGACGGCGTACCTCAACGCCTTCCTGGACGCCCGCGTGTGGGCCATGAAGCAGGAGGAGGCCCACAGCGACACCAGCAGGGTCGACACCGAACAGCGGGTCTTCCTGCGCAAGGGCAACCTTGATCTGAACACTCCGCTCGACTGGAAGGTGTACGGCGACAGTTACCACATCGGCTGACCCGCGGTGGATGCGGCGCCGGTGCCCGGGCTACGACGGCTGCGCCGCACCCGCCGGGCCCGGCACCGGGGCGGCGGTGCGCAGCGCCGACTCCTGACGGGCCGTCACGCGCTGGACGACCACGAGCGCCAGGGCGCCCGCCACCACATCGAGGGCCTGCGACACGACCAGGAGGACCAGCGACGTGCCCTGCCCCAGCGCGGTTCCCGCCGTGGCGACCACCGCGTGCCCCGCCCAGGCCGCCCACCAGACGTTCACCAGGGCCACGTCCCGCCCGCGCTCCTGCGCATCGGCGGCGCCGGCGCGGTGGACGGCCAGGACGAGCCCGCGCGGCGCCCAGAGGTTCACGACCGGGACGAGCCAGCACAGCACGGCCCAGGCGGGGGAGCCGGGGACGGCACCGGGGGACAGCAGTTCCGCGGTGCGCCGGCATCGGCTGAACCACACCAGGAAGAGCACGATCGCGAGCGTCATGACGTACACCGACACCATCGACGCGGTCCCCGACTCGCTCAGGGGCGTGCGCTCGGGATGAAGTCGGTGCCCCCGCAGGGCCACCGCCCGGTACACCTCCGCGCAGGCCGCGGCGGCCACGGCGGCCTGCGCGCAGCGGGCGAGCGGCCAGGGGCCGCGGCCGGTGGGTGCGGTCACGGCACCATCCCGTTCGTCGAGAGCGGTCACGCGCCGGCGTGGTGCGGCGGTGATGATCGGAGGACCGGATCATAGGACAGTCGGGCCGGGTTCCGCCCGGCCCGGCCGGGGCGCACTCGCGGCCCGCGCCTCCCACGGGGAAAGATGGGTCCCGAGCGATCGATCACACCGATGCGGAGGAACGGACTCATGCCGCACGAGCGAGCGGGCCGGCCGGCCGGTCCCGAGGACCTTGTCGACGTGGCCCGGCTGGTCACGGCGTACTACGCGCTGCACCCGGACCCGGCCGACCCGGCACAGCGGGTGGCGTTCGGCACCTCGGGGCACCGCGGTTCGTCCCTGGCGAGCGCCTTCAACGAGGACCACATCGCCGCCACCAGCCAGGCCATCTGCGAGTACCGCGCCGGCCAGGGCGTGGACGGCCCGCTGTTCCTCGGCGCCGACACCCACGCACTGTCCGAGCCGGCCAGGGTGACGGCGCTGGAGGTGTTCGCCGCCAACGAGGTCACCGTGCTCCTCGACAGCGCCGACGGCTACACGCCGACCCCCGCCGTCTCGCACGCCGTCCTCACCCACAACCGCGGCCGCACCTCCGCACTCGCCGACGGCGTGGTCGTCACCCCCTCGCACAACCCGCCCTCCGACGGCGGTTTCAAGTACAACCCGCCCAGCGGCGGCCCGGCCGCCTCCGACGCCACCTCCTGGATCCAGGACCGCGCCAACCAGATCATCGCGGGCGGTCTGAAGGATGTACGGCGGCTGCCCTACGCCCGCGCCCTCGCCGCCGAGACCACCGGGCGGTACGACTTCCTCGGGTCCTACGTCGGCGACCTGCCGGGCGTTCTCGACCTCGACGCGGTCCGCGCGGCCGGGGTGCGCATCGGCGCCGACCCGCTCGGCGGGGCGTCCGTGGCCTACTGGGGCCGGATCGCCGAGCAGCACCGCCTCGACCTGACCGTGGTCAACCCGCACACCGACCCCACCTGGCGGTTCATGACGCTGGACTGGGACGGCCAGATCCGCATGGACTGCTCCTCGCCGTACGCGATGGCCTCCCTCATCGAGCAGCGCGACCGCTTCCGGATCGCCACCGGCAACGACGCCGACGCCGACCGGCACGGCATCGTCACCCCGGACGCGGGCCTGATGAACCCCAACCACTACCTCGCCGTCGCCATCTCCTATCTCTACCGGCACCGCGAGCAGTGGCCCGCCGACGCGGGCGTCGGCAAGACGCTCGTCTCCTCCTCGATGATCGACCGCGTCGCCGCCGACCTCGGCCGCCGACTCGTGGAGGTGCCGGTCGGGTTCAAGTGGTTCGTGGACGGACTGGTCGGCGGCACCCTCGGGTTCGGCGGCGAGGAGTCGGCCGGCGCCTCGTTCCTGCGCCGGGACGGCTCGGTGTGGACCACCGACAAGGACGGCATCCTGCTGGCCCTGCTGGCCTCCGAGATCACCGCGGTCACCGGCCGCACGCCGTCCGAGCACTACGCCGACCTGACCGACCGCTTCGGCGCCCCCGCCTACGCCCGTATCGACGCGCCCGCCACCCGCGAGGAGAAGGCGCTGCTGGCCAAGCTGTCACCGGCCCAGGTCACCGCCGACACCCTGGCCGGCGAGGCGGTCACCGACGTGCTCACCGAGGCGCCCGGCAACGGCGCCGCCATCGGCGGGATCAAGGTCAGCACCGCCAACGCCTGGTTCGCCGCCCGCCCTTCGGGCACCGAGGACGTGTACAAGATCTACGCCGAGTCCTTCCTCGGCCCGGACCACCTCGCCCGGGTGCAGGAGGAGGCCAAGGGCGTGGTCCAGGCCGCGCTCGGCGGCTGACGGTTCGTGCGGCGGCCTCCGCGACGCGCGCGCGGAGGCCGCCGCACGGCGCGCGGTTCAGCGGTGCCCGCGCCCGTGCTCCAGCCGGTTCAGCACGGCCCCGGCCATGGCGGCCTCGCCCTGGGCGTTGGGATGGGCGGGGGCGGCGGGCGCGGCCGGCCGCAGCGGCTCGATCCAGCGGTCCGCCGGTGCCTTGCACATGTCGTGGCCGACCGTGGGGCCGTAGGTGTCGACGTACTCCACCCGGTTCCAGGCGGCGACCATGCGCAGCATCAGGTTCAGCCGCTTCTCGGTGTCCCGGAGGTAGGGGAAGTCCTTCGCGGCGAACGGCACCGAGGGGAAGCAGCCGCTGCCGTCGTCCGGCAGCAGGTCCGGGTAGCCGACGAGGAGCACGCGCGCGTGCGGCGCCCGGGCGTGCACGGCCCGCAGCACCCGGTCGACCTTCGGCGCGGTCTTGAGGATGCCGACGGCCAGTTCGTCGTATCCGGAGGCCTCGTAGGAGCGCTCGCAGGGATTGCCGGACGGGTCCTGGGCGGCGAGCCGGGCGCAGGTGGAGATGATCGGGCCGAAGCCGACGTCGTTGCCGCCGATCTGCACCGTCACCAGGTCGGTGTTGCGGTCCAGCGCGTCGAGTTGGGGCCCGTTGCTGCCCTGCGCCTGCCACATCTCGTTCGTCGTCGCCCCGGCGCAGCTCACGTCCCTGAACGCGGTCGCCCGGGTCCGCGCCGCCAGCAGCGAGGGGTAGTTGTGGTCGGAGCGGGCGCAGTTGGCGTCCACCTGGGTGGGGATCACCGGTCCCGAGGTGTAGGAGTCCCCGAGGGAGACGTAGGTGAGATCGCGGCCGTGCGCGGCGGCGGGTGTCGTGGAGGCGGCGACGAGGGCGCAGCCCCCGAGTGCAGCCCCGAGGACGGCGGCCCGCCGCCGGCCTCTCGCGCCGTCCGTCCCACGTGTGTCGATCGCCATGGAATCCTCCCCCTGAGGCCGGTACACCGCGCGGGACCGTGGTCCCGCGCGCTCGACCGGCCCTGTATACCGTCCGGTTGGTCACCCGGACCAGAAGCGCGACCGAAATTGACGGCATCGGGGGAGGGAGCTCCCGGCGGGGCGTGCCGTCAGACGGACGGGAGGAGGGAGTCGTCCTCCGGTCGGGCCCCGGACAGGCGGTGCCGGGCGGCGATCACCGCCATGTCGGGGTCCTTGGTGCCCGTGGCCACGCACAGCGAGTAGGAGACGTCCGCCAGCCGCTGCCGGGCCTGCGGCGTGCTCTCCTCGGCTCCGAGCAGCGTGAGCGCCTCGTACTGGGCGATGAGGTCCTTCAGTACCGCGGGGTGTGCCATCAGCATGAGTCCGCCTCCCTGTGCGCGGCCGGTAATGATCACTCGGCTGCGCGGATACCCGCGTTCCGGCCCGGCATGCTCACGGGCCGCCCCGGTCGGCGTCCGGGGCGCGGAGGACGCCCCTCGGCGCACCCGGCCGCCTTCCGGTTCCCCTGCGGGCGCGGTTTCGCCCGATCGGCGTACGGCCCCCGGAATATGCCACCGGCGCGCCGCCCGAGGGCTACGGTCACGGAGTCGGGAACGGACGACACGAGGGGGTGGCTGTGGTGAGCCATGAGACCCTGCTCGCCACGCTGGAGGCGGTGCACCGCATCGCACGGACGGCCGCGCACGGCTGGGCGCTCGACGCGCACGCGGTGCGGTTGCGCTCTGCCCTGGCCGAGCCGACGCGGCTGGCTCTGGTGGAGTGGGCCGACCGGGACACCCGGGCGGAGCTGTCCGCCCTGGAGGGCCGTCCCGTGCGCCAGGCGGTGCGCCTGTCCGCGCACGGGCGTGACGTGCTCGCCTACGCCGGGCCGCGGCGCCGCCCGAAGTCCCGGGCGCCGGTGCCCGGCCCGGGCCAGCGGCTGGTGGAGCTGAAGCCCTCGCAGATGACCGCCCTGCGCACCTACCTCCGCCTGGCCGGCCGGCTGCACCAGCGGCCCGCCGAGGGCCTGGCCGAGCAGGTGGACGCCGCCGTGTTCCACCGCGCCGGCAACCGGTGGCGGCTGCTGCTGACCCGGCGGCAGATGGAGTCGGCCGCCTACGGCTTCTGGCTGCACCGCGTCGCCTCCTCGGCGACCGAGGCCAACGACTTCGGCCGCGAGTACGACGTCACCTACCGGCCCGCGCACGGCGAGCGGCAGTCCACGGCCCCGCTGCCTCCGGCACCCGCCCGGTGACACCGGGCAACCCTTCGGCGACCGGGCCGAGTTGACGCCGGAGCCGCCGGGGGCGCGGCGGTGAGCTGGGGAGACGGTGTGGAAAGCTGCGAGGGTCCGCGTCAGCCCCATGGAGGAGAACCACCGTCATGGCCGTCATCCACCGCACCACGATCCAGCCGACCAAGCTCGAACTCCTCACCGCCTGGCTGCCCACCCGCCCGTGGTACCGCGGCGGCGGTGAAGCCCCCGTGCTGGAGAAGTCCGGCGGCTTCCGGCTGGACGATCCGGAGGGCGAGGTGGGCATCGAGTTCCTGGTCGCCACCGACACCTCCACGCCCGAGCCGACCGCCTACCTGGTCCCCTTCACCTACCGCGGCGCCCCCCTGGCGGGCGCGGAGGACGCCCTCATCGGCACCATGGAGCACGGCGTGCTGGGCAAGCGCTGGGCCTACGACGGCTGCCACGACCCGGTGCTGGTCACCGAGCTGCTGTCGCTGATCCAGGGGCGGGCCCGGGCCATGGCGCAGAGCATCACCGACACCCCGGACCACGACGTGACCCGCGCCTACGCGGGCGAGCCGTTCGACGCGACGGACCTCACCCCGGCGCCCGTCGACGACGCGCAGGGCACCCGCCTCGCCGCCCCGCACGGCACCACCCTGCGGTTCCACCGCGTCCTGCAGCCCGGCGCCGGCCCGGCCGAGAGCGCCGCAGGCCATGTCGCGGGTGTCTGGAACACTCCGGACGGCACCCGTACCGGCGGCGTTCTCATGACGCTGAGCACCGACTGACTCCCGCCGACCGCCCGGCGTTCCCCGGGGGTTGGGCAGCCGGCGCCCGCCCCGGGGAACGCGGCCCCTCACTTCCCGCCTCGGTATGGCATGACCCGGTCAAATCTGTCACGCTTTCGGCAACCGCCGCCCCGACCCCAAGAGGCGCGGAGCAGCTCTCACCGCACGGCCCGCGCAACCCCACCCCACGGCCGCCCCGGCGCACCCCAGCCGACCGGGCGGCCCTCGAGCAGGCCGGGATCCCGGCCGCCGCCAAAGGAGCAGCGTGTGAGATCGACCCCCCACAGGGCACTCGCCGCCGGCGCGTTCACCCTCGCCGCACTGGCAGCCCTCTCCCTCCCCGTCACCCCCGCCGCCGCCCAGCCGAACCAGGCCCCGGCGGCCGCCGACTGCACCCCCGCCCAGGCCGTCGCCAACGGCGGCTTCGAGAGCGGAACCAGCCCCTGGACCGCCTCCCCGTCGAGCCTGATCACCAGCCGCACCGGCGAGAGCCCGCACGGCGGCACCGCGTACGCCTGGCTGGACGGCACCGGCGCCACCCGCACCGACACCCTCTCCCAGAGCGTCACCGTCCCGAGCGGCTGCTCCGGCGCCACCCTCACCTTCTGGCTGCACATCGACACCGACGAGACCACCTCGTCCACCGCCTACGACAAGCTGACCGCCAAGATCGGCAGCACGACGCTGGCGACCTACTCCAACCTCGACGAGAACACCGGCTACGTGCAGAAGTCGTTCGACGTGTCCTCGTTCGCGGGCCAGACCGTGAACCTCTCCTTCACCGGCACGGAGGACTACAGCCTCCAGACCAGCTTCGTCCTGGACGACATCGCCCTCGACACCTCCGGCGGCAGCACGCCGCCCCCGGCCGACGCGGTCCGTACCCCGGCCGCACCCTCGTACACCGTCAGCCTCAGCAGCGACACGAGCGGCACCGCCTGGAACGGACACGAGAGCGTCACCTTCACCAACGCCTCTGCCACCGCGCTCGGCGAGGTCTACCTGCGGCTGTGGGACAACTACCACGGCACCTGCTCGGCGATGCCCATCCAGGTCACCCACGTCACCGGCGGCACCGCGGGCGACCTCTCGGTGAACTGCACCGCCCTGAAGGTCACCCTGCCGGCGCCGCTGAACCAGGGCCAGAGCGCCACCATCGGCTTCGACCTCGGCATCACCGTGCCCAGCGGCGCCGACCGGTTCGGACACGACGGCGCGTTCAGCTTCATCGGCAACGCCCTGCCCGTGCTCGCCGTCCGCGACGGCGCCGGCTGGCACCTCGACCCGTACACCAACAACGGCGAGTCGTTCTACTCCCTGGCCGCCGACTTCCGGGTGACCCTCGACCACCCCGCCTCTCTGCTGGTCCCGGCCACCGGCACCTCCACCGACACCCCCGGCACCAGCGGCCGTACCGTCACCACCGCCACCGCGAGCAAGGTCCGCGACTTCGCCTGGGCCGCCGGACCGTTCAGCAAGATCTCCGGCACCTCGGCCGCCGGAGTACCGGTGAACATCTACTCCGTCTCCGGCATCAGCTCCTCCAGCGCCCAGTCGATGCTCAGCACCGCCAAGTCCGCCGTGGACGCCCACGCGGCACGTTTCGGCGCCTACCCGTACGGCGAACTGGACGCGGTCATCGACAACAACTACTGGTTCGGTGGCATGGAGTACCCCGGCTTCGTCCTCGACCTCGTCAGCACCACCGCGCTCACCCACGAGATCGGCCACCAGTGGTGGTACGGCATCGTCGGCGACGACGAGTACACCAGCCCCTGGCTGGACGAGGCGTTCACCGACTACTCCACCGACCTCGCGCTCGGCAAGACCGGCAGCAACTGCTGGAGCGGCGTCTCCTGGGCGTCCAGCGCCGAGAAGATCACCAACTCCATGGCGTACTGGGACGCCCACTCCTCCCGGTACTCCACCGTCGTCTACGGCTACGGCAAATGCGCGCTGCACGACCTCCGGCGCGTCCTCGGCGACACCGCCATGGCCAAGCTGCTGAAGGACTACGCGGCCGCGCACTGGTACGGCGTGTCGACCACCGCGGAGTTCAAGGCCGCCGCCCAGGCCGCCACCAGCACCGACCTGACCTCCTTCTGGACCCAGCACCGCATCGAAGGCTGACCCCTCGCCGGCCGGTCGGGGGCGGTGCCCGCCGGGCGCCGCCCACGACCGCCGGGCCACTCACATGGCGTAATCCCCGGCCGGAACGGCGCCGTTGGGCCGCATCCGGAGTGCGGTGCTGTCCGACTGCCGGTCAGATGGACATGTGCGAAGCCCTGTACCTCTCCCCGGCCGCCGCTCACGCCGGTCCGTCACCGGCGCCCTGACCGGCCTGCTGCTGATCCTGTCCCTGGCCTCGGCCGCGCCCTCGTCGGCCGAGGCCCCACCCGTGCGCGGCAGCGCCTACATGGGCATGGGAGTGCTCGCCCACGACGGCGCGAGCGCCGTCACCGACGGGACCGAGACGAACCCGCGGGTGACGCTGACCGAGGGCGTGGACGTCTCCAGCCACCAGGGTGACGTCGCCTGGGCGACGCTGTGGAGCAGCGGCATCAAGTGGGCCTACACCAAGGCCACCGAGGGCACGTACTACACCAACCCCTCCTTCACCCAGCAGTACGACGGGTCCTTCGACGCCGGCATGATCCGCGGCGCCTACCACTTCGCGACCCCCGACACCACCGGCGGTGCCGCCCAGGCCGACTACTTCGTCGACCACGGCGGCGGCTGGTCCAAGGACGGCAAGACCCTGCCCGGCGTCCTCGACATCGAGTGGAACCCGTACGGCGACGCCTGCTACGGCAAGTCGCAGAGCGGGATGGTCACCTGGATCCGCGACTTCCTGAACCGCTACAAGTCCCGCACCGGCCGCCACGCCGTCGTCTACACGGCGACCAGCTGGTGGACCGACTGCACGGGCAACTACAGCGGCTTCGGTGCGACCAACCCGCTGTGGATCGCCCGGTACGCCTCGAGCGCCGGGACGCTCCCGGCGGGCTGGTCGGCGTACACCATGTGGCAGTACACCTCCTCCGGCCCGACGGTCGGCGACCACGACCGGTTCAACGGCTCCGTGGACAAGGTGCGCGCCCTGGCCACCGGCTGACACGACACCGTCCGGCACTCACGGCCCGGGCTCCTCGTCGAAGGTCTCGAAGGCGGCGAACTCGACGGGGTCGTCGTCCTCGTCCAGCACGCACAGGCCCACCGTGGCCAACCTGCCGCGCTGCCAGGCCAGGAGGGTGTCGATCAGACCCGCCTCCAGCGGCGGCCCCTGGTCGGCGTGGCGGGGCCAGACGACCAGCGGCCAGTCGTCGGGACGGTCGCCCTCGGTGAGCCAGCCCAGGTAGTCGCCGTCGATGGAGTCGGCGAAGGGCAGGAAACCGCCGGGCGCCGGGAAGGCGGCCAGCGGATACCACTGCGGATGACCGGACTTCAGCGACTCGTACGCCTCGAGGGCCTCCTCGACGAAGGCGGTGAAGCGCGGTGCCGTCGTCCGCAGCGGCTCGGGGAAGCGCAGCCAGTCGCTCCAGCAGCCACCCCCGTACACCGTCATCAACCGCACGTACTCCTCGGGCAGCGGCGTGCCCAGCTGCTCGAACAGCTCCTCCCAGGTGCCGTCGCCGAGGCGCGGCCTCGCCGGGGGCGGGGTGAGCAGGCGCAGGGCGTCCAGGCCGGTGCCGGTCTCCAGGGCGACCGTGCGCTCGGTTTCCGTCAGCCGGGGCGGGACCGGGACGGGCGGCGTCCAGGGCGCGGCCGTCGCCAGGAAGGCGGTGCGCGCGGCCGAGCCGGGCAGCGGACCCATCAACGGGCCCGGCGGGGAGGGCGTTTCCCAGGTGTCGCGGACGGTGTGGCGCAGATAGCCGGTCAGCGTGAGGCCGTAGCGGTGCCAGGGGAGCAGTCCGCTGCCGGGCACGGCGCCCCGATGGGCCACGACCACCGTCCAGGCGTCGGGATCGTCGGACACCGAGGTGTCCCAGAACAGCGTGTCCCCGCCCCGGCTGCAGCCCCAGGCCAGCAGCCCGCCGGGCTCCGGGTGCAGCGCCGGCCGCTCGCCCTCCGGCAGGGCACGCGCCGCGATCCGGGCCTGCCGGTGCGTGTCCCCCAGCCACTGGCCGTAGTCGAACCTCCCCGGCTGCGCGCACGGCACATGGATCCAGAGGAACTCCCCGAAGTCCAGCGGCCCGTACCGGTCGGCCAGCCGCTTGTAGTCGCCGGGCAGCCGCGTGCCCAGCCACTCCTCCACGGCCGCCCAGTCCACCGGGACGGGCACGGGCGGGCGTCCGGGGTGCGGCTCGGCGAACTCGGCCAGGTCCAGGGTCAACGGGGGCCTCCGGGGTCGATCATGGTGATGCGCGGGATTCTGCCATCGGGGGGTCCGCCGGGGGACAGGGCCTAGGCTCGGTGATGTGCCGTACGTGGACATCGTGGAGCTGCTGGTCTCGCCCGTGCACCGGCTCGCGGGCCGGCCGGGCGACGGCCTGCCCGGGCTGCCGCCGGACGAGCTGGTGACGACGGCCGAGGTCCGCGCGGGACTGGGCATCGTCGGGGACCGCTACTTCAACCGGGCCGCCCACCGAAACGCCTCCCTCACGCTCATGGCCGCGGAGCGCCTCCCCGGGCCCGCTCCCGCTGCCGGGGGAGCCCTGCTGCGCACGCGGCGCAACGTCCTGCTGCGCGGCGTGGACATCGACGCGTACGTCGGGTCGACGGTCTTCCTGGACTGCGGCACCGGGCCGGTGGAACTGGAGGTGCGCAGCGCGGCCCGGCCGTGCGCGTGGATGGACACCACCCTGGGGCCCGGAGCCCAGCGGGCGCTGCGCGGCGGCGGGGGAGTGCGCTGCCGGCCGCTGACCGACGGGATCCTCGCCGTGGGGCCCGCGGAGTTCGGGGTGCTGAGCGGGACGCGGCTCAGGGCGCCGAGGTGACCAGCTGGTCGGCCAGCCGGTTCGCCTGGGCGAGCAGGGCGCCGTAGGTGGCGACCTCGTCGGGGTCGTCCGTCGTGGAGCGGGCCAGGTCCCGGCGCAGCTCCTTGAGTGTCGCCCGCAGCTCGTCCACCGCCTCGCGCAGCCCGTCGTCGCTCCCGTGGCCGAACCGGCTGTGGCTGTAGAGCCGCAGGGCGCGGGCGGTCCGGCGCAGGAACGCGGCGTAGTGGCGGGCCAGTTCGGGCTGCGGACGCGGCGCCGAGCGGTCCTCGGCGGCGGCCTCGAGCACCGTGCGGGTCACGCCCGCGGTGTGGACGGCCGCGTAGTCCAGCACCACCAGCGCGTCGTCGTACCCCTTGCCGGGCAGCGGTGCCGCGCCGCTGCGGCGGCGCAGGTTGACCCGCAGGCTCTCCCGGCCCCGGTCCACCGCGGCGTGCGCCTGCTCCACCAGGCGGTGCAGGCGCAGTGCGCGCTCGTGCCAGTTCCCGGCGTCCTCGGCGTCCCACCGTCCCTCGGCCAGCCCGTCGGCGACGGCCCGCAGGATGTCGTGGGCCTCGTCGGACGCGTCCCGCAGCACGGCACGGGTGTCGTGCACATACACCGGGGGCCGGATCAGCGCGTTGACGGCGATGCCGACCACCGCACCGAACAGCGCCTCGCCGAGCCGGGCCGCGGAGGTGGTGACGGAGACCGTTCCGTTGGTCAGGACGAACAGGGCGCCGGTGGCCGCGTAGATCCCCTGGCTGCCCAACCGCCGCCAGTGCCCCAGCAGGATCGCGAGGGGCAGCACCACCGCCATCGCGGCCACCGTGCTGGGCAGCAGCAGCCCGGCCGCGGTCGCCACCACCGTGCCGGCCGCGATCGCGGCCAGCTGCTGCAGACCGTGCCGGATCGACCGGTACACGGTCGACTCCACCAGCACCACCGCCACCCACGGCGCGACGAACGCCACCGGCGCGTGCAGCCACCAGCCCGACACCGCCCAGGCCACCCACGCCGCCAGCGCGGCCTTCAGCGCCTGTACGGCCGTGTCCCGCTCCCGCGACGGCCCCGCGCACGCCCGCCGCACGGCGGCCACCGCGGCCGGACCCCCACGCCACCTCACCTGCATACCACGCCCCACGGCGCACCGTCCGTGCCCACACTTCGCATGCGCCCACGAGTAGCCACCGACCCGCGGGCCACGCCTGTGACACGTCCCGCCCGGGCAGGACGGCTACGGCGGCGGTGAGCGCAGGGCGCGGTGCACCGCCCACGCGACCGAGACGAACGGCACCGCGACGACGGCTCCGATCACCCCGGCGACGATGCTGCCCGCGATGACGGACACGGCGACGACGAGCGGGTGGAGGCGGACCGCCCAGCTCATCACCAGCGGGTGCAGCACATGGCCCTCGATCTGGCCGATGACGACGATGAGCGCCAGCACGGCCCCGGCCGTGAGCGGGCCGCGGCCGGCCAGGGCCACGATGGTGGCCACGCCCAGCGCGACCGGGGAGCCCACCAGCGGCACGAAGGCGGCGAAGAACTCCAGCAGCATCAGCGGCAGCGCGAGCGGCACCCGCAGGGCCAGCAGAGCGGCGCCGACGAGGACGGCGTTGGTGGCCGCGACGATGATGATGCCGCGCGTGTAGCCGGCGAAGGTCCGCCACGCCGCGCTCCCGGCCCGGTCCCAGGCCGACCGCGCACCGCTGGGCAGCAGCTGGTCGCGCATCCAGCACCACAGCCGCTCCCCGGAGTGGATGAAGAACACGGAGGCGAAGAGCGCGAGCGCGCCGCCGGTGATCACCTCGACGATCCTGCCCAGCTCCGAGACGGCGTTGCTGAGCAGACTGGCCCGGTGCGCGGACAAGTAGTGCGTCACCTGGTCCTGCAGCGCCGCGAGCCGGCCCGGACCGATCCGGAACGGCGGACGCCGCAGCCACTGCTCGATGCGGTGGAACCCGTCCCGGAAGTCGCCCACCAGCCTGCCCGACTCGTTCACCACCGCTTCGCCGACGAGCGCCAGCAACCCCATCAGCAGCAGCAGGCTGCCGACCAGCGACACGGCGACGCACAGCGGCCGGGGCAGCACCCGGTCCAGCAGATCGGTGAGGGGGCGCAGGACCGAGGTGACGACCAGGGCGAGGAACAGCGCCACGGCGATCAGCTGGAAGCGGCCCAGGATGATGAAGACGCCGTAGACGACGATGCCGACGAGGATGAGCCGCCAGGCGTAGGCGCCGGCGGTCCGCAGCCACGGCACCGTGCGCCCGGCCCACGCAACGGGTGCGGCCTCCGGCGCCGGGCGCGGGGTCGCCGGCAGCCGTGGGGAGTGGGCCGGCCGGCTGCCCAGCACCGCCGCCCGCCGCCCGCGAGCCGTCCACCGCCCCGCACCGCCCACCAGGCCACCCGCCTCCGATTCCGCTTCCGTTCCTGACGGACCGTCACCCGTCAGGGACTACAGAACGGTAAGGGCAAGCCCGGGCACCGGCCGCACAACGCGCCCGGACCCCCTCCACGCCGTACCGGCTCCTTGCGGCGGGGACGGTCACAGGAACTTCACAGCTCGTGGGAGTTGGGCGGGCCGTGTCAAGGGCACTCGGGCCAGGTCGCCGGCAGGGAGGGGTCCCGCCCATGATCACCGTCGCACTGCTGCTGCTCCCCGTGCTCAGCCTGCTGCTCTACGGACTCGACCGGGTCGAGGACCGCTGGGTCACCAGGCCACCCGCACCCCGCCACGCCCGGCGCCGGTCACCGGCCGGGCGTCACTGGCCGTGGCCGCACCGGCGGTAGCGGTCGATCGCCCGGCCCAGTTCCGCCCGTTCCGCTTCGGGGAGCGGGTCGCCCTGGGCGTAGCCGAGGATGTGCTCGGCGACCGTGCGCAGCTTGGTGTTGGTGCGCTGGGAGACGTCGCGCAGCGCCCGCCAGGCCTCCTCCGGCGCGATCTGCCCGAGGACCACGACGGCCCCGATGGCCTGGTCGATCACGGCGTGCGACCGCACCGCGTGCTGCAGCTGCCGGTTCTCGGCCAGCAGCAGGTCGCACCTCTGGGCGAGGTCGGTGGCGGACAGCAGGAGCAGCGGCTGGTTCCGGGACAGGGCGAAGAAGGCCATGGAGCACCTTTTCGGACGGGGGTGACACTCCAACACCTGCCCCCGGCGGCCGCTTGCACACGCATCGACCGGCCCGGGCGACCACCGTCACACCGGCCGGCCCGCGGAGCTCAGTCCGGCTCCCCGCCGTCCTCGGCGCGCCCCACGGGCAGCAGGTCCCGGATGTCCGCGGGCAGCGCTCCCGCCATGCGCTCGGTCAGCTCCGGGGCGAGGGCGGCGTCCAGCACCTCCAGTACGGCGGCGGCCTCGCGCAGCGCCGTGTCCTCGTCCGTGCCGGCCCGGTCGGCGATCCGGCCGGCGAACACGGTCAGCCCGAACCGCTCACCGGCCGTGCCGGCGTCGGCCCCGGCGGACGCCGATGCCGCCTCCCGCATGGCGGACGCCATGTCCGGCGGAAGCTGAGCGGCCACGTGGCGGGCGAGCCCGGACGGCAGCCGTTCCGACAGCGTGCTCACCACCGCGTGCGCCGCCCGTTCGGCCGACCCCCGGTCGGGCAGCCGGGCGAGCGCCTGCACCTTTCCGATCATCTCGTCGTGATGCACGGTCCGGCTCCTTCCTCGCGAGCGCGCGCGCGGACGGGCGGATCACCGGCGCCCGTCCGCCCGCGCCGCGGTCGCCGGTGCGCTCAGTCCTCCGTCGTCTGCTGCGTCCAGGTCCAGGCGTACTGCAGCCAGTCGGCCACCGTCAGCGCGCCGAAGCCGCCGCAGACCAGGCGGGTCAGGCGGGGTGAGGCGGCGTACGAGCAGACCAGGGCCGTGGCCGTCCAGGCCGAGGTGCAGAACGGGCAGGACAGCAGGTCGCCCACCGCCCGCCGCAGCCCCCTGCCCCGCGGCTCGTCCATCACCTCGCTCGCCTCGCCCTCGCCGGAACGGCGCGTGAACGGGGCGCGCACGAAACTCGTGATCCTGTCCCGGGTCAGCAGCCGGGACGTCTTGTACGCGGCGGTGCCGAGCAGGGCGACGTCCCACGGCGGCACCTGCTGCGGCAGCCGGACACCCCGGGACCGGGCCACCAGGGCATACGTGCCGACGGCCGCCGTGAACGCGGAGGCGAGCGCGGCGTAGCCGCCCAGGGGGACGTCACCCTGGTCGTCGTAGTGTCCGGCGTCCGTCGTCATGCAGCCTCCCGGTACGGCCCGCCCGGTGGCGGGGCCGCACCGAGTTCCCCCGGTTCCCGGGGAGCACACGTGTCCGGCGCCCCCGACGTGGCCGAGACCACATATGACGAAGCTCCCAGGGGCCCCTGCCGCACGGCACCCGCGGCTACCGTGGCCGTCGAGTCCTTGTCTCCCTACGCCCCTCGGACGGCCCGGCAGTGCCCACGGATCTCACCCCCCTCATCGCCGCGACGGCCCGCTGGCTGACGCGCTCCTACCCGCCGAGCGGCGGCGCGCTGGCCACGGCGCTGTGCGAGGCGCAGGCCCGGCAGGCGGTGACCGTCGCGGCGTGGCTGCGGTACCCGACCGAGATCGACGCCGGCCTCGTCACCCTGTCCGGCCCGGGCGGCGCCGCCCGCCTCGACTGGGTCACCGGCGCGGACACCGACGACGCCGACGACGAGGAATGGGGCTGGCGCACCTGGGTGGACGAGGTCGTGGCGAGCTGGGCCGCGACCCTGCTGACCGACCCGGAGCTGGCCGTGCAGGCCGTCGACGCCCTGGACGGCGGCGAGCACACCTCCGGCCCGCCGGTCGAGTTCCGCCGCCTGCTCGACCCCGACGACAGCGACCGCCGCGCCGCCGCGCTGCTGCGCCACCCCGACCTCCTCGCGCCGGTGGCCGAGCTGCACCAGGACCAGCTCATCGACCGCCTCCAGCAGGGCCCGGCACTCGCCGCCTGACGCCCACGCCCTACTCCTGCGTGGGCAGCCACGCCCCGTGCAGCCCGAGAGGCACCCGGACGGGGATGCGTACCCGCGCCAGCGGCCCGCCGGCCGGATCTTCGGCGGAAAAGACGAGCAGCATGCTGCTTGCGTCCGTGCGGTCGGTGGCGAAGGCGAGCCAGTAGCCGTGCCGGTCGTCGGCGTGGCCGGGGGAGGGGGCGAAGGAGGGTTCGCCCACCGACAGGTCGCCGCCCGCCCAGGACTGCGGGGTCGCGGCCGGATCCCCGGTGTCGTACCACCGCAGCGCGTCGAACTCGCCCGGCAGCAGCCCCGCCACCCGCCCGCTCCGCGCGGCCACCGCGACGCGGCCGTGCCGGCGGCCGATCCGGCGGTCGTCGATGCGCGGGAACTCGATCTCCGCGTCGTCCAGGGGCGTACGGCGCATCCGGCCGGACGCCGGGTCGATCACGGCGCTCATCAGCCTGCTGCGGTTGTCCTCCCCCTCCGGCTCGTCGCCCAGGGACAGCCGGGACCACTGCACGTACTGCAGCACCACCGTGCCGTCGGCCACGTCGTAGGCGTTCACGGTGTGCCACAGCCAGAAGGCGTCCTCGTGGGCCCAGCGCACCGGTGAGCCGTCGCGCGGGATCAGCGCCACCCGGGTGCCCGCCTCCGGGCGCCAGTCGATCAGCGAGCCGCCGCCCAGCGCCGCGGACAGGTCGAAGAACACCGGGCCGAGCACCAGCACCAGGTACCGGGCGGTGAGCGCCATGTCGTGGATCATCACCGGCGCGTCCAGCCCCGGCACGGGCGTCGGTCCCCGGGCGACCGTGCCGTCGGGCGCCACGAGCGACCAGGTCAGGTAAGGCGGCTCCAGCGCGTAGCAGAACACCGCCATCTCCCCGGTGACCGGGTCGGTCTTCGGATGCGCGGTGATCCCGGCCGGCAGCGCACCGCCGAAGGTCTCCCGGCCGAGGGTGTCCAGCTCCGGCGACATGCGGAACGGGCACGCCGACTCGGCGAGCGCCAGCAGCCGACCGGCGTGCCGGACCACGTTGATGTCCGGCAGGTCCTTGAACGTGTGGGCGAGTTCCGGGCCCACCTCCTGCGGCCCCGGCGTGATCAGCGACTCGATGCCGCCCCACAGCGCCCGCCCGGCCCGCTCCTCCGCGAGCAGCGCGGGAGTGCGCACGAAGCGGTTGCGGTACCGGGCCCGGCCCTGCTCCATCCACACCCCGTGCAGCATGCCGTCGCCGTCGATCGGATACAGGTACGAGCCGATCGGGGTGAACCGCGGATTGGGGCCGTTGCGCAGATAGACGCCGTCCAGGTCGGCGGGCAGCTCGCCCTCGACCGCCAGTGCGGCCACGTCGACCTCGTCGGTCACGGGGGCGAAGCGTCCGGACAGATGGGCCACGCGCGACGGGTCGAAGGAGCGTACGGCGGCACCGGTCATGGCGCCTCCCCGGACGGGGAGCGGGCCGAGCGCTCAGCAGCGGCACGCTGGGACTCCGGGTAGCGGCGGGTGAAGTTGACGGCCCACACCAGCAGCACCACCGGCAGCACCCAGTTCAGCCAGTCGCTCTCCGACGGTGCGCGCACGGCCAGCCAGCCCAGCACGGCGATGACGACGAACACCAGCCCCCACACCGCCGTCAGCACCCTGTTGACGTGCTTGAAGACCGGCGACTCCCAGACCTCGGGCGGGGTCGTGCGGCGGGCGTACTGCTCCGTGAACGGGCGGAACGCCAGCGACCCCAGGGCGATGACGGCGAGGGCACCGCTGGAGATCACCTGCGCGTACGTCTCCACCCCGGCCAGCTCCGACCGGTCCAGCGCCAGGGCCAGCACGCTGAGCACGGCGAAGAAGACGATGCCCGCCACGTCGAGCACCCCGATCCGGCCGCGCAGGATGTCCTGGCCGGACAGCGCGACCGCGGTGACGAGCGCCGCCAGTGCCGCGAACTCCCAGGTGCTGGGGCCGGAGACCACACCGAAGACGATCCACGGGGCGAAGGAGAGGAAGACACTGCCGAACCCGACCGGCGCGGACGTCCGGTCCCTGGTCGCCTCTTGCTGTGCCATGGCGATCACATCCGTCGCGGTGGAGCAGGCCCCCGGGGCGCCCGGAGCCCGGACTTCCATGCTGCCGCCGCCCGCGAGCCCCCGCATCCGCGCCCGCGCGGTGTCGGACCGGCCTGCGCGGGTACTGCGGCCCGTGCACGGACGGTACGGCCACGACAGGAGGCGGGTGCGATGCGGACGCGAGGCGACGGCACGGCGTCGGCGGCGGGCGGCATGACGGACGCCGCGGCACGGCTGGCCCAGGACACCGCCGAACTGGCCCGCCGGGAGATCCGGGCGGTCCAGGAGGAGGCGATGACCGCGCTCAGGCGGTTCGGCGCGGGCGGCGCGCTGCTCGCCGGAGCCGGCACCTGCGGCGTGCTCGCCCTGTGGTCGGCGCACGAGACGCTGCTGCGCGGACTGGAGTCGGTCATGCCCCGGGGCCGTGCCGCGGCCGTGCTGACATTCGGCTACGCCACGGCCGCCGCCGCCCTCGCGGTGGCCGCCCGGGAGCGGGTGCGGGCGGCGGCCGAGGCGACCGCCGGGGCCATGGAGAAGGAGGCGGGGGAGCTGGAACGAGAGCACGGTGACCTGCCGCAGACGCCGGGCACGCCCGGAGCGACGGCGGGCGGGGAAGCCGGGACCCAGCCCTGAACGCCGTGTACCGCACGGGGTAGGCCTGGCCCATGACCTTCAAGAACCCCGTCCACCGTGGCGGTCCGAGCCGGGGCCGGTTCGACCAGCTCGCCGAGTACGCCTCCAACTTCACCAGCTCCCCGGCGTTCTTCCTGTTCTGCCTGCTCCTCGTCGGCTTCTTCGTCGCCGCCCACGCCGCCCACCTGGACATCGAACTGCTGCTCCTGGCGGGCGAGTCCATGACGGCGGTGACGCTGCTGCTGCTCGCGCTGCTGAAGAACGCCGAGGTCCGGGCCGAGCACGCCATCCAGCGCAAGCTCGACGCGATCGCCGGTGCCCTGCTCGAGGCGCACAAGGACGAGCGGGGCCGAGCCTTCGAGGACCTGCGGAATGCGATCCGAATGGAGGAAGAGACCTGAGCGGGGCGGGCGAAACGCCGCAGGGGTTCTTCACGGCACCCCGGTGAAGGACGAACATGCCGTGTCATGGACATTTTGCTGGTCGCCAGCGCGTTCAACAGTCTCTCCCAGCGGGTGTACGCCGAGCTGTCGGACCGGGGGCACCGGGTGGGCGTCGTGCTCGCCACGCACGGAGCCGACCCCGTCCTGGCCGCCGTACGCGAGCAGCGCCCCGACCTGATCGTCGCGCCCATGCTGAAGACCGCCCTGCCCGAGGACGTCTGGCGGGAGCACACCTGCCTGATCGTGCACCCCGGGCCACCCGGCGACCGCGGGCCCTCGTCGCTGGACTGGGCGATCGCCGAACAGGCTCCGTCCTGGGGCGTGACGGTGCTGCAGGCCGAGGCGGCCATGGACGCCGGAGACATCTGGGCGGCGGAGCCGTTCCCGGTGCGGCCCGTCGGCAAGAGCGACCTGTACCGCAACGAGGCGTCGGACGCCGCCGTGGCCGCCGTCCTGCACGCCGTCGAACGGTACGCCGACGCCTCGTACAAGCCCCGGCCGCAGACCGACGACTCCGTCCGCGTCGTCTGGCGCGACTTCTTCCGGCAGGAGCGGCGCCGCATCGACTGGGAGAACGACAGCACGGACACCGTCCTGCGCAAGCTGCGGGGTGCCGACTCCCAGCCGGGCGTGCTCGACGAACTCCTCGGCCACGA
The DNA here is from genome assembly GCF_055572275.1 of Streptomyces sp. NPDC030798. Classification (NCBI taxonomy): domain Bacteria; kingdom Bacillati; phylum Actinomycetota; class Actinomycetes; order Kitasatosporales; family Streptomycetaceae; genus Streptomyces; species Streptomyces sp. NPDC030798. The sequence goes on along the minus strand of NZ_JBVIDR010000003.1, from coordinate 120,079 downwards.
GGTGTTCCTGCACGGCGGGCACCCCGAGGACGAGCTGCGCGGCCGCCCCGGCGACCTGCTCGCCACCCGCGCGGGCGCGGTGTGCCGGGCGACGCGTGACGGTGCCGTGTGGATCCCGGAACTGCGCCCGCGCAAGAACTCCGGTGACCCGGCGCCCTTCCGGCGTCCGGCGGCCTCGGTGCTCGCGTCCTTGTCCACCGACCGGCTGCCGGAGGTCCCGGTCCCGTTCGAGCTGCCCTCCGACCGCCGTACCTGGACCGACATCCGCTACCGGCAGCGGGGCGACGTAGGCTTCCTCGACTTCTCGTTCCCGGGCGGGGCGATGAGCACCGGCCAGTGCCGCAGACTGCTCGCCGCCTACGAGGAAGCGCTCGCCCGGCCGACCTCCGTGCTGGTGCTGGGCGGGGCCCGGGACTTCTTCTCCAACGGCATCCACCTCAATGTCATCGAGGCGGCCGCCGATCCGGCCGAGGAGTCGTGGGCCAACCTGAACGCCATGGACGACCTCGTCGAGGCGGTGCTGCGGACCACCGACCGGCTGGTGGTGGCCGCGCTCGCCGGCAACGCGGCGGCCGGTGGTGTCATGCTCGCCCTCGCCGCCGACCAGGTGTGGTGCCGCACCGGCGCCGTCCTCAACCCGCACTACCGGCGGATGGGGCTGTACGGCTCCGAGTTCTGGACGTACACCCTGCCCCGCCGCGCCGGCGCGGACACGGCCCGCCGGCTGACCGCCGAGGCGCTGCCGGTGAGCGCCGCGTCGGCCGAGCGGCTCGGCCTCGTCGACCGGCTGGTGCCCGCCGGGGCGGGGGCGTTCACCGCGGAGGTGGAACGGCTCGCCGCCGGGCTGGCCGCCGCCCCCGACCTGCGGCGACGCATCGCCGTCAAGGCCGCGGCACGTCACGCCGACGAGGAGCTGCGTCCGCTCGCGGACCACCGGCGCGACGAACTCGCCCGCATGCACGCCATCTTCTTCGACCCCGCCGCGCCGTACCACGCCCTCCGCTCGGCCTTCGTCCGCAAGAAGCCCACCGGCTCCCCCCGCCCGCTCACCCCGCCTCCCGGGAACCCGGAGTGACCCCGCTCCGCCCCGTGACGCCCTCCTCCGCGCGGCTGCTCGTCGCCGGGGTCGGGAACATCTTCCTCGGGGACGACGCGTTCGGGCCCGAGGTGATCCGGGCCCTCCAGGAGCGGCCGCTGCCGGACGAGGTGGAGGTGCGGGACTTCGGGATCCGGGGGATGGACCTCGCCTACGCGCTGCTGGACGGGTACGACACCGCCGTCCTGGTCGACGCCGCCGCCCGCGGACACGCCCCCGGCACCCTCAGCCTGATCGAGGCGGAACCCCCGGACGGCACGGTCGTGCCGGAGGCCCACGGGATGGATCCGGAGAAGGTGCTCGCGCTGGCCACGCACCTGGGTGACGAGCCGCTGCCCCGGGTCCTGGTGCTGGCCTGCGAGCCGGGCCTGCTGCCGGGCGGCGACGAGGACATCCTGCCGGGACTGGGCGCGGCCGTGCGCGAGGCCGTCGGCCGGGCCGTCGACGCCCTGCACACCCTGGTCCCCGTCCTGCTCGCCGATCCGGCCGCACCGGCCCCGCCGTTGGGCCGCCCGATGGAATCCGGGCCCCCGCGCGCGGCTGCGCTGCCCGGGGTTCACCCCGGCGCGGCCCAAGATCGATGAGACCCCGGTCCGTACGGGACACGGCCGGGGCTCCGCTTCCCGAACGGTGAGGAGCTGCGCCCATGTGCCGGTCCGACGTCAAGCAGGCCGTCCTGGCGAAGAACGACGACCTGGCCGCGAGCCTGCGCGACGAGTTGACCCGGCAGAGCGTCGCACTGGTCAACCTGCTCTCCAGCCCCGGCAGCGGCAAGACGGAGCTTCTCGGCCGTGTCCTGGCGCTGGCGGTGCAGCGCGGCACCGGGGTCGCCGCGCTCACCGCCGACCTGGCGACCGAGAACGACGCCGTGCGGCTGGCCCGTTCGGGCGCCCCCGTCCAGCAGCTCCTCACCGACGGACTCTGCCACCTGGAGGCCCGGCAGGTGCGCGGCCGCCTCGAGGGCTGGCTGCCCGCGGACACCGCGGTGCTCTTCGTGGAGAACGTCGGCAACCTCGTCTGCCCGGCGTCGTACGACCTCGGCGAGACCCTGCGGATCGTGCTGATGGCGGTGACCGAGGGCGAGGACAAGCCGCTGAAGTACCCCACCGCGTTCGGCTCCGCGCATCTCGTCGTCATCACCAAGACCGACCTGGCCGAGGCGGCCGGTTTCGACGAGGCCGCCTTCCGGGCGAACGTCCAGCGCGTCAACCCGGGCGTGGAGATCGTACGGTCGTGCGCGCGCACCGGCGACGGCGTCGACACCCTCCTGGAGCGCGCCCTCGCCGTCCGGGACGGCGCGCCGCCGCACCGGCCCCCGCTCGCCCCGCACCCCCACGGCCACCACCACCCCGCGTCCGCGGCCCTCTCGTGACGGCGCCCGTCACCGGCCCGGTCCGCCGCCGGATCACCGTGCGCGGCACCGTGCAGGGCGTCGGCTTCCGGCCGTATGTGCACCGCCTGGCCGCCGACCTCGCGCTCGCCGGCTTCGTGAGCAACACCGCGAACGGCGTGCTCATCGAGGTCGAGGGCCCGGCGCGGGACGTGGGCCGGTTCTACGACCGGCTGTCCGAACAGCCGCCCCCGCTCGCCACCGTGACCGGCGTCGGCTGCGAGGACCTGCCCGCCACCGGCGCCACCGGCCCGTTCGCGATCCGCTCCACCGAGCGCTCCCCGGGGCGCACCCAGCTCCCGCCCGACACCGCGACCTGCGCCGACTGCCTGCGCGAGCTGGCCGATCCGGCCGACCGCCGCCACCGCCACCCGTTCATCACGTGCACCCACTGCGGCCCCCGTTTCACCATCGCCACCGCGATGCCGTACGACCGCGTGGCCACCACCATGGCCGGCTTCCCCCTCTGTCCCCACTGCGCCCGCGAGTACGGCGACCCCGCCGACCGGCGCTTCCACGCCCAGCCCGTCGCGTGTCCCGACTGCGGCCCGCGGCTGAGCCTGATCCCCGCCGACGGCACCGGGGTCCGCCCGGCCCGGGACGCCGAGGCCCTGGCGACGGCACGGGCCCTGCTCGGCGCCGGGCGGATCGTCGCCGTCAAGGGCGTCGGCGGCTACCACCTGGCCTGCGACGCCACCGACCCGCGCGCCGTCGATGCCCTGCGTGCCCGCAAGGAGCGGGGCGGCAAGGCCTTCGCGGTGATGTGCGCCGACCTCGCCACCGTCGAGCGCATCGCGGTCGTCTCCGACGCCGAACGCGCCCACCTCACCGGCCCCCGGCGCCCCATCGTCCTGCTGCGCAGGCGCGTCCCGGCCGACGGTCCCCGCCTCGCCGACCAGGTCTGCCCCGGCAGCCCGCACGTGGGCGTGATGCTGCCCTACACCCCCGTGCACACCCTGCTCCTCGGGCTGCCCGGCGATCCCCCCGGCCCCCGGGTACTGGTCATGACCAGCGGCAACCGCTCCGGCGAACCCATCGTCACCGACGACGCCGAGGCGCTGACCCGGCTCGCCGGGCTGGCCGACGCCTGGCTGGCCCACGACCGGCCGATCGCCTCGCCGTGCGACGACTCCCTGCTGCGGGTGCGGCCCGACGGCAGCCCGCAGGTCCTGCGCCGGTCGCGCGGCCATGTGCCCCGCCCGCTCGGGCTGCCGCTCGCGGTGCGGCCCACGCTCGCTGTCGGCGGCGACCTGAAGAACGCCCTGTGCCTGGGCGAGGGCGACCAGGCCTGGTTCGGCCCGCACATCGGCGACATGGGCGACCTGGCCACCCTGGAGGCCGCCGGACGGGCCGAGGAGCACCTCGCCCGCCTCACCGGCGTCACGCCCGAGCGCATCGCCGCCGACCGCCACCCGGGCTACCGCTCGACGGCCCGGGCACACCGCCGCGCCCGCCAACTCGGCCTGGCGAGACCCGCGTTGGTCCAGCACCACCACGCCCACATCGCCTCCGCCATGGCCGAGCACGGCCTCGACGGCACCACTCCGGTGATCGGCGTCGCCTTCGACGGCACCGGCTACGGCGACGACGGCACGGTGTGGGGCGGTGAGGTCCTGCTCGCCGGCTACACCGGCTACCTGCGCTTCGCCCACCTGGACCCCGCCCCGCTGCCCGGCGGCGACGCGGGCGTGGCCAACCCCTGCCGGCTGGCGCTGGCCCGGCTGTGGGCGGCCGGGCTGCCCTGGTCACCCGACCTGCCGAGCGTCCTGGCCTGCACCGACGACGAACGGGCCGTACTGCGCCGGCAGTTGGAGCGGCAGGTGGCCTGCGTGCCGACCTCCAGCATGGGCCGGCTCTTCGACGCGGTGTCCTCCCTCGCCGGCGTGTGCCACCGCGCGGGCTACGAGGCGCAGGCCGCACTGGAACTGGAGGCAGCGGCGGCCGGGGCCTGGCACGCGGACGCGGCGGCGTACCCCTTCGGTCTCAGCGGCGGGGAACCGGTCGTCTGCAGCCCCGCACCGGCGCTTCGGGCGCTGCTCGAGGACCGGCGGCGCGGCGTTCCGGCACCGGTGCTGGCCGCCCGCTTCCACCGGGGCGTCGCCCGGGCCGTCGCGGAGATCTGCCGCCGGGCCCGCGCCGCGACCGGACGTGCCACCGTCGCCCTGACCGGCGGCGTCTTCGCCAACGGCCTGCTGGAGGAGGAGTGCGCCGCCCTGCTGGCCGGGGACGGGTTCACGGTCCTGCGGCACGGCGAAGTCCCCCCGAACGACGGCGGGTTGGCACTCGGCCAGCTCATGGTCGCGGGAACAGCAACCAACCACGAGACGGAGTGACCCATGTGTCTGGCCGTGCCCGGCAAGGTCGTCGCCATCGACGACGGCGCCGACCCGCTCACCGGGCTGATCGACTTCGGCGGCGTGCGCAAACAGGCGTGCCTGGAGTACCTGCCCGATGTGCGGGTGGGGGAGTACGTCATCGTCCACGTCGGCTTCGCCCTGCAGCGCCTGGACGAGGAGTCGGCCCGGGCGTCCCTGGAGCTGTTCGAGCAACTGGGGCTGCTGGAGGAGGAGTTCGGTGACGCCTGGGAGCAGGCGGCCCGGCAGGAGAGCGGGAGTGAAATCCGGTGAAGTACATCGACGAGTTCAACGACCCCGAGCTGGCGCGCCGGCTGCTGGACGAGATCCGCGCCACGGCCACCCGGCCCTGGGCGCTGATGGAGGTGTGCGGCGGCCAGACGCACTCCATCATCCGGCACGGCATCGACCAACTGCTGCCCGAGCAGGTGGAGTTGATCCACGGCCCCGGCTGCCCGGTGTGCGTCACGCCGCTCGAGGTCATCGACAAGGCGCTGGAGATCGCCGCCCGGCCCGAGGTGATCTTCTGCTCCTTCGGCGACATGCTGCGGGTGCCCGGCACCGACCGGGACCTGTTCCGGGTCAAGGGCGAGGGCGGTGACGTCCGCGTCGTGTACTCCCCGCTCGACGCCCTCGACCTCGCCCGCAAGAACCCCGGCCGGCAGGTGGTGTTCTTCGCGATCGGCTTCGAGACCACCGCCCCCGCCAACGCCATGGCCGTCCACCAGGCCCGCCGCCTCGGCCTGGACAACTTCAGCCTGCTGGTGTCGCACGTCCGGGTGCCCCCGGCGATCGAGGCCATCATGACGGCGCCGACCTGCCGGGTGCAGGGCTTCCTCGCCGCCGGGCACGTGTGCAGCGTGATGGGCACCGCCGAGTACCCGGAGCTGGCCGACAAGCACCGGGTGCCGATCGTGGTGACCGGTTTCGAGCCGCTGGACATCCTCGAGGGCATCCGCCGCGCCGTCCACCAGCTGGAGCGCGGCGAGCACCGGATCGAGAACGCCTACCCCCGGGCCGTGCGCGACCAGGGAAACCCGGCGGCCCTGCGCATGATCGAGGAGGTCTTCGAGGTCGCCGACCGCTCCTGGCGCGGCATCGGCCCCATCCCGGCCAGCGGCTGGCGGCTGTCCGACGCCTTCCGCGCCTACGACGCCGAGCACCGCTTCGACGTCACCGGCATCCGCACCGAGGAACCCGCCGTGTGCCGGGCCGGCGAGGTGCTGCAGGGCCTGATCAAGCCCACCGAGTGCGAGGCGTTCGGCAAGGCCTGCACCCCGCGCACCCCGCTCGGCGCCACCATGGTCTCCAACGAGGGCGCCTGCGCGGCCTACTACCTGTACCGCCGGATGAACGAGGGCACCCCGGCACAGGGTTCCCGCGTCCCGCAGGAGGAGATGAACCCCGTTGGCTGACCTCGCGACCCCCGGCACGGCCGTCGACCCGACGAACTGGACCTGCCCGGCACCCCTGCGCGACCAGCCGGTCGTCGTCATGGGCCACGGCGGAGGCGGCGCCCTGTCCGCCGAGCTGATCGAGCAGGTCTTCGCCCCGGCCTACGGCAACCCCACCCTGGCCGCCCTCACCGACTCCGCCGTCCTGGAACTGGGCGGGGCCCGGCTGGCCTTCTCCACCGACTCCTACGTCGTGCGGCCGCTGTTCTTCCCCGGCGGCAGCCTCGGCGACCTTGCCGTCAACGGCACCGTCAACGACCTGGCGATGAGCGGGGCGAGACCGGCGTACCTGTCCACCGCCTTCGTCCTGGAGGAGGGCGTCCAGCTCGCCGTCGTCGAGCGGATCGCCCGCGCCATCGGGACCGCCGCCGAGGCGGCCGGCGTCACCGTGGCCACCGGCGACACCAAGGTCGTGGAGTCCGGGCACGGCGACGGCGTCTACGTCACCACCGCCGGCGTCGGCCTCGTCCCCGACGGCGTCGACATCCGCCCGCAGCGCGCCCGGCCGGGCGACGCCGTCATCGTCAGCGGCCCGATCGGCCTGCACGGCGTGGCGATCATGAGCGTGCGGGAGGGCCTGGAGTTCGGGGTCGAGATCGCCTCCGACACCGCACCACTGGCCGGCCTCGTCGCGGCCATGCTGGCGGTCACCCCGGACCTGCACGTCCTGCGCGACCCCACCCGGGGCGGCCTGGGCGCGTCGCTCAACGAGATCGCCCGCGCCTCGGGCACCGGCGTCCGGCTGCGCGAGCGCGCCATCCCGGTGCCCGAGGAGGTCGCCAACGCCTGCGGATTCCTCGGCCTGGACCCGCTGTACGTCGCCAACGAGGGCCGGCTCGTCGCCTTCGTGCCGCCCGAGCACGCCGAGGCCGTACTGGCGGCGATGCACGCCCATCCGCAGGGCGCCGGCGCCGCCGTCATCGGCGAGTGCGTGCCGGACCACCCGGGCATGGTCGTCGTCGCCACCGGTCTGGGCGGCACCCGGGTGGTGGACCTGCCGCTGGGCGAGCAGCTGCCGCGCATCTGCTGACCGGGCCCCGACGACGAACCGGCCCCCCGCTCCGAAGGGCGGGGGGCCGGTTCACCGTGCTGTGGTCACGCCGCCGCTTCGACGCCCGTGATCTCCAGCTCCCGGCCGCTGCGCAGCTCCTGCGAGGGCCGGTCGCAGCGCGGGCACCAGAAGAACGGCGGCATGCCCACCGCGAACTCCTCGGCGCACGGCGCGCACCAGGCGTGCGCGGTCACCTGCTCCACGACGAGGTCGGCACCGGCCAGTGCCGTACCGTCCCGGGCCACCTCGAACGCGAAGTGCAGGGCGTCCGGCACCACGCCCGCCAGCTCGCCGACCCGGACGGTCACCGACGAGACGCCGCCCGCGCCGTCCGCGCGGGCGATCGCCTCGGCCTGCTCCACGATCGCGGTCGCGATCGACAGCTCGTGCACGGCCGGCTCACGGGTAGCGGCGGGCCGCGCGCATGCCCCCGGTCAGGCGGTAGATCTTCAGCTCCCGCGTGATGCCGGGCAGCTCCTTCACGAACAGCGCCAGCATCAGCCCGCCCATCAGGGCGGCCTGCGCCATCAGCAGCCGGCGCCCGGACATCGTCGGCACCGCGGTCCTTCCTCTGCGGCCCGAGACCATGGCCCTCAGTCGGTGCTCCTTCATGGCGTGCCCTCTCATCCCGGCGAGATGTTCGGCATGACCTTCAGCAGGGCGTCATGCCGCTTCCAGTGGATCCCCGTGGAGCGGCGCGCGTCGGAGGTGCCGTCCTCGTGGTGTCCGCTCTGATGCTTGTAGGGGCCCTTGTTGCCCTGGTGCAGGCCGGGCACGTGGGTGGGCGTGTCGGGCCTTGCCTGGGGGCGGCCCACTCTGATGTTGCCCATGACTGTTCTCCTTCCAGGCCTTCACGGCCGCTCGGTGAGCTCCGCGAAGAACCGTTCGACGGCCGGCCAGACGTCACCGCCGCCGGACAGGCCCCGCCACACGCGGCGGACGAGGGCGACCATCCGGTAGCAGTCGTCGATCGGCACGATCCAGTGCTCGTCGTGGCCGCGCACCGTGTTCACCAGCAGCGCCTCCACGTCGAGTGCCACGGAAGCGAGCGGCGGACACATCGCGGCCAGCCGCTGCCAGGCGCCGGCGTCCACCTCCCACCGCATGGCCCCGGCCGGGCTCGGCCCCTGGGCGGTCACCGTGCCGTCGGAGCGCGGCACGAAGAAGACCAGGCCCACCGGTACGCCCAGCACGCCCGTGTCGACCGGCGCCAGCCGCACCCGGCGCCGGGGCACGAGCCGGTAGCGGCCCTCGCCCGCTCCGTCCCCGGCGAACAGCACCGAGCACGGGCCGCACACGCAGCGCACCTCGGCGGCGCCGGTGTCGTACAGATGCGGGTGCTCCTCGGCCACGCGGGCGGCGCACAGCTCGCAGACCTCGGCCTCGGCCGCCGCGGCGCGGTCGGCGGCGGACCGGATGACCCGGGCCAGGGCGCCGTCCACGCTCACCGCGCCTCCCCCGCCGCGGGCCGCCGCGTGAGCGTGCTCAGGGGGACGAAGGCGGCGGCCGGCCGCCGCCCGGCCGGGACCTGCTCCACCGCCTGCAGCTCCGGAGCGGCGGCCAGCACCGCCGCGCGGACGGCCTCGGTGACATCGGCGGAGCCGCCGCCGCACCCGGAACCGCAGCCGCCACCGGTGCTCACCCGGACCCGTGCCACCTGCCCGTCCACGCCGGCCCACTCCAGGTCCCCGCCGCGCTCGCGCACGGCCGGACGCAGCTTCGCCACCGCCCGGGCCGCACGGCGCTCCGGGGGCTCGGGGTGGACGTCGTGCAGCACCAGCAGGTGCCCCACCAGCTCGTCGTCCGCCAGCCGCTCGCGCAGCCGGTCGTCGGCGTGGTCCATGACCCGGGCGAGCGCCTCGCCGTAGACCTCCGTCAGCACGCTCACCGCCGCCAGCGCCTCGCGCGCCGACGGCCCGGCAGCGGACTCCAGCGCCGCGAGCAACGCGTCGAGGCGGGCGAGCCGCGCCTCCACCTCGGGGTCCGCGAGCCGTCCGGCGTCAGGCATGGCCGGCCCCGTAGGTCGGCGAGTGCACGGTGGTCAGCGTCTTGCCCTTGCCCATGTACATGTGCACCCCGCACGGCAGACAGGGGTCGAAACTGCGCACGGTGCGCATGATGTCGACGCCCTTGAAGTCGTCGGGACCGTTCTCCTCGAAGATGGGCTGTCCCTGGACGGCGTCCTCGTACGGTCCCGGGGTGCCGTAGATGTCGCGGGGGCTGGCGTTCCACGGGGTGGGCGGGTACGGGTGGTAGTTGGCGATCTTCTTGTCCCTGATCACCAGGTGGTGGGAGAGCACACCCCGCACCGCCTCGTGGAAGCCGCAGCCGATCGCGTCGTCGGGGACCTCGAAGTTCTCGAACACCTTGGTGTCCCCGGAGCGCAGCAACTGCATCGCCTCCTCCAGGAACTGCAGGGCCATCGCGGCTGCGTAGGCGACGAAGTAGGGACGGGCGCGGTCCCGCTCGATGGTGTTGCTCCACTTCGGGATGTGCCACTCCAGGGTCGTCTCCGGCAGCGAGTCGCCCTTCGGCAGCGAGATGCGCACACTGCTGCCGGTGGCCTTGACGTACGGCGTGTCGACCAGGCCGCTGAGCGCGGTGGACCACAGCCGGGCGAGGGGGCCGCCGCCGGTGTCGAGGGCGAGGTGCTGACCCGATTCCGGGTGGTACCAGCGCGGGCTCATCACCCAGCTGTAGTTGCCGTCGAAGTCCCGCTTCTGCGGGACCGGGACGGTCGTCTGGTTCCACGGGTGGCGCATGTCGACGGGGTTGCCGAGCGGGTCGTGGGTGACGAACGGCTGCTCGTTGACCCAGTCCTCGTAGAAGGAGCTGCCCAGCATGATGCGCAGACCGAGGTTGATGTCGATCAGGTTGTTGGTGACCAGCTTGCCGTCGACGATGATGCCCGGGGTGACGTACATCGCCTTGCCCCAGCGGTTCATGTTCTCGTAGCGGTAGTCGACCACGTCCGGGTTCTGCCAGGCGCCCCAGCAGCCCAGCAGGACGCGCCGCCTGCCGACCTCCTCGTAGCCGGGCAGGGCCTCGTAGAAGAAGTCGAAGACGTCGTCGTTCATCGCCACCGCCTTCTTCACGAAGTCGATGACGCGCATCAGCCGGGCGAGGTAGTCGGTGAAGGTGTTCGGCTGCGGCATCGTGCCGACGCCGCCCGGGTACAGCGTGGAGGGGTGGACGTGCCGCCCCTCCATGAGGCAGAACATCTCCCGGGTGACCCGGCTGACCTTCAGCGCCTCCTTGTAGACCTCGCCCTCGAAGGGGTTGAAGGCCTTCATGATGTCGGCGATGGTCCGGTAGCCGTGAATGTCACCGCGGGGTGCGTCCGTGCGCTCGGCGCGGGCCAGGACACCGGGGTTGGTGGCCTTGACCATCGCCTCGCAGAAGTCCACGAAGACCAGGTTGTCCTGGAAGATCGTGTGGTCGAACATGTACTCGGCCGCTTCGCCGAGATTGGTGATGTGCTCGGCCAGCCTCGGCGGCTTGACGCCGTAGGCCATCTGCTGGGCGTAGTTGGAGCAGGTGGTGTGGTTGTCGCCGCAGATGCCGCAGATCCGGGACGTGATGAAACCGGCGTCGCGCGGGTCCTTGCCCTTCATGAAGACCGAGTAGCCCCGGAAGAGCGACGAGGTGCTGCGGCAGTCCACGACCTCCTGGTTGGCGAAGTCGATCTTCGTGTAGATGCCGAGGTTGCCGATGATCCGGGTGATCGGATCCCAGGACATGTCGACGATCTGGGCAGGTTTGCGCTCTCTGGGTCTGGACTCGGTGGTGGTCATCTGCGGTGTCGTCCCTCGCTGTTCGGGTCGGGCGGGTCGGTGGGGAGGCGGGACGTGCGGTCACGCACGCCAGTGCGGGTCGTAACCGCTGGTCAGCTTCTGCTTGTTGTGCCGCCACTTGGGCTCGTGGTTCACCATGACGTTGGTCAGGCCGCGCAGCCGGCGCACGACGGCTCCGTACGGCTTGATGACCATCGACGACAAGGTGCCGCCGGGGGGTTCGTCCATGAACGGCATGAACGCGTCCGGGAAGCCGGGCATCGTGCAGCCGATGCAGATGCCGCCGACGTTCGGGCAGCCGCCGATGCCGGCCATCCAGCCGCGCTTGGGCACGTTGCAGTTGACCACCGGACCCCAGCACCCCGTCTTGACCAGGCACTTGGGGGAGTTGTAGTCGACGCCGAAGTCGGCCTGCTCGTAGTACGAACCCCGGTCGCAGCCCTCGTGCACGGTCTTGCCGAACAGCCACTGCGGACGCAGCATGTGGTCCAGCGGGGGCGGCGGCGCGGCACCGGCGGCGTGCTGGAGCACCCAGACCAGGGTCTCCATGAAGTTCTCCGGCTGGATGGGGCAGCCGGGGACGTTGACCACCGGCAGGCCCGCCGTCGACTTGAAGTCCCAGCCCAGGTAGTCCGCGAGTCCCATGCAGCCGGTCGGGTTGCCGGCCATCGCGTGGATGCCGCCGTACGTCGCACAGGTGCCGGCGGCGACCACCGCCCAGGCCTTCGGCGCCAGTTGGTCGATCCACCAGTTGAGCGTCTGCGGCTCTCCGGTGTCCGGGTCGTTGCCGAACGACGTCCAGTAGCCGCCGCCCTCGATGATGTTCTGGTTCGGGATGGATCCCTCGATGACGAGGATGAACGGGGACAGTTCACCTCGCGCGGCCGCTCGGTACGGTGCGAGGAAGTCCTCGCCGCCCAGGCTCGGGGAGAGCACCTTGTTGACCAGGTTCACCTTGGGCAGGCCGGGGATGAGACCCAGCACCACGTCCTCGATGGAGGGCTGGCCGGCGGCGGTCAGCGACACGGTGTCGCCGTCGCAGCTCATGCCCTCGGAGATCCAGAGGATGTGGATCTCGTCCAGTCCCTTGCGCTCCTCGGACCGGCTGGTCTCGCCGCGCACCTCGGTGGTACCGCTCTGAGTGGTCATGTCGTCGGCCTCCGCTGCAATCGGTCTCGGAGTCGGTCGTAGGCCGCGGCCACCGGGGCCGCGAGGGTGAGTGCGGGTGGCTGGACGGGGGCGTGCGGGTGCGGCCGGGTCGGCGCGCCGCGCTTGGCCCGGCCGATCAACTGGCCGAGCTCGTCCAGGTCCTGCGGGGAGACGGCCTCCCGCAGACGGGGCATCAGGACGCCCTCCTCCTCCCGGATGTGCTCCGTGACCTCGCGCTGCAGCTCGGCCACGAGGTCGTCGGCTCGCCGGTCGCCCTCGCCGAGCCGGTCGAGTTCGACCAGCGTCTTCTTCACCGCCATGTGCTCGTTCAGGTGCTCGTCGATCTCCCGCTCACCGTCCGGGAGCACCTTCTTGGCCAGGGGGTAGAGGAGCATCTCCTCCAGGGCGGCGTGCTTGGACAGCTCGCGCACCAGCAGTTCCACCACGCCGCGGCGCTGCCGGTCGGAAGCGGCGGCGTCGTAGTCGCGGAACAGCTGCTCCACCATCCGGTGGTCGTGCGCCAGCACCTCAAGGGCGTCCATAGGGCCGTCCCTCCTCCGGCCTGCCGGCCGGCCATCGGGGCCGCGGGGACTGCGGCCGGGGTTCGTGCACCGGGCCCGGCGCGTCCGCGGACGACAGCGGTTCGAGCTCGTCGGGCCGGAAGTAGTGGAAACGGCCGTACCAGCCGTGCAGTTCGGCGGCGGGATCGTCGTCGACGGTCACCGCGAGGTGCACGCTGCCGTCCACGTCGTGGAACACCCCGGCCACCCGGGCCGACCGCCCCGCCAGGAACATGTCCTGGGCATCGGCACCCCGGGCCCGCGGCCGCAACCGGACCCGTGCACCGCGCCCGACGGCCACCCCGCCGACCACCACCGTGTCGGACACCGGCGACAGCCCGTCGTCACCACCCTCCGCCCACCATGCGGACCGCTCCGGCGCGGGGGGCTGCTGGGGGGCGGCTGTCGCGGGAACCACGCAGGCCGCCCGCGCATCGCGGCTCACGTCGACCACGCGGGACGCGCCGGCTGCGGGGGCCACGGGGATCGCGGTGGCGTCGTGGGTCGCTGATGCCCCGCCCGGCCCGGCGGCTTCGCAGCCCGCGGATGCCGTGGGCGTCGCGGGGGCCTTGCGGGGCGTGGGGGCTTCGGGTGCCTCGGCGGTCGCGGCGGCCCCGGGGGCCGGCGACGCCTTGCGCGGCCCGTGGGTTTCGCAGGCCGCGACCGTCGCCAAGGCCGTCAGGGCCTCACGGGGCGCGTCGGCTTCGGGGACCTCGGCCGCCGGTGTCGCGTGCGTCTCGGGAGTCGTGGAGATCGGGGTGTTCTCGGGTGTCGCCGGGGTGAGGGAGCGGATGGCGCCGTGCAGGCGGGCGAAGACCTCTCGGGGCATGGTGTCGACGCGGTCGAGGATCTGCGCGGCCCGCGGGTCGGTGGCGCGGGCCTCGGCCTTCTCCTCGTCCGTCAGCAGCATCGTGCGCAGCGTCAGGATCTCGTCGATCTCCGCCGCGTCGTGCAGGTCGCCCGGGCTCTCCGGGGCCACCTGCGGACGGTCCGGGAGGATGATCGGCGCGGAGAGCACCACGGGACCGGTCCCGCCCGTCTCCTGGGCCCCGCCGCCGAGCACCGGGAACGTGAACGCGTTGCGGCAGCCGCGCACGTGCTCCGCCAGCGCGGCGGGCGGATCGATCAGCGAGACGAACTCCACCCCGTCACCGCCGATCAGCGTGTGGGCGGCCAGCAGCGCCTGCCCCAGCACCTCGCCCCGAGGACCGTGGGGGTCCTGGGCGCGCCCGGTGTTCTCCGTGCGCACCCGCAGCCGGCACAGGTCGTCGGTGATCCGCTCGGCCACGACCGTGGTCCGCGCCCGGACCTCCGCACGCCGCCGCACGACCCGCCCGGCGCCGCCGGGCAGCAGCTCGGTCTCCGCCCCGGCCGGCGCCCCGGCGTCGGCGCCGCACGCGCCGCGCAGCAACTCCTCCAGCGGCCACTCCAGGGCGACTTCGTGCGGGACCGCCTCCTCGAAGGTGAGATGGGCCGTGCCGTCGTCCGTCCGCAGGGACTCCACCGGTTCGTACCGGCCGTCCGCACCGGCCGCCTCCACCTGCTTGTACTGCAGTTGCAGGTAGCGCACCCGCACCCGGACGACCGCGCCGGGCCGCCGGACCCGTACCGGGCACTCGGTCTGCTGGTACCAGGAGTCCGCGGAGCCGGACACCCCCGGGACGACGGGCCCGTCCGCCTCCGCCCGGTTCCGGGGCAGCAGTACCCCGAACTGCCAGCGGACGCGGTTCTTGGCGGAGGACCGGCGGTACGGGTACAGCAGATACCCCTCGTACAGGACCGCGTCGGCCACGCCGCTCATGCGCGCGAAGTCGTCGCCGGACGCCTCGTCCGCCGCCGCTGCCTCGCCCGCCACGGCAGCGCACGCCGTACCGCTGCCGCCGCCCGTCTCGGCCATTCCGCCTCCTCACACCGGTGCACCGCGCCATCCCTTCCACCACGGTCACACCCATCACGCCCGCTCGCCCCTCCGGCGGACCGCCATTGGGCCGCTCAGGGGACGGGAGGGGGAAGGAGAGCGGACATCTGCGTGCGCCCGTGCCGCCCGAGCCTGAGCGACCGTCACCCGCGGAGGCCGGCCGCCGGCCCCGCACCATGGCCCGGCGGCGCATTGTGGGGCCCGGGCCCATGTCGCCGGGCCGCCCGCTCCCTCACCATCCCGGCATGCAGACCTCAGCCGCACGTCTGACCGCCGTCCTGGTGGCCCTCGTGGCCGCCCTCACCGCCGGTCTCCTCACACCCCCTGCGGCGGCCGCGGCCGCCACGCTGACCGAAGTCACCGCCTTCGGCACCAACCCCGGCGCCCTGCGCATGTTCCGCCACGACCCCCCGGACCTGCCGGCGAACGCCCCCGTCGTCGTCGTGCTGCACGGCTGCACCCAGAACGCCGGGTACGCCGTCGACAGCGGCTGGACCGCGCTCGCGGACCGCTGGCACTTCTCCGTGGTGGCCCCGCAGCAGAGCACGGCCAACAACCTCGGCGCATGCTTCGACTGGTTCCAGCCCGGTGACATCGAGCGCGGCGACGGCGAGGCCGCCTCGATCGCCCAGATGGTCGACCGCCAGCTCGCCGACGTCCACGGCGACCCCTCCCGCGTCTTCGTCACCGGCCTGTCCGCCGGCGGCGGGATGACGGCGGTGATGATGGCGACGTACCCGGAGCGGTTCCGGGCGGCGGGCATCGTCGCCGGGCTGCCCTACGACTGCGCCGCCGCGGCCGGGGGCCCGTACCCGTGCATGTACGGCTGGGCGCGCCAGGCACCCGGCCAGTGGGGCGACCGCGTCCGCACCGCCCGCCCCGGTTACACCGGCCCCTGGCCCGCTCTCACCGTCTTCCAGGGCACCGCGGACGGCACCGTGAAGCCGTCGAACATGACGGACCTGGTCGCCCAGTGGACCGACGTCCAGGGCGCCGACCAGCACGCGGACCTCTCCGACACCGTGGCCGGATACCCGCACCAGGTCTACGACGACCCCGCCGGGCGGCCCGTGGTGGAGACGTACGGCATCACCGGCATGGGCCACGGCCAGCCCGTCGACCCGGCGACCGGCTGCGGCACGACCGGCCCGTACCTCCTCGACGTCCACCTGTGCGCCGCCTACCGGCTCGGCCACGCCTGGGGTCTCGGCTGACCGTGCCGGACGTCAGCCGCCGTCCCCACCCGAGCGGTCCCGCCGGGCGCGCCGCGTCCGGCGGGCCTCCGCCAGCAGCGGCAGCAGCGAGAGCACGACGATCACCGCGACCAGCGGCAGCAGATAGTCGTCCACGTGGGAGACCGAGGAGCCGAGCAGGTACCCGGCGAGCACGAGGCTCTGGGACCACAGCACGCCGCCCACGGACTGCCACACGGTGAACGGCCGCGCCGGCACCCCGAGCGCACCGGCCGCCGGGTGCAGCACGGTCCGCACCATCGGGATGAAGCGCCCCAGGACGAGCGCCTTGCCGTAGCCGTAGCGGGCCAGGAGCCGCTCGGCCCGCGCCGCGCCCTTCCTCACCCGCGGGCTCGAGGTGCGGCCGAGGAGGGCCCGCCCGCCGTGCCGCCCCAGCAGATACCCCACCTGCCCCCCGGCCACCGCGCCCACGGCCGCGCACAGCAGTACCTGCCACAGCTCGAGCCGCGCCGGCTGGCCGGAGCTCGTGGCGCACAGCACACCCGCCGGGAACAGCAGCGTGTCGCCGGGCAGGAAGAAGCCGACGACCAGCAGACCGGACTCGGCGAAGAGCACCACCAGGACGCCCAGCGCGCCGAAGGCAGCGAGCAGCGAGGCGCTGTCCGTCGGATTGACGGCGATCACCACCCTCGCCTCCCGCCCCAGCTCGCCGGCCGCTGCCCCTCAAGTGTCCCGTGCCCCGGCCCCCGGCGCCCGCAGACCCTCACGGCGGCGGGGCTCCGGGCCCTGCGCAACCCCTGGGGCGTCCGTGCCTTGCGGATACCCGCCGTGGTGCCCCGGTTCTCCGGACACCCACTGTCGGGGCCGCCCGTACGGGCCGTACACTGGCCGATCCGCAGGTACACGGGGGCAGTTGAAATCGGGGGGGAGCCCGTCATGTCTGGTTATCCGTACGGTCCGAATCCGGCGTTCGTGCCGCCGATGCCGTCCGCACCGCCGCCGGCGCCGCCGGACGGGCTCCGGGCCGCCGCGGTCGCGGTGGCGAACCTGAGCGGTCTCGGGCTCGGGTACGCGCTGGTGCGAAGATGGATCCCGATGGCCGCCTGCTGGGTGGCGACCGTCGTCCTGCTGCTCGTCGCCCTGCCCGCCGACGCCGACGGCGTCCCGGGGATCGCGCTCGTCGTCTACGCCCTGCTGCTGCTGCTCGCCGCCGTGCACGGCGCGACCGTCGGACTGCGCACCCGGCTGACCTGGCCCGGCCGGGCACCCCTCGCCCTCGTGCTCGGCGTGCTGCTGCTCGCCGTGCCGGCGGGCGGCGCGGTGTGGTACGACGACGCGCACGAGGAAGCCGTGCAGCAGGCGCTGCTGGACCGCCTGGAGAAGGCCGACCACATGGTGACGGCGGCCGGACGGCACCGGTTCGCCACCGCCCAGTCCGACTACCGCGACGCCCTGGACGTCTACCGGGACCTCGCCGTCCACCATGCCGGTTCCCGCGCGGCCGACCAGGTGCCCGACCGCATGCGGACGTACTACACCACGGTCGCCGCCGCCTACGGCCACCGGCAGTACTGCGACGCCATCGAGCCGCTCAAGTACCTGCGCACGGTGCCCGGCACCATGCCGGAGAAGGACCTCGGATCGCTGTCCCGGTGGCCCGACGACCGCCTGGCCACCTCGCTGTACGAGTGCGGTTCGGCCGGGCTCGACGCCGGCGGCAAGGACTGGGTCACGCGCTTCGGCGACCTGCTCACCACCTTCCCCCGGTCCGAGTCCGCGACCAGGGTCGCACCCGCCGTCGACGCACAGGTGAAGAAGGCCGAGAAGGCCGTGTCCGGCGGCGACCCCTGCAGCGCCGTCGAGCAGCTGCGCAGCCTGAGCAGCAGCATCGGCGACCTGTCCCGGAACGCGGGCGACACCGCGGGCGACCTGACGAAGTCCGCCGACCGGGCGGGCCGCAGCTCGGACGCGGGGGAGTACGCCTGCGGCGTCGACCAGTACAAGGACGGCGACTTCGACGCCGCCCAGCAGACCATGGAGAGCTACGTCTCCGACAACAAGCACGGCAGGAACCGGGACCGCGCCAAGAAGATCGCCATCGGCGCCGAGGTGGCCCAGACCCTGCCGGGCGCCGGGAAGAAGCTGCCCACCACCGCCTCCGGCGGCAGCATCTCCGTCACGGTCAAGAACGACAGCCCGCACGACGTGACCGTCCTCTACACCGGCCCGGTCACCGGCAGCTTCACCCTCAAGGGCTGCGGCAGCTGCCGGTCGTACTCGCTGGCGGACACGCTCCGCATCGGCTTCAAGCCGTGCAACTCCAGCAGCAAGAACTATCCGCAGCGCACGCTGAGCCTGCCCGTCGGCACCACGTACTTCCTGCACAAGCCGCACGGCGACAGCACCGCCACCCCGGCGTCGGACACGGCCAAGCTCCGGCCGGGATACATCTACACCGAGTGCGCGTACACGACGCAGACGCTGGGCTCCAGCTACTGACCGCGCACGCGGGACATGCACGGCGGGGCGGCCCTTTCGAGCCCGCCCCGCCGGGGAGCTGCTCGGGGACGCGCCTCGGTGCCCTTCGTTCGGTTCACGCCGGGCTCGCGAGCCCGCTCCCTGATCCGGCCTGATCCGAACGAAAGACCCTAGGAGGGGTCCGCCACCTGGTGCGGGCGGGGCCGGTTGAGCTGGGCGGTCAGGAGATGGGCGTCCAGGAGGGCCACGTCGGCGGTGCGGGCGGCGCGGGAGTGGCCCGCGAACATGCGCTTGGTGAGGATGAGCGCTTCGGGGGAGCGGCGGACGAGGGGTCTGACCCAGGCGGCCACGGTCGCGTCCAGCTGGTCCAGCGGCGCCACCTTGTGCAGGAGCCCGATGCGGTGAGCGGTGGCCGCGTCGAACGTCTCGCAGGTCAGCATGAGTTCACGGATGCGGGCGGCGCCGCCCTCCACGATCAGCCGGCCCATGGCGCCGCCCCACGCGGGCGGCAGGCCGATGCCGATCTCGGGCATCCGGAAGCGGCAGGTGTCGGCCCCGGCGCGCAGGTCGCAGAAGGAGGCCAGCGCGAGGCCGGCGCCGATGACCCTGCCGTGCAGCCGGGCGATGGTGACCGCGTGCGTGTTCTCCAGGGCGTCGCAGACGCGGTACGCCTTGTCGGCGATCCGGCGCATGGCGGCGCCGGTCGGGTCCTCCGCCAGCGCGGCCCGGTACTCCTCCCGGTCGGCGCCGAGGCAGAAGTCCTCGCCGGCGGCGGACAGCAGCAGCACCCGGATGTCGGGGCGGTCGTGAAGACTGTGCAGCAGGGCGGCCAGGTCGTCGAGGGCGGCGACGGTCAGCGTGGCGTCCTGCGCCGAGGGGGTGAACCGTACCCGGAGCACCGGCCCGTCGTGTTCGACGTGCAGGGCCTTGTACGGGAAGTGGGGGGAGGGGGTGACGAGGTCGGTCATGACAGGGCGACGTCCAGGTTGAGCAGGCGCCGGAAGGCCACTCGGGGGGCCCACGACGGCCGGCGTACGAGGGTGAGGCGGGGGAAGCGCCGCACCAGCTGGCGGAGCAGGGTCTGGGCCTCCAGGCGGGCCAGGGGCGCGCCGAGGCAGTAGTGGATGCCCCCGCTGAAGGCGAGGTGGGCCGGCTTGCGGTGCAGGTTGAACAGCTCCGGGTCCTCGTGCCGGGCCGGGTCGCGGTGCGCGGCGCCCACCATGAGGTGGACCATCTCGTCCTTGCGGACATCGATGTCGCCGAGCACGCAGTCCTGTGAGGCGACGCGGCTGATCACATGGGTCGGCGGGTCGTAGCGCAACGTTTCTTCCACCGCGGCGGGCACCAGGTCGGGGTGGACGGTGAGCCACTCCCACTGCCGGGGGTGTTCGAGCAGCAGTAAGGTCATGGTCGACAGCAGCGTGGAGGTGGTCTCCAACGCCGCCAGCAGGACGAACAGCGTCAGGAAGTAGACGGCCTCGTCGGCCCTGTCCCGGTCGCTCTCCATGCCGTCCCACACCCCGATCCACCGTGAGACGGGGTCGTCGCCGGGGCGGGTCCGCCGGTGGCGCACGAGGTCCATGAAGTAGTCGCGCAGCTCCGCGGTGGCCGCGTCGGACAGCGCCAACTGGCTGGCGGAGGGCAGCAGTTCCTGGGTGAAGACCTGGTCGTGGGTGAGCTCGCGCAGCCGCGGGAAGTCGGCGGCCGGCAGCCCGAGCCAGTGCCCGATCGCGGCGACCGGCAGCTCCTCGCTGACCAGGGCGTTGAAGTCGGCCTCGCCGCCGTGCAGTTGCTCGGCGAGGGAGTCGAGGAGCCTGCCGGTGATGCGCTCCAGGGTGCCGCCGATCTCCTCCAGGGAGGCGCGGTCGAACATGCCCGCCGACCGGCGCACCACGGTGTGGACCGGAGGGTTGAGCGCGGGCAGGGTCCGGCTCATCTCGCGCGAGGAGAGGGCCGTCCAGCGGGTGCCGTCCCCCTGCCCCTCGCGCCAGCGGGCGTCCGGTTCCAGCCAGTCACGGCTGCGCAGGATCTGGTCGCACAGGTCGAAGCCGGTGATGAGCTGCCCTCCCCACGGGGCTGCCACCACCGGACCCCTCGACCTCAACTCCGCGTATATCGGAAAGGGGTTGGACTGGCCCTGGGCAGTGCGCAGCCGCGCGAGGAGCGAGACGGCGAATCGTCTGTCCGAGGGCGGAGTTATCGCAGTCTCCACGACGTCTCCTCATGATCTTCTGTGTCAGCCGCCATGCATACCCCTCCCGCGACTGACACATACAAGATGACTATTCGTCGGGAGAGTTGCCTACGTCACTCTCCTCGCGTCCACGCCAGGAAGCGGCTGAACAGTCCCGGTTTGGGCTTGGGCGCGGCATGGTGCGCCGTGCCGCCCGGCGCCCGGTGCTGCGGGGCGGGCTGCGGCTCGGGCTGCGGCGCCGGTGCCGGCGCGGGTGCCGGCGCCGCCGCGCGCGGCGTGAACCGGACCGGCAGTGCCACCAGAGACCGGCTCCACGGGGCCGGCACCCAGCTCAAGTCCTTGAAGGGCACCCGGACTTCGACGTCCGGCAGCCGGTTGAGCAGGGTCTCGACGGCCGTGACGGCGATCACGAACGCCGGGTCCTTGGCGGGGCAGGCGTGCGGCCCGGCCCCGAAGGCCAGATGGGCCTTGGCGCTGAGCTGCTCGCGGTGTTCGGCCAGCCGCGGATCGGTGTTGGCCGCCGCGAAGGAGATCACCACGGGGTCGTCGGCCCGCAGGATCCTGCCGCCCAGCTCCACGTCGTGCGTGGGGTAGTGGGCCGCGTAGTTGGCGATCGGCGCGTAGTTCCACAGCGCCTGGGTGACCGCGTCCTCGACCGGCAGCCCGGTCTGCCACTCCTCGCCGAGGATCAGCGCGCTGCTGGTGCCGATCGTCGCCGACAGCGGCGCGGTGCCACCGGAGAGCAGCGTCACCAACTGGTGCAGCACCTCCTCGTCGGAGAGCTGCGCGGAGTGCTCCATCAGGCGGGTCGTCAGATCCGAGCCGGGACGGCGCCGCTTGAG
The DNA here is from genome assembly GCF_055572275.1 of Streptomyces sp. NPDC030798. Lineage (NCBI taxonomy): Bacteria > Bacillati > Actinomycetota > Actinomycetes > Kitasatosporales > Streptomycetaceae > Streptomyces > Streptomyces sp. NPDC030798. The sequence goes on along the minus strand of NZ_JBVIDR010000003.1, from coordinate 98,606 downwards.
CGCGATCAGCTCGCCGAGCGCCTCGCCGAGCACCTGGTCCGCGCCGGCCGTGCCGTCGAAGATGCCGCTGATGCCGACGATGACCCGGTCACCGATCTCCGGCGGGCAGCCGAACAGCTCGCTGAAGACCAGCAGCGGCAGCGGCTGGGCGTACTCGGCCATCAGCTCGGCCTGCCCGAGCCGGTCCGAACTGAACCGGCTGATCAGGTAGTCGGCGGACTGCTGGGTCTGCCGCACCAGCTGGAGCTCGTTGACGGTCGCCAGACTGTCGGTGACCGCCTGGCGCAGGCGGGCGTGCGCCGCCCCGTCGCTGAACAGCGCGTTGGGCCGGTAGCCCATCATGGGCAGCGCGGGGCTGTCCTCCGGGACGCGTCCCTCGTTCAGCGCGCGCCAGCGCCGCGAGTCCCGGACGAACGAAGCGGGGTTCTGCAGGATGTACAGGGCGGCGTCGTAGCTGGTGACCAACTCGACCTCCACCCCGGGGGCGATGTCGACCGGCGCGCTCGGACCGAGGCCGCGCAGGTGTGCGTAGTGGGCGTCGGGATCGGAGCCGAACTGCGGGCCGTAGAGCTGGACGTTGCCGTGGGCGGGGCAGCCGGGCGGTGGCCCTGCTATGCCGGGACGCTGCTGCATGCGGGGGAGGCTCCTAGTCGAGAAGGGACAGTAGGTGGTGGACGAGGGTGATGAGGGCCTGCGCCGACGACTGCTGGTCCCGCACGTCGCAGGCCACGACGGGCGTCCGGTCGGACAGGTTCAGCGCCTCACGGATCTCCGCGAGCGGGTAGTCGGTCGTGCCGTCGAAGTGGTTGACGCCGATGGCGTACGTCAGCCCGAACCGCTCGACCAGGTCCAGGACCGGGAAGGACTCCGACAGCCGCTCGGGGTCCACGAGGACGAGCGCGCCCAGTGCCCCCCGGGACAGCTCCTCCCACATCTCCTTGAAGCGCTCCTGGCCGGGCGTGCCGAAGAGGTAGAGCACCACCTCGTCGCTGATGGTCAGGCGGCCGAAGTCCATGGCGACCGTGGTGGTGGTCTTGTCCGGGGTCCCCGACAGGTCGTCGAACCCCACACTGGCTTCGGTGATCTCTTCCTCGGTCTGCAGCGGCTCGATCTCGGAGATGCTGCCGATGCACGTGGTCTTCCCGACCCCGAAGTGCCCCACCACGAGGATCTTCACCGCGGTGAGGACACCTGAATCCAGGTACACGAATCACGCTCCGAATCGGGCTTTGAGGCCGTCGAGTACGGCGTTGAGCACTTCCCGGTCGACCCGTTCGGCGCGGGGCACCGGCTTCCGCGCGATGATCAGACCGCTCTCCTCCATCTGCGCCAGGAGAATCCGCACGATCCCCAGCGGCAGATGCGTGTGGGCGGCCACTTCGGCGACGGAGAGAAAACCGTCCGTGACCAGCTCCAGAACCTGACCGGCCTCCGGGGAAAGCGTCCGGGCCGCGGCACCGGCGTCCTCGTGGGCGGACACCAGGGTCGTCCGCTCATACGCGTGTTCCGGGGGCAGGCCCCGCCCGTTCGTGATCACGAAGAGCGGTACTAATGCGGAGGTCAGCTCCAGTTCCTCGTCCGGCTCGTCATTCACGTGACGCTCGCCTCCCCGCGTGGTACCAGATATGCACTCAACCGGGGCACCACCTGATGCAACCGGGTGGTGAACTCCTCGATATCCGCGTCGTGTTCGGCGGCCGCGGCCAGAAATGCGCCATGCCCGGCCGAGATCAGGAAGATCCAGCCGTGCTGGAACTCGATGACCGTCTGCCGCCACTGCGTGTTCGCAGCCGCGCCGGCGAACTGCGACGTCGCACGGCTGTAGGCGTGAATGCCCGTCATCGCCGCGGAGATGGTGTCCGCCAGGTCCTGGCTCATTCCCGTGGTCGCGCCGCGGGGCAGTCCGTCCCCGCCGAGCAGCACGGCGTGCCGGGCGCCCCGCACGTCACCGACCACCTCGTCCAGGTCCGCCAGGGGGATGCCGGTGCTGCCCGCGGCCGCCTGCTGCGCCCGGCCCCGGCCGGGGTGCCCGTCGGCGCCCTCCGCGTTCACCCGGGGCGGCGAGGTGAGGTTGTTGCCGAGCCGCGCGACCAGCCGGTGCATGCGGAAGGAGATCTGCTGCATGTCGACGTCGGGCGCCGCCGCTGCCGCGAGATAGGCGCCCTGCCCCGCTCCGATGAGGAAGATCCACCCGTGCGAGAACTCGATGACCGTCTGGTTCCACTGCCTGTCCTCCCCCGGCCCGGCGAAGTGCGAGGTCGCCCGGCTGAGCGACTGCATGCCCGCCATGGCGGCGGAGATCGTCCGCACGTCCTTGGCGTCCAGGCCCTCGGTCGCCCCGCGGGGAAGGCCGTCCGCGGACAGCAGGACAGCGTGGCGTGCCCGCGGCACGTTGTGCACGATGTCCTCGAGCATCCACGACAGGTCTGTGGTCATGCGTCATCGGACCCTTCGGACGGCGCCGAGGCGAGGTTGCGGCCCGAGAGCGTGCCCCGCTGGAAGGCTCCGAGGCTGCGGGCCGCGGCGCGGCCGGCGTCCTCCGGGGCCGCGGACGGCGACGCCGCGGGATCCCGGTCGGGGACACTGGCGATGGGTACCTGGCGGGCTCCCCGGCGCGGCAGGCCGCCCGCGGTGCGGGCCACCGGCTCGGGACGGGCGCCGGCGTCACGGATGCTGCTGATCTGGGAGTCCCCGGCCGGTGCCGTCTCCTCCACGGTCCACAGCTCCTCCGGCAGCAGGACGACCGCGCGGACACCGCCGTACCGGGAGACACCGGTGACGTCGACGCGGAATCCGTACTGCTGCGCCAGCAGCGCGATGACCGGGAAACCGAACTTCGGCTGGTTCCCGAGATGCGACAGCCGTGGGCGGTAGTCGCCGGAGAGCAGCGCGGAGGCCCTCTGCCGCTCCTCGTCGTTCATGCCGACACCGGCATCGTCGATGACGATGCACAGGTTCTTCTGCACCCGCTGGAAAGTGACCTCGATGGGCGAACCCTGCTGCGAGAAACTGGCAGCGTTGTCAAGCAGTTCGGCGACGGCGAGGGCGACCGGGGAAACGGCGGACGCCTTCAGCGCAAAACCGGTCTGCTGCATGATTTCGACGCGCCGGAAATTACGGATCTGGCCCTGCGCGCTGCGCACCACGTCATAAACGCTCGCCGGTTTGTTGCGGCGGCCCAGCGGCGCACCGCACATGACGGCAATGCCCTGCGCCTTGCGCGCCATCTGTGCATTGGCGTGGCTGACTTCCAGCAGATCGCCGAGTACGGTATGACCGCCGTACTTCCGCTGGATTTCCTCCAGCAGCGTCAACTGTTCGGCGGCGAGGCTCTGCAGAAAGCGCGCGGAACCCTTGAGAACGGCCTTGGTGCTCTCCTCCGCCGCCTCTTCCGCGTCTTGGATGGTCTTGGCGTGTTCGGCCTTGTGCTGGTGCAACTCACCTCTTAAGGTGGCGAGTTGGCTGTCGGCCTCGCTCAGCCGCTGGGTGAGGGTGGCCTCGACCTGCTGCCTCTTCGCCGCTATGGCCTTGTTGCGACGACTGAGCACCAGGGCCGCGCCGACGGCGATCGCCGCCACCGCAACCAGGCACCACACGAGTGCGTCTCGATTCATGGGAACCTTTCCTATGTGTAGCCTGCAGCCATCGGCGGAGGGCCTCGTAGGAATCCGTGGCACAACCGCTCAGAACGACTCGGACGCCGGTGAGTTGAGAACGGGGGCGATCTCAGAACGGCAACCGGGCCGGTGGGGACCAAGGTCGCAGACGCGGGGATGCTATCACTGACATAGGGGAGCCAACGCACCACGGAGCGGTCCCAACGGGCTTGCTGCGCACGTGGGTTGCTCCTCTTTTGCGGCCCTGCGGGTTCCGATGAGCGAGCCGGTTCGGAAGGGTTCGACCGGCCGACCGGGAAAAGTTGGCCGGTCGTCATTTTCCCGACATCATGCCGGACTCATTGTCCTTTGTCGGACTTGAGTCCGGCGGTGTGTGCGGCCGGGTGTCAGCCGCCCTGGATCCACCAGGACGCCCCCGAGTGCGCGGCCATCACGACGGCGAGCACGACCAGATCGGCGATGCCGAGCCCCAGGCCGAGCAGCGCGCGGAACCGGCGCGGGGTGCCCCGGCGCAGGGCGATGAGGGCCAGCACGATGGCGATGGGGCCGAGGACGATGTTGAGGACGAGCAGTCCGACGAGTCCGAGCACGAAGGAGGCCACGGCCATGCCCTCGGTGTCCCGGCGACCCGTGTACCGGGAGGCGGGTGCGGTGAGTCGCATCGGCTACGCCCTCCCCGCCCGGCGCCGGCGCCGTTCACGGCCCGCGAAGACGAGCAGCCAGACGGCGATGAGCGAGCCGAGGACCAGCGTGACGGGCCAGGGCAGAGAGGCGGCCGCTCCCACGACGATGCCGAGCAGGAGCAGGGCGACGACGAGAAAGAGCACGGTCACCTCCCCGGCCCGGTGAGGGCGGTCGGGGACGGTTGTTGCTGCCACGGCTTCTTCGGCTTCTTGGTCAACGCGTTCATGACACCGCGGGTTACCCGCGAGTCGACTCTCACGCGGCCCGCTTTCGGCCGGGCCGGGACAGCGGCCGGCGACCACCGGCATCCACCGCCCGGCCCGGCCCGCACCGCGAGGCGGGCCGCGTCGGCGCAGGCCGCGACGCGGCCCAGGCGTTCACCAGTGAGCAGGACGGCCGCCTCGAAGTGCCGCAGGCTCCCTGGCCAGGGGGCCCGGCTTCGCCGGCCTGCTCGCCGGCGAGCACGACGGTCTGCGCCTGGTTCCGTGCCACGGTGTCCCGCTCGCCCTCGTCCTGCCCGGGTGAGTACTGCCCGGCCGCTCACAGCCCCAGGGCGACCGCCACCCGCGTCAGCTCCGCCGTGCTGCTGATGTTGAACTTGGCCCGGATCCGGCGCAGGTAGGCGTCGACGGTGTGCTGCGAGAGCCCCATGTACCGGGCCGTCTGCAGATACGTCCGACCGGCGGCGATGTGCCGCAGTGTCTCCCGCTCACGCGGAGCCAGCTCGGGAGTGGCGCTCATGGGGGTGTCTCCTCCGACGGACCGATGGCGACTGTCCGATTGGTTCGTTTCGCCCTGGTTTCACCAGATTGGCAGCCCGACTTCACCACCCTGTCCGCCGACTGTCACAGCGCTGTCACAGGGGAGAGCCCGGGGGAGTGGTCAGCCCGGTGTCGGGCGGTCGGTCCGTACCCGTTGGGCCACGTCGCGGAGTTTGACGTTGTGGTCCTGGGAGATGCGGCGCAGGACGTTGAAGGCGTCCTCCTCGGTCAGGCGGTGGCGTTCCATGAGGATGCCCATCGCCTCGCCGATGGCGTGCCGGCTCTCCAGACCGTGTTCGAGCTGGTCGATGGTGCGGGCGCCGGCCAGGGCCACGGCGGCGTGCGAGGCCAGCAGCCAGGCCGCCGTCTCGATGTCCTCGCCGAACGATCCGGGACGGCTGGAGTAGAGGTTCAGCGCGCCGAAGTCCTCGTTCTCCGCGTACAGCAGCACGCCGGTCATGCTGCCCACCCCCAGGTCACGGGCTCCCGCGGCGAAGTCCTCCCAGGCCGGCTGGGGGTCGGTCAGGTCCGGGATGCGGTAGACGCGGTCACCGCTGTTGCGGCGGACGAGATCGAAGCAGGGCCCCTCGCAGAGCTCGCCCTGCAGCTTGTCGCACTGGGCGACGACGTCCCCGCACGCGGCGAGCGTCACCGTCCGGCCCTTGCGGACGGTGAGAATCCCGGCCGCCTCGCAGCCGGCGACGAGCCGCACCGCCGACGCCGCGATCTCGTCCAGCGTCGCCTGCACCGAATCCTGCTCGAGCAGATGCCGCGCGAGCCGGGCCATCTCCTCGGCGTACTCCCGCCACTCCATCCGCCACCACCCGCCTCGTCGCCCCGTGCGGCCACACTACCGCCGCACCCCCTCGGACGGTTCGCCGTAGGCACCCGTGCCCGCGCACGGCGGACGTGCGCACCTCAGCCGGCGCTCCAGCCCGGCACCGTCGGCAGAACCCGTCCGGCGATGCGGAACAGGGCCGTCTCGTCCGGCGGCACGTCGTCCTGGCGCCAGACGGCGAGCTCGTAGGCACCGCCGCCGTCCTTCGGGTCCCGGGCGACGAGCAGATGGCGGGCGAGACCGCCCGTGCCGGTGTTCACCTTGCCGCCACCGAAGGTGAGGGCGAGGGTGTGGTCGGTGAACAGGATCGCCGTGCGGCCCAGCACCTTCCTCCGCCGCACGGACGGACCGAGCAGATCCGCCATCTCCCCGACCGTCAGGTCGTCGTACGAGGCGGACAGCTTCACCGAGTACGTCGCCGTGGAGACCTCGGCCTCGGGGGTGACGATCTTCACGCCGCCGGCGAGCCTCGTCGTACTGACCGAGCCGTCGGCGCTCTCCGCGCGTTCCCTCGGCGCCCCGAGCAGCACCGGCAGGTCCGGCCGGTTCAGCGCCTCGCACAGCCGCGCGCCCGACACGCGGCCGGACCGCGCGCTCCCGTGCCCGGCCGAGCAGGCCGCCGGCCCCGGGTCACCGGCGCCGCCCATCTCGGCCTGGACCCACAGGCCGCCGGCCAGTACCGCGGCCACGGCCACCGCCGCGAACGCCTGGAGCCCCGGTCTCGGGCCCTTCTGCGGCGCGCCGACCTCGGACATGCGCTCCCCCTCCGCTGCGCTGCTCCCCGACGAGCGCCGGGGGAGCCTATCCGGTGATCGTCACCTTCCGCAGCCGGAATGTCGGCTCAGTCGACCGGCCAGGTGTGCACCGGGGCGTTGAGGTGCATGTAGTCGATGTACAGCTGCGTCATCCGCCGCAGTGCCTCATGGCGGCCGGCCCGGGTCGTGTCCTCGATGCGGTGGAACATCTCCTTCTGCCACACCGCCCCGTTGCGGGCCGTCACACAGCGCTGCTCGATGATGCCGAGCAGCGGCTCGCGCCAGGCCGCGTCCATCCCCGACTGCTCCAGGCCCCGGTGCGCCAGCGGCAGCAGCCGCCTGAGCACCAGCTCGGGCACCGGCACCTCGCCCATCCCCGGCCAGTACAGCCGCGCCTCGATGCCGTGCCGGGCCGCCGTGTGCAGGTTCTCCTCGGCGGCGGCGAACGACATCCGCGACCACACGGGCCGGTCCTCCTCCACCAGGGCGCGGGTGAGCCCGTAGTAGAACGCGCCGTTGGCGAGGGTGTCGGCGACGGTCGGCCCGGCGGGCAGCACCCGGTTCTCCACCCGGACGTGCGGCTTGTCGTGGGCGACGGCGTACACCGGCCGGTTCCAGCGGTAGATCGTGCCGTTGTGCAAAGTGAGCTCCGACAGCTCCGGGACGTCCCCGCGGTCCAGGGTCTCCACCGGGTCCTGCTCGTCGCACAGGGGCAGCAGCGCCGGGAAGTAGCGCAGGTTCTCCTCGAACAGGTCGAAGACGCTGTTGATCCACCGCTCGCCGAACCACACCCGGGGCCGCACCCCCTGGACCCTGATCTCCTCGGGCCGGGTGTCGGTCGCCTGCTCGAACAGCGGGATGCGGGTCTCGTGCCACAGCTCCTTGCCGAACAGGAACGGCGAGTTGGCCGACAGCCCGACCTGGATCCCGGCGATGGCCTGCGCCGCGTTCCAGTAGTCGGCGAAGCTCTCCGGCGACACCTGCAGATGGAACTGGGTGCTGGTGCACGCCGCCTCCGGAGTGATCGTGTCCGCGTAGGTCCGCAGCCGGTCGACGCCGTCCACCTCGATCCGCAGGTCCTCGCCCCGGGCCGCGAACACCTGGTCGTTCAGCAGCCGGTAGCGCGGGTTCTCCGACAGCGTCCCCTCCCCGATGTCGTCCTGCCGGAGCGTGGGCAGGATGCCGATGATCACCAGCCGGGCGCCCACCGACCTCGCCCGCCCCTCGGCGTGGTTCAGCGCGGAGCGGATCTCGGACTCCCACGCGTCGGGGCCGCCGGTCGTCAGCCCCCGGGGCGGCACGTTGATCTCGAGGTTGAACCGGCCCAGCTCCGTCGACCACGCCGGGTCGGCGATCGCCTCCAGCACATCGGTGTTGCGCATCACCGGCTCGGCCTCGTCGTCCACCAGGTTCAGCTCGATCTCCAGGCCGACCTGCGGCCGTTCCGACTCGAACTGCTGCTCGCGCAGCATCTGCGCGAACGCCTCGAGGCACTCCTGCATCTTGATCCGGTACCGGCGGCGGTCCTCGCGGGTGAAGACGAGCGCCGGGACGTCACGTCCCATCGGCCCTCCTGGGTTCCGCTCCTCGGACACCTCTCCACCCAGCGTCGCACCACCGGGCGAGGCCCACCAAGCGGGCGGCCGGCACCTACAGGGCGCGCGCGACGAGCAGCGCCACGTCGTCGTGGTCCTCGGGATGGCGCAGCCCGTACAGCAGGAGGTCGCAGGTCTCCTCCAGCGGCCGGCCCGGCGCGTCCAGGAAGCTCAGCAGCACGTTCAGGCGGTCGTCGATCGGATGCTGCCGGGTCTCCACCAGGCCGTCCGTGTACAGCACCAGCAGGTCGCCGGGGAGCAGCTCGGTGGTGGTGGCCTCGAACGGTACGCCGCCGACCCCGAGCGGCGCCGCGGGCGGCAGGTCCAGCAGCACGGGCGCGGCACCGGGCCGGGCCAGGGCGGGCGGCATGTGGCCCGCGTTGGCGATGGTGCACCGGCGGGTGTGCGGGTCGTAGACCGCGTAGAGACAGGTGACGATGTAGTGCTCCAGATCGCAGGTGATCTTGTCCAGGTGCTGCAGCACCGCGCCCGGCACCAGGTCCAGGTCCGCGTACGCGCAGGTGGCGGTGCGCAGCCGGCCCATGGTGGCGGCCGCGTCGATGCCGTTGCCCATGACGTCCCCCACCACCAGGGCGGTCTTCTCCCCGGCCAGCGGAATGACGTCGTACCAGTCGCCGCCCACCTCGCTGGTGGACTGGGCGGGCTGGTACCGGGAGGCGAGCTCCAGGCCCGTGTGGTGCGGCGAGTGGTCGGGCAGCAGGCTGCGCTGGAGGGTCAGCGCGGTGTTGCGCACGCTCTGGAACCAGCGGGCGTTGTCGATGGCCACCGCGGCGCGGCTGGCCAGCTCACTGGCGAGGACGACGTCGTCCTCGTCGAACGGCTCCGGGTTCAGGGTGCGCTTGAGGTCGAGCGCGCCGAGCACCTCACCGTGCGCGATGAGCGGCACGGCCAGATACGAGTGGACCCCCGCGCGGGCCAGCAGCTCGCCCGCCTCCGCGTTCCGCGCGATGCGCGGCAGGTCCCGCTCGCCGACCTGGCGGACCATCACCGGCCGGCCCGTGTGCACGCACAGGGTGACCAGCCGGTCCCCTTCGTAGGCGGCCAGGTCGCCGGGCGGGTCGGCGGCGCGCAGCGCCTCGGTGGGGTGGGTCGCCTTGAGGGCGAGGGCACGGAAGAGCTCCGGCCCGTTGTCCGGCCGGCGCACCCGGCGGCAGGACAGCGCAGAGTCCAGCACGTCCACCGCGACCACGTCCGCGAGCACCGGTGCGGCGATGTCGGCCAGCTCGCGGGCGGTCTGCTCCACCTCCAGCGAGGTGCCCACCCGGGTGGAGGCGTCCGCGATGAGCGCCAGCCGCCGCCGGGCCCGGTCGGCCTCGGCGGCAGCGCGGTGCCGCTCGGTGACGTCGACGACCGACGCGGCCGCGCCCAGCACCCGCCCGCCGGGGTCCTCCAGCCGGTAGAAGGACAGCGACCAGGCGTGGTCGTGGTCGGGGTCGGACGGGGGCCGGCCCACGTGGTACTGGTCCAGCAGGGGAGTACCGGTGGCCAGCACCTGACGCAGACACGACTCCACGGTGTCGACGTCGAAGAAGGGCAGCGTCTGACGCAGCCGGCGGCCGATGTGGTCCTCGGCCGGGATCCCGTCGATCCGCTCCAGCGCGGGGTTGACCAGGATGTAGTGCAGGTCGGGGTCCAGCAGGGCCAGCCCGATCGGGGACTGGTTGATCAGCCGTTCGCACAGGGCCAGATCCGTCTCCACCCGCTGCAGCAGCGTGTGGTCGGCGGCGATGCCCAGCGCGTACACGTCCCCCAGATCGTCCAGCAGCCGCATGGTGCGGAACTCCGTCAGGCGGCTGCTGCCGTCCTTGTGCCGGACGGGAAAGGCACCGGCCCAGCCCCGCCCGGTCTCCAGCACCTCGGTGAACAGCCCCACCACGGCCTGCAGGTGCTCGGGACGGATGAGCACCCGCGCCGCGAACTTGCCGAGGACGTCCTGCGCCGTGTACCCGAACAGATCCTCGGCCTGCGGGCTCCAGAAGACGATGCGCCCGCTGGTGTCCAGCGCCACCGCGGCCACACTGAGCACGTCCAGCAGGCCCGTCGGCCGGAACTGCTCGGAACTGTGCTCGTCGTCGCCGGCGCGGAAGGAATCCACTGCCATGCCAGGTCCTCCTCCACCGGCCGGGGCCGTCGGTGCCGGTACGGCCGCACGTCCGGACGCCGCGGACCGGTACCTCCATGCTGCCCCCGCCACTCCCGCCGGCCCAACCCCAGGGCCGGGCCGTGCACAACCGGCGGACTGGCAGCACCATGGTGGAGACGGAGGATGGAACCGATGGAACCTGCGGACAAGGGTTTCACCCCGTCCACGTCCGTGGAACCGCGTGAGCTGCTGGACGCGTCCACCGACGCGGCGGCGGTGATCTCGGCCGACGGCGTCGTGGCCGGCTGGACCCGGGGCGCCGAAGCGCTGCTCGGACATCCCGCGCCGGAGGTCGTGGGTCGGCCCGCCGCGCGCCTGCTGGCCATGCCCGAGGACCCCGTCCGGGCCTCCTGCATCGCCGAGCGCTGCCGCAGCGGCATGGGCTGGAACGGCCTCGTCCCGCTCCGGCACCGCGACGGCCGCCGGCTCGAGGCCGACCTGCGGGTCTCGGCGTCCTTCCGGATCGGCGGCCAGGAGTGCTTCCTGGTCTCCGCGCGTGAACAGCGCCCGCAGTGGGCGGTGGGCCAGTCCGTCCTCGACGGCTTCCTCACCCGCTCACCGGTCGGCATGGCCGTGATGGACCTGGACCTGCGCTATGTGTGGCTGAACGACACGCTGGAACGGTTCGGCGGTGTGCCCCGCGAGCAGCGGCTCGGGCGCCGGCTGGGTGAGCTGCTGCCCGGGCTGCAGGCGGACGCCCTCGAAGGGCTCATGCGCAAGGTGCTGTCCACGGGGGAGCCGGTCACCGACTACGAGTACGTCGGCTGGAGCTGGGCCGACCCGCACCGTCAGCACGCCTACTCCACCTCCTTCTTCCCCCTGGTGGACGCCGAGGGCACCATCACCGGCGTCTGCTACATGGTCCTGGACGTCACCGAGCGCTGGAACGCCCGCCAGCTGCTGTCCCTGGTCAACGAGGCCGGCACCAGCATCGGCAAGACCCTCGACGTGTGGCGGACCGCGCAGGAACTCGCCGACTTCACCGTCCCCCGCTTCGCCGACTTCGTCATCGTCGACCTGCTGGAGCCCGTGCTCAGCACCGAGGGCCACGGCGCCTGGCTCACCGACGCCGGACCCGTCTCCGCCCGCCCCGCGATGCGCCGCGCAGGCATGCGGTCGGTGCGCGAGGGCTGCCCCGAGGCGGTGGCCCGGGTCGGCGACAGCGTGGACTTCCTGCCCCCGCCCAACGACGTGAACCTGCTCATCAGCGGGGAGCCGTTCCTCGTCCAGGCACTCGACCCGTCCGACCCCGTGTGGGCCGCCGAACAGCCCGAGCGCGCGGCCCGTATCCGCGAGTTCGGCCTGCACACCCTGCTGTCCGTGCCGATGCGGGCCCGGAACACCGCGCTCGGCCTCACCACCTTCGCCCGCACGCTCAACCCGGCACCCTTCGGCCCCGACGACGTCCTGCTCGCCCGGGAACTGGTGGCCCGCGCGGCGGTCTGCGTCGACAACGCCCGCCGCTACACCCGCGAGCACACCGCCGCGGTCACCCTCCAGCGCAACCTCCTGCCGCACGCCCTGACCGGCGGCACCGCGCTCGAGGTCGCCTCCTCCTACCTCCCGGCCGACGCCACGGGCGGCGTCGGCGGCGACTGGTTCGACGTGATCCCGCTGTCCGGCAGCCGCATGGGGCTCGTCGTCGGCGACGTCGTCGGCCACGGCATCACCGCCGCGGCCAGCATGGGCCGGCTGCGCACGGCGGTGCAGACCCTCGCCGACATGGAGCTGCCGCCCGACGAACTGCTCGCCCATCTCGACGACCTCGTGCTGCGGCTCAGCGACGAGGAGACCGACCGCGACCCGGACAGCCGGAGCACGGCCACCTTCATCGGCGCGACCTGCCTCTACGCCGTGTACGACCCGGTCACCCGGTGCTGCGCCATGGCCCGCGCCGGGCACCCGCCGCCCGTCGTCGTCGCCCCCGACGGGCACGCGTACTTCCCGGAGATACCGGCCGGACCCCCGCTCGGGCTGGGCGGCATGGCCTTCGAGGTCGCCGAGATCGAGCTGGCGGAGAACAGCCTCCTCGGCCTCTACACCAACGGCCTCATCGAGGGCCTCGACCAGGACGTGGAGTCGGGCATGACCCGGCTCGGCACGGTGCTCTCGCGCACCGCCACCGACCTCGGCACCCTGTGCGCCTGCGCCGTACAGGAACTGGTGCCGGCGCCGCAGCCCGACGACATCGCCCTGCTGCTCGCCCGCACCCATGCCCTCGGCACGGACCGGGTCGCCTCCTGGGACGTCCCCACGAACCCGGCCGCCGTCGCCCGCGTCCGGGCCGAGGCGACGCGCCGGGTGGCGGACTGGGGCCTCGAGGACCTCGCCATGACGACGGAGCTCGTCGTCAGCGAACTGGTCACCAACGCCATCCGCTACGCCGAGCCCCCCATCCGGCTGCGGCTCCTCCGCGACACCCGGCTCACCTGCGAGGTCGCCGACGCCAGCAGCACCGCGCCCCGGCTCCGGCACGCCCGCAGCACGGACGAGGGCGGCCGCGGCCTGTTCCTGGTGGCCCAGCTCGCCCACCGCTGGGGAGCGCGGTACACCGCGGAAGGAAAGATCATCTGGGCGGAACTGGAAATCGACCAGGGAATCCCGTGAGGCCGGCTTCCACGGCTCGCACGGCCGCGACGGAGAGCGGATCGCCCGCGCGGCCGGCAGGGCACTGCGCCTTGCATGCCGCCGCGCGTTCGGATGTGGGTGCCGGTGGGCGGGGTGCCGTGGGGTGAGCGCGTTCGGCGGCCTGAACGTGCGGCCGGTGAGCGGCTTGCTCCGGTGGCCGGCGGAGCACGGCCCGCGTTGCGCGGCCCCCGCGGCCCGCACGCGGGTGCCGCCGGGCGGATCGACGGCGCGGTGAGTGCATCGCCGGGGCGGTGCGTGCTCTTGGGAGGTCCGGGCGTTGCCGGCGAGATGGACCTGGCCGTCAGCGGAACGCCGGTGCGTTGCGGGTCGCCCAAGCCGTGAAGGGGGTCGCCGGGCGTCCCAGGATCCGCTCCACGTCCGGGCTGACCGCCCGCTCCTCGGCGGTCGGCGCACCGAGGACGGCGAGGGTTCCCTCCAGTACGGCGCTCGGCATGAACGCGGCCATCTGCGCACGGGCCTCCTCGGGACTCTGCTCGACGAACGTCACCGGCTCGCCGAGGGCATGGGCGAGGGCGGCGGCCCGCTCGCGCGGCGTGGTCGCCGCGGGGCCGGTCAGCGCATAGGTGGCACCGTCGTGTCCGTCCTCGCGCAGGACGGTGGCGGCGACCGCGGCGACGTCGTCCGGATCGACGAACGGCAGGGCCACGTCGGCGAAGGGCGCCGCCACGGTGCGATGGCGACGGACCGGCTCGGCCCAGGCGAGCGCGTTGGAGGCCATCCCGCCCGAGCGCAGCACGGTGAAGGCCAGTCCCGACGCGGCGACGGCTGCCTCGAAGCGTGCCGCGTGCGCGTAGCTGACCGGCCGAGTGCCGACGCCCTGCGACGACAGCAGTACCGCCTTCCCGACTCCGGCCGCGGCGGCCTGCTGCAGCAGCGCCTCCGGCTCGTCCCCGGCCACCAGCAGGAACAGCGCGGCGGCCCCCTGCAGAGCGGGTGCGAGCTCCGCGGGCCGGCCGAGGTCGGCGGCAACGGTCCGCACGCCCGTAGGGACGTCCTCGGGCGCGATGTGCCGCGCCACGGCCGTGACGGCCACGCCCGCCTCGGCGAGCCGCGCGATCAGAGCCCGGCCAACGTTCCCCGTACCACCGGTTACGACGATCACGACATCTCTCCCCACGTATGAGTCAGTTGACTAACTGAGTCGCACGTTAGCCGTCTCCGCGCTGGTGTGTCTATCCTCAGTCAGGTGACTGACTCACCATCCCGGCGGCGCGACAAGCGGGAGCGCCTCGTCGAGGCCGCCGTCCAGGTCTTCCATCGGCAGGGCGTGGAGAAGACCACGCTCGCGGACATCGCGCGCGCCGCCGACGTCCCGCTCGGGAACGTGTACTACTACTTCAGGGCCAAGGACCTGCTGGTCGAGGCCGCCGTGGAGGCGCACCGCGACCGGCTCGCCGCGCTGACGAGCCGTCTGGACACCCTGCCCGGCCCGGCCGCCCGGCTGAAGTCCCTGATCGACGGCTGGGTCGACGAGCGCGAGACGGCGGCACGTTTCGGCTGCCCCTTCGGCACCCTGGCCACCGAGCTCGACAAGCGCGACGACGGTCTGGACCTCGCCGCGGCCAAGGTCATGCGGGTGCTGCTCGACTGGGTCGAGCGCCAGTTCACCGAGCTGGGCCGGTCCGACGCCCCGGACCTCGCCGTCGAACTCGTCGCCGCCTACCAGGGCATGTGCGTCCTCACCCAGACGCTGCGCGACCCCGACCTGATGGCCGCCCAGGGCGCACGGCTCCAGTCCTGGATCGACGGCCTCGCGGGCCGCTGACCGTCAGTCGGCCTCGACGGCGTAGTCCGCGAGCGAGACGCAGCCGGAGTTGGCCAGCGGGATGCCGTCCAGGTAGGCGGCGGGCAGGTCGAAGCCCTCGACCAGGTCCGTCATGTGCGGGGCGAGGCCGCGCAGCACGTCGTCCAGCAACTCGGGCAGCGCGCGGACCTGCTCGGCGGACAGATGACCGTCGGCCAGCAGATCACCGGTGTGCTCGCCGATCTGCTCCAGCAGGAACAACAGGCAGAGCCGTTGCAGCAGTTCACGGGTCTCCCGGCTGTCCGCACGGGCGGCCGCGTCCAGGAAGGCGTCGGCCGCCCGCAGCCGGGCGTGCACCGCGACCATCTCCAGGGCGGCGCCGGACGCGCCGTTCCACCGTTCCACCGGGTCACCGGAGGGCCCCCGGCGCAGCGCGGCCCGGGCCCGGTCCTGCCAGACGGCCTCGGCCCGGGCCAGCAGCCCGCGCAGATGCCGGGGGTCCGTCAATCGCTCGACGGGACCCGGCGGTTCGGGGCTCTGCCGGGCCGGCTGGTGCTCGAAGAGCATCTCGGCGGCTGCCTTCACCCAGATGACCAGGTTGTCGCCCTCGGCGGTGACGGTGCCCTCGATGTACTGCGGGAACTCGGACAGCCCGTTGGCGGCGAACAGGGCCTGTGCACCGCAGCGTTCCCGGCACTCGACGGCGATGTCCCGCGCCTGCCACGTGATCCAGCCCTTGGCCACGGCGATGAGCCGCTCGGCCTCCGCCCGCCGCCCGGCGTCCCGGCCGTTGCGCTCGGCCGTCCAGCGGGCCAGTACGGAGCGGTGCAGGAAGGTCATGGCGTACGCGGTGGCGAGCCCCTTCAAGAGCCGTCCGTGGTGCGGGCGATGGGCGTTGACCGGTATGCGCTCGCTCGCCCGGGGCCCGCTGACCCGCCGGTTGTCGCCGTAGCGGACGGCTATGGCGAGCGCGGCCCGGGTGGCGCCGACGGCGGCGCCGCTCATGCACAGCTTGCCCATCGTGACCCGCCCGATGGACTGCAGGAACCGCTTGCGCCGGTTGCCGAGGCTGCTGTGGAACCGGCCCTCGGCGTCCAGCCGGCCGTACGCGGACTCCAGCAGGGCCTCGCGGGGCAGCCGCACCCGGTCGAACGCGGTCAGGCAGTGGTCCAGCGGGGCACCGGTGCGCAGCGGCAGCCGGCGCACCCGCACTCCGGGCAGCAGGCCCCGCTCGTCGCTCAGCGGCGTCAGGAACAGGAACACGCCCTCGTCCCGCCCCTCGACCAGGAGCCGGGCGGCCACCACGGCGCTCTTGGGGCCGCCGGTCGTGCTGGTGTTGGGCATGAACTTCTGGGCGCCCGGACGCGGCGTGTGCAGCACGAACTCACCCGTGGCGGAATCCCATTCGGCGGTGGTCTCCAGGGCCGAGGCGTCGTTGCCGTGCTCCAGCTCGGTGCACAGGAACGTGCCGGTGCGGCGCAGCGAGGTGAAGTCGGACAGGTCGCGGCGCTCGGCGCCCCCGTGGTCGAGCAGACTGCCGAGGAACAGGTTGTAGTGGATGCTCGCCACGGTGCACAGGCCCCCGCCGCCGTCCACGATCGCCGCCCACTCGTGCAGCGAGGCCAGCAGCGACGGGTCGTCGGCGAGTTGCTCGGCGGCTCCCGCCGTGTCGTTCACCAGGCGCAGCCACTCGTAGGACAGCGCGGCCCGTTCGTCGGCGCTCAGCCCGGGGCGGTGCCGGAACGTCTCCTTGGCGATCAGGTCGCGCCACATGCCGTGGACGTGCTCCCGGTCGTCGCCGTCGAAGAGGAGCCGCGCCAGCTCCTGTCCGGTCGTCTCCGGCACAGAGGGCAGGTGTACCTGGTGTGTCAGAAGGGTCATGGGCCCTCTCCCGTAGTCGCAGATCCGGAAGGCTGGGACGCGCAGAGACAGAAGATACGGACCTCCCGGTTTGCTTATCAAGCCAAATTTCTGCCAACGGTGGCCGAACGCCGGTGTGTTGTGGGCGTTTTCCGGCACGGCGAGTGAGCGTCCGGTCTCAACTCCGCTCACCCGACCCGGATTCCGGCCGTGCAGGACAGAGCCTGCTCGGACGTTGAGATACCGGGCGACAGGTTTTATCGTGGCGGTCAGCGACGGCCCCGGGGGTCCCGCGCACGGGGTGAGGAGGGGGACATTCGTATGCTTGAAAGCCCATCTTCCGGGGTGGCAGGATACGAACCTGTCGGTTTCTTTTTGTGACCGACCGGTCCGTGAAGCCAGTGCGGAGGATGTGCCGTGGCCCTGCAGGAACGAGCGATCAGGACGAGGCGCAGCATCCTGGTGGCCGCCGCCGAGGTGTTCGCCGACGTCGGGTACGAGGCCGCGACCATCTCGGAGATCCTCCAGCGGGCGAACGTCACCAAGGGAGCCCTCTACTTCCACTTCGCCTCCAAGGAGCAGCTCGCCCAGGCGGTGCTGACCGACCAGCTCAACTCGGTGCCGCAGTCCCCGCCGCGCGAACTGGTGCTCCAGGAAGGGCTGGACGCCGGTTTCCTCCTGGCCCATCTGCTCGGCTCGGGCGATCCCGTGGTGCGCGGCAGCATCCGGCTGACCGTGGACCAGGGCTCACCGCACGACGGGCTGGACCGGCGGGTGCCGATGGCCTCCTGGGTCGACCACAACGCCAAGCTGCTCGAACGGGCCAAGGCGAACGGGGAGGTGCTGCCCCAGGTCGACGTCGACGCGGCGGCGAAGGCGTTCGTGGCCGCGTTCACCGGAGCCCAGGTGCTGTCCAAGATAATGAACGACCATGCCGACCTCATGGAGCGGGTGGTCGACCTCTACCGGCACCTGATGACCGGCATCGCGGTCCCCGCCGTGCTCGTGCGACTGGACATGTCGCTCGACCGGGGCAGGCGCGTCCACGAAGAGGTCATGGAGCTGCGCCGGGAGGCGCAGGAGGCTCCGGCCGCCGGCTGAGCGGCGCCGCTTCGCCGGCCGCGGTCGCCGGCACCGCCCCCGCGGGGGAGCGGACCACCTCCATGGGCCCGTCGCAACGCCACACCGTGATGCAGAACCGACCCAGGGAGCACACCGATGGACAAGACCGCCTGCCCGTACGCCGTGGACCTCACCGGCCAGGACCACATGGGGGAGGCCGCGATGCTGCGCGGCCAGGGCCCCGCGGTCCAGGTGGAGTTGCCGGGCGGCGTCCTCGCCTGGGCCGTCGTCCGGCAGACCTACGTGGAACGCCTGCTGACCGACCCACGGGTCTCGCGCAGCGCCCGCCTGCACTGGCCGCCCTTCATCGAGGGCACGATAACCGAGGAGTGGCCGCTCTACCCGTGGGTGGCCAACGAGAACATGCTCTTCGCCTACGGGGAGCACCACACCCGGCTGCGCCGGCTGATGGCCGGGGCGTTCACCGCCCGGCGCTCGGAGGCGCTGCGCCCCCGCGTGGAGGAACTGTCGGCCGAACTCCTCGGCACCCTGGCCGCCCTCCCGCCCGGCACCCCCGTCGACCTGCGCACCTCGTACGCGGAGGTGCTTCCGCTGCGGGTGATCTGCGAGCTGTTCGGCGTGGAGCGCGGCGCCGAGACGGACGCCCTGTCGGCGGCGCTGAGCACGGTGTTCAGCTCCACCGTGAGCGGCGCGGAGATGGAGGCCGCGCGGCTGGAGGCCTTCGGCCGGCTCGCCGCCCTGGTGAAGGACAAGCGGGAGCGGCCGGGTGACGACCTCACCAGCGCGCTGATCGCCGCCCGGGACGACGGCGACCGCCTCACCGAGGAGGAACTGCTCGGCTCCCTCTTCATGTTCATCGCCGCCGGCCAGGACACCACCGCCACCCTCATCACCAACGCGGCCGGCGCCCTGCTGACCCACCCCGAGCAACTGGAGCACGTCCGGGCCGGCCGGGCGACCTGGGCGGACGTCGTCGCCGAGACCATGCGGGTGCACACGCCCGGGGCGTACGCGCCGATGCGGTTCGCGGTCGAGGACATCGACCTCGACGGGGTGAGGATCCGCAAGGGCGACTGCATCCTCGTCAACTTCGCGGCCGGAGGCCATGAAACCGAGCGGCACGGCCCGGACGCCCACCGGTTCGACGTACTGCGCACCACCGACCGCGACCTCCTCGGCTTCGGCCACGGACCGCACCGCTGCCTCGGCGCACCGCTCGGGGAGATCGAGGCGGCCTCGGCGCTCTCCCGGCTCTTCGAGGGCTTCCCGGACGTACGACTGGCCTGCGCGCCCGAGGAGTTGGCGCCACTGCCGACGTTCATGCTGAACGGGTACCGGTCGCTGCCCGTGGTGCTGGGCCCGTCGGCGTCCTGAGCGCACGCCGGCGCGCAACCACGAACTCGAGGTCGTCCCGCCCTCAACGGCCAAACCAGGCACGCGGTTTGCCCGGTGGCCGACGGGGCGGGCGGCTGCCCGGGGCGGGGGGTGTGCGACGTGCAGACGTCGGTGTTTTGGCCATGGCCGGGCATCGGGGCTTGCCGCCCCAAGGACAGGTAAACATACTGAACACGCGGTTTTACCGGGCTGAGGGGCATGAGGGCTCGCTTCCGCGCAGATCCTGGAGGAGGGCGTCATGGTCAAGCAGGTTCGAGCGGTTCGCACCCGGCAGGCCCTTCTCCAGGCGGCGGCGGAGGCCTTCGCCCGCGACGGATACGCACGCGCCTCCTTGCCCGCGATCAGCAGAAAGGCCGGAGTGAGCGCCGGCGCCCTGCACTTCCACTTCCCGAGCAAGGACGCCCTCGCCGGCGAGATCGAGAGCGCGGCGGCACGCACGGTCGAGGAGATGGCCGAGCGCTTCCGCTCCACGGGAGGCAGCGCGCTCGGCATGCTCGTGTCCGCCATCCGCCAACTGGTGGTCGCGTTCGCCGCCGACCCGGTGATGCGGGCCGGCTTCGCGCTCAGCGGCGACCCCACGCGGGACGGCGGGGCGGTGGTGCTGGACTCCTGGCACGGCTGGGTGCGCGAGATGGCCGGCCAGGCCCAGGAGGCGGGCGAACTGACGGACGGTGTCTCGCCCGAGTGCGTGGCCATGGCCGTGGTGGCCGCGACCGTCGGCTTCGAGGTGCTCGGCAGCCGCGACCCGGCCTGGCTGTCCGACGAGCGCATGATGGAGTTCTGGACCGGCCTGCTGCCCCGCCTGGCGGCGGTACCCGGCCGCACCGCAGAGGTCGGGGCGAACAGGCCTTCGGTTCCCGCCGGTTGACGTGTGGTGGATCACAGGGCGCCGGTTGAGTTCCGGGGCGGGGCTCGCCGCGTACCGAGTCATGACGGCGAAGGCCCGGATGCGAGGATGGGGCGCCATGACGGCAGGGTGGTGTTCTCGCACGGTACGGGCCGCGGTGTTCGCGGCCGTGTGCGTGCTGCTCGCCGCCCTGGGCCACGTCCTGATGTCGGGTCAGCACGTGCCCGCCGGCGTGCTGGCCGCGGGACTGGCCGTCACCGGCACTGCCGGCTGGTGCCTGGCGGGCCGTGAGCGGGGGCCGGGACTCGTCGTGACGGTCGTGGTCGTCGCCCAGACGATGCTCCACGAGGCGTTCTCCCTCACCGGGCCGCCGACGGCCGGCATGAACTCCATGGGCAGGAACGTCATGGGCGTGGACACCATGGACATGGGCTCCATGACCGGTTTGAGTCGCCTGGACATGGGCCACACAGTCATGAGCCACATGGGCCCCGGCCCCATGGTCATGCGGCACATGGACGGTGGCCCCATGGACAGGAGCCACATGGGGACCGGCCACACGTTCATCGGTCCCATGGGGCCCCTGGATCCCCTGCCCTGGGGCTCCTCGTTCGGAATGCTCGCGGCCCACCTGCTCGCCGCCCTGCCGGGCGAGCGCCGCGAGGCCTTCGTCCTGACCCATTTGGCCGGTCTGCCGTACGCGGAGGCCGCCGCGGCCGGCGGCTGTCCGGTCGGCACGGTCCGCTCCCGGGTGGCGCGGGCCCGCGCGACGCTGATCGGCCTGCTCGACGAGGCGGAGAAACAGCCCGCCGTCGCGGCCTGACCCCGCACGCCGAGGGCTCCCGCACGGCGCCCTCGGCCCGCGCATCCGGCGGAAGGCCCCCGCGCCTCGGACGGCACCGGGCCCACGTCCCGTAACGTGGTGATCATGGCCGGCGAGAGAGACCTGCGGACGCTGCTCGGCGGCATGCGCCCCGAGCTGAACCCGGGCCGCTACGTGTTCACCACCGTCGAGGGCCGGGTGCCCTCCGGCATCACCCCGGTGGTCACCGTCGCCGAGCAGGAGGGCCTGACCCTGGTGGCGCGGCTGGAGGAGGCGGACGCGGCGGGGCTGGCGTACGACTACGTGGCCGGGTGGATCACCCTGCGCGTGCACTCCGCGCTCGAGGCGGTGGGCCTGACCGCGGCGGTCGCTCGGGAACTCGCCGACGCCGGCCTCAGCTGCAATGTCGTCGCCGGGTTCCACCACGACCACCTCTTCGTGCCGTACGAGCACGCCGAACAGGCCGTGGCCGTCCTGCGCGCTCTGGCCGAGCGCTCCGCCTGAGCCCGCGCGGCGTCACCTCGCCCGCGTAACCGCGCGTCGGCGGGTTACCCGACGGACATGGCGAAGTTGCATCTTCCGGGGCACGGAAGCAGACACGGCAGCGACGAGACCCCCGCGCGCGAGGTACCGGCGCCGCACGAGACCGGGCCCGGCCCCGAGGTCGAGCGGCGCGCCCCCGAGACGCCGGCCAAGCTGCCGAAGCGGGCCTGGGGCGATGTCCTGAAGGGTTCGCTGCGCGAGTTCAAGGACGACGACCTGACCGACCGCGCCGCCGCGCTGACCTACTACGGCGTGCTGGCCCTCTTCCCCGCGCTGCTGGTGCTGATCTCCCTGCTGGGCATCACCGGCAAGGCCGCCACGGACACGGTGCTGAACAACCTCAAGAAGCTCACGCCCGGCCCCGCCCGCGACATCCTCACGCGCGCGGTGGAGCAACTGCAGGGTCACGCGGGCACCGGCTCGGTCATGGCGGTCGTCGGCATCGTGGTCGCGATCTGGTCGGCCTCCGGCTATGTGGCCGCCTTCATCCGCGCCGCCAACGCCGTCTACGACGTCCCCGAGGGCCGGCCGATCTGGAAGATCCTCCCCGTGCGTCTCGGCGTCACGGTCGTCCTGATGGTGCTCGCGGTGATCAGTTCGCTGATCGTGGTGTTCACCGGCGGCCTCGCCCGTCACGTCGGCCAGGCGCTCGGCATCGGCGACACCGCGCTGACGGCCTGGTCGATCGCCAAGTGGCCGGTCCTGGTCCTCCTCGTCACGGTGATGATCGCGATCCTGTACTGGGCGACCCCCAACGCCAAGGTGAAGGGCTTCCGCTGGATCACCCCGGGGAGCCTCCTGGCACTGTTCATCTGGCTGGTCGCCTCCGCCGGGTTCGCGTTGTACGTCGCCGGTTTCGCCTCGTACAACAAGACCTACGGCGCCATGGCCGGCGTCATCGTCTTCCTGGTCTGGCTGTGGATCAGCAACCTGGCGATCCTGCTGGGCCTGGAGTTCGACGCGGAGACCGTACGCCAGCGGGCGATCGCCGGCGGCTATCCGCCGGACGCGGAGCCCTACGTCGAACCGCGGGACACCCGCGCCTGGGACGAGGACGACGTCCGCCGCCTCGGCGACGGCGACGCGTGACCGGCCGGGGAGAGGGCCGCTGCCGCCGCTACCAGGTGACCGGCAGCGTGCGCGGCCCCCGGATGAGGCCCTCGCGCTGGAACTCGACGTCCTCGGCGGGCACTGCGAGCCGGACGCCGGGGAAGCGGTCCAGCACCGCCTTGATCATCACCTCGGCCTCCATCCGGGCCATGAGGGCCGCCAGGCAGAAGTGCGGTCCGTGCCCGAAGGCCAGATGCGCGGCCCCGTCCCGGCCGAGGTCCAGGACGTCCGGCTCCGGGAAGACCTCGGGATCGCGGTTGGCGGCGACGTAGGCGTTGTAGACGACCTCGCCCCTGCGGATGAGCCTGCCGCCGACCTCCACGTCCTCGGTGGCGATGCGCGGAATGCCGACCCCGTTGCGGTGCGGGACGAACCGGTACAGCTCCTCCACCGCCCGGGTCAGCAGCTCCGGCTCCCGGCGCAGCCGCGCGAGCTGCTCCGGGTGGGTCAGCAGCGCGTACATCATGGAGCCGCTGTTGTTGCGTACGGCGTGACCGCCGCTGACGTAGACGGCCATGGCGAGCGAGACCGCCTCGTCGTCGGTGATCTCGCCGGCGGCGGCCGCCTGTGCCAGGACTCCGGCGAGGTCCTCCCCGGGCTCCTCGCGGCGGCGCCGCAGCAGGTCCACGACCCGGCCGCGGGTCGCCGCGCGCGCCGACTGGTTGCGCTCACCGCCGGCCGGGGCCTTGGAAAGCAGCGCCTCGGAGTTCCCGGCCCAGTCGCGCCAGTCGTCCTCGTCCGCGCCGAGGAACATGCACACCACGGCGATCGGGAACGGCGTGTGCAGATGCTCCATCAGATCGGCCGGGGGGCCGGCCCGCTCCATGCCGTCGAGCATCCCGTGGGCGGTGCGCTCCGCCGGCACCCGCAGCCGCTCCATGCTCCGCGCGGTGAACGCCCGGGCGACCACTCTGCGCAGCCAGGTGTGCCGGGGCGGGTCGATGTACTGCAGGCCCGCGGTCTGGGAGGCCACCGCCTGCGGCGCCATGCTGGTCACCGGCCGCCCGACGACCTGCTCCCGGGAGAAGCGGGGGTCGGAGGTGACGAAGCGGACGTCCTCGTAGCGGGTGACCAGCCAGGCGTGCCCGGAGCCGTACGGCAGCGTGATCCGGGTGACCGGTTCCTCCCGCAGCACCTCGTCCAGGAAGGGGTCGGGATCCAGGGCGGGCAGGTCGTCGACCGGCCAGGGCCGCACCCGGGGAGCGCGCGACGCGGACGCGGGGTCTGAGGTCATGACGCATCACTCCTGGCTCTCCCGGGTCACGCTCTGTCCTGGCTGTGGATCTCTCTGCAGGGTGCCGCAGGCACCCGCCACCCGCACGCCGGGAACCCCGCGCGCACCGCCGTCCGGACCAGGACCACATGTGCCTGGCCACCACCGGAGACGCTGCCGTAGTGTGCGCACCGCCCATGGCCCGGTCGGTGCGCCGTCGCCAACCATGACCCGCATGCGCCCCAGTCGACGAACCACACTCCTGTCCGCCGCCCTGCTCGCCGTCGCGGCGGCCACTCCCGCCACCGAGGCCCGGGCCGACGGCGGCCGGGCCGCGCGGCGCCGGATCACCGTGCCCGGCGCCGTACGACAGCGGCTCTCCCGCCACGCGGACCTGACGACCAGCGCCCTCACCGGCACGCCCTACAGCGACCCCGCCGACTGGGCGGGACTCGCCGCACGCGGCACCCACAACCCCTCCGGCGTGCCCGGCGCGCAGATCGACGGCTGCTTCCGCGACTCCTCCCACCTGAACACCGCGCACGGATGGCACCACGACGCCCAGTTCGTCCTCCGGCTGCCCGACGACTGGAACGGCAAGCTGGTCGTCACCGGCGCCCCCGGCGTGCGCAGGCAGTACGCGATGGACACCCTCGTCTCCGACTGGGTGCTGGCCCAGGGCTACGCGTTCGCCGCCACCGACAAGGGCAACACCGGCCCGGACTTCTACACCGACGGCCGCCGCCCCGGCGACGCCCTCGCCGAGTGGAACCGGCGCACCACCCAGCTGACCCGCGCCGCCAAGGCCGTCGTCGCCCAGTACTACGGACACGCCCCGCGCCGCACGTACATGACCGGGATCTCCAACAGCGGCTACCTCACCCGCTGGCAACTGGAGAACCACCCCGAGCTGTACGACGGCGGGGTCGACTGGGAGGGCCCGCTGTGGCGGCCCGACGGCCCCCACCTGCTGACCTTCCTGCCCGTCGCGGTCGCCCGGCAGCTCGGCAGGGCGAGTGACGAGGACATGTACGCGGCCGGCTTCGCGCGGGGCTCGGAGTTCCTGTGGCCGTACCACGAGAAGGCGTACTGGGGCCTGACCCAGAAGACCTACCGCGCGGCTCTGGACCCCGGCTACGACCGGGACTGCCCGGGCGCCTCGGCCGGTACGACGCCGGAGGAGATCTTCGCGCCCTGCCCCTCCGACGCCGCGTACGACTACGCGGCACGGCCCCGCGCGGTCCATGACGCCGTCGCCCGGATCTCGCTCACCGGCCGGATCGGCAAACCCATGATCACCCTGCACGGCACCCTGGACGCCCTGCTGCCCCTGCGCGTCCAGTCCGACGTCTACGCGCGGATGATCGCCGAGCGGGGCCGCTCGGGGCTGCACCGCTACTACCGGATCGAGGGCGGCACCCACGTCGACAGCCTCTACGACACCTACCCGGACCGGCTGCGGCCGATCCTGCCCTGCTACCGGGCCGCCTTCACCGCGCTGACGGCCTGGGTGGAGCGGGGCGAGGAACCGCCGGCGAGCGGCACGGTCCCGCGCCCCGCCACGGGCGATCTGGTCAACTCCGGCTCTCTGACGTGACCTCGGCGGCCGCGCGCGCCAGCAGTTCCCCCGCCGCGGCGAGCGCCGCGGCGCGGTCCTCGGGCACGAGACCGATCCGGGTGCGCCGGTCCAGCAGGTCCGAGGCGTCCAGGGCGCCCTCGTGGCGGGCGGCCCACAGGAGTTCGGCCCGGGTGACCGGATGCCCCGGCACCACCGGTGCGGCCAGGGAGGGATCCCGCTGCGCCAGGGCGTGCACGGCGGGGGCCTCGGTGCCGTAGCGGCGGACCAGCCGGCGCGGTGCGGCCAGGGCACGCAGCCGGGCGGGGGCGGCGGCACCGGTCAGCGGCAGCGCGGCGGTGGGGGAGGGGGGCGCGGACAGCCCCCGGGCCCCGACCGCGGCGTCCACGGCGTCCTGCGCCATCCGCCGGTAGGTGGTGAGCTTGCCACCGACGACCGTGGTCACACCGTCGGGCGAGGTCAGCACGGCGTGCCGGCGGGAGATGTCGGCGGTGCGCGCCGGGCTGCCCTCCTCGGAGGTGTCCAGCAGCGGCCGCAGTCCGGCGAAGGCGCCGACGACCTCCTCCCGCTGCACCGGCGCGTCCAGGACGGAGCCGAGCACGTCCAGCAGGAAGCCGATGTCGGTCTCGGGCACCTCCGGCACGTCCGGGACCGGGCCCTCGACCGGCTCGTCGGTGAGGCCGACGTAGACCCGCCCGTCGCCCTGGGGCAGGACCAGCACGAAGCGGTTGGTCTCGCCCGGGATCGGGATGTGCAGCCCGGCCGGCAGGATGCCGAGCCGCTCCGAGCGCAGCACCAGGTGGGTGCCGCGGGAGGGACGGATCCGTATCCCGCCGGTCAGGTCACCGGCCCACACACCGGCCGCGTTGATCACGGCGCGGGCCCGTATCTCGCCCTCCTCGCCGGTGAGTTCGTCCCGGACGCGGGCGCCCCTGCCGGTCAGCTCCAGGACCCTGAGCCGGGTGAGCACCCGGGCGCCGTGCGCGGCGGCGGTCCGGGCGAGGGCGGTCACCAGGCGGGCGTCGTCGGTCACCTTGCCGTCCCAGGACAGCAGCCCGCCGCGCAGCCCGTCCGGGCGCACCGGGGGCGCCAGATGACGGGCCTCCGTGGCCGGCAGCCGGCGCGGTGCGGGCAGGGCCTGCCGCGGGGTCCGGGCGGCCAGCCGCAGCATGTCGCCGGCCCGGAACCCGGCCCAGGCCAGCGAGGCCTGCGCCCGCGACACCAGCGGGGTCAGCGGCAGGACGAACGGCTGCGCGGCCACCAGGTGCGGGGCGGTGCGGGTCATCAGCACCCCGCGCTCGACCGCGCTCTCGTGCGCGACGTCGAACTGCGCGGAGGCCAGGTAGCGCAGCCCGCCGTGGATCAGCTTCGAGCTCCAGCGGGAGGTGCCGAAGGCCAGGTCGTGGGCGTCCACGGCGACGACGTCCAGCCCCCGGGCGGCCGCGTCCAGGGCGGCGCCGGCGCCCGTCGCGCCGAGCCCGACGACCAGGACGTCGGCCACTCGGCCGTCCGTCGCCTCGGCCAGTTCCCGGATGCGCCGGCCCGCGCTGAGGGACGAGCCTCGTACGGCCTCGGTGTGGCTCATGGCGTCAGGGTCCTCTCCAGAAGGATGCGCAACTCGGCCAGCAGAGCGGCGGAGTCGAGGCCGGGATCGTCCTCGTCGGTCATCGTGCGCAGGGACAGGGCGAAGGACTGCACGATCAGCAGCAGCGCGCGGGCCTGCCGCTCGGTGTGGGCGACACGCACCGAGCCGTCCGCGTGGCCCTCGCGCAGCGCGTCGGCCAGCAGCGCCAGCAGCGCCTCCTGGCTCGCCCCGCGCCGGTCCAGGACGTAGGGCAGCAGCAGCTCGGGGTCGACGTCGACGATCTTCCGGAACAGCGGGTGCGCGCGGAACGCAGCCACCCCCGCCACCAGCCCCTCCACGATCCGGGCGCGGGTGTGCGTGCCCGCCGACGGCTCGGGTATCGCGTGGGTCGCCACGTCGATCCACTCACGGGTCATCAGGTCGCCGACCAGGGTGCGCAGGTCCGGCCAGCGTCGGTACAGCGTCATCCGGGAGACGCCGGCGCGGCGTGCCACGTCGGCGAGGGTGGTGCGGCGGACGCCGACGGCCAGCACGCAGTCGCGCACCGCGTCGAGCACATGATCGTTGTCCGAGCCGTTGTGACGAATAGGCGTCATGTGTCACAGTGTAACGCGCCGGGGCCGGGCGGACGACGCCGCCGCGCCAACCGAGCACACCGACCTGTGAGGACGACCCTTCGATGGACATGCTGTGGAACGGCTGGGGCGACCCGGCCAAGGCCGCCCCGCTGCCCGACGCGGTGACCGGACTGCTGCGCGACCTGCTCGGCGTCAAGCCCAGCCCGGCACCCGCGCCCGCCCTGGAGGAGCTCCGCCTGCCCGAGCCCACCGCCGAACCCGCCGCGCTGCGCGCCCTGGCGCGGGCCGTCGGCGGCGAGGAACACGTCCGCACGGACGCGGAGAGCCGCATCCGGCACACCCGCGGCAAGTCCACGCCCGACCTGCTCCGACTGCGCGCCGGCGACCTCACCGACGTCCCGCAGGCCGTGGTCCTGCCCGCCTCCCACGACGACGTCCTCGCCGTGCTGAAGGCCTGCGCCGCACACGGCCTGGCCGTCGTCCCCTTCGGCGGCGGCACCTCGGTGGTCGGCGGACTCGCCCCCCGGCGCAGTTCCTTCGTCGCCCTCGACCTGCGCCGCATGAACGGCCTGCTCGATCTGGACCCCGTCTCCCGCACCGCCGTCCTCCAGCCCGGCCTGCGCGCCCCCGAGGCCGAAGCCCTGCTGGCCGAGCACGGCTTCACCCTCGGCCACTTCCCGCAGTCCTTCGAGTGGGCCACCATCGGCGGCTTCGCCGCCGCCCGTTCCAGCGGCCAGGCCTCCGCCGGCTACGGCCGCTTCGACGACATGGTCCTCGGCCTCACCCTCGCCACGCCCGAGGGCACCCTCGAGGCGGGCCGCGCCCCGCGCTCCGCCGCCGGACCCGACCTGCGCCAGCTCGTCCTCGGCTCCGAGGGTGCCTTCGGCGTGATCACCTCCGTCACGGTGCGGATCCGCCCGCTGCCCGAGGTGCGCGTCTACGAAGGCTGGCGCTTCGCCTCCTTCGAGGAGGGAGCCACGGCCCTGCGCCGCCTCGCCCAGGACGGGCCCCGCCCGACCGTGCTGCGCCTGTCCGACGAGACCGAGACCCTCATCGGCCTCGCCCAGCCCGACGCCATCGGGGCGGGAGCGGCGCGGAGCGACGCCGGATGCCTCGCCATCACCGGCTACGAGGGCACCGCCGAGGACACCGCACACCGCCGCGAACAGGCCGCGGCCGTCCTCGCCGCCTGCGGCGGCACCCCGCTCGGCGCCGAACCGGGCGAGCGCTGGGCGCACGGCCGCTACTCCGCGCCCTACCTGCGCGACGCCCTGCTCGACGCCGGGGCCTTCGCGGAGACACTGGAGACGGCGGCCTTCTGGTCCGCCGTCCCCGGCCTCTACACCGGCGTGCGCACCGCCCTCACCGACACCCTCACCCGGGCCGGGACCCCACCCCTGGTGATGTGCCACATCTCGCACGTGTACGAGAACGGCGCCTCGCTCTACTTCACCGTCGTCAGCGCCCAGGGCGACGACCCGGTCGCCCACTGGGCACCCGCCAAGCACGCCGCCAACGACGCCGTCCTCGCCGCCGGCGGCACCATCACCCACCACCACGGCGTGGGCACCGACCACCGCGACTGGTACGTCCGGGAGGCCGGACCGCTCGGCGTGGCCGCCCTGCGCGCCGTCAAACGGCGCCTGGACCCCGAGGAGATCCTCAACCCCGGCGTCCTGCTCCCCACCGACTGACCCCACCGGACCGCTTGCCCCGGAGGCACACCGATGCGACAGTTCACCGCCGTCGTCAACCCCACCGCGGGCGACTCGACCGGGGCGGCGGCGCTGCTCCACGTGGCCCGCCTGCTCCGCGAGGCCGGGGCCGGGCTGGAGACGGAGTACAGCCACAGCCTCGCCCACGCCCAGGAGATCGCCCGGAGCGCCGGTGAGCGCGGCCGGGTGGTCCTCGCGGTCGGCGGTGACGGCATGGCCGGCGGTATCGGCGGAGCGCTCAGCGGCACCGGCAGCGTCCTCGGGCTCGTCCCCGCCGGCCGGGGCAACGACTTCGCCCGGGCCCTCGGCCTGCCCCGCGACCCCGCCGCGCTCGCCGAGGTCCTGCTGCACGCCGAGCCCCGGCCCGTCGACACCATCGAGGTGGAGTCGGCCGTCCACCACCGCACCGTCGTCCTGGGCAGTGTGTACGCGGGCGTCGACGCGCTGGCCAACCGGTACGCGAACGACGCCCGGCTGCTGCGCGGCGCCGCCTCCTACTACGCGGGCGGCCTGCGCGCGGTGAGCCGGTGGCGGCCGGCCGACTACCGGGTCACGGTCGACGGCGAGGAGCACCCGCACCGCGGCTACACGGTCGTCGCCGCCAACTCGCCCTACTACGGCTCCGGCCGCCTCATCGCCCCCGGCGCGCGGGTCGACGACGGTCTGCTCGACGTCGTCCTGATCCGCGAGGCGCCGCGCCGGCTGTTCTTCGCCCTGATGAACGAGCTGAAGACCGGCGCCCACCTGCGCCGCCCCGAGGTCCGGGTGCTGCGCGGCAGGGAACTGCGCATCGAGGCGACGCGGCCCGTCCCGTACGGCGCCGACGGCGAGGTCGAGGCCACCTTGCCGGTGACCCTGCGGGTGCGGCCCGCCGACCTGCCCGTGCTGTACCGGCCGGACGCCGGCGCCTGAGGCTGCCCTCCGGGGTCAGGTCCGGGTCTCGGCCTCCCAGCGGTCGGGCCCCACGCCGCGCCAGTCGATGAGCGGCGAGTCGGCCACGTCCTCCGGCTCGATCTCCAGGCCGGCCCGGCGCAGGAACTCGACGAGGTCCCGCACGCTGTGCGCGAGGCCGAGGATCTCGCCGTCCACCCGCACCCGGCGCCCGCCCGTCGGGGACGGCAGGTGCACGATCACGGGGCGCTTCCCGGTCATGGCTCCAGCATCGGCCGGAACGGCGGCCCCCGCACCCGGGACGCCCGAATCACCCCGGTGGCACACGGCGATACCCGCCCGGCACACGCCGCCCGCACGGCACGCGGCGACACGGCACTCCGCACCGGCTCCCGCACGGCACGCGGCGACACGGCACTCCGCACCGGCTCCCGCACGGCACGCGGCGACACGGCACTCTGCACCGGCTCCCGGAGGGTACGTGGCGGCAACGGCACTCTGCACCGGCTCCCGGAGGGTACGTGGCGGCAACGGCACTCTGCACCGGCTCCCGGGCGGTACGTGGCGGCAACGGCACTCTGCACCGGCTCCCGGACGGTACGTGGCGGCAACGGCACCCCGGCACCGGCTCCCGGACGGCACGCGGCACGGGGTTCGGCCCCTGCCGCCCGGGCACTCGGCCAGGACGACCGACCCCGCCCGGACGGTGACGCCGCGAGGCACCAGGAGGGCCGTCATGCAGACATTCCTGCCCGACCCCGACTTCCGCCGGTCGGCCCTGCTGCTCGACCGCCGGCGCCTGGGCAAACAGCGGGTCGAGGCGCTCCAAATCCTGCGCGGCCTGACCGTACCGGGATACGGCTGGCGCCGGCATCCGGCCGTACGCATGTGGACCGGGTACGAGGAGGCCCTCGTCCGCTACGGGCTGGAGATCTGCCGGGTCTGGCGGGAGCAGGGACACCAGGACAGCTGCGCCGCCTCCCTCGTCGCCGGACTGGCCGGAGTCCGCCCGGGCGTTCCCGTGCGCGACCAGCAGGCCCTCGCGGCCGCCGGGGAACTGCCGCCCTGGCTCGGCGACGAGGCCTTCCACCGCAGCCACCGGTCGGCGCTCGTCCGCAAGGACCGGGACACCTACGCCCAGGCCTTCCCGGGCACACCCGACGACCTGCCCTATGTGTGGCCGCGGTCCGACCGGGAAGGAGAGGAGGTGCCCGCCCGCCGCTGAGTGGCGGTGGCGGCGGGCGGGGCAAGAGACGGGAGAGGCCCGTGCTGCCGGACGTACGCGCCCAACTGGGCGCGCTGCTCTTCCGCCGGGTGGCCGGCCCGGACGGGCGCGCCACCCGCGCGCGCATCCACGACACACCGGGCCCCCGCTGGTTCGCGCCCGGCCGCCCCATCCGCCTCGTGCACGGCGACGCCGCGATGTTCGCCGGCGGAGTGAGCGCCCTCCTGCTGCAGTCCCTGCACCCCCTGGCCATGGCCGCAGTGGACGCACACTCCGGCTACCGCGGCGACCCCTGGGGGCGGCTCCAGCGCACCAGCGCCTTCCTGGCGGTGACCACCTACGGGACGGCGGACGACGCGCAGGCCGCCGTGGACCGGGTCCGGGGCATCCACGCGAAGGTCCGCGGCACCACACGGGACGGCGAGCCGTACTTCGCCGCCGACCCCTACCTGCTCGGCTGGGTCCACGCGGCCGAGACGGAGTGCTTCCTGCGGGCTCACCAGCGCTACGGCGCCCACCCGCTGGACCCGGCCGGCTACGACGCCTACGTCGCCGACACCGCGCGCGTCGCCGAGGCCCTGGGCGTCACCGATCCACCGCGCGACCGGCGTGCCTTGACCGACCGGCTGGAGGCCTACCGGCCCGAGCTCCGCGTGACCCCGGAAGCCCGGGCCGCGGCCCGCTTCCTGCTCCTCGACCCTCCGCTGCCCCTGCCCGTCCGTCCCCTGTACGGCACCCTGGCCGCTTCCGCCGTGACCCTGCTGCCCTCCTGGGCCCGGACGCTGCTGCGGCTGCCCCGCGTCCCCCTCGTCGAGGACCTCACGGTGCGCCCGGCCGGTCACCTGCTCACCCGGACCATCCGCTGGGCCATGTCCCCGCCCCCGCACACCAGCTGACGGGGCGTCACAGCCTGCGCCAGCGGGCCTCGCACCACGAGAAGACGCCGAACGCCGCCAGGCCGAGCGCGATCGCGGCGAGCAGCCAGGGCCCGGCCGGCAGGTCCCGGAACGCGCGCAGCGTGTCGTCCATGCCCTTGGCCCGGCCCGGCTGGTGCCGGACGGCCGCCACCAGGGCGAACACCCCGGCGACTGCGAACACGACCCCGCGGGCCGTGCCGCCGGTGACCCCGAAGACATCGGTGACCTTCCGGGCCCTCGGGGACATGTCCTCGATCCGCAGGTGCTTGCGGAACCTCGTGCGCACGGCCCGGACCGCGATCCACAGCCCGGCGACCACCACGGCCGCACCGGCGACGCCGACGATCCACTGCCCGCCCGGCTGCCCCAGGACCGTCGCGGTCACATCGTCGGTACGCCGGTCGGAGGAGCCACTGCCGCTGCCCTTGTCCCCGGCCGCGTACGAGAGCACCGACCAGGACACGACGGCGTAGAACACGAACCGGGCGGCGGCCATGGCCCGTTTGGACGGCGCGCCCCCGTCCGTGCCGGCGCCGCCGAGCGCGGCCTGCGACAGCCGCCACAGCGCCATGCCGGCGAGCGCGACGCCGACGATCCACAGCATCGCCGACCCGAACGGCCGCCGGGCCAGTTCGCTCAGTGCCCCGCCGCGGTCGGCCTGCCGGCCGTCGCCGTCGCCGCCGAAGGCGATCTGCAGGGCGATGACCCCCACCAGAAGATAGATCAGTCCCCGGGCGGCGAAGCCCGCGCGCGCCGCCGCGGCCATCGCCGTACTGTCGGCCGCCCGACGGGCCCGGCCCCGCCCCCGCACTGCCCATGCTTGTGCATTCATACTTCAGCCGATGCCCCCGGACTTCGGCCCGACACCTGCC
Organism: Streptomyces sp. NPDC030798; assembly: GCF_055572275.1. Taxonomy (NCBI): domain Bacteria; kingdom Bacillati; phylum Actinomycetota; class Actinomycetes; order Kitasatosporales; family Streptomycetaceae; genus Streptomyces; species Streptomyces sp. NPDC030798. The sequence goes on along the minus strand of NZ_JBVIDR010000003.1, from coordinate 65,566 downwards.
GTGCGGCGCCGAGCCCCGGACGTCAGCCGGCCGCGTTGTCGACCCGCATCCGCACCTGCTCCTCCAGCCGCTGCAGACTGCGGTCGAGGGCGTCGCACACCTGCTGCTCGCCCGGGTCGTGGCTGTCGTCGAAGAAGGACAGGTGCACGGTCACCTCGCTGGCACCGCTGCCGATCCCCGCGACCTGCAGCCAGCCGGCGTAACCGCCCCGCTCACGGGTGCCCCACTCGAGCCGCATCTGGTCGTTCTCGGCCCGCAGCACGGCGGAGGTGTCCTCGTCCCGGCGGTCCTCGTGCACGGTCACGGCGGGCGGGTCCTCGACCCGGACGTGCAGGGCGTCCGGCAGCCAGGCGTCGAGTTGGCCGACGTTGGCCGCCTGATCGAAGACGTGTTCGGGCTGTGCGGGCATCGTGCGGGAACGCTCGTACTCGGACATCGCGACACCGCCCCTCGGTCGGAATCAGTACCTCGACCGCGTGCCCCTTTTCGCGCCCGCCGAAAAGCCCGGCCGAAAAGCCCTGCCGCGCAGCCCGACCGCACGGCCCGGGGCCGCTCAGCGGTCGTGGGAGAGCTCCAGCACCGCCGCAGCCGCGGTCGACCAGAGCTCGGGGGTGCGGAGGATGACCCCCGACGACGAGGCGCAGCCGACCAAGTGGACGTTCAGCGTCGGGGACCCCGGATTCGAGGCCGATCTCACGATCTCCCTGACCGTCGACAGATGACCGGCTCGGCATCCCCCATATGCTCCGCTCCACGCGACAGCGCCTCCGGTGTCCGCGAGTGTTGCGGACATGCGCGAGAACCAGCAGTACGAGCGGTACACCGGCGGCAGTCCGGAGGCCGAGCGTCTGATCTTCGAGCGGCTCGCAGCCGACCTGCTGGGCGTGCAGCTGAAGGCGAAGAAGCGCAGCGGCTCCGCCGCCCTCCAGCGGACGTTCCACGTCAAGGCGGTCCTCGGCGTGGCGAACGCCCGGCTGAGGTTCCACGACGACCTGCCCGCCGAACTGACCTCGGGTTTCGCGAGACCCGGAGCCGAGTATCCGGTCACGGTCCGGCTGTCCAACGCCGGCGGCGTCCGCCAAGCCGCGCATCCGGCGGTTCGAGGACCTCTCCTCCGACCCGGAGACGGTCGCCCGGCTGAAGGACGTGTACCGCTCGGTCGACGAGATCGACACCATGGTGGGGCTCTTCGCCGAGAACCCGCCCACCGGCTTCGGATTCAGCGACACCGCCTTCCGCGTCTTCATCCTGATGGCCAGCCGCCGTCTGCAGAGCGACCGCTTCCTCACCGTCGACTTCAGGCCCGAGGTCTACACCCCGCTGGGCATGGACTGGATCGACCGCAGTGGCATGGCGAGCGTTAGCCGGCGGCACTGCCCCGAGCTGGCGAGCCTCCTGCCGCGCACGGCCATCGCGTTCGCACCGTGGCGTGCCGTCCAGCCTGTGCGCAATCACGGCGACGCGTACCACGACTGATCGGAAGAAGGACATGTCGGTACAGCAGCGAGCCACGCACACCGGCCTCGAAGACCTCCTGGCCCGGCCCCTGTGGGAGAGCGTCTTCCGGCGGCGCACCCACCGGGTCAGCAGGGGCGCGTCCGTCGCGGCCAGGTCGATGAGCTATGACTCCCCCCACCGGCCGCAGCCCCTGGGCGAGCTGGAGGAAGCCGTGCTCATCGCCCTCACCGGCTGCTCCGGCCTCAGCATGCCCGACCGGCCCTTCGAGGACCCGCGCGACCACAAGCCCATCATGTCCAAGCCGAACCTGAACATGGTGGGACGTACGGCGGGCAGCCCCGACAACGCCCAGGGCACCCACTTCTTCATGATCAACGACAGCGGGACTTACTACCTGAGGAAGCTGCCCCCGTCGCCCAGGGCGGGATTCGACCCCGACACACTGCTCGAACGGGCCGGCCGGGCGAAGGTGAAGGTGCTGGACCGCCGCCTGGACGTGACCGAGGGCATGCGCGACTTCCCCGCCTACCTCGACTCCAACCGCTTCCTGTCCAACCTCGCGGGCACCACGGTCTTCCTGCCGGTCGTCGACCTCTCCCACCAGTACATCAACGCGCTGATGTACCTGCTGACCCAGCCCGACGGAGCCCGGCCCACCTTCGTCGACGACCGTAACTTCTACCGCCCGGCCGGGGTGCGCAAGTGGGTGCGCAACGGCTTCCTCAACCCCGACCTCAAGCTGCCGCTCGGCGCCCTGGGGCCGATGCGCACCCAGGTGGAAGCCGACCTGCTGCTGCAGAACATGATGCTGGTCGCCGACGCCATGGGACTCGGCGCCTGGATCCACGCGTCGATCAACCCTCAGATCATGCTGGGCGACCCGAAGTTCTCCCGCACCTACGGCCGCATGCTCGGCTTCGACTTCGTCACCCCGCGCTTCAAGCCCGCCGACCTCCTGCGCTGGCAGGTGCCGCTGCCGAAGTACGCGCCCCTGCGCGCCCACCCGGTGGGACTGCGGGCCGCCGACGAACACCTCATCAAAGGTGCCTGCCCGCCCAACTACCCTTCGATGGAGGCCGCCGTAGACGCGGTGGTGCAGAGCAAGTTCGGCAAGGGCGGCATCTACGAGGACAAGGACGTCTTCAGCCGCATCTACAAGGACGGGTACGCGACCCGCTACCTCGAAGAGGCGGGCGAGTACGACCCGCGGGTGATCGACTGCGCACGCGACGTCTGCGTGTACATCCACACCACCCACGGGCGCTTCCCGGCCCACACCGACGCCATCCACGTGCCCGGCATCTGGCTGCAGACGCACCACGTCGAAACCGAGTACTACGAGCGGTTCTTCCGGAACGGCCTGACCGACGCCCACCGCTCCCACGCCGCGCGCTGGAAGGAGTAGCCGACCCACCTGGGACCGGGAAGCACGCAACCGAAGGAAGCGCCATGCAGGTGTACGAAGCCATCGTCAAGGGGTTGGAGAGCGCGGGTGTCGACACCGCGTTCGGCGGCAACGGCGAGAACATAGCCAGTCTGGCCCTGGCACTGGAGAAGTCGCGGAAGATCCGGCCGATCATGACCCGGCACGAACAGGCCGCCTCGTTCATGGCGTGCGGCTACGCCATGTACACGGGTCGGCTCGGGGTCTGCTTTGCCACCGTCGGTCCCGGCGCGTTCAACCTCTTCTCCGGCCTCGCCGTCGCCCTGTCCGACTCCTACCCGGTGCTGGCCCTCACCGGTTTCGTCTCCCTCGACTGGCGCGGCCACGGCGCGGTGAACGACACGTCGGGGCGGGGCCGCACCCCCGACTCGCAGACGATGTTCGCCGCGACGACCAAGAAGTCCTTCCTGCTCACGGACATCGCCGCCACGTGCGACGTCCTCGATGAGGCCGTGAACACCGCCCTCGAGGGCCGGCCCGGCCCGGTGCACATCCACGTCCCGCAGAACCTCACCCACCGCGGCACGACCGTGGACAACTACCACGACGTCAGGCTGGACGTGGCGCCCGTGCGGCCCGATCCGGAGCGGGTCCAGACCATCGCCGGAGTGCTGGCCGACGCCCTGCGGGAGGGGCGCCGGATCGTCCTCCTGGCCGGCTTCGGCACGATCCGCAGTCACGCCGAGGCGGCGGTGCAGCGCTTCGTCGAGCGTTTCCAGATCCCCGTCGTCACCACGCTGGACGGCAAGGGCGTGATCCCTGAGACCCACCCGCTCGCCGCCGGGGTGTTCTCGGAGAGCGGCCACGCGAGTGCCTGGAAGGCGTTCCGTGAGGCTGACGTGGTCCTGGCCATCGGCAACTCGCTCAACCAGCACGCGACGTTCGGCCTGCGCGAGGACCTGTTCGACGGCAAAACGCTCATCCAGGTCAACATCGACGCAGGCGAAATGGGCAAACACTACCGGCCCGCTCACGCCCTCGTCTCCGACGCGCGTCTTGCGGTCGAGGCGCTCGGCGCGGCACTGGAGCAGAAGTCCGCTCCGGCCGGCCCCGTGCAGGTGCTCGGCCGGGACCACGAGACCCGGCACGTCCCCCACCTTCCCGGGGCGATCCATCCGGGGCGGCTGGCGCAGGCGATCGGCCGCATGCTGCCGGAGGACGCCGTGCTCCTCGCCGACGCCGGTGCCCACCTCGCCTGGCTTGGCTACTACGTCGACCTGGAGCAGGGCCAGAACTTCCGCAAGACGGGCACCTTCGGACCCATGTCCGCGCACGTGAACGGCGCGATCGGGGTGAAGCTCGCCCAGCCCCACCGGACCGTCGTCGTCGGATGCGGTGACGGCTGCTACTCGATGGCCGGCTTCGAGCTGATGACCGCCGTGGAGAACGACGTCCCGGTGATCTGGGTCATCTTCAACGATGACGAGTACAAGCTGGTCAAGCTCTACCAGCTCGCGACCTATGGGGAATCGGGGCTGGTGGAATTCAGGAACCCGGACTTCGCGATGTACGCGAAGGCCTGCGGTGCCGACGGCTACCACGTGGAGACGCTCGACGAGTTCGAGGCCGCGTTCCGGGCCGCCCTCACCTCGAACAGACCGACCGTGATCGACGTCAAGATCACCCGATGGGCGCTGCCCCACTACAGCACATCACCGGAAGGCGTCGTTCCCGGCATGTGGGAGGCGCTCGAGGACCGGCTCCGCCAGGGCGGACGGTCCGCGCGATGAGGGAGAAACCGATGAGAGTCTACGAGGCCATCGTCAAGGGGCTGGAAGGCGTCGGCGTGCGGGCCGCGTTCGGCGGCGCGGGGGAGAACGCCGCAGGTCTGATGCTGGCGCTGAAGCATTCCCGGCAGATCCGGCCGATCATCGCGCGGCACGAGCAGGCAGCGTCCTTCATGGCCTGCGGCTATGCCATGTACACCAACCGGCTGGGCTTCTGCTTCGCGACCGCCGGGCCCGGCGCGTTCAACCTGTTCTCCGGGCTGGCAGTGGCGATGTCCGACTCCTACCCGGTCCTCGCCGTCTCCGGGTACGCGTCACGGGAGTGGCAGGGATGGGGGTCGCTCAACGAAACGTCGGGCCTGAACCGCACGCCCGACTCCCGGGCGATGTTCGCAGCCACCACCAAGAAGTCCTTCCTGCTCACCGATGCCAACGACACCTGCGACGTCCTCGAGGAAGCGGTCAACATCGCCTTCGAGGGCCGGCCCGGGCCCGTGCACATCCACGTCCCCGAGGACCTCACCCACCATGGTGTCGAGGTCACGAACTTCCGGCCGGTCCGGCTCGACGTCGCCCCGGTCCTGCCCGACCCGGCGCGCGTGGACGAGATCGCGTCGGTGCTGGCCGACGCCCTGGCCCAGCGGAAACGGATCGTGGCCCTTGCCGGCTTCGGCGCGATCCGCAGCGGGGCGGGACCGCAGGTCAAGCGACTGATCGAGCGGTTCCAGATCCCCTTGCTCACCACGCTGGACGGCAAGGGCATCGTGTCCGAGCGACATCCGCTCGCCGTGGGCGTCTTCGCGGACAGCGGCCACTCCAGTGCCTGGAAGGCCTTCCGCGAGGCCGACATTGTGCTGTGCATCGGGAACTCCCTCAACCAGCACGCGACGTTCAACTACCGCGAGGACCTGTTCAAGGACAAGCTCCTCATCCACGTGAACATCTCCGAGACGGAGTTCCACAAGGCGTACCCGCCCGATCACGCGCTGCTGAGCGACGCCCGCCCGGCGGTGGAGGCCCTCGCCGACGCACTGGAGAAGAAGGTGCCCGGCGATGTGCCGGCGGCCGACGTCAAAAGCCGGGACTACGAAGCCCGGCACATCACCCACCTCACCGGGAAGATCCACCCCGGTCAGCTCGCGCAGTCGATTGGCCGGATGCTGCCGCCGCACGCCGTCCTCCTCGCGGACGCGGGGGCCCATCTGGCCTGGCTCGGCTACTACGTCGAGCTGGAGGAGGGACAGAACTTCCGCAAGGCCGGCTCCTTCGGGCCGATGGCCGGGCACGTCAACGGCGCCATCGGCCTGAAGGTCGCGCACCCGGAACGGACCGTCGTCGTCGGCTGCGGCGACGGCTGCTACTCCCTGGCCGGGTTCGAGCTGATGACTGCCGTCGAGAACGACATCCCCGTCATCTGGGTCATCTTCGACGACGAGGAGTTCAAGCTGATCAAGCTCTTCCAGCTCGCCACCTACCGGGAGAGTGCCCTGGTCGAGTTCCAGAACCCGGACTTCGCGGCGTACGCGCGCGCGTGCGGCGCCGACGGCTACCGCGTGGAGACACTCGACGAGTTCGAGGATGCCTTCCGCACGGCCCTCGCCTCCGGCCGGCCCACCGTCATCGACGCAAGGATCACCCGCTGGGCCGTCCCCCACTACAGCCCCTCACCCGACGGCGTGATCGACGCCCTCGTGGAAGCCGTTGAAAAACGCCTCCGCGACTGATCGACTGCACCCGACACCGGTCTCACCCAGGCCCCCGGCCGGTACCGGCGCACCGTCCGCCAGATGCCGGGCAAGCAGCCGCGGGCCATGGCGGGGGCGGTAACGACGATTTCCAGATGCATCTTCTCGGCGACTTCGGTGTAGGCGCCGATCTGGTCGGTGAGGTTGCGGGTGACGAAGTCGGCTGCTTCCAGCACGCTGGCGGTCTCGCGGTCGGTGCGCAGCTGGTGGAGGTGTTCTTCGATGGCGGGCAGGTAGGACGGGTCGGGGCGATAGAAGCCGCAGCCGGCGCACCGGAAGCGCAGCGGGCAGCTCTTCCCGCCGGCCTTGATGTTGGTCGGCTCAGTGCAGTTGCCGTAGGGCACGGCGACGGATCGAGCCTGGTAGGCGGTCGTCGAGGCCATGGGCGCGGGTTTCCCGGAGCGGTCGACGACCTGCAGACGCATGGTGGCCACGGCGGCGCGTTTGCGCTCCAGGGAGACCTTGTAATGGCCCATGGCGGTGTCGGGAAGACGCCCGCGGTGTCATAGAGCAGCAGCGGGGCGCCGTCGCGATCGAGGTTCCCGGAGTGCACCCCTCGAGCCGAGGCCCTCAGGCGCTCGGCCCGCGCAGGTGATCGGCGCCGAACGCAGCCCGGATGCCGGCGCGGTGAGGATGACGTGGACCGGCCGCTTCGCGGGGCGCGGGATCGCCGGTCGCAGGAGCGCTCCCATGATGCCGTGGCCCCAAGCCCGCCGACTGGACGGGCGACAGCGAGGGGAACCCCTGGTGCGGCGCGCTCACGGACCAGGAACGGGTCCCGCCGGCCACCGCTTCCGTTGCATCCGCAGACGCCGACAAGGTGCCATGAGATCCCTCACCTGTGAATTTGCCCAGGACCTGTGCTGTTTCGGCCATCGGTTTGTTAGATTGCGCAACTACGCAATCCAGGTGGAGCACGTGCCGCACTGCCTGCACGTACACCGCCTCGCAGGCCGGCCGGACCCCCGACGGCCGGTCTGCCGAGCCCGACCGTTCATGGGAGTGGGAGATGAGCGACCCGTGGGACGGCCCGGGCGGCCAGGCCACACGCAGCCGCACCGCCGGGGTGCCCGAACAGCGCACGGCCGAGCCTGACACGATACGTCCCGCGGGTGGCCGGGCCGCGGCCCGGCAGGCGGCCCGCTCGCGCCACGGCAAGGGGGCGCGCCGGGCCAGGCCGGTACGGCGCGGCAGGCGGGCGCTGAAGATCATCGGAGTGGGGCTGTCCGGCGCGATCGTCGTCACCGCCGGCGCCGGCTGGTGGTTCTACCAGCACCTCAACGGCAACATCCACAGCGTCTCGCTCGAGGGCAAGGGTGGTACCGAGAAGGCCGACGCCTTCGGGCGCACCCCGATCAACATCCTGGTCATGGGCTCGGACGGCCGCACCAGCAAAGCCGACTGCAAACTCGGTGGCGGCTGCTCGCAGACCGGCGTGCAGACCGGCAGCAACGCGGACGTGCAGATGGTGGTCCACATATCCGCCGACCGCTCCAACGCCACCGTGATGAGCATCCCGCGCGACACCATGACCGAGGTCCCGGCCTGCAAGGACCCCACCACCGGCAAAACCACCGCCGGCTACTACGGCCAGATCAACAGCGCCCTGCAGTACGGCCCCGCCTGCCAGGTGGCCACCGTCCACCAGCTCACCGGCATCCCCATCGACCACTTCGTCAAGCTGGACTTCTCCGGCGTGGTCAAGATGTCCGACGCGGTCGGCGGCGTCTCCGTGTGCGTCAGCAACGACGTGTACGACACCTACTCGCACCTGAAGCTGTCCAAGGGCACCCACACCCTCAAGGGGGTCGCGGCCCTGGAGTTCGTCCGGTCCCGGCACGGCTTCGGCGACGGCAGCGACCTCGGCCGCACCGTCTCCCAGCACATCTTCCTCAGCGCGATGATCCGCAAGTTCAAGAGCGCCGGCACCCTCACCGACCCCACCGCGGTCTACCACCTCGCCGACGCCGCCACCAAGGCGCTCACCGTCGACGACGGGCTCGGCACCGTCAAGAAGCTGATCGGGCTCGCCGCGGACGTGAACAAGGTCCCGGCGAACCGGATCACCTTCGCCACCATGCAGACCGCCGCCGACCCCGCCGACAAGAACCGGGTCGTCGTGGGCCAGGGCGCGAAGACGCTCTTCGCCACCATCGTCAAGGACCAATCCCTGACCACCGGCTCCGGCAAGAAGTCCGCCGCGGCCTCCGCGACCGCGAAGGCCACCGCCTCGGCCGTGCCGGCGTCCCGGATCGCCGTGACCGTCGAGAACGGCACCGGCATCACCGGCCGCGCCTCCAGCGTCGCCGGCGCGCTGACCGACCAGGGCTTCAGCTCCGGCACGACGACGGCCAACGCACCGAGCCCCGCGGCGACCACCACTCTCACCTACGGCACCGGCCAGAAGGCCGAGGCCAAGACCGTCGCCAAGGCTCTGGGCCTGCCCGGCTCGCACCTGAAGCAGGGCACCGGCAGCGGACTGACCCTGGTGGTCGGCAGCGACTGGCCGAGCGGCACCGGCTACCCCGGCGGCGCCTCCTCGCCCGCCGACACCAAGACCGCGGTGGGCGGCGCCCACGCCCAGACCGCCGACCAGGCCAAGGCCTGCGCCCAGGTCAGCCCGTACCGGACGGTCGAGCTGGGCGGCGTCTCGATGACCCCCACCGAGGCCTACGCCGAGGCCCGGAACAAGCCCGATTCCGACGACTGAGAGCCTGCCCCGGGCAGCGCCCGACCTCATCGCGGGGAGCCGTGCCCGCCCCCGGCCCGCGCGGCCACCCACAAGGCGATGTGCGTGCGGGAGCGAAGTCCCAGCTTGTCGCGGACCTTGTCCAGATGCGTCGCCACCGTGTGCACCGACAGCCCGAGCCGGTCCGCGATACCGCGGTTGGTCAGCCCCTCCGCGACGAGTTCCGCCACCATGAACTCCCGGGCGGTCAGCCCGGACAGAGGCAGTGGGCCCGCCGCCGGCCGGTGGTCGTCACCGCTGCGCGCGCGCAGGGCGTAGGCGACGAGCCGCTCCCCGCGCAGCCCGCGGGCGCCGACGACGGCCGCCTCCCTCGCGGCAGCCGGCAGCCGCGTCCTGGCCCGGGCCGCCGCCTGCTCCATCCTGTCCCGCCACGGAGCCTCGGGCTCGGTGTCCAGCCTGCGCCGTTCCGCGGCACTCGCCTCGTACAACCGCAGTGCCCGCTGCGGGTCGCCGCTCTCGGCGGCCACGAGCGCCAGGCCCTCGACGGGATACAGCGCGTGGAAACTCGACCCCGGCGCGATCCGCAGCACCTCGGCGAACAGCGCCTCGGCACCCGCCGGTTGCCCCAGAGCCAGCCGTACGGCACCCGCGGTGTGCAGCGCTGCCGCGATCCGCGGCCAGGGCGCATGTTCCCTGAGCACCGGCAGGCACCGTGCCATGAGCGCGTCCGCCTCGAGGGCCGCACCCGCCTGGAGCAGCGCCCAGGCGAGGTGATGCGTGCACCACGCCGTGTCCTGCGGCCTGCCGAGCGCGCCGACGACGTCCAGGCACGCCCGCAGATCCGCGACGGCTTCGGTGAACTCGCCGCGGCACAGCCGCGCCGCCGCCCGGGCGTCGAGGGCGTTGGCGAGTCCGGCGGCGTCGTGCCGCGACCGTTCCCGCCGCACCGCCAGCTCGCCCAGGCGCAGTGCTGCCGTCAGGTCGCCCTGCTGGCAGGCCACGCGCGCGGCGAGCGCCGGCACCTCTGCGCCGAGCGCGCCGCCGCCGTCCGGCAGAAGTCCGCTCAGCAGGGAACGGGCGGCCGACGGCTGCTCCTGTTGATAGTGCACCCGGGCCAGTTCCAGGGTCAGCCGGGTCCGCACGGCGTCCTCGTGGCCGGCGGTGGCGGCCAGGACCGAGGCGAGATTGTCCCGTTCCGCCGCGAGCGGGCTGCAGCCCTGGTCGGCGAAGACGTCCTCGCGGGCCCGGTCGGCCGTCCCGGCCAGCCACGCGAGCGCCCGTCGCAGGGTGGCCGGCATCTCGCCGGATGCGCGCAGACGGTCCAGGGCGTAGCCGCGGATGGCGCTCAGCTGCCGGAACCGCGCGGGTGCCGTCTGTGTCGGCAGCCGTACGATCAAGGACTTCGCCTCCAGGGCGCACAGGATCCGGAGCACCTGTCCCGGTGCGACGGCTCCGCCCGCGCACACCGTGCGCGCCGCAGTCACGTCGAACCCGCCGACGAGGACCGCGAGCCGCCGGAAGACGGCCCGCTCGGACGGATCCAGCAGCCGGTGGCTCCAGTCCACGGCGGCGGCCAGTCCGCTGTGGCGGTGCGGCCCGCTCCTGCTGCCGTCGGTGAGCAGGTCCAGTTGCGACAGCCGGTCGTCCAGCCCGGCCAGGATGTCGTCCGGGGAAAGGGCGCCGACCTGGCGGGCCGCCAGCTCGACGGCCAGGGTCAGCCCGTCCAGCCGACGGCAGATCTCGGCCACCGTACGGCCGTTGCCGCGGTGGAGCGTGAACCCGGGCGAACGGTTCGCGGCCCGGTCGACGAACAGCCGGACCGCGTCCGCGCGCAGCAGAGCCGCCACCTCCTCCCCGGCGCCGGCCGGCGGCAGGGAGAGCTCGCCGACGCGGAACACCGTCTCTCCGGGCACCCGCAGGGGCTCCCGGCTGGTGGCCAGGATCCGTAACCCGGCGCAGCGGCTCAGCAAGGTGGCGGCCAGCCGGGCGCACGGCTCGGCCAGATGCTCGCAGTTGTCCAGGACCAGCAGCCGCCTGGCGTCACCGATCGCCCGGACCAGTACCTCGACGCCCGTTCGGCCCGCTCCTTCGCCCACGCCGAGCGCGGCGGCCACGGAGTGCGTCAGCACGGTACCGTCCCGCAGCGCGTCCAGCTCGACGAGGTCGACCCGTCCCGAGCGCTGCGGCCACCGCCGGGCGAACTCCAGCGCCAGCCGGGTCTTGCCCACCCCGCCCGCCCCGGTCAGCGTGAGCAGGCGCGAGCTGCGCACCAGGGCGCGCAGGCGGGTCAGGTCCTGCTGCCGGCCGACGAAGGAGTCCAGCGCGAGGGGCAGGGGGCGGGAAGCCGCCGTGGTGGCCGGCGCCGCTCCGCCCGCCCCCGGCTGCGGCAGGCCGTCGGCGTCCCGGCTCGCCTGCCGCTGCCGGAACGCCCGCTGTCTGCAGGCAGCGCAGCAGTACCGGGCCGGCCGACCGCCGTTCGGCCGCACGGTCAGCGCTGCGCCGCACACCTCACACGTCCGACTCCGGCTCATCCACGATTCCTGGCCGCGCGATCCCGGGGCGAAACCCGCGCCTTCCGCCGTGTGCCGCTCCGGCCGCGGCCGAGCGGTGGCCGGGCCCGCCGGACACCGCTCGGCAAGGTGCGTCAGGGCGTGGCGGCGGGGTGTATCCCGAGCACGACCGTACCGGTCACGCCCTTGCCGACGTCGCTGCCCGGCTGAGTGACGGTCAGCAGCGTGGAGGAACCGCCGTTGCGGTAGATGCCGTCCCGGGCGTTGAGCGTGCGGGAGGCCGTGTTGTTCCGGTACGGGGACAGGGCGGCGATCTTGGTGTTGTACGTCTCCGGGAAGTAGAGCTGGCCCGTGTGGGACACGTGGCCCCCGTGGTACGTCCCGTTGGAGACGGTGCCGCCCGCGTGCGTCTTGACGTGGATGTGGAGGGCGCGGCCGACGTACCAGCCGGGGTAGACGGTGGTGAACTCGGCGACGCCGGAGGCGTCGGTGAGCTGCACCCCGCGCAGGAAGGTCGTGTCGGGGGTGGAGCCGCCGGCGACATAGCCGGAGTAGACGCCGAGCGCGTCGCAGTGCCAGATGTCGACGGCGGTGCCGGGCAGCGGGGCACAGGTCGTGGCGTCCACGACCGTCACCCGCAGGGTCAGCGGAACGCCGGCCTTCCCCTCGGTGATGTCCTTGCGGACCGTCTCCAGGTCCAGGTAGTAGGGCCCCTCGGTCTGTTCGGGTGTCAGGACACAGGCCGCCGCCGGCCCGACGGCGGGCCCGGCGACGGGGTGTGCCCCGGGGGCGGCGGTCGCCTGCGTGGCGGCGAGCCCCAGCGCGGCCACGCCGAGGGTGGCGCCGCCGAGGGCGGCGATGGCGGACCGGCGGGTGGGGCCGGCCGGTGCGTTGTCGTGGGAGGCGTCAGTCATGCTCCGACGATGACGCGCGGCGCGGCCCCTCGCATCGGCCGGACGACCCACCGGCCGGACGCGTGACGAAACCTCCCGGCCCCGTCCGGGCGCCGCCCTACCGGCTGGTCCCGAAGTCCTGCGTCCAGTAGCTGTTGGGCTGTGCGAGGCCGACGCCCAACTCCTTGAAGGAGCAGTTGAGTATGTTGGCGCGGTGGCCCGGGCTGGCCATCCAGCCCGCCATGACGTCCTCGGGCGTGGCATACCCGTAGGCGACGTTCTCGCCGTAGGCGCTCCAGGTGTAGCCGCCGCGGGTGAGACGGTCGCCGGGGGAGGAGCCGTCGGACCCGGTGTGCGACATGTTCTGATGGGCCGCCATGTCGTCGCTGTGCGCCTGCGCCACCTTGGACAGCGTCGCGTTCAGCGTCAGGGCCGAGCAGCCGACCTTGCTGCGCTCGGCGTTGACCAGCTGCAGGATGCGCGCGGCGACCGAGGACGCCGTGGCGGTGGGCTTGGGGGTGCTGGGCGCGGGCGCGGTGGCGGTGGCGGTGGGCCTGGGGGTGCTCGGCGGGGGTGCGGAGGCGGTGGCGGTGGGCCTGGGGGTGCTCGGCGCGGGCGTGCCGGTGACCGGCGTGCTCGGCTTCACCACTCTGTGCGTGGCGGCCTTGTGGTGATGGTGGCGGTGGTGATGGCGATGCGTGCCGTACCACCAGGCCCCGGTCGTGGACGGCGTCGGGGCGGCGCCGGTGGCGGGTGGTGCCGTGAATGCCGCCTCCGCGGCGCTGGAGGGGGGCGCCGCCGTGTACGCCGCCTCCGCGGCGCTGGAGGGCTGAGTCTCGCTGTCCGGCCAGTCGCCACAGGCCATGGCGATCGACGGCACGCCCACGGTGCTCAGGGCGACAGCGGCGATGACGACCCGACGGTAGTGCTGCTGCTTGCGGTGCTTCCCCATGCGTGACCTCACTCGGAATTCGCCGAGCGTCGTTGCGCGGCTTGCTTTGGGCAGACTCCGCTTCCGAGCTGCGGAGATGCCTTGCGGGCCGTCATTGTGTGGACGGCCCGAGAGGGTACGCAAAGGGCCTTTCTACTAGCCTGCTTCGTAGTCGAGGACCCCTCTTGCCAAGCGCGTGGGGACGTGCAGATCCGGCGGTAGGCAGCCGGGCCGGTGCCTGACATTCCGTCAGGACTCCTCTGCTCCGGTACGACAGGGCGAAAAGGTCGAACGGTGGGTCTGCCCCGGGATCCGGCGGGGCGGTCGCCCCCGCCAAGACGGACAAATCCCTTATGTCGTCGGACGCGCACCTACTATCCGGCACCCCTAGATCGGGACGAGGTGTGGCAGATGTCACGGAACCATCGGCTCCGATTTCGGCGTCCGCCCCTCGGGTGTCGGACGCGAGACGCTCACATGCTCGGGGTCAGGGCCTCCTGGAGGAGCGCGCCGTAGCGCCGGATGAGGTCCTTGCGGTCGGCCCGGAGCAGGGCCTCGTCCCTCGTCACCCACAGCGCGTACAGCAGGCCCGCGGCCATCGAGGCCGCCAGTCGTGCCCGCAGGTCGGCGTCGGGTCCCGGCAGCCGGTCGCGCAGGGGTTCGATCAGCACCTGCTCGTGGGTCTCCCGCAGCCGGTCGAGGATCCGCGGCTCGTTGCTGCCGCGCACCAGGGCCAGGAAGACCCCCCGCGAGGACCCGTCGAGGTCGAGGAGGAGTTCGGCGAGCCGCTCTCCGAGCTGCTCCAGCGCGACGTCGACGAGGGGGGCCCGGTCGACGGTGAGGCGCATGGTCTCCAGGAACAGCAGCTCTTTGCTCCGGAAATGGCGGATCACCAGCGCCGGATCGGTCCCGGCGTCGGCCGCGATCCGGCGGACGGTGGTCCTGGCGAACCCGTGGTCCCGGAACAGCCGGGCGGCGGCGGTCCGGATGGCGTCGCGGGTGGCCGTACCGGCTCCGGTCTGCGGCATGCGGCACAGCATAGGCGGCGGTTCGTCCGCCTTCGGTCGTTCGTCTCAACTCGCCGTCCGCAAGGGCGCATAGGCGCCATCGGCGGGCCTCGGACCCCGGGCTCGTGAGCGTTTCAAGAAGTTCGGTCAACAATGTTGACTCGGTGTTCCGGCGGCCGCACATTACCTATCAGTAGGACCGCACGGTCACCCCGCACCCGGTCCGTCACGGCCGTGACGTGTGCCGCCCCGCCCACGCCCGCCGGCCGCCACCCCCCCTCTGCGCACGAGCCGCCGCACTCTCACGAACCAGCACCCCGTGGGCGCCGTCATGCCCCGGGCCCCGCATCAGCCGCGCACCCTTCCCGAGAAGAGGGAGCACCCACCCATGCCCGCACTGACTCGTGTCATGACCGCGACAGCAGCCGCCGTCGGTGCCCTGACCCTGAGCCTCACCGCCCCCGGCGCCCCCGCCCACGCCACCGAACCGCTCGCCTACGCGGCCCTCGGCGACAGCTACAGCGCCGCCTCGGGCGTCCTCCCCGTCGACCTGGGCAACCTCATCTGCCTGCGCTCCACGGCCAACTACCCCCACGTCCTCGCCGCCCGTACGGGCGCCCGCCTGACCGACGTCACCTGCGGCGCCGCCCAGACCAAGGACTTCACCACCGCCCAGTACCCCGGAGTCGCCCCGCAGGTCGACGCGGTCACCGGCGACACCGATCTGGTGACCATGACGATCGGCGGCAACGACAACGGCACCTTCATCAACGCCATCCTCGCCTGCGGCACCGCGGGCGTCCTCAGCGGCGGCCGGGGCAGCCCCTGCAAGGACACCTACGGCACCTCCTTCGACCAGGCGATCGAGACGAACACCTACCCCGCGCTGAAGAACGCCCTGCGCAGCGTCCGCGCCCGGGCCCCCGAGGCCCGGGTGGCCGTCCTCGGCTATCCGTGGATCACACCCGCCACGGCCGACCCGTCCTGCTTCGCCAAGCTGCCCCTCGCCTCCGGCGACGTGCCCTATGTCCACGCGCTGCAGGCCCACCTCAACGCCGTGGTCGAGCGGGCCGCGCAGGAGACGGGGGCGACGTACGTGGACTTCGCCCAGGCCTCCGAGGGGCACGACGCGTGCGCGCCCGCCGGCACCCGGTGGATCGAGCCGCTGCTCTTCGGGCAGAACATCGTCCCCGTGCATCCCAACGCCCTCGGCGAGCAGCGCATGGCCGAGCGCACCATGACCGTCCTCGGCCTCGGCTGACCGGGCGCCGCGCCGCCTCACCGGAGGCGGCGCGGACCGCGTCAGCGGGCGATGCGGTGCTTGCGGCCCCCGCGCCGGAAGCGCAGCGCGCCGTAGACCAGATCGACGACGAGGACGACGGCACCGATGATCAGCAGATAGAACAGGCCGTGAACGGCGAATCCGATGATCCCCAGGACGACGGCCACGAGGACCAGCAGCAGGAACAGGATCATGAGATCTCCCGGCGGCTTCGGCGGCTTCGGTGCATCAGCGGCGGGCCAGGCGTCGCTCGCCGCCGACGCCCGGGGCGTAGTCCAACTGGTAGTGAGCGAAGATCTCGGGCTCGTCCGCCGCGCGCAGCTCGCCGTCGGTGTCGATCGCCGGGGCCTTTCTCACCACGTCCTTGCTGTGGGCGACCTTGAGATAGCCCGGTCCCACCGTCGCACCGGGCAACGGGACGAACGCCAGCCGGCGACGCGTGGGCAGGCCCACCGTCACCGTGGCGAAGAAGGGCCGGTCGGTGGCGGTGTCCACGTACACCGACTCCAGAACGCCGATCTTGTGGCCGCCCGGGTCCACCACGTCGTGACCGCGCCACTCCCGGATATCGCCTGCCTCGAACATCTGAACCTCCGCACAAGGGGTACCCCCGTTCACGCTCCTGATGTCATCCTCATGCCCCGCGCGGCGCCTGTCCCGCAGAGGTGGGGCGTTCGCGCGAACGGGCCCGCCCGGAGTGCGTCGCGACATGTGCCGGGCGAGGGTGGCGCCATGCCCCAGGTGATCGTGTACCCGCCCGCACCGGACGGTGGCCGCCGCGTCCGCGTCGCCGACTCCTTCGCCGGGCTGGCGTACACGATCATCGACCTCGTCGAGTTCCTGCGCCGCGCCGGCCTCGGCGACGTGGAGCCGGAGGACGTGGTCGGCGCCGACTGGATCGAGTGGCGCGGCGGCGGTCCGGACGACTGGCCCCGCTGAGGACGGCTCCCGGCACCTTCCCGTGGGCGCGTCCGCCCCACCGGTGCGGTGATCCGCAGGCGTTGTCAGTGGCCGCTCGTATGGTTCGGGTCATGGGACCTGCCGGACAAGGCCGCGGGTCCGTCCTGGGGAGGGGACTGCCATGACTGCCGGGTCCGCGGTGTCGACGACGTATCTGGAGCTGTCGCAGGAGGGCGGCGGCGCGCACAAGTTCTACGAAGTGGCCGTCGACGGCCAGGTGGTGACGGTGCGCTACGGCCGGATCGGCGCCGCCGGGCAGACGCAGACGACCACGTTCCCCTCACCGGAGAAGGCGCGGGCCGCCGCCGCGAAGAAGGTGGGGGAGAAGGTCCGCAAGGGATACGCCCCGGCCGTGGCCGGCCAGCGCGCACCCCGTCCGGTGACCCGGCGTCAGGTGACCTCGGCGCCGTCCACCGCGCGCGCCGTGGCCCCGGTGCTGTGGCGGTTCCGCACGGGGTCGGCGGCGTTCGGCATCCACGTCGACGACGAGCGCTGCTGGGTGGGCAACCAGGCCGGTGACGTCTACACCCTGGACCACGACGGCGGCGTCCTGGCCCGCTTCAGCCTGCCGGACGGCGTGAAGTGCCTGGTCGCCGACGACTTCTGGATCTACGCCGGCTGTGACGACGGCAAGGTCTACGACCTGTCCTCCAAGCTGCCCTTCGCCGCCTACGACATCGCCGCGGACGTCGACATCTTCTGGCTGGACATCCACGAGGGCATCCTGAACGTCTCGGACCGCGAGGGCCGGCTCACCGTGATCGACCACGAGGACGAACACCAGTGGGCCCGCCGCAGCCAAGGCGAGCACGCCTGGCTGGTCCGGGCCGACGACCGGGCCGTCTACCACGGCCATCACCGCGGCGTCACCGCCTACGCCCCGGACGGCGGCGGGGAGTTGTGGCACACCACCACCCGGGGCAGCGTCCTGTTCGGCTGGCAGGAGGACGACGCGGTGTACGCGGGCACCGGGCACCGCGTCGTGCAGCGACTGGCCAAGACCGACGGCGCCATCGAGGCCACCTACGCCTGTGACAGCGCGGTCTACTCGTGCGCCACGTCGCCCGGGGGCCGGTTCGTCTTCGCCGGGGACTCCGCGTCCTCGGTCTACTGCTTCGACGAGGACGGCAGGCGCCTGTGGAAGCTCGGGACCGGCGGCGGCTCCGCGCTGTCGATGCAGTACCGCGACGAGCGGCTCTACCTGGTGACCACCGACGGCTCACTGGTGTGCGTGGACGCGAGCGAGACGGCGATCACCGCCGCCCAGCAGGGCTCCGTGCCGGTCGCGCGCGACATCAAGCTCGCCGCGGCCCTGCCGACGTACGCCCCGGCCACCGCCGTCGCCGAGGTCGCCACGGTGGCGCAGGCCCCCGCCGGGGCGGTCGTCGTCGAGTGCGTCCAGGACAACGGCCGCCTGCGGGTGCACGTGATCTCCCAGGGCTACGAGACCTCATGGAACGTCCAGTTCCCGCGCGCCATACGCGAACCCGGGGCGCGCTACGTCGTGGACGCCCTGCACCCGGCGGCCGGCGGCTTCTACCGGGTGCGCGGAGACATCCGCAGGCTGCTGTGAGCCCGGCGCCCGCACCGGGCGCCCGGTCAGCCGGCCGCGAGGAGCTCCAGCGTGTCGATCACACGGTTCGAGAAGCCCCACTCGTTGTCGTACCAGGCGACCACCTTCACATGGCGGCCGTCGACACGGGTGAGGGCCGAGTCGAAGATCGACGAGGCCGGGTTGCCGGTGATGTCCGACGACACCAGCGGGTCCTCCGAGTACTCCAGCACCCCGGCCAGCGGACCCTCGGCCGCCGCCCGGTAGGCCGCCAGCACGTCCTCGCGCGTCACGTCCCGGGCGACGGTCGTGTTGAGCTCGACGATCGAGCCCACCGGGACCGGCACCCGGATCGAGTCGCCCGACAGCTTCCCGTCGAGGTTGGGCAGCACCAGCCCGATCGCCTTCGCGGCGCCGGTCGTGGTCGGCACGATGTTCACCCCGGCGGCACGGGCGCGGCGGGCGTCGCGGTGCGGACCGTCCTGCAGGTTCTGCTCCTGCGTGTAGGCGTGCACCGTCGTCATGAAACCGTGCTCGATACCGGCGAGTTCGTCGAGCACCGCGGCCAGCGGCGCGAGTGCGTTCGTCGTGCAGGAGGCGTTGGAGACGATCGTGTGCAGCTCCGGGTCGTAGGCACCGGTGTTGACACCGAACGCGAGCGTGACGTCGGCGCCGTCCGACGGCGCGCTGACCAGCACCTTCCTCGCGCCCGCGTCGAGGTGGGCGCGGGCGGCCTTCGCCGAGGTGAAACGGCCGGTCGCCTCCAGCACGATGTCGACGCCCAGCTCCGCCCAGGGAAGCTGCGCCGGCTCGCGCTCGGCGAGCACCGCGATGCGCCGGCCGTCGACCACGAGGGCGTCGCCGTCGACGGTCACCGGGCGGCCGAGCCGGCCGGCCGTCGTGTCGTAGGCGAGCAGCCGGGCCAGGGTGGCGGGCTCGGTGAGGTCGTTGACGGCGACCACCTCGAGGTCGCCGCCCCGTTCGAGCAGGGCGCGCAGCACATTGCGTCCGATACGGCCGAATCCGTTGATGGCGATGCGAGTCATCTGTGGTGTCCCTTCGTCTTCCCCACCAGGTTCGCGGGCCGTGCCCGTCCGGGACAGCGGCGCGATCGCCATGGTCCGCAAGGATCGCGCCATCCGACGGGCGGGCTACTCGCCCCGTGTGAAGGTGCGCCGGTACTCGCTCGGCGTGGTGCCCAGAATCCGCTGGAAGTGCAGCCGCAGGTTGGAGCCGGTGCCGAGACCGACGTCGGCGGCGATCTGCTCGACGCTGCGCTCCGAGCGCTCCAGCAGCTCACGGGCCCGGTCGATGCGGGCGCGCATGACCCACTGCATCGGCGTGTAGCCGGTGTCCTCGACGAAGCGCCGCGAGAAGGTGCGCGCCGACACCCCCGCGTGCCGGGCGAGCCCCTCCAGGGTGAGGGGCTCGCCGAGCCGGTGCAGCGCCCACTCCCGGGTCACGGCGAACCGCTCGCCCAGCGGCTCCGGCACGCTGCGCGGCACGTACTGCGCCTGACCACCGCTGCGGTACGGCGCCGCGACCAGGCGCCGGGCGGCGTGGTTGGACGCGGCCACCCCGAGGTCGCCGCGCAGGATGTGCAGGCACAGGTCGATGCCCGAGGCGGCGCCGGCCGAGGTCAGCACGCTGCCCTCGTCCACGAACAGGACGTTCTCGTCGACCCGGACCAGCGGGTGCTTCGCGGCGAGCGCCCGCGCGTAGTGCCAGTGCGTGGTGGCCCGCCTGCCGTCGAGCAGACCGGTGGCGGCCAGGGCGAACGCGCCGGTCGAGATCGCGGCCAGCCGCGCGCCCCGGTCGTGGGCGGCGATCAGCGCCTCCACCACGGCCCGCGGCGGATCGTCCCGGTCGGGGAACCGGTAGCCGGGGATGAACACGATGTCGGCCCACTCCAGCGCGCCGAGGTCGTGGGCGACGTGGTACGACAGCCCGTCGCCGCCGGTGACGAGCCCGGTCGCCGCGCCGCACACGCGCACCTCGTACGGCATGCTCGCGCGGGTCGTGAAGACCTGTGCCGGGATGCCGACATCGAGCGGCTTGGCCCCCTCCAGCACGACGACGGCGACACGATGGAGACGCGAGACAGCCACGGGAGCAGGCTACGCGCGGACACCGGTGGTCCCCGCGGGGTACCCGTAGGTGTCCGACAGGGGTCTCGCCCAGGGGAGGAAGCCCATGTGCCGACTGTTCGGGCTCAGCAGCGCACCGCAGCGCACCCGCGCGACGTTCTGGCTGCTGGACGCCCCCGACAGCCTCAGCAGCCAGAGCCACCGGGACCCGGACGGCACCGGCCTGGCCTACTTCGACGCCGACGGCACCCCCGTGGTGCACAAGGACCCCATCGCCGCCTACGAGGACCGGGCCTTCGCCGCCGAGGCACGGCAGGCCGAGTCCGCCACCTTCCTCGCGCACATCCGCTACGCCTCCACCGGGGGCCTGGAGTTGCGCAACACCCACCCCTTCGAACAGGACGGCCGGCTCTTCGCGCACAACGGCGTCATCGAGGGACTCGACCTCCTCGACACCCACCTCGGCGCCGACCTCGCCCTGGTGCAGGGCGACACCGACTCCGAGCGCTTCTTCGCCCTGATCACCCGGGAGATCCGGCGCCACGGGGACGTCGGCACCGGCATCGAAGAGGCCGCGCGGTGGGTCGCCCGCAACCTGCCCGTCTTAGCGCTCAACCTCGTCCTCATCACGCCAGAGGATCTCTGGGCCCTGCGCTACCCCGCGACGCACGACCTCCACGTCCTGCGGCGTCCGTCCGGCGGCCAGCACGGCGGCAGGCACCTGGACCACAGCGGAACGCACGGGCACCTGCGCGTCCACTCCCAGCACCTGGCCGTCCACCCCGCCGTCGTGGTCGCCAGTGAACGCATGGACGACCACCCGCAGTGGCACCGGATGGCACCGGGAGAACTGCTGCACGTCGGCCCCGGCCTGCGCACCACGCGCCGCGTGGTCCTGCCCGACCCGCCCACCCACCTCCTCGGTCTGCAGGACCTGCGCCCCGACGCCGCGGCGTCCCAGCAGTCCGCCTGACCGCCCCCGGGCCGGCCCACCTCGCACCGGAACGCGCCGCCACCGCCGGCTCCTGTTTCTCGCCATACGAGCCGGTAACCGCAGCTGAGTCGTGTATTCAGTAACGATCTTGGCTGAAACCTTGTGTGAATCCCCGTGCCCTCTAGCCTCCCGGCATGGCATTCCTTTCAAGTCGCCGCAGAAGGTCACGTCTCGCCCCGGAGCTGGACGACCAGGACCTGGGCAGGCTCCTGAAGTCCCTGGTGGCGACCACCAGGACGGGGACGATCGCCACCCTCGACCTGTGCGTGGCGCAGATCTCCCGCCTCCTGGACCAGGACGCGCGCGACTGGGACCGCCGCACCCACCGCCTCGGCGTCCTGGCCGACTACCTGACCGAGACCCACCTGCCGCGCTCCTGGGCCGCCCGCGAGCCGCGCAACGCGAACGCACTGGTGCTGCACGCCTGGACCCAGGTGGCACGCGCCCGCGGCCAGGGCTCCCCGGAGGACTCGGCAGGAACCGTCGACAGCTGCCTGCGGGCCGCCGAGCTCGCGCCGGAGGACCCCGTTCCGTGGGTGGTCCTGCTGGAGCTGGCCCGCCTCGAACGCCGCCCGCAGTCCCAGGTGTTCGGCGTGTGGAACGAGGTGCTGGCCCGCGACCGGTGGAACCGCGAGGCCTACCTGAGCATGCTCGGCTATCTCAGCCCGGAGGAGGCGGGCTCCCGCGTCCAGGTACTGGAGTTCGTGGACAGTCTGGGCGCCCGGATGCCCGCGAACGTGCCTTGCGCGGCGACCGAGCTCACCGCCCAGGTCCTGCAGTACC
The DNA here is from genome assembly GCF_055572275.1 of Streptomyces sp. NPDC030798. Classification (NCBI taxonomy): domain Bacteria; kingdom Bacillati; phylum Actinomycetota; class Actinomycetes; order Kitasatosporales; family Streptomycetaceae; genus Streptomyces; species Streptomyces sp. NPDC030798. The sequence goes on along the minus strand of NZ_JBVIDR010000003.1, from coordinate 43,504 downwards.
ACACCCTGCTCGGCCGGGGCGGGGTCGAGGCGCTGGTGGCCCGCAACCACTGGTCCCACGCGATGGCCACCCAGGCCCTAGACCGGGTGGCCCACACCTGGGTGCAGCCGGGATTCCTCCGCCACGCCAAGGCCCTCGCCGACCTCAACACCCTCGCCTACGCGCTGACGGCCGCGGACCGGCGGCACGAGGCCCACGCGGTCTTCGAGGCGCTCGGCGGTGTCGTCACCCCCTGGCCCTGGCAGGCCGGCGGTGACCCACTGACCGAGTTCGGCCAGGCGCAGCGCCGCGCCGGCGCCGGGCAGTGAGCACACCGGCCGGCCCCGCCGACGACCCCTGACCGGGCGTGCCGCAGCGGGTGGTACGTGGCGCGAGGGGTGTGGCACTCCGCGGGCGGGGCCCGCGCCGTCTCCTGGGAGCGGGTCAGCGCCGTGCGCCGGACCGCCGGTCCCGGCGCTGCCCCCGAGATGCCGCCGGAGCAGCTCGACGCCGCACTGGCCGAGGTCATGCAGCACACCCGCGCGTCCCCGGGCCTGCTCCACCTGCGCGCCGGGGACGGGCGGGCGCTGCGCCTGGCCATGGTCTCGGGCGCTCCCCGCAGCTCGCGGCGCCCTGGGCCCGGATGGACCTGGACGCCCCCCGTCCCGGTGGTCGACGCCCTGCGCGAGCGGCGCCTGGTGCGGCCGGCCGGCCAGGAGGAGATCGCCCGCCCGTACCCGCGGCTGGGCATCGTCCTGCCCTCCGACTTCATGCCGGCCGCCGCCCCGCTCGTGAGCGACAGCCGGGCGTGGGGCGGCTTCGTGCTGCTGTGGTCCGTCTGGCACCCCCGCACCTCAGTGCCGCCGAGCGAGCAGCGAACGTCGACTGCTGCCGCCGCACCGGCCGGCTCCTGCAGCGGGCCGCCGACGCGGGACGCCCCCTGCCGCCCCCGGACGAGCCGCGCGTGCTGCCCTCGCGGCACCACGGCGAGGCCTACCCGGCCCGGGCACTGGCCGCGCTGAGGTTCACCGAGCGCCTGCCCGTCGGCTGCTGCGCCCCCGCTCCTGCCCGTCGGCTGCTGCGCTCCCGCCCCTGCTGCGCCGTCCCGACGGCCGCACGGACGTGCTCCGCGTCCCGCCCGGACTGCTGCTCGGCATCGACCCCGGCGCCGACCACCCGGACACCGACCTCCCCCTGGAGGTCGGATCCGTGCTCGTCCTCTATACCGACGGACTGGTCGAGACTCCGGGCACGGACATCGACGACGCCACCGCCGACCTCGCCGCCCACCTCACGCGCACACCGGACAGGGATCTCGACGGCCTCGACGACGCCCTCGTCGAGCACGCCGGACGGTACGGCCCCCGCAACGACGACATCGCCCTGCTGCTCCTGCGGCCCCGGCCCGTGCGGAACTGATCCACCGGCCCGCCGGCGCCCCGGAACGGCAGCGGTCGCCGAGCGCGGAGCCACAGTGTTACAAAAGGGTCATGAGCGGACGTTCCCGCTGGCCCTGGGGGAGAGCGGCGCCGCCCGGCACACGGTGGTCCTCCGGACCGTCGTCCCGCCCCGGCCCCCGGCCGGCACCGGGACGCCTGGCGCGTCCCCTGAGCGTCCGCACCCTCGCCGCACAGGTCTTCCTGCTGCAGGCCCTCATCATGCTCGTGCTCGTCGCGGTCGCCGCCGCCGCGTTGGTGGTCCAGGGCCGCTACGACGCCGAGCACAACGCCCGCAACCGGTCCCTGGCCGCCGCCGAGGCCTTCGCCCACGCCCCCGGCACCGCGCTCGCGCTGCGCTCACCGCACCCGACGGCCCATCTGCAGCCGGCGGCGGAGCGGGCGCGGCGCGGCTCCGGCGTCGACTTCGTCACCGTCCTGGACACCCACGGCGTGCGCCTGACCGACCCCGTCCCCGCGCTCATCGGCACCCGGGCCGAGGACGTCGGCCGGGCCGCCGCGGGCGAGGCGTTCACCCAGACCTTCCACGGCAAGCCCACCAACGCCGTCCGCGCGGTCGTCCCCGTGATGGACTCCAGCCGGCGCGTGGTCGGCATCGTCACCACAGGGATCCAGTTCGCGACCCTGGGCCACCTGCTGAACCGGCAACTGCCGATGCTGATCGGCGCCGCCTCGGCGGCCCTCGCCCTCGCGACCGGCGGCACGGCCCTGGTCAGCCGACGGCTGCTGCGCCAGACCCACGGACTCGGCCCGGCCGAGATGACCCGGATGTACGAGCACCACGACGCCGTCCTGCACGCCGTGCGCGAGGGCGTCCTGATCGTCGGCGGCGACGGGCACCTGCTGCTCGCCAACGACGAGGCACGCCGCCTGCTGGCCCTGCCCGAGGACGCCGACCAGCGGCACGTGAGCGACCTGGGGCTGGGGCGCGGCCTGACCCGGCTGCTGGACTCCGGCCGGGCCGCCTCCGACCAGGTGATCCCGGTCGGCGACCGACTGGTGGCGGTGAACACCCGGCTCACCGCGCCCTACGGCGGAGAACAGGGCCTGGTCGCCACCGTCCGCGACACCACGGAACTGACGGCCCTGTCCGGCCAGGCCGAGGTGGCGCGGGGCCGTCTGTCGTACCTGTACGAGGCCGGCATGCGCATCGGCACCACCCTCGACGTCCGGCGCACCGCCGAGGAACTGTCCGAGGTGGCCGTCCCGCGCATGGCGGACTTCGTCACCGTGGAACTCCTCGACGCCGTGCTGCGCGGCGAGGAACCCACGGGCGCCGTGCACCGGATGCGCCGCACGGCGCTGCGCGAGGTGCGGGCGGGGCACCCGCTGCAACCGGTCGGCGACCTGATCCGTTTCGTCGTCGCCGACACCCCGATGGTGGCCGCCCTGAACCGCGGCAAGGCCGTCCTGGTGCCCGACCTGCACACCGCCGAGGACTGGCGGGCCCACGACCCCGAGGGCGCGGAGCGGGCCCTGGGATTCGGCATCCACTCGCTCATCACCGTCCCGCTGCGCGCCCGGGGCATCGTCCTCGGCATGGTCAACTTCTGGCGCGGCTCCGGCTCCCGGCGCTTCGAGGAGGAGGACGTCGCGGTGGCCGAGGAACTGGTCGCCCGGGCCGCCGTCGCCATCGACAACGCCCGCCGGTACGCGCGCGAACACGCCATGGCCGACACCCTGCAGCGCAGCCTGCTGCCCGTCGACCTGCCGGACCAGGACGTCCTGGAGATCGCCTCCCGCTACCTGCCCGCGCAGTCCGGCGTCGGCGGCGACTGGTTCGACGTCATCCCGCTGCCCGGCTTCCGGGTGGCCCTCGTCGTCGGCGACATCGTGGGACACGGGCTGCACGCCGCCGTGACCATGGGACGGCTGCGCACCGCCGTGCTGAACTTCTCCTCCCTGGACCTGGCCCCCGACGAACTGCTCGGCCACCTCGACGAGATGGTCAACCGCCTCGACAGCCACACCGCGAGCGCCGACGACGACCGCGCCCCGCTCACCGGCGCCACCTGCCTCTACGCCGTCTACGACCCGGTCGGGGGGCGCTGCACAATCTCCCGCGCCGGGCACGTCGCCCCTGCCGTGGTGGACGACCGGGGCCGGGTCACCTTCCCCGACCTCCCCCTCTCGCCGCCCCTCGGCGTCGGCGGGCACCCCTTCGAGGCCGGTGAACTGGACCTGCCGGAGGGCAGCCGGCTCGTCCTGTTCACCGACGGTCTCGTCGAGGACCGCGGACGGGACATCGACGAGGGCCTGGAGGCGCTCCGCTCGGCCCTCGCCCAGGCGGGGCGGACACCGGAGGAGACCTGCCGCGCCCTGGTGGAGCGGATGCTGCCCGCGCACCCCAGCGACGACGTGGCACTCCTGGTCGCCCGCACCCGGCTGCTGGACCCCTCCCATGTCGCGGTCTGGGACGTGCCGTCCGACGTGCGCGCCGTCTCCCGGGTGCGGGCGGAGGTGAGCGGCCGGCTGGACGAATGGGGACTGCAGGACACGGCGTTCACCACCGAGCTGATCCTCAGCGAGCTCCTCACCAATGCCATCCGCTACGGCGCACCGCCCGTGCGGGTCAGGATCCTGCACGGGCGCACCCTGGTCTGCGAGGTGTCGGACGGCAGCAACACCTCACCCCGGCTCCGGCGCGCCGCCACCACCGACGAGGGCGGCCGCGGCCTGTTCCTGGTCTCCCGGTTCGCACAGCGCTGGGGCACCCGCTACGCGGCGCAGGGCAAGGTGATCTGGGCCGAACAGACTCTGGACCGCCGCCCCGAACCCGATCCCGCCGTGCTGTTCGACGCCCTGGCGCGGTGACATCGCGCGGCCGCGGACCGCCGCGCCGACGTGGGTTGCGGTCCCTGCCGCAGGGGCGTTACCTGGAAGTACCGGCGGTGAAGCGATCGCACGTCGGGCCACGGCACAGTCGCAGGGCCCGGATCCCTGCTGTGCGTCCCCCGGCCGCCGTTCTCCCTCGCCGCCGTCATCCAGCGCTCGCCGCGGAGGTGACACAGGTGAAAGCCGTCGTTTATGAAAAGCCCTTCAGCGTCACGGTGAGGGACGTCGACGATCCGCAGATACAGCACCCGAACGACGTGATCGTACGCGTCACGTCGACCGCGATCTGCGGATCCGACCTGCACATGTACGAGGGCCGTACGGCCGCCGAGGCGGGCATCGTGTTCGGCCACGAGAACCTCGGCATCATCGAGGAGGTCGGAGACGGCGTGACCGCCCTCTCCGAGGGCGACCGGGTCGTGATGCCGTTCAACGTCGCCTGCGGATTCTGCAAGAACTGCCTGGCCGGCAAGACGGGCTTCTGCCTCACGGTGAACCCCGGATTCGCCGGCGGAGCCTACGGATACGTGGCCATGGGCCCCTTCCTCGGTGGCCAGGCGGAGCGGATACGCGTGCCGTACGCCGACTTCAACTGCCTGAAACTGCCACAAGGAGAGGAGTTCGAGACCGACTTCGTGCTGCTCGCCGACATCTTCCCGACCGGGTACCACGGCTGCGAGCTGGCGGAGGTGACGCCCGGTGAGTCCGTGGCCGTCTTCGGCGCCGGACCGGTCGGCCTGATGGCCGCCTACTCGGCGCTCCTGCGCGGCGCGTCCAAGGTGTTCTCGGTGGACCGGGTGCCGGAGCGGCTGGCCAAGGCGGAGGAGATCGGGGCCATCCCGATCGACTTCACCCAGGGCGACCCGGCCGAGCAGATCAAGGAGAAGACGAACGGCGAGGGCACCGACAAGGGCGTGGACGCCGTGGGCTACCAGGCGCAGTCCCACCAGGACACGAGCCACGAGGAACCCGCAGTCGTCCTCAACACGCTCGTGGAGACGGTACGCCCCACCGGCAAGCTCGGTGTACCGGGCCTGTACGTGCCGTCCGACCCGGGCGGCCCCGACGAGCACGCCAAGCACGGCCAACTGCTGGTCTCCATCGGCCGGATGTTCGAGAAGGGTCAGCAGATGGGCACCGGCCAGTGCAACGTCAAGCGGTACAACCGCCAGTTGCGCGACATGATCATCGCCGGGCGGGCCAAGCCCAGCTTCGTGGTCTCCCACGAGCTTCCGCTGGAACAGGCACCCCAGGCGTACGAGAAGTTCGACAAGCGCATCGAGGGCTACACCAAGGTCGTCCTGCACCCCGGTCACGCACTCGCCGCCTGAGCCAGGGGTCCGGGCACGCACGCGTACCCGGACCTCCGCTCACCTCGCTCACACCGCGGCCGAGGGCCGGATGTTCTGGTTGAGCCGGAACAGGTTCGTCGGATCGTAGGCGTCCTTGACCCGGACCAGCCGCTCGTGCACCGCGTCGGGGTAGGACGCACGCACCTTGTCCTCGGCCGCGTCACCGGTGAAGTTGACGTACATCGCCCCGCGGCCGTGCCGCGCGATCTCCTCGCGGGCCCCGCGGGCCCAGGCCACGTGGGCGTCGAAGCCCGCCGCATCCGGGGAGCGCGCGATCACGTTGCACAGCACGCGCGGCGTGCGCTGGCTGAACGCCGTGGCCCCGGCCGGCACCCGGGCGAACGCACCGCCCAGCTGGTGCAGATGCACCTCGCTGAACGGCGTCGGGGTCGCCCGGTGCTGCCTGAGGACGGCGTCCAGCGCGGCGTCGGACGGCTCGATGAACGCCGACGTGAAGTAGTTGTGCGCGCCGGCCGTCCACAGCGGGTCGAGCAGCGACTGCATGGCCGTGTACGGCATCGGCCCCATCAGATCGGCCAGCGGCGTCCCCAGCGTGCGCAGCGGCGCGACGGCCTCCTCCCCGGCCGCCGGGTCACCCGCGTACATGCCGGCCAGCACCACGACCCGCGTGCCGTGGACATCCGGCGGCAGGAACGGCAGGGGAGGGGCCGTCGTGAGGCTGACGAGCGTCGTCATCTCGTCGGGCATCCGCCCGGTCAGCTCCCGCCAGCCGGTGACCACCTGCCGGGCCTGCTCCAGCGGATACACGATCAAACCCCCGAGGATCTGCGGCCCGACCGGGTGCAGCCGGTACTCGAACGACGTCACCACCCCGAAGTTGCCGCCGCCTCCCCGCAGCGCCCAGAACAGCTCGGCGTGCTGCCGGTCGTCCGCGCGCACCACCCGGCCGTCCGCCGTCACGACCTCGGCCGCGGTCAGGTTGTCGGAGGCCAGGCCGTGCCGCCGCAGCAGCCAGCCCACCCCGCCGCCGAGCGTGAAACCGGCGATACCCGTCGAGGACACCAGGCCACCGGTCACCGCGAGACCGAAGGCCTGCGTCTCGTGGTCGAGGTCGGCCCACGTCAGGCCGGCCTGGGCGACCACCCGGCGCGCAACCGGATCGACGAGGGCGCCCTTCATGGGCGACAGGTCGATCACTATGCCGTCGTCGCAGGTCGAGAATCCGGCGATGCTGTGGGCGCCGCCGCGCACCGCGACCAGCAGGTCCTGGCTGCGGGCGAACTCGACGGCGCGGACCACGTCCGCGGTGCCGGCGCAGCGCACGACGAGGGCCGGATGCCTGTCGTGCGCCGCGTTCCAGACCGCGCGGGCCTCGTCGTAGCCGTCGTCACCGGGACGTACGACGCTGCCGCGCAGCCCGGCCTCCAGTTCGGCGATGGTGGCGTCCCCCAGGACGCCCCGTGCCGTGTCGATCGACATGGTCGGCTCCTTGGTGTGAGTGCGTGCTCCGACGTCCAGGACGCTAGGCGGCGCCTCTTAGCACTCACTCAGCGGCGGCTTTGCCGGGGCTGTCGAGGGGCACCGTGCGCCGCAGCACGGCCGGGCCGCGCAGGTCGCCGAGGCGCCGGAACAGCTCACCGGCCCGGGCGGCGGCCGCCCCGGCCGCCCGCCGGTCGCCCGCCTCCCACAGCAGCCGCGCCCGCATGAGGGCGACCCAGCCCGAGGCGGCGGGCGACCCGGCGACCTGATCCAGGCGCTGGGCGTCGGCCAGCAGGCTCCGGGCCCGCGCCGGGTCCCCGGCGGCCCGGGCCACGAGCCCCAGGTGCAGCACGCCGTTGACGGCGCCGGGGATGTCGTCGATCTCCTCGAAGCGGGCGAGGACACCGGCGAGCGTCGCCCGCGCCCCGTCGGTGTCCCCTCCGGCCAGCCGCAGCAGGCCGAGGCAGCCGAGAGAGACGCCCTCCTCCCGGCGGTCACCGAGTGCCCGCCTGATGGCCAGCGCCGCATCGAGGCACGTCCGGGCCGCGTCCAGGTCGCCCCGGCTGCGGTGGATGTTGCCGAGGGTGTTCAGGGCCAGGGATTCCCCGTGCGGGTCGCCGAGCGCCCGGAAGCGCTCGGCACCGTCTGCGGCCGCCGCCACGGCGGCGGTGAGGTCACCGTCGAGGCGGTGCGCCCACGCCAGATTCACCAGGGCGTAGCCGCGTGCCCGGGCCGGGCCGACCGTGCGGCCGGCGAGCACCGTCTCCTCGAAGAACAGGGACACCGCCTCGCCCTCCTCGACCGTGTAACCCGGCGTCAGGACGGGGAAGAACGGCCCGTTTCCCGCCTCGACGCCGGCCAGCAGCCGCAGACACTCCGCGCAGGCCGCTTCGGCCGCCCGGCCGTCGCCCCGGCAGACGGCCCAGACGCCCTCCAGGTGGGCGGCGACGGCGAGCGCCGCGGGGGCGTGCACCTCGCGGGCCAGGGCGCGGGCCCGGTCCAGGGCGCCGGCGGCGCTCTCCCAGGTGCCGCGCATCCACAGCAGGATCGCCTGCTGGCAGTGGGCGTACGCGAGGGCCGCCGGGTCCTCGCTGCGCTGCTGGATCCCGACGATCTGCTCCGCGATGTCCTCCAGCGGCGAGCCGTCCCCGAGCCGGATCGCCAGTACGGCCCGCGCCATGAGCGCCCGGGCCCGCTGCGGGGTCGGCTCCGGAGCCGCGGCGAGCGTGTCCTCCAGCCACCGCCGGCCCTCGGCCAGCCGCCCCCGCTCCGGCCAGAACGACCGCAGCGCCACGGCCAGCCGCAGCGCGCCGTCCGGCTCATGGCGCAGGCAGGAGCGCAGGGCGGCCCGGAGGTTGTCGTAATCGGCCTCCAGCTCCAGCGAGGCCGCCCCCGAGACCCCGGTCGGCGCCTCGCGGTCCCGGGCCTCGGCGAGCGCCACGTAGAAACGCCGGTGCCGCGCCTCCGTGCCCGCCAGTTCCCCGGCGGCCCGCAGACGGTCCGTGGCGTACTGCCGGATCGTCTCCAGCAGCCGGTAACGGACCTCGTCCTCCCGGGGCTCCACCCCCACCAGCGACTTGTCGACGAGCCGGCCGAGCACGTCGAGCACCGGGCTGCCGTCCGTGCCGTCCTCGCACACCTCCTCCGCCGCGGCCAGCGAGAACCCGCCGGCGAACACCGCCAGCCGCCGGAAGACGCGCCGTTCCTCCTCGTCGAGCAGCCGGTGACTCCACTCCAGGGTGGCCAGCAGCGTCTCCTGCCGGGTCGCGCCGTGCCGGCTGCCCCGGCCCAGCAGGGCCGGCGCGTCGTCGAGGCGTTCGGCGATCTGACGCGGCGCCAGCACCGTGACCCGGGCCGCCGCCAGCTCCAGGGCCAGCGGCATCCCGTCGAGCCGGAAGCAGATCTGCGCCACCGCCGCCGCGTTCTGCGCGGTCAGCCGGAATCCCGGGGCCGCGTCGGCGGCCCGCTCCACGAACAACCGCACCGAAGGAAAGCGGCCCAGCTCCGCCAGGGGCGGCAGCCGGCGCGGATCCGGCAGGCCGAGCGAGGGCACCCGGTAGGTCCGCTCCCCGTAGCTGCGCAACGGCTCCCGGCTGGTGGCGAGCAGCAGCACGCCCGGACAGCGGGCCAGCACCTCGGAGGCCAGCGCGGCGCACGCGTCGATCAGGTGCTCGCAGTTGTCCAGCACCAGCAGCAACTCCCGGCCGCCGAGCTGGGCGATCAGCGCCTCGCGGGCACCGCCGGACGGCGGCAGGTGCAGCCCGAGCGCCGCGGCCACCGCCTCCGGCACCAGGTGCGGCTCCGCCAGCCCGGCGAGGGGCACGAACCACGCCCCGTCCCGGTGGCCGTCGCCCCGGCGGTGGGCCACGGCCAGCGCGAGCCGGGTCTTGCCGCAGCCGCCGGCGCCGGTGAGGGTGAGCAGCCGGCTCCGCCCGAGCAGCCCCTCCACCTCGGCCACGTCCCGCTCCCGGCCGATCAGCGCCGTCGCCGGGGCCGGCAGACCGTGCCGCGGGACCGCCGGCCGCGGCTCGGGTGCCTCGACCGAGTCGGCCAGCAGCACACGGAAGAGACGGCGCGTCTGCGGATCCGGGTCGGCGCCGCTGTCCCGCCCGAGCGCGTCCCGCAACCCTTCGTAGACGGCCAGTGCCTCCCGGCGCCGCCCGGCCTCGGCCAGCACCCGCATCAGCGCCCGGGTGGCGGGCTCGTGCAGCGGGTCCTGGGCGATCAGTTCCCGCAGCACTCCGGCCGCCTCGTCCGCGTGGTGCTCGCGCTCCAGCGTCTCGCCGAGCCCCAGCAGGAGGGCCGTGCGCCGCACCCGAAGCGCCTCCTGCGCCTCGGCGGCCCAGGGCTCGTACCGGTCCTCGGGCAGCAGCCCGGGCGCGGCCAGCGCCAGCGCGGCCCGGTAGTCGGCACTCCCGCCGCCGTCCGACGCCCGCCGCGCCGCGTCCTCGAACGCGTCGAGATCGGTGCGCACCCCACCGTCGGGCCCGAGCAGCACCATGTCGTCGCGGAGCACGACGACCTCGCCGGGCGTGCCCGCCGAGGCCAGCGCGCGCCGCACGGCGTGCAGCACCTGGTGCAAGTTGTTGGCGGCGGCCGCCCGGTCGAGGTCCGGCCACAGCAGGTCGTAGAGCCGCTCCCGGTGCATCCGGCGGCCCGGTGCGAGGCACAGCAGCTTCAGCAGGCTCCGGGCCTTGCGCAGCCGCCACGCCCCGGCGGGCACCGCGCGGTCCTGAACCGCCACGGCGAAGCCGCCGAGCAGCCGGATGTGTACGTCATCGGCCATGACTGCCCTCACGAGCAGGCTACCGTCCGACCGCCTCCCGGACCCGCCGCCCGATGCCCGCCCGGCGTCAGCGGGTCTCGGCCGGCGAGGGTCCGTCGGCGAGCAGACAGGCGGCCAGCGCGGCCGTGTCGTCCTGCAGTCCACTGCGGCTGAAGGCCAGCAGATCGTCGTGCAGCCGCGCCAGCAGCTCCCGGGGCGGCAGCGGCCCCCAGGAGCGCAGCCGCTGGAGCAGGGGGTAGAACGAGCCGCCGGGGTCGCGGGTCTCGGTGATGCCGTCCGTGTACAGCAGGAGCTGGTCTCCGGGCAGGAAGGGATAGACGTCGACGTGGTACGGGTCGTCGACGAGCATGCCGAGGTTCAGCGGCGGGGCCGAGCGCCCGCTGTCCAGCTCCCGCACCTCGCCGGGGCGGATGAGGACCGGGGGAGGGTGGCCGCAGTTGACGACGCGGACGAGCCGCCGGTCGGCGGACACCTCGGCGAAGACCGCGGTGACGAACCGTTCGCCCAGTTCGCTCCCGCCGAGCTGGGTGGCCCTGCGGCTCATGCTCGTCTCCACCCGGCCCGCCAGCGCGGCCAGGTCGGCTTCGTCGTGGGCGGCCTCACGGAACGCGCCGAGCAGCGCGGCGGCGGTCTCCACCGCGAGCAGGCCCTTGCCGCGGACGTCGCCGATGAGCAGCCGCACCCCGTAGGCCGTCGGCACCGCCTCGTAGAGGTCGCCGCCGATGCGCGCCTCCGCGGCGGCGGAGAGATACAGGCTCTCCAGCAGCAGGCTGCCGATCCGGTGCGGGGCCGGCCGCAGCAGGACGCGCTGCGCGACCTCCGCGACGAAGCGGACGTCGGCGAGCGTGCGTTCCCGCCGGATGCGGTGTGCGGCGAGGACGGCGCCGAGGCCACCCACCAGTGCCGTACAGATGTACGACGCCACGTAGTGCCGGTCCCACAGATAGCCGACCGACCGGCCGGCACAGCACGGGGTGCCGGCCAGCACCCCTTCGAAGACGACGGCGAACACGGTGGCGGCGCCCACCAGGACGGGGCCGTGGGCGAAGGCCGCCACCAGCGGCACCGCGATCAGCAGGAAGCTGACCGGCCAGTCGACGGGTGTGAGGGGTTCCAGCACCAGCACGCCCGCCACGTACAGGACCGGCAGCCGGCGCAGCCACGCCGGGGGAGCGGACAGCCGCAGCCCCACCGCCGTCCCGGCCTCCAACTCGCCGCTCGCACGCCGGTGCCTCATCCGACGCTCCCGCCCGCCGGCACCGCCGTCCCGGTCCGGCGGGCGCGGCGTGCGGGCGAACGACGCGCCTGACGGTTCGGCTTGCGCGGCCTTCGCACACCGGTCTCCTGTCACCCGACCTCGACGGGGTCCAGCCTGCTGCGCCGGGGCGCGGCGCACCGGCGATTGCTCCGGTCGGCGGCATGTTCCGCCGCCGTCTCCGGCGGGGCGGGCGGGACGGACGGGTGGGATCAGAACGCGGAGTTGGCGAACCAGAGCTCCAGCAGTTCCTCGTCCCCCTCCCGCGAGAAGACCTCCGCCTCGCGCCGCAGCCGCCCGTAGAGCAGGAGCAGCAGGTCCGCCGCGCTTCCCCGGACGGTGGCGTCGGCGTCGCCGGCCGCCTCGGGCGCGGCAACGAGGCCGAAGCCGTCGGACCGCAGCCGGACGAGCCAGTCGCCGTCGCCGTCGGTGGCCCGGAAGCGCAGGGTCCGGTCGGGGCCGCGCAGGTGGGCGACCTTGGGCGCGAAGAAGCCGGCGCGGGGCAGGTTGACGAGGAACTCGTCGATCCCGTCGACGGCGAGGGGGCGCTCGATCTCGGGCCGCCGGCCGAGCGCCAGGTCGGCGTCGGCCCGGTGCACCAGCGTCTCGAAGAGCATCCTGCGCGCCCAGAAGCGGGCGTGCTGGTCGACGCCCCAGGCCCACAGGGGCAGGTCCGGGTCGGTGGCGGCGAAGGCGTCCGCGGCCACGCTCGCGCTCTCGGCCAGCCAGTCGGGCAAGCCCGCGGGGCTGTCCGGGAGCCGCAGGTCCACGTCGCGGCTGCGCGGTGGCTCCTGGATGCGCGCGTGCAGCAGGGTGGAGAACCAGCGCTGGACGCTGCCGGTGTGCTGGATCAGGTCGGCCAGCGTCCACCCGGGGCAGCCGGGCACCGGGGTCGTGAGGTCGGCGTTCCTGACGGTGGCGACGAACCGGGCGGTCTCCGCCGCGACGGCGGCTCGGTGGTCGACCGGTACGGGCTGGGGGAGGTCCGAGGTGTTCACGTGGGTGCCTTCGGGAGGGGAGGATGCCGGGCTGCTTGAGAACCTGGAAATTTCAGGTACTCAAGTAATGAGGTGACTGTAGCCTACGGCTGCGCTCCTTCGTCCTGCGGTGGGGCCGGGGGCGTGGTGGTGGCACGGGGGATGAGGCGGACGGGCAGGACGACGTGCCGGGTGCGGTCCGTCTCGGAGTCGTCGAGGAGCTTCAGGGCCAGTTCGCCGGCCACTCGGCCCATGTCGGAGGGTGACTGGGCGATGGTGGTGAGGTCGAACCATTCGGCGATCTGGTGGTCGTCGAAGCCGATGACGGAGAGCTGCTCGGGCACCTGGATCCGGGCCTGGCGCAGAGTGTGGATGACGGCGACGGCGAGCTCGTCCTGTTCGGCGAAGAGAGCGGTGGGCGGCTCCCGCAGGCTCAGCAGCTGCCCGATCCCCGCGAGAAGGTCGCGCCTGTCGTCGAGGGCCATGGTGACGACCAGTTCGTCGTCGAGGGGGAGGCCCGCCTCGGTGAGGGCCTGCTGGTAGCCGAGGAGGCGTTCGCGCGAGCTGAAGCTGAACCCGCTGGCGCCCACGGTCGGCGCGAACGCGATCCGCCGGTGCCCGAGGTTGAGCAGGTGCCGGGTGGCCATCAGTGCCCCGGCCACGTCGTCGACGTACACGCTCGGCCGGCCCTCGGCGTGCTGGCTGACGTAGATGACCGGCATCCCCAGATCGTCCAGCCGCGCGGTCTCCTCGTCGGTGAGGTCGAAGCCGAAGACCAGCAGCGCGTCCGCGTTCCGGCGGGCCGGGAGGCGCTCGAAGAACGCGGTGCGCTCGGCCATGTCCGGGATGACGTAGACGTTCAACTCCCGTCCCGCCGCCCGCAGCAGGGGGCCCAGGCTGGAGAGCGCCGAGCCCATGAACCACGAGTTGAGCGTCGGCACGAGTACCGCCACGACGCCGGTCCTTCCCGTGACGAGGCTCGCGGCCTGGCGGGAGACCGCGAAGTTCAGCTCGCGGGCGGCCTGTTCGACCCGGGCGCGCACGTCCGGCGCGACGGTGGGCAGGCCGCGCAGGGTGCGGGAGACGGTGGACGTCGAGACGCCGGCCCGTTCGGCGACGTCGGCCATCGTGGGGTGCCGTTGAGCGGGTGACATGAGCGGGAAGTTAGCACAGCCCCGCGCCTCCCATCGCCATCTCGGGACAGCGCTGTCTCGGCGCGTGCAACTGACGAACCTGCACCCATATGCCCCGCTTGGGCGGTAAACAAGCTGCGCGTCGCACCTAGTTTTGTTCGAGCTACCGGCAAGTTACGGATTGACTTCACCCAGGTGCACTCCTAGCGTGCAAGCGTTGTCCCGGCCGGTCGGAAGCCGCCACCGCGCATCCTCGACTCGATGCCCCGACCTGCGCATGTCCGCAGCGAAGTGCCGTGACAGCACAGTCTCACCACCGGCGCCCCGGCGCGCCTTCGGTTTCGCACGACCAGGAGAGAGACAGTGAAGACACGGACCACCAGAGCCCTCCCGTGCGCGGCGACGCTCGTCGCCGCCGGCCTGCTGCTCACCGCCTGCGGCTCCTCCGGGGACAGCGGCCCCGGACAGCAGGCCGGGAGCACGTCCTTCGAGGGCCGTGGCCCCATCACCTACGTGGCCGGCAAGGACACCTCCGGCGTCGTGCAGAAGGTCATCGACCGCTGGAACAAGCTGCACCCCAAGGAGAAGGTCACCTTCGTTCAGCTGCCGACGGACGCGGACTCGCAGCGGCAGCAGATGATCCAGAACGCGGAGACGAAGTCCGACGCCTACACCGTGCTCTCCCTGGACGTCGTGTGGACGTCGGAGTTCGCCGCCCACCAGTGGATCGACCGCCTGCCCGAGCGGCAGTTCCCGCTGCAGAAGATGCTGGGACCCGTGGTGGAGACCGCCAAGTACCGCGGCGGCCTGTACGCGGCGCCGGCCAGCTCGGACGGCGGACTGCTGTACTACCGCAGCGACCTGCTGAAGAAGGCCGGCATCACCGGCCCGCCGGCCACCTGGGCCCGGATGACGGCCGACTGCGCCAAGGTCAAGAAGCTCCCCGAGGCCAAGGACATGTCCTGCTACGCCGGCCAGTTCCAGAAGTACGAGGGCCTGACCGTCAACTTCGCCGAGGCCGTGGACTCCGCGGGCGGCGTCGTCACCGACGCGAGCGGCAAGCCGGACGTCGACACCCCCGCGGCGAAGAAGGGCCTCGACTTCCTCGCCGGCGCCGTCAAGGACGGCACCATCCCCAAGGAGGCCATCACCTACCAGGAGGAGGACGGGCGCCAGGCGTTCCAGTCGGGCAAGCTGGTCTTCCTGCGCAACTGGCCCTACATGTACGCGCTGGCCGCAAAGAGCAAGGTCGCGGGCAAGTACGCGGTCGCCCCGCTGCCCGGTCTGAACGGCCCCGGCTCCTCCAGCCTGGGCGGCCACAACCTCGCCCTGTCCTCCTTCGCGAAGAACAAGGCCACGGCCCTGGACTTCATGAAGTTCTTCAGCGGCGAGGACAGCGCGAGCACGTTCCTGAAGGACGCCTCCCTCGCCCCGCCGTACACCCGGCTGTACGACGAGCCCTCACTGGTCAAGCAGTATCCCTACCTGCCGGTCCTGAAGCAGTCCATCCTGCACGCCGTTCCCCGCCCGCGGGTGGTGGGCTACGGCGACGTCACCTCCGCGATCCAGCAGGAGGCGTACGCCGCCCTGACCGGCAGCAAGAGCAGCTCCCAGGCACTGAAGGACCTGCAGAGCACCCTGCAGAAGCTGACGGCGCAGTGAGGAGCGGCGCCATGGCCGATACGACCCTCCCGCCCGGCACCCCACTGCGCGAACGAGGCAGCGGCAGCCCGGGCCCCTCCGCGCCGGACAACCCGCGCCGGCGCACCCGCACCCGGGCGACCGCCGGCTCGGCCCGCATGGCGGCGCTGCTGGTCTCCCCGACCCTCCTCGTCCTGACCGTCGTCGTGCTCTATCCGACGCTGATGGCGCTGCGGGAGTCACTGTACGGGCCCAAGGGACTGGACCCCAGCACCGGTTTCATCCGCACCACCGAGCCGTTCGTGGGCCTGCACAACTACGCCGCCGTCTTCGGCGAGGCCGGCGACCGGTTCTTCAACGCCTTCTGGAACACCACGTTCTTCACCGTCGTCACGGTGGCCCTGGAGACGGTGATCGGGACGGCGATGGCACTGATCATGCACCAGGCGTTCCGCGGAAGAGCCCTCGTGCGGGCCGGCATCCTCATCCCCTGGGCGGTTCCCACGGCCATCTCCGGCCTGCTGTGGCGGTGGATCTTCAACAGCAACGGCATCGCCAACGCCCTGCTCGGCCGCCAGATCCTGTGGACCACCGAAGGCTTCCACGCCAAGGTCGCGGTCATCGTCGCCGAGGTGTGGAAGACCGCGCCCTTCATCGGACTGCTGGTCCTGGCCGGCCTGCAGGTGATCCCGCAGGAGGTCTACGAGGCGGCCCGCATCGACGGAGCCGGAGCCCTGCGCCGGTTCTGGCACATCACGCTGCCGCTGGTGAAGCCGGCGCTGCTGGTGGCGGTGCTGTTCCGGTGCCTGGACGCGCTGCGGATGTTCGACCTGCCCTACATCCTCGTCGGCGCGCAGAAGAACTCGGTGGAGACCCTGTCGATGCTGGCGCAGAACGAGGCCTCCAACGTCCGCTTCGGACCCGCCTCCGCCTACGCGGTGCTCCTCTTCCTCTACGTCCTGCTCATCGCGCTCGCCTTCGTCCGGCTGCTGGGCGCGGACCTGGTCGGCGATCGCGGCCGCCGCACCCCCCGCGGAACACGGCGCTCGAGGATCCGCCGGCGCGCGGAGGTGACGGCATGACGCGCAAGGCGACATGGCGAAGCGGCCTGCTCTACGCGGGCGTGGCGGCGGTGGTGGCCTACTGCCTGGCACCGTTCTACTGGATGGTCGTCTCCAGCCTCCGGCGCACCTCCGACATCTTCGACACCTCACTCCTGCCGGCCCCGGTGTCGTTCGAGAACTACCGCGCGGTGTTCGACCCCTCGCAGGGTTTCACCCGCGCCCTGCTCAACAGCCTCGTCGTCGCGGGCGTCACCACCGCCCTGGCGCTGCTGCTGGCCACGTTCACCGCCTATGCGATGGCCCGGCTGGAGTTCCGCTTCAAGCGCCTGATCCTCACCCTGATCATCGCCACCTCCATGTTCCCGGTGGTGTCGATCGTGGTGCCGCTGCTGAAGCTGTTCACGGACATCGGCTGGATCAACACCTACCAGGCGATGATCGTGCCCAGCATGTCGTTCGCGCTGCCGCTGGCCGTGTGGAACCTGACCACGTTCTTCCGGCAGATGCCGGACGAACTGGAGCACGCCGCCATGATCGACGGCTGCAGCCGGGGCCAGGCCTTCCGCAGGATCATCGTCCCGCTCGCCGCACCGGGCATCTTCACCACCGCCATCATCACGTTCATCGCCGCCTGGAACGAGTTCCTCATCGCCCTGTCGATGACGAACAAGTCCACGATGCAGACGGCACCGGTGGCCATCTCCAAGTTCTCCGGCGCGACCCAGTTCGAGACCCCGTTCGGCAGCCAGATGGCCGCGGGCGTCCTGGTCACCGTGCCCCTGGTGGTCATGGTGCTGCTCTTCCAGCGCCGCATCGTCGCCGGACTCACCGCCGGCGCAGCCAAGTAGACACCGCACTCACCTCACGAAGGACCCACTCCACACCATGCCCCGCACCGCACCGTGGTGGCGCAGCGCCGTCATCTACCAGGTCTACATCCGCAGCTTCGCCGACGCAGACGGTGACGGCGTCGGCGACATCGCCGGCATCCGCTCCCGGCTGCCGTACCTCGCAGCGCTGGGCGTCGATGCCATCTGGATCAACCCGTGGTACAAGTCGCCGATGGCGGACCACGGTTACGACGTCGCCGACTACCGCCAGATCGACCCGCTGTTCGGCACCGTGGCCGAGGCCGAGCAGCTCATCGAGGAGGCGCACCGGCACGGCATCCGGGTCGTCCCCGACATCGTGCCGAACCACACCTCCGACCAGCACGCCTGGTTCCGGGCCGCCTTGGCCGCCGGCCCCGGCAGCCCGGAGCGCGAGCGGTACGTCTTCCGGCCCGGCCGGGGACCCGACGGTGACCGGCCGCCCAACGACTGGGTGTCCTGCTTCGGCGGGCCGGCCTGGACCCGGCTGCCCGACGGCGAGTGGTACCTCCACCTCTTCGCACCGCAGCAGCCCGACCTCAACTGGGAGCATCCCGAGGTCCGCGCGGAGTTCGAGTCGGTCCTGCGCTTCTGGTTCAGCCGGGGCGTGGACGGCTTCCGCATCGACGTCGCCCACGGACTCGTCAAGCACCCCGAACTGCCCGACCTGCCGCCCCGCCAGGACCCCGCGGTGCTGGGTCCGCTGACCGCGCGGGAGTCCGGCGGCACGGCCCCCCGGCAGCACGTCGACCACCCCCACTGGGACCGGGACGAGGTCCACGACATCTACCGCGCCTGGCGCAAGGTGGCCGACGAGTTCCCCGGCGACCGGTCGTTCGTCGCCGAGGCCTGGGCGGACACCCCCGAGCGGCTCGCCGCCTACGTCCGCGCGGACGGCCTGCACACCGCGTTCAACTTCGACTTCCTGATGTCGAGTTGGGACGCGAAGGACCTGCGCGCGGTGATCGACGACTCGCTGGCCATGCTGGGCGCGGTGGGCGCACCCGCCACCTGGGTGCTGTCCAACCACGACGTGATGCGCCATGTGAGCCGCTACGGCCGCCGGGCGGTGAGGCGCTGGACCGCCAACGAGCCCTACCGCCCCGACGGCCCCGCCGACCTGGAACTGGGCACCCGGCGCGCCCGCGCCGCCGCCCTGCTCATGCTCGCCCTGCCCGGCGGCGCCTACATCTACCAGGGCGAGGAACTGGGCCTGCCGGAGGTGGAGGACCTGCCCGAGGACGTGCTCCAGGACCCCGTCTGGGAACGCTCGGGCCACACCGACCGCGGCCGCGACGGCTGCCGCGTCCCCATCCCCTGGTCCGGGCAGAGCGCACCGTACGGCTTCAGCCCGCCCGCCGCGGCCACCGCGCCCTGGCTGCCGCAGCCGGCCGCGTGGGGCGAGCTGAGCGTCGAGGCGCAGACCGGCAACCCCTCCTCGATGCTGGAGCTCTACCGCAGCGCCCTGCGCCTGCGCCGCGAGCACCCGGCGCTGGGCGAAGGCACCCTGACCTGGCAGGAGGCCGCCGAGGGGGTCCTGGTGTTCCACCGCGACCCGGGCTTCGCGTGCGTCGTCAACCTCTCGGCCGGCCCGCACCCGCTGCCCGCTCACGCCTCGGTCCTGCTCGCCAGCGGCCCCCTCGAGGACGGCCTGCTCGGCACCGACCAGGCGGCCTGGCTGGCCTTGTAGCCACGCCCTTGCCCGAGGGCACCGCCGGCGGCGCGATGCCGGGGGTGCCCGGCCGCCACGACCGACTCCCCCTGTCTTTCGTACACTGCCGGGCATGGCATGCCGCATCAGTGAGCTGGTCCTCGACTGCGCCGACCCCGAGCGGCTCGCCGTGTTCTGGTGCGAGGTCCTCGGGTACGTCGAACTGGGACGGGAGGACGACGGAAGCATCGAGATCGGGCCGCCCGGCACCGGCTTCGGCGGCCCGCAGCCCACTCTCGTCCTCAGCCCCGGCAGCGACCCGCGGCCGGGCAAGCTCCGCCTGCACATCGACGTCAACGCCACCGACCGGGACCAGGACGCCGAGTTGGAGCGGCTGCTCGCGCTCGGCGCCAGGCCGGCCGACGTCGGCCAGACCGGCGCCGAGAACTGGCACGTCCTGGCCGATCCGGAGGGCAACGAGTTCTGCCTCCTGCACACCCGTCTGAGGCCTCTCTGATCACCTGCATGCCCTGGTGAGCGGGGTCAGGCGTCGTCGGCGGCGTGGACGCGCCGTCCTTCGACGAAGGTCTGCAGGACGCGGGTGGCGGCGATCTCCTCGGGCGGGCCCGCGAACGGGTCCCGGTCGAGGACGACGAGATCGGCCGACTTGCCGACGGTGATGCTGCCGGTGATGCCGTCGAGGTGGTTCACATGGGCGCTGCCCGCCGTGTACGCCGCGACGGCGGTGCCCAGGTCCAGGCGCTGCTCGGGGAGGAAGGCAGGGGTTGCCCCGGGAGCGTCGGGCGCGATCCGGTTGACGGCGACATGGAGGGCCTGGAGCGGGTCGGGGCTGCTGACCGGCCAGTCGCTGCCGGCGGCCAGGGTCGCGCCGGTGCGCAGAAGGTCGCCGAAGGGGTACTGCCGTGCGCCGCGTTCGGGGCCGAGGACGGGCAGGGTCAGTTCGTCCATCTGCGGTTCGTGCGCGGCCCACAGCATCTGCAGGTTGGCGCTCGCGCCGAGCGCGCGGAAGCGGGGGACGTCCTCGGGGTGGACGACCTGCAGGTGCGCCAGATGGTGCCGGGTGTCGCGCCACCCGTTGGCCGTACGGGCCGACTCCACGGCGTCCAAAGCCTCGCGCACCGCGCGGTCGCCGAGCGCGTGGAAGTGGACCTGGAAGCCGAGCGCGTCGAGTTCGGTGACGTACTTGCGCAGCTCTCCGGGCTCGACGAAGCTGATGCCGCTGTTGGCCGAGGCGCAGCCGCAACCGGTCAGGTACGGGTCGAGCATCGCTGCGGTGTGGTTCTCGGCGATGCCGTCCTGCATGATCTTCACGGTCGTGGCGCGGAACCGGCCCCGGCTCAACTCCTTTCGGCGCGCAGCGAGTTCGGGGATCTGCTCGGCGCCGCGCTCGCGGTCCCACCACAGCGCGCCGACCACCCGGGCGGTGAGCAGACCCCGCTCGAGGGCCGCGTGGTAGGTGGGCGCCGGGTCGGTCATGTTGGCGTACGTGCCGACGATGGCGTCCTGCCAGGCCGTGACGCCGTGGGAGTGCAGCACGGCCTGGGCGCGCAGCAGGGCGGCGAGCTGTTCCTCGGGCGTGGGCTGCGGCACGAGCCGGCCCACGAGGTGGACCGCGCCCTCCTGGAGCATGCCGGTGGGGTTGCCCTCGGCGTCGCGTTCGATCCGGCCGTCGGTGGGATCGGGGGTGCGGGCGTCGATGCCGGCGCGCAGCAGGGCCCGGCTGTTGACCCAGGCGCCGTGGTGGTCGCGGTTGGGCAGGAAGACGGGACGGTCGGGGACGATCGCGTCGAGCGCGGCGGCGGTGGGGGTGCCGCCGGGGAACGCCTCCAAGGACCAGCCGCCGCCGGTGATCCACTCGACGTCCGGGTGCTCGTCGGCGTAGGCCCTGATCCTGCGCAGGTACTCGGCCGGGTCGACCGTGTCGGCGAGGTGACACAGGCCGAGTTCGAGGCCCGCGCCCTGCGGGTGGACGTGGGCGTCCTGGAACCCGGGGAGCAGCAGCTTCCCGGCGAGGTCGACGACCTCGGTGCGCGGCCCGATCAGCTCGTGCACCTCGTCGTGGCCGACGGCCGCGATCCGCCCGCCGCGCACGGCCACGGCGGTGGCGCGGCTGCGGGCGGGATCGACGGTGTGCACGGGGCCGCCGGTCAGGACGAGGTCGGCGCTGCCCGCGGCCGTGGGGTGTGACATGGGGATGAGAACTCCTGGGAGGTCAGACCGCCGTGCGGTCCATCGGGAGGGTGAGGGCCTCGGCGTCGGTGCCGCGGCCCGTCGTGAAGTACGGCGCGTGCCGGACGTACTTGGCGACGGCGGCCATGCCGAGGCCGGCGAGGACGATCACAGCGGGCAGCGAGAACATGAACCAGCCGTTGTCCGGGCTCAGGGCGAAGTGATCACTCATGGTCAGGTAGGAGTATCCGAGGTAGCCACCGAGGCCCAGCAGGGCCAGGCCGGACGCGGCGGGCACGCCGACCGCGAGGAGCGCCTCGCGCGCCCCGGCACGAAGCGCCGAGCGGAACCGCACCGCGCAGGCGAGCGCGGTGAGCCCGTAGTAGAGGGCGACTATCAGCCCGCTCGCGTTGACCGCGGCCAGCAGCATGTCGCTCAGCCTGGGAATCGCGACGGCGAGCAGGGCGATCACGGCGGCGATCGACATCACGACGACGGTGCCGGCGGCGGGAGTTCCGTACCGCGGGTGGATCCGGGTCCACAGCGGCCCCATGGTGCGGTCGCGGCCCATCGCGAGCAGCCCGCGCGCCGTGGGGATCAGGGTGGCCTGCACGGAGGCGACCGCGGAGAACATCAGCGCGACCAGGGGCAGGGTGGCCCAGGGTTCGCCGGCCAGCTTCCGCCCGAGGTGGGGGAGGGCCTGGGGGCCGTTGCGCACCAGTTCCGCCAGGCTCATCTCCCGCTGGAAGGCGACCGACGCGAAGAGGAACAGGCCGAGCATGGCCAGCAGGGCGATGAAACCTCCCCGTGCGGAGTCACCGGGGCTCTTGGTCTCCTCGGTGACGCTGAACGCCGCGTCCCAGCCCCAGAAGAAGAACACCGCCAGAACCATCCCCTGGGCGAAGGCGGTGCCGTCGGAGATCTCGAAGGGGTTGAACCAGGACAGGGAGAAGGCCTGGTGACCGGTGACCAGCGCCCAGCCGCAGAAGGTCAGCAGAACCGCGTACTCGAAGACCAGCAGCGCGAACTGGAACCGGGTGGCCGCCCGCATCCCCGTCACCGCCAGGGCGGCGAGGGCGAGCAGAATCACCAGCCCGACGGCCGTGCTCACACCCGTGGACGCCGGATCCAGGGCGAGGCCGGCAACGCGGGACAGCCCGGCCTTGTTGGCGAAGGTCAGGACGACCGACCCCATGATCGCGCTGGTGTAGGCGCAGAAGATGAGCGAGCCGACCAGGGTGACCCAGCCGGTCAGAAACCCGGGCCAGGGCCCCAGGGACTTACCGACCCACACATAGCCGTTTCCGCAGTTGGGCTCCGAGCGGTTGAGGCGGGCATAGGCGGTGGCGATGCCGAGCACCGGCAAGAACGCCAGGATCAGCAGCGCCGGGGCCTGCAGGCCCACGATCGACGCGATCGTGCCCATGCCGATGGCGATGCTGGTGGTGGCCGCGGTGCTGGACGCGGCGAGCGCGACACCGTCGACGACACCGAGGGAACGGCGCAGAGCGGGGCGCCGCCCGGCGGACGGGTCCGGTGGCGAGGACGGGGACGGGGGCGGTGCGGACGACATGAAGGGCTCCTCGAGAGGGGCGGGGACGGGAAGAGCCGCGCGGGAATGCGATGGAACAGCCGACGTCAGCATTGCGTCAATCCTGTTGACGTAAGGCACCCGGGGGCGTTCACTGACGGCACCCGCACGCGGAAGTCCGACACGAGAGGAATCCGCGCATGTCCACCCGCGTCCCCCAGGAGCGCAGACGCCGGCGCCCCACCCGCTCCGGGGTCCTGCTCTCCGAGGACCTCATCGTGGAGACCGCTCTGCGGCTGATCGGCGAGCACGGCCCCGAAGCACTCAGCGTGCGCCGCCTGGGCACGGCACTGGGCTGCGACCCGACCGCTCTCTACCGCTACTTCCACGGCACCGACGACCTGGTGCTCGCCATCGCCGACCGGATCATCGGCGACGCGATGGCCGGGTTCGTGCCCGGGGACGACTGGGTGGCCTCCCTGCGCGAGATGGCCCTGCGGGTCCGCGCCGGCTACCTCGCCCATCCCCGGGCGGCCGCCATGGCAGCGCACCGGGTGACACGCCGCAGACATGAGATGCAGGCCGTGGAAACGGGAATCGGCCTGCTGCTCTCGGCCGGCTTCGAGCCCTCCCGTGCCGCGCGGCTCTACCTGGCCTTCATCGACACCGTCCTCAGCCACGCGGCCACCGACGCGGCCTTCCACGCCCTGCCGCGTCAGCAGCGCGAGGCCGATCACCGCGCATGGAGGGACGTCTACCAGGGTCTGGACCCGGCGGCGTACCCCGCGCTCACCGCGGTACGACCGGAGTTGCCTGCCATGGCGGAAAGCTCCTTCGAGGAGGCGGTGGACCTCCTGCTGGAGGCCCTGAGTGCCCGGGCTCCGGCGAAGCGGGCTCGCGCCCGCGGCCCGCGCTCGAGGAGGGGCGCGCCCGTTGCGGGCGCGCCCCTGGTGTGACGGCGGCAACCGCTACCGGAGCACAATGATCACGACACCTCCGTTGTCGAAGCGGTGGTCGAAACAGAACCTGGAGTGGTTGAAGCAGGACCCACGGTGGTCGAAACGGAACCCGCCGTGGACGAAGCAACGCCAGTCGTCGTGGCCGAAGCACCGATCGGTGGTCACTCGAGGGTGCACGGCAGGGGCGGCCGTGGCCGTGCCTGCTGCGCCGATCGCGGTGCCGCCGGCCATCAGAATGCCGACGGTGGACGCCACGGCGAGACGCCTCGCGCCTGGTGCTCGCATGGTGGACACACCTTTCCTTCCATCGTCTCGCGCGACTCTCTCTCCTTCCGATACGCGAACGGCGCCCTTTTGGATTGGCGAGCCGCCCCGCGTTCGCCGAGAACAGCGGCCGAGACGATCACCATCGAGGTCATGATCGCGGTGCCGGTCTTCGTGCGCCCTTCCGCCCGTCGCCATCACCCTTCCACCGACTTTCACAACTGCCTTGTCGCGCTCATCTTCTGAAACAGCCCAAGAACGGTCGAATGCGAAGTAGAGTGCGATGGCCGCAAGTTGGCATCGGTCTGCCGATATGGGCAGGTTTCGACCACTTCGCGTCGTTCCATGGGTTGTGGAAGAAGGTGCGTACCATGGGCGCCTATCTCTGTCCTCCGGCCGTGGTGCACGGCGAACACGCCGTGGAGACAGCCCAGATCCTGGCGGAGGTACGAAGCCGTCATCCGCGGGCGCCCTGGCTCCCGCGCATGGACGGCATCGCCGCGAGCACGGGCATAGTCTCCCGCGGGTGGATGCTGCCGCTGGAGACGGCCGTCGCGCCCAGCAGCGGCAGCGGCCTGCGAACTCCGGGCCCCGGCCCGGCTCGTGAGGCACTCACCCGCGGCGGGTTCACCGACCGGGAGGTGGACCGCGTCATCGCCGTCCTGGAGGCGATACCGGCGCCGCAGACCGTCCAGGAGCGCACCGCTCCGGCTTGGGCGGCCGTGCAGGCGTACGGGGAGCGCGCAGCGCGTAGGGCTCTCCACATCGCCGGACTGGACTGCACCGACGTCGACTGTCTGATCACCAGTCACTCCACCACCCCGGCGCTGCCGGGGCTGGACCTGTCGCTGTTCAACCACCTTCCGCTGCGCCGCGGCGTGCTGCTGCTGCCGGCCACCCAGTGGGCCTGCATCGCCGGCACCCGGTCGCTGGCGCTGGCGGCCGATCTGGTCGCCGCGGACCCCGGCCGGGTGGTGCTGGTCGTGATATCCGAGGCGCTGAGCACCACCTACCAGCCCGCCGACGACACCCTGGAATCCCTGATCGTACGGCTGCTGTTCGCGGACACCGCCGTCGCCGCGGTGGTCACGGGCCGCCCCAGGACCGAGTCGGTCCTGCGGCTCGACGCTGCCTGGCACCAGACACTGCCCGGCACCGCGGACCTGCACCGGCTGGACACCCGGGCCGACGGCACGCATTTCGTGATGGACCGCCGCGGGCCGCGGGCCGTGCAGACGACGGTTGCCGCCATGTGGGAGTGGTTGCGCGTGCGCCACCAGGACGAGGGACAGGCGTGGCATCCCGATCTGCTGCTCGCGCATCCGGGCGGGACGCGGGTGCTGGAGTACATGGAGCAGACGATGCCCGAGGGGTGGCCGTCGGGACTTCTCGCCTACAGCCGGGACAGCTACACGACCGGCAACCGCGGCGGCGCCGCCGTGCTCGACATCCTGCGGCGCGCATGCGACGCCGGTCAGAAGACGGGCAGCCGCACCGTGCTGTACGCGGCCGCGCCCGGGCTGACCGCGACGGCGGTCGAGGGGGAGTGGCTGTAGCCGAAGCCCGCCCCTGGCCCCGCAGACGCGCTATGTCTCCAGTTCCGCCCAGACGGCCTTGCCGACCTCGGTCCAGCGCACGCCCCAGCGTGCGGTGAGCTTGTGCACGACATGCAGACCGCGCCCGCTGTCGTCGAGCAGTTCACCGCGGCGCAGGCGGGGGCGGCCATTGCCGGTGTCGGCGACCTCGCACGACAGGCGGCCGCCGGCCCTCACCAGCCGCACCGTGACGGGCCCGGTGCCGAACCGGACGGCATTGGTGACCAGTTCGCTGATCACCAGCAACGCACTCTCGCGGGCCTGGTCGCCGATGTCCCATCGCCGCAGCAGCGGGAGGGCGAGGGCGCGGCCGCGGGCGGCGGCGTCGTCGCGGGCGGGCAGCTGCCAGGTCGCGCTGTCCCGGCTGCTGCGTCCCGCCATCCGGGCGAGCAGCAGGGTGACGTCGTCGCGCAGGCGGCCCGGCGGGGCCAGGGCGGTGGCCACGCGGCGCGCGGCCTGCTGCAGGTCGTCCCAGGGATGCACCTCGCGCACGACCTCCGTCAGCCGGCGTATGCCGTCGTCGATCGGCGCCCCCGGATCCTCCACCAGGCCGTCGGTGTAGAGGGCGAGCAGCGAGCCGGGCGGCGCGGCGAAGTCGTACACGTCGAACGGATCGCGCACGGCGAACTCGGCTCCCAGGCCCGGATGAGGGGGCGCCATGATCGTCCTGGCGGATCCGTCGGGTTCGACGAGGACCGGGGGCAGATGGCCGGCGTTGGACATCACCACTCGGTGGTCGACCGGGTCGTAGACCGCGATGCAGCACGTCGAGCCCAGCGCGCTGTAGCCGGCCGCCAAGCCCGCGTCGGTGTCGTCCAGGAGCGTGACCGTCTCGTCCAGACGCTCCAGCACCTCCCCGGGGCCCAGCCCCGCCGACAGCAGCGCGCGGGCTTCCATGCTCAGCTGGCCCATGGCAGCAGCGGCTCCCAGGCCATGTCCCACCACGTCACCGACCACCAGCGCGGTGCGGTCACCCGGCAGCGGGAAGCTGTTCACCCAGTCGCCGCCGACCCCCGCGCTGTCGGGGGCGGTGGGCTGGTAGACGCTGGCGACCTCGATGGTCTCGCCGCCGGCCTGCGGCAGCAGCCGGCGCTGCAGCGCGAGGACTTGCGCGTGCTCACGCTGGTGCTGGCGGGCCAGGTCCACGTGCCGGGCGGTCTTGGCCACGAGTTCCTGCAGGTCGAGCAGCTCGCTGTCGCGGAAGACGCGCTCCGGCCGCCGCCAGACCTCCGTCACGCCCAGCACCATGGGCCCTGGCGCGTTGTCCGGTCCTTCGACGACCAGCGGTATGCAGGCCACACTCACCGGCCGGTCGCCGGGCACCAGAGCGCGCACCAGCTTCGGATCGCCGAGTGCCCGCTCGATCGCCTCACGGTCGGGAAGGACGATGGCCCGGGGCACGTCGTCGCGCGCGACCGCACCGGCCAGCAGCCGGCTCGCCTCGCGGGGAAGGTTGTCCCCGACCGTCAGGTATCCCTCGGGCCAGGCCCGGCCCGGCACCAGGGCCGCCCGCCGCAGCCGGATGCGCTCGTGGGCCTGCTCGGTGACGGCCTCTCCCGTCCATACGGCGAAATCGAGATCCACGGCGGCCACGTCCCCCCAGGCCAGCAGGGACTGCGCCAGGGACTGCGCGGTCTCGCCGATGTCCAGGGACATCCCGATCGCGGCCGCCGACGCGTACAGGTGCAGCCGCCTGGCCATGGCGATCAGGGAGACCGTCAGCCCCTCCTGGGGTGGCGCGGCCGGCAGGATGCTCATCGAGACCACCAGCTCGCTCCCGTCGTCCCGCCGCAGCCGCTGCACCCGTGCGACATGCGCCTCCCGGGTCTCGACGACCTGCCGCAACCGCTGCGTGACCGTCGGTACGTCCTCGGGCGGCAGAAGACCGGCGAAGGCGTCCCCCGGCGCGACACTCACCCCTTCGAAAGGAGGAGCGTCCAGATTCCAGCTGGTGATCCGCAACTCCCGGTCGAGGTTCACGGCACCCAGAATCTGCTCCTGACCACCGGTCTCCCGGCCCGAACCCCCTGGCCGACAGGCATGGCGGCCGCCCGGCGAAGCGGCGGAACCCGAGCCCGCCGAACCCGCGGACCCCGTCCTTCCCTCCCTGGGGATGTAATGCCCCAGTGCGCCGCTGACCATGTCGAACGGCGAAGCAGAGGAAGACGAGGGTGTGGGGTCCATTCAGCTCACTCAACCCGCTGACTCCGGCATGCGCCGGAAAACATTCCCGAGTCCATGCGATCAAGCCCGAGATCCCTTGCGCACACCTCCTGAATAACACAAATACCCAGCTCATCGAAGCGGGAAAAGCGAGTGAAGAAAGGCAGGCACACAGTGACGGCGCTGCGGGCGGTGATCACCTTCCTGCCCGGCAGGCGCGCTGAGGTCCGCACGGCGGGCCGATACGTCTGTCACGCCCCGGCCAGCGAGTCGACGAGCGCCAGGGCGTCGTCGACGGAACCCGCCGGGTCGTTGAGCGGGTACAGCGTGCCGCGCACCGTGCGGGACGAGTCAAGGACGAGGGTGAGCCGCTTGAGCCTGTCCACACCCGCTGCACGGAAGGTGGGGAGCCGCAGTGCCGCGGCCAGTTGCAGGTCGGCGTCGGACAGCAGCGGGAACGCGATGCGCTCGTGCTCCGCGAAGGCGGCGAGCTGGTCGGGGCGTTGGGTGCTGACTCCGTGCACTGCCACGTCGCGCTCCGCGAAGGCCGCCATCCGATCGCGATAGGTGCACGATTCGAGCGTGCAGCCGCGGGCGCCCGGGATCTCGCCCCAGCCCGGCGGGTAGTCGTGCCCGCCGGGCGCGTAGGCCCCGGGGAAGCAGTACAGGACCGTCCACGCCCGGTCCCTGGAGACCGGGTCGACCCGCACGCCGCCCGGGCCGGACAGCTCCAGCTCGGGGAGCCGTCGCCCGACCAGGCCGTGCACGCGTCGGGTCTCGGCGGAGTCGGTCTCACTGGTGGCCGAGAGGACGCCGTCGCCCATGACATGGCGGGCGCCCCAGTCCTGGAGGGCGACGAGCACGGGCAGCAGGCCGCGTCCGGCCGGCGTCAGGTGGTACTCGTAGCGGGGAGGGTGCGGGCTGTAGAGGCGCTTCTCCAGCACTCCGTCCGCGACCAGGGACTTCAGACGCTCCGTCAGCACCTTGCGGCTGATGCCGAGCCCGTCCCGGAGCGCGTCGAACTGGTGCGTCCCGCCCGCGACGTCGCGGATGAGCAGCAGCGTCCACGGGTCGCCGACCACCGTCAGCGCCTGCGCGATGGCGCAGTCCGGATCCCCGAGCTCTGTGTACCGCATGATCCATGAGTATAGTGAGTTCCCTAAAGAGACTCACTCGCAGGGGGTAGGCATGGCGACAGCGACGCAGGGGCGGGAAGAGAAGGAGAAGCAGCCGGACAGCCCGTCACGTGCGGCGACGTTCTGGCGCTACTGGGGAGCGTCCACGGTGAGCGGGATCGGCGACGCCGTGACCGCGGTGGCCCTTCCGTTGCTCGCCGTACTCGTCCTGCACGCCTCGGCCTTCGAGGTCAGCCTGGTCACGGCCGCCTCCTTCGCTTCGTGGCTCCTGATCGGCCTCCCGGCGGGAGTGCTGGTGCACCGTCTGCCGCTGCGCGGCACGCAGGTGGCCATGGACCTGATCCGGGCCGCTGCCGTGGCCTCGGTACCGATGGCTGCCGCGCTCGGCGTCCTGAGCCTGCCGCAGCTGATCGTCGTGGCGCTGGTGGTCGGCCTGGCGTCCGTCGTCTTCGACGTCGGCAACTCCACCTTCCTGCCCTCCATCGTCAGCAAGGAGGAGCTCACCGCCCGCAACAGCCTCACCTCGGGCACCCGGGCGGCAACCCAACTCGGCGGCCCGTCCCTCGGCGGTGTGCTGGTCCAACTGCTCGGCGCGGCGACGTCGATCGTGGTCGACGCAGTGAGCTACCTCCTCTCGGCCGCGCTCATGGGCAGCCTGCCGCGGGTTGCGCACCCCGCGCAGGAGGGCCCGCGCCGCGGCATGGGCGAGATGATCCGCGAGGGCTGGCGGTACGTCACCCGCCACCCTGTCATCGGCCCCTGCACGGTGGACGCGACCGCCGTCAACTTCGTCTGCGGCGGCCTCATGGCGCTCACCCCGGTCTTCCTGGTCCGCACCCTCGACGCGCCGCCCGCCCTCGTCGGGCTGCTCATCGCGACCGACGGCCTCGGCACCCTGATCGGTGCGGCGCTGACGCCCCGGATCGTCGCACGCCTGGGCAGCGGCCGGGCGCTGCGCTGGGCTGCGGTGGTCTCCCCGTGCTTCGCGGCGCTGATGCCACTGGCCGGCCACTCCCTCGCGCTCGCCCTGTTCGCCCTGGGCAATGGCGGCTTCGCCGGGGCCGTGGTGGTGACGAGCATCGTGACCCGCACGTACCGGCAGACCGCCACACCGCCGGAACTGCTGCCGCGCGTGATGGCGACGGTCCGCTTCGTCTCCTGGGGCGCGATCCCGTTCGGCGCGCTGGCCGCGGGAGGCGTCGCCACCCTGTGGGGCACCCGCGCCTCCCTCGCCCTCATGGCCGTACTTTCCGTGGTCAGCCCGGCGGTCCTCCTCGCCAGCCCGGTCCGCCGGATGCGCGAGCTCGCCTGAACGGGGGACGGGCGCGGTGCTCTCGCGCCCCTTCCAGGTTCTGCGCGCACCGAGCGTTGTCGCATCGCTACAGAGGGCCTCAGAAGCGGTCCGGGAACGTGTGCCGCCACCGGAACTCGAACCCCGTGCGCCTTGAGCGGTAAATTGTTCATTCTGGGCATTACGGCGAAAGCCGGCCTCGTCCTGGGATCCCGACGCGGAACTGGCGTGAGGAAAAGCCTGCGATGAAATTCACCACCGTCCTCTGCTCCATGGTCTCTGCAGTGTCGGCCCTCACGCTGCTCAGTGCCTGCGGTGGTGTAGGTACCGGCGCCACGTCGCTGGTCGGAGTCGACTACCCGCGCTCCGACACCGACTTCTGGAAGGCGTACATCAAGTACACCCCGCAGTACAACAAGGAGTACGGACTGGATCTCAAGAGCAGCCACTCGCAGAACGACACCGCGCAGCTCATCGCCAATGTGCAGGCGTTCATCAGCCAGGGCGTCCAGGGAATCGCGATGGCGCCGCAGGACACCGCCACCATCGCTCCGACGCTGACGGAGCTCGAGGCGAAGAAGATCCCGGTCGTCACGGTGGACACCCGCCCCGACAGCGGCAAGGTCTTCATAGTGGTGCGGGCCGACAACCGGGCCTTCGGTGAGAAGGCGTGCCAGTACCTGGGCACCAAGCTCGGCGGCAAGGGCAAGGTCGTGATGCTGGAGGGCGACCTGGCCTCGATCAACGGCCGCGACCGCACCGAGGGCTTCAACGACTGCATGAAGAAGCACTACCCCGGCATCAGGGTGTTCGGTGAGGCCACCTACTGGGACGGCGCCATTGCCGCACAGAAGCTGCAGACGGACCTGACCGCCCATCCGGACGTCAAGGGCATCTACCTGCAGTCCAGCTTGGCGCTCGCCGGCACCCGGCAGACGCTCAAAAAGGAGGGTCTGCTGGTCGGCCCGAAGGACAAGAAGCACGTGTACGTCGTCTCCAACGACGGCATCCCCCAGGAACTCAGGGACATCGCCGCCGGCAAGATCGACGCCACGGTCTCCCAGCCGGCCGATCTCTACGCCAAGTACGCCCTGTACTACCTGAAGGCCGCGATCGACGGGAAGACGTTCAAGCCCGGCAAGACCGACCACGACAGCACCATCCTGCGGGTCCGTCCCGGTCTACTCGAAGACCAGCTCTCCGCCCCGCTCGTCACCGCCGACGGGGGAACCTACGGCGGCGTGTCCAGCGTGAGGGCCGACGACAAGTCTCTCTGGGGCAACAACCTCGACTGACGCCCCCAAGATCAGGCGGAACCGTACTGCCTGTCCACGACACGTGACTGTGGCAGCGGCCGCCGGCTGCGGTGCGCGCATGGAACACCTGTTTGCCGTACTCGACGTGCGGCCGGCCCGGGACGCTCGGAGACTCGCAGAGAAATCCGCGCACCGCCGGCCCCGAACGTCTGCTGCTCAGGAAGGACTCCCGTGACTCCCGAGGAACTAGCTGCGGCTGCCGATCCCCCTACCCTGGGAAACTACCTGGCGGAGTTGCCCCAGCATCCGCATCATCACGGCCCCCTGACCAGCACCCGTCAGGACGAGTTCCAGGGGCACCACATCGTCATCAAGACGACCTACGAGGTCACGGTGGACGGTGCGCCGCTCACCGCTCCTCTCACGGTGTCGAACGACGGCCACGTCCACTGTCACGCCCTGCCCACCTACGAGTTCCTGTCCGCGCTGGACACCATCCGGGCGCTGATCGAGAACTTCCCCGACGACTTCGCGGGCGGCGGCAGCCGTGGCGGCGGCGACAACGGAGGCCACCCGGATCACCACCCGCACCACCATGAGGGGAGCGTCTGACATGGCCGTCGTACGCAAGAACATCCTCACCGCTCCTGCCGCTCGGGACGCCTACATCGAAGGTGTCCGGCGCCTCAAGCGGGAGGACTCGACGCTCAAGACCACCGCATTCGGTATTCCCGGTCCGCCCGCGCCCGTACGGACCTATGACCTCTTTGTCATCTGGCACTTCATGGCGATGATGGCGCCCGTCCCCCCGACCGGGGATTCCAACATCCGCAACGCGGCGCACCGGGGACCGGTCTTCCTGCCGTGGCACCGGTTCATGCTGACCCTCCTGGAGGCGCACCTCCAACGCGTCCTGAACGACTCCGGCTTCGGACTTCCGTATTGGGACTGGTCGATCGACGGATCGCTGCCCGCCCCGGAGACCGCGCTGATCTGGAAGCCGGACTTCATGGGCGGGCAGGGCAATCCGGTGTCCGACGGGCCGTTCGCCTTCAACGCCGGCGACGCGAACAGTTTCCGGGTCCGGCTGGAAGTGGGCCCGAGCGTCACCCTCCGCCAGACGGACAGGGGCTTGCGCCGCTCTTTCGGAAGCGATTCCCCCACACTCCCCAACGCCCTCGACGTCGGGGCCGCCTTCAACACGCTGCCGGCACCGTTCGGCGACCCGGACCTCGCCACCTACGACTTCGCTCCCTGGCTCTTCAACTCGCGCGGGTTCCGCAGCCGGCTCGAGGGCTTCACCGGAACGGGGCTCCACAATCAGGTGCACCGGTGGATCGGTGGAGACATGGCGCCGGCCTCGTCACCGAACGATCCGGTCTTCTTCCTGCATCACGCCAACGTGGACCGGCTGTGGGAAGGCTGGATGAACCGTCACGGGCGAACCTACCTGCCCACGATGTCGGAACCGGCGGACCTGCTGGGCCACCGGATCGACGACCCCCTGATCTCACCGTTGGGCGCGGGTGCCACTCCCCGGACGACACTGGACAGCTCCGCCCTGTACACCTACGACATCGTCCCCTGAAGGCGGGCCTCGTCGAAGAACATCGTTCATCCTTGAAGCGGCGGATCGGGTGCGGGGTGGCAGACCCGCGTCGTGGTCGAACACCAGTAGCTCCACCGGCCGTCCCGCTCGGCGTCGCAGTGCCGGATCAGGCGACGGTCCGGTCCCTCGACAGCAGGTGGCCTTCACCACAATTTGTCCATTTCCGGCCGATCGGTGCGTATAAGTGATTCAAGGGGTAGCTGCACTGCTCAGGCAACAGCTCCACAGATTCCGGCACCAAGGGCAGGGAGAAGCGTTTGATTACGGCGCGTAAACGACGCACCAAGCTGGCGGCTTCGGCCGGCGTACTCGGCGGCGTGCTCGCAGTTACGGCCCTCGCCGGTACCAGCAATGCCGCCACCGGCGGCAATGGCACGGCAAGCCCCTCGGCAACGCAGGCTCCGGCGGATCGCACGGCCACCCAGGACGCTTCCGACGCCCGAATACAGATCACGCCCCGGCCAGGCGCCCACAACGTCGCGATCAACGATCCCGTCGCGGTCACCGTCAGCAACGGCAAGCTCACCAAGGTGACCATGACCGCCGTCGCGACCGGTGCCGAGATTCCGGGTACCTTCTCCGCGGACGGCACGTCCTGGCAGCCGGACGGCCCGCTGGAGCGGGCCACCAAGTACCAGATCGCCGCAGAGGGTGAGGATGCCCAGGGCCGCTCCGCCACCGAGAATGCGACGATCACCACGGTCTCCCCGGCCAACGACTTCATCGGGCACCTCTCGCCCGAGAACGGGTCGACCGTGGGCGTGGGCATGCCGGTGACGGTCAACTTCGGCACGGCGATCAGGAACAAGGCCGCTGTGGAGTCGGAGATCCAGGTCAGCTCCAGCAGCGGCCAGCGGG
Source organism: Streptomyces sp. NPDC030798 (assembly GCF_055572275.1). Taxonomy (NCBI): domain Bacteria; kingdom Bacillati; phylum Actinomycetota; class Actinomycetes; order Kitasatosporales; family Streptomycetaceae; genus Streptomyces; species Streptomyces sp. NPDC030798. The sequence continues at coordinate 9,713 of NZ_JBVIDR010000003.1, read as the reverse complement.
TCGTCGGTCACTGGTTCAACGCCGGCCGTCTGGACTTCCGCCCCGAGAACTACTGGAAGCCCGGCTCGACGGTCACCGTCAGGCTGAACCTCCACGGCGTCCAGAAGACGGTTTCGTTCAAGATCGGCCGGAGCCAGATCAGCACGGTCGACGCCGAGACGAAGCAGATGACCGTGGTACGGGACGGCAAGATCCTCAAGACCATCCCGATCTCGTCCGGCAGCCCCGAGCATCCGACGTACAACGGTCAGATGGTCATCTCCGAGAAGTTCCGGCACATCCGCATGAACGGCGCGAGCGTCAATCTCACGGAGAAGGACGGCAAGCCCGCGTACAACATCGAGGCCGTGCCGCACGCCATGCGCCTGACCGACTCGGGCACGTTCATCCACGGCAACTTCTGGGGTGCCGACTCGGTCTTCGGCAACGCCAACACCAGCCACGGCTGCGTGGGCCTGAAGGACGTCCAGGGCGGCGGCGACGGCACTCAGCCCGCCGCGTGGTTCTTCGACAACTCGATGATCGGCGACGTGGTCATCGTCAAGAACTCCCAGGACAAGACGATGCTGGCCCCCGACAACGGCCTCAGTGACTGGAACATGCCGTGGAACCAGTGGGTCGCGGGCAGCGCGCTCCGCTGACGCGAGGTCGCGTTCCACACCTCCTGAACATGACATCCTCTCCGCCGGGCGGCGGCCGACACCATGTCGGCCGCCGCCTCGCGCGTGGCGCCGCTGAGAAAAACCATTGCGAGTGACTCGCGTCGGAGGTCTGATGGGTCGGCCACCGACCGGGGAGGGAACATGAGGCCGTCGCTGCCCACACCCTCGTTGCGCACGCCTCGTCTTCGACTGCGTGCCTTCGAGGACGCGGATGCGAACGACCTCTTCACACTGCACAGCAGCGCCCACATCCTTCGGTACTGGGACTCGCCACCCTGGAACGAACGCTCGCGCGCCGAGCAGTTCATCGCTGCTTGCCGGCGGATGGAACAGGAGGGCACCGGGGTACGGTGGGCCGTGGATCGTGTCTCCGACGGGGCGTTCATCGGCTGGTGCACCCTGAACCGTTGGAATCCGGACTTCCGCAGCGCGTCGCTCGGCTACTGCTACGACGATGCGGCGTGGGGCCACGGCTACGCCACCGAGGCCGCGCGCGCTCTGCTCGGGTGGGCGTTCGACACGCTGGACCTGAATCGCGTCCAGGCCGAGGCCGATACGCGCAATGTGGCTTCTGCCCGCGTGCTGGAGAAGCTCGGCTTCGTGCGTGAGGGGACGTTGCGGGAGGACTGCGTCGTCAACGGCGACGTCTCCGACTCGTGGGTCTACGGGCTGCTCAGGCGGGAGTGGCAGCCGTCGTCCTAGCCGGTTCCACCCTCAGGCCCGCAACGCCGGTGTGCGCGCGATGCGGAATCCGACGTCGTCGATACGGAAGGTCGGGTGGCTGCGACGGCGCACGGAGGCCCGGCAGCTCCAGTGCTCGTCGGCCCATCCGCCGCCGCGGAGTACGCGGTAGGTGCCATACACCTCGGCGTCGTAGATGTCCCAGCACCAGTCCCACACATTCCCCAGCATGTCGTGCAGGCCCCAGTCGTTGGGCTGCTTGATGCCCACGGGACGGATGTGCCCGTCCGAGTTGCCCTCGTACCAAGCGATCTCGTCAAGCCGGCCATGACGAGGGCCGGTGGTGCCCGCGCGGCATGCGTGCTCCCACTCGGCCTCGGTCGGCAGCCGGTACCCGTCGGCAGAGGCGTTCCATTCGACTGCCTCATCACCGGCACCGCCGGCATGGAGGTGATAGGCGGGCGTCAGCCCCTCACGGCGGGACAACGCGTTGCAGAACCGGACGGCGTCCCACCATGAAACGCCCTCAACCGGCAGCCGCTCGCCGCGGGCAGTGCTTGGCTGCCGACCGGTGACCTGTGCGTACAGCAACTGGGTGACCGGCACGGCTGCCATCCGGAACGGTGCGACCTCGACCGTCCAGCTCCTCTGCGTCCGTCGGTCCGACAGCGTCACCCGCCCCGGTGGGACGGCAACCATCTCGTTCTCTGCCCCCGCATCCACCGGACCACCCTACCGGCGCAACGCGCCGTGTCACGGGCCGGTGTTTTCGCATTCGCTCTCCTGGAGGTCGTCCGCTGCGGCGCTCTCGGGTTCCCAACGCAGCAGGTCGCCCGGTTGGCATGTGAGTACCTCGCAGAGTGCGGCGAGCGTGGTGAAGCGCACTGCCTTGGCGCGGCCGTTCTTGAGTACGGCCAGGTTGGCGGGTGTGATTCCGATGCGGTCGGCGAGTTCGCCCACGGACATCTTCCGCTTGGCCAGCATCACGTCGATGTCGACGGCGATCGGCATCAGATCACCTCGTTCAACTCGGCCTGCATGTGCGCCGCTTCGGCGTCGCGTGCGACGGCTTGGGCGAGCAGCATCCGCAGCAGGAGCACGATGAGCGCGACTCCCAGGATGGCCACGCCGATGCCGGCCATGATGAGGGTGACGCCGGGGTCGGCCCGCTGGCCGGGTGCGTTGAGGGCCGTGATCGCGAACCACGTGAGGGCGGCCGCCACGATCGCGCCGATCACCCCGTCCACGTAGCGGAAGGCGGCGTGGGAGAACACGGTTCCGCGTCGCACCATCGTCACCAGCCGCCCTACGCAGACCCCGGCGACCTGGACCGCCACCATGCCCAGGATCGTGCACACCCGCAGCGGCGTCAGCGGGAGCGACCCGTCCTCCGGGTCGGTGGCCAACGCCCACACCATCAAAACCTGTACGAACACGGTGCCGGCGAGCACCACCACGAGCACGGCGCGCAGCGCACCCACTGTCAGCCTTCCCATGACCCACCCTTCCATCGAATCGCGATGGGAATCTATCGAATTTCGATAGATGGGACAAGGCTTGGAACAGGCTCTGTCGAGGTCGAGAGGTCCGCCCGGAGCGGCGGGGCACGGCCGCCCTCGACTTCGTCGCCCGGCTCGGGGAGGAGTCCGAGGCGCCGTTGCGCGCGTCACCGGGGCGCCCCGGCGCCGAGCGGGCCGCGCTCGTGCGCCCGGGACGAGCATGCCCGGACCTCGTCCCCCGTCCGCCGTCCGCCGTTCTTCCTGTTTCCCACCGCCCGGACCTGCGTACTCAGGTACGTGCACAGACACAGACACAGACACAGACACAGGCACCGGGGATCGGGAGGTAGGCATGTCGGGACCACCTACTAGCGAGCGGCGGACGGTGTGGTCCGTCACCATCGCCACGGTGCAGGGAGGCCCGAGGCACATGTACCAGATCGACGCCGCCACGGCCGAGATCCTGGACAGTCGCACCGTCCCGTCGAGCTCCACCATCCCCAGCGAGCCGGCCGGCCTGTCCGCTTCCCCTTCCCAGAGCCCCGGATGAGGTGATTCGCCGTGGACGTCGTATCCGCTGTCCGCATCACATGGGGAACCATCCTCACCGTGGCTCCCGGCGCCGTGCTCCATCGCTGCCCTCGGACGCCGACGAGCACGGCCGCGGACACCGTGGTACGGGTGCTGGGCGGCCGCCACCTCGTACAGGGGGTCGCCACGGCTGCGGGAGTGATACCGGCCGGCTGTGGAGCCGTGCCGGACGCCCTGCACGCCGCCACGATGGCCGGCCTGGCGCTGCGCAGTAAACGGTGGCGGACGGCCGCGTGGATGGATTTCGCCGCCGCGGGCGCCTTCGCGGCGGGTGGAGCGTCCGCCCGGTCTTCCCGCCGGCCGAGTGGAAACGGCCGTCGACTGCTCGCTGCTTCACGGGCACGGCCGCCGCGCCTCTCGTGAGCGGCCGTTGCGTCACCCGCCGATGCCGCTCTGGCCGCGGAGCTGCTGGGCGCTGGGGTCGCCAAGTGTCGGGCATCAGCCGTGGTGGTACCGGTGTGGCGCGGATATGGCGGACGCATGCGGGAACCCGCCGTCCCGTCAGCGCCGACCCGCCGGAAGTGATCGGACGGGCGGGGTGCCAGGGTGGGCACGTGGTCCTCCCGTGCCCAGGGGCAGCCGAATCCGCGGTACGCAGGAGGCGCGGTTGACCAGACGGAGGAGATGGCTGCGAGGCCGGTCGAGCGGGAGCCGGCGCCGGGCAGGCGTCGCAGTCCTGTATGCACTCGGTCTCTCAGCACTGGCTCTGGGCGCGATATGGCCGGCGGTCCGCCTCACTCCGCTGCAGACCGTGTCCGTGGCCGGCCAGACCGTCGAGGTGGGTGCCGTCCCACCCGGCTGGAGCATGTCGGGCCCCGGCGAGCTCGATCTCTTCGGCCAGTCCCTGCCGACCAAGGCTGATTTCCCCGGACCGATACGTCCTCGCCTGAAACTGACGCACATCACGGAGAGCGATCAAGTAGCGCAGTTGCTGCGGTCCGGCAACCATCATCAGCTCAAGCTCACGGTGGGACACCAACTGGCAGGCGGATGGCTGGTCTACGGGCTGTGGGAGACGGCGGTGGCCGCCGGACTGACCGTGCTCGTGCTGCTGGCCTGGACGGGACTGCGCCGCCTGGCCCTGCGCCGCACGCTCGCCGTGCTGGCCTGCGGTGTCGCCCTGGCCCTCACCGCCAACGCCATCGGCTTCTATCTGCTGGCGGCACGGACCCCCCGGACGCTCCGCCATGTACGGTCCCTGTCCGACCTGGTGGGCCGCAGTCCTACAGCGGCGGTCCCGCAGGCCGAGGGACCGCCGCTGACCGACGTGACGGTCGTGGTCCTCGGTGACTCCACTGCCGCCGGCACCGGGAATCGGCCCCTCCGGAACCCGGACGCCCTCGACACGGCCTGCCACCGCAGCGCCGACTCCTACGCCCGCGTCCTCGCCCGCGCCGATCACCGGAAGGTGCTGAACCTTGCCTGCGCCGGGGCCACCGTCCGCGATGGCATCCTCGGAGTGCAGATTCTCGGCGACAGTGTGGCACCCCCACAGCTCGCCGAGGCCCAGCGAGCGACCCACGCCACTGCCGTGCTCGTCAGCGTCGGCGCCAATGACGTGCGCTGGGCAGACCTGGTCAAGCTCTGTGCCAGGGCACCATCCTGCGACGACAAGGCCTCGACCGCGTTCTTCCAGAAACGGCTCGGTCGCTTCACCCTCGACTACCGCACCCTCCTCACGCGCCTGGACCAACTGCCGCAGCACCCGAAGATCGTGATCAACCAGTACTACGACCCCTTCGGCCCCGACGTCTCGTGCCTGCGGGACGAAGGCCTCACCGCGCAGAAGGCACAGGTGCTGCGCGCCCGGCTGGCGGCGCTGAACGACGTCCTGCGGAAGGGAGCGAAGAGCCGGGGCTTCACGACGGTGCGACCGGACTTCACCGGCCACGGGCTGTGCAGCGACCAGCCCTATGTGCAGGGGCCGACCGACCGCGCCCCGCTGCATCCGACGGCCGCCGGGGAACTGGCCATCGCCGTCGCCGACCAGCACGCATTGCCGCGAGACGGTGCAGGCCACGCCGTCTCACCGCCGTGACCCTCCGAATGCCACCGGAGCGGGCTTCGTGTCCGAGGCTTGCCTCTGCACGGCGACCGAAGGAGCGCACGGGTGTCCAGCCCATGCGGCGGATGCGCAACCTGCACGGGTGCGGCCGGGTCGCTGGTCCTTCTGACAGCGGGGCATACGGGTAGAAGTCGTGGGCACCCCGTACGCACGCAGAAGCGGTGCCAAGCGTAAAGAGCGAGATCCTGAGGAAGGCGCCGAGATGGTGGGACGTGAGAGCACGCAGACCCGGCAGAAGCAGTCCGCGGCAGAGCCCTGCCCTCGTCTCACCGCGGCACTGGAGGCCATCGGGGCGCCGGCCTACGTCGTGGACGAGCAGGGCTACATCGTCGCCGTCAACAGCCGCACCCCTGACCTGCTGGGCCGCCGCGTCGACGAACTCGTGGGGCAGGACGCCCACAACCTTCTGCACCGCGGGCCGCAGGGCCAGCCGATGCCCGCGACACAGTGCGCCATGCGGCAAGCTTTCCACGCGGGGAGACCGGCACAGGGCGGCGACGCGTACTTCGCCCGTGGTGACGGCTCCCTGCTGCCCGTCTGCTGGATGATGACGCCCTACGACATCGGCGACCGACCCGCAGGCACGCTCGTCGTCTTCCACACTCGCCGGCACGAAGCGGAGACCGGACCGCGTCCGGAAGAGGCATCCGGGACGCTGACCGACTTCGAGCGACTTGCCCTGCTCGCCGAGACCACCACCCAGCTGACCTCCACCCTCGACGTCGAGGAGACGCTGCGCCGGCTGACGGCCCTGGTCCTGCCACGCCTGGCGGACTGGGCGATCATCGACCTGATCGTCGAGCACGACGAGGTGTGGCGCACCGCCGTGGTCCAGGCTGTCGGCAACACGCTGGTCCGCCACGAGGACCTTCAAGGGCCGATGCCGCCAGTGCCCGAGGAGTCCCTGATGCCGATGTCGAAGGCACTGCGCGGTGTCGCCCCCGCCCTGGCAGGCCCCGACACCTACCTGTGCGCCCCGGATTCCGGCATCACGGCCGAGCAGCACCTCCTGTTCGAGGCAACCGGCATTCGCTCCGCGGCCATGGCACCCCTGCGGAGCACCCGCGACGTCCTCGGAGTCCTGACCCTCGGCCGCGCCGACCACCCGGGCGATTTCACCGCTGCCGACCTGCCGCTGCTGGAGGACATCGCCCGACGCGCCGGCCTGGCCCTGGACAACGCCCGCCTCTACCAGCGCCAGCGCAAGATCGCCGAGACCATGCAGAACCATCTGCTGCCGCAGATGCCGCGCGTGCCCGGCCTGCAGATGACCGTCCGCTACCAGCCGGCCCCCGACGCCTCACAGGTCGGCGGCGACTGGTACGACGCCTTCACTCTGCCGGACGGCGCCACGGCGCTCGCCATCGGCGACGTCGTCGGCCACGACCTGGAGGCCGCCGCCGGCATGGCCCAGCTGCGCAACATGCTCCGCGCATACGCCTGGTCCCAGCAGAAACCCCCCAGTCGGATCGTCGAACGCCTGGATGAGGCGATCATGCCGATCACGGACGTTGCCATGGCCACCCTCGTCATCGCCCGGGTGGCCAAGACCGGTGACGGGCAGTGGCAGCTGTCCTGGACCAACGCGGGCCACCCCCCGCCGCTCCTGATCACCCGTGACGGGCTGGCCCACTACCTCACCGACGGCCACGGCATGCTGCTCGGCACCGGAGTCCATGCACCCCGCCCCGACGCCACCGTCCTCCTGCCCCCGGGTTGCACCCTCCTGCTGTACACCGACGGCCTCGTCGAAGCACCCGGCCACACCCTTGACGAGGGCTTGGACCGGCTGCGCCAACACGCGGCCGCCCTCGCCCACCGACCGCTGCCGTCCTTCATCGACCAACTCCTGCGCCGCGTCCACCCGCCCGGCCACGACGACGTCGCGCTCCTCGCCCTGCGGACACCCGGACGAGAGGGCAGCAGCCCAGACCCGTGCTGAGGGCGGCGACCGCCACCTGGACGTCGTCCCGCCGTGGATCTCCCGCAGGGTCGCGAGGTGCGGCTCGCTGCATGCCGTGATGAGCCGTTTCCTGGGCCGTGCCCGACCGTCGAGTGCCAGGGCGGCTTCACGGTGCGCCGCCGCGGGGCCCCGAGCCGGCGGCTTCCTCACGCCCCGACGCATCGGCGTCTTCTCGTCCACCGCCTTCACCGCTCAGCAGCGGGGAGCGCGACAGGACCATCACCGCTGTCGCCACGGCCGCGGCGGCCAGTACCGCCAGCAGGATGAACAGGCCGCCGCGGACCTCCTCATGGAAGATCAGCACTCCCCACAGGATGGCCACCACCGGGTCCGCCATGGTCAGGCCGGGCTGCGTGGCCAGGAGTCTGCCCGCGTTCATCGCCGACTGCAGGAGGAACATGGCGCCCGCACCCACGATGATCATCGCCCACAGCTGCCAGCTGGTGAACACGCTGAGCAGGCCGTGGGAAAAGCTGTCCGTCATCCCCTTCATCAGCGCTGCGGTCATTCCGAAGGCGCAGCCGGTGGTCGCACCCAGGACCGCGGCTCGTCGCGCCCCCGACGTACGGCGCCCCCACAGGACGCCGGCCGCGATCAGTGACAGGTTGGCGCCACAGCCGATCACCCACCCCCACCAGGCCACAGACGACGTCGTGCCGCTGTTCGGTCCCAGCGTGATGAGCAGCCCGGCCAGGCCCACCACCATGACCGCCGACGCTCCCCACTCACGTCGGCCCAGCCGGCTGCCGAAGAAGAAGCCGGAAAAGATCAGCGCCGCGGGCAGCTCCAGGATGAGAATCGGCTGCACCACGGAGAGCTGGCCATTGCCCAGGGCGACAGCCTGCAGCAGGAATCCCGCGATCACCGACGCGATCCCGCCGAACCACACCGGACGGTGCAGCAGGTGCAGGATCAGGCGAAGGCTCAGGTTCTCCTCCTCCGGCTCCTCACGGGCAGCCTTGCGCTGCAGCGCCGAGGCCAGGGCGTTGGCGACGGCTGCCAGCACAGCCAGCAGGGGGCTAAGCACAGCACCTGACAGAAGCCGGCAGCACCGGTCGGTGCAGCGGCCTGATCAACGAGACGGTAAGCACCCTGTCCCTGTAGCCGCATTCCGGCACATGACACCTCAAGCCCGGATGAAAGGTGCACCGACGGAGCGCAGGCTGCGGCTTCGCGGGCCCGGAGCGGGTGTGGTTCTGGCAACGGTGTGCTCGGCCCGACCGCGGAGCAGCCGCGCATCACCGCGCTCCGGCGCGCGCGTGTCCGGCCCGGCAAGGGCGGCGGGGCGGGGTGGGTCTTACATGAAATTGCGGGTGTGCAGTGCCGAGAGGGCCGCCGCTTCGTCGTCGGGGAAGCCCAGCCGTGACAGCCGGTGGCGTCGTCCTTCGTCCATGTCGCCCCTCAGCCGTTGCACGGCGCGCCGGCCACGCTCGATTCCTCCGGGTGTCCAGCAGCCCGCCGCAAGGATCACCAGGGCGTCGAACACGTCCTCGTTCAGTCCGGCAGTGTGGACCAGGAGATCGTGACGGCGTTCCACGGCGGCCCGGAGCCGGGCTCTCAGCCGGGGATCGACGGTACTGCGGTGCTCGAGGTGGCCCAGGCCGAAAGCGACGTGCCGCGCCTCGTCCCGGCGGACGAGTTGGCTGATCCGGCGGGTCACGGGATCGGGTGCGTGCCGCTCGAGGAACGCGAGGAGGTTCAGGAAGCTGCCCTCCCCGAGGACGGAGAGCAGAAAGGAGGCGATGGAAAAGTCAGGCTCGCTCCGCAAGGTCGCCAGCGAGGCTCGGCCACCCACCGAGGACGTCCCCATCCGGCCGCCCCTGAGCAGGGCCCGCCGGATGAAGACCTCCACGTGCCGGGCCTCGTCCGCGGCCTGAACGGCGAGGAGTTGCAGCACCTCACGGAAGTGCGGGTGGACCTGGGTGAGCAGCCGCCCGGGCACCACCAGGGCGGCCTGCTCGTTCTCCACCAGGTACGTCATCACCTGGACCACGGCGCCCTCGACGTCGTCGGGCAGGGTGAAGGGGGTGTCCCAGGGAATCGCGGTGTGCGGATTCCACTGGGCGGCGGTGGCCTGCCGGTACAACCGCGGGGCCAGGTCCGTCCAGGCCGTGTCCCGGGGGGGGGGGGGGGGGGGGGGGGGGTTCCCCCCCTCCCCCCCCCCCGGGGACCCAAAAGGTCAGGTTGGAACCCAAAGGGGGGGCCTTTCCCAGAACCCAAACCCCCCCCCCTTGGCCCCCCTTGTTGGATCC